>JALTKS010000097.1 GCA_027006175.1 Gammaproteobacteria bacterium
TGTTCTAATTGCTGCTTATCCTCCGATAAACTGTCCATCAACTTTTCATACTTCTTGATTTTATTTCGTAATGGCTGAGTCTGTTTACGTAGCTCTGCGGCACTTTGTCTTTGCTGCTTGCGGTTATCCTGGGTTGGCGCATTGCTTGTTACTTTAGTGCTGGCTTGTTGGCGGTTTTGATCTTTTAACCATTGACGATAATCATCCAAATCACCATCAAAGGGTTCCACGTTACCGTGAGCAACCAGTAACAAGGTATCTGTTACCGTTCTTAGTAAATGCCGGTCATGCGAAACCACAATTAATGCGCCTTCAAATTCTTGCAGGGCAACTGATAAGGCATGACGCATTTCTAAATCAAGGTGGTTGGTCGGCTCATCAAGTAATAATAAGTTTGGTTTTTGATAAACCAACAACGCCAACACTAAACGCGCTTTTTCACCGCCAGAGAATGACTCAATTACCGTCTTTGCCATATCGCCATGAAAAGCAAAACCACCTAAATAATTGCGCAAGTCTTGTTCGCTGGCTTGTTTATCAATCCGCTGCAGATGCAGCAGCGGGCTGGCTTGTGGATCGAGTTGTTCTAATTGGTGCTGCGCGAAATAGCCAATTTTAATTGCGCTCGCGAACTGACTCTTGCCCGACAGGGCTTTTAATTCACCTGCCAGAAACTTAATTAATGTCGATTTACCTGCACCGTTATGACCTAATAAACCAATCCGGTCACCCTGACCAATCATTAATTTTACTTTTTCGATAATCGCTGTGTCATCATAACCAATTGACACCTGCTGCATTTTGATTAACGGATTCGGTAATTCATCCGGTTCACGAAAATAAAAATCAAACGGCGAATCAACATGCGCCTGATTAATGACTTTCATCCGTTCCAGTGCCTTGACGCGGCTTTGTGCCTGTCTCGCTTTGGTGGCTTTGGCGCGGAAGCGATCCACAAACTTTTGCATGTGTGCAATTTCACGCTGCTGCCGTGCATAGGCTGCTTGTTGGTGCGACAACTGTTCTGCGCGGCGCACTTCAAAGGCTGAATAGTTGCCGGTGTGTAAATTCAAGCTTGTTTGATCGATGTGTCCAATATGGGTGGCGACTTGATCGAGAAAATCGCGATCATGCGAAATCAGTAACAAGGTTCCCTGATAATTTCGCAGCCAGCTTTCCAGCCAAATCACGGCATCCAGGTCCAAATGGTTAGTCGGTTCATCTAGAAGCAATAAATCTGAACGACACATAAGGGCTTGCGCGAGATTCAAACGCATTCGCCAACCACCTGAAAAATGTGTCACTGAGGTGTTTTCCTGTTCTGCGGTAAATCCCAGACCATGCAACAAACGACCGGCACGACTGCGAGCGGTATGACCATGAATCACATCAAAAGACACATATAATTCGGCCAGGCGCTCACCGTCATGCTGTTGTTCCGCCTGTTTTATCTGTTGTTCGATTCGGCGCAACTCACTGTCGCCATCCAATACATACTCGATTGCCGCCACATCGGTCGCCGGTGTTTCCTGCGCTACATGGGCAATGACAGTACCGGGGATAATGGATATATCCCCCGCATCGGGATGTAATTCACCACGAATCATGGCAAACAAACTCGATTTACCGCAGCCATTTGCCCCCGTAATACCGACTTTTTGCCCTGCATGAATCGTACACGTGACATCATGGAGTAATTCGCGCACACCTCGGCGCAGCGAAAGTTGTTGAAAAGTAATCATGCGCGGCATTGTACCAGTTACGGCAAGGCAAAAATAAATGATTCACAAATTGTTAAGCTGTCGTAACATAGACGCATCTATCAACAACCCGGGAAATATTGATGCCGCTTAAAGAATTACTAGCACTACTTGAAAACGCACCGCAACAAGTTGAATTTCAGGACGTGATCGACACCATTGATGCCAGTTATCATTACCAGCCAACGCGTTTCAAGAATGGTGCTACGCTCAATGAAGCGGGCAGCAATGCGGGCTCTTGCAAGATTTTTGCTTTTGCACAATTACAGGGTCTGAGCAAAGAACAGACGCTTGCCTGTTTTGGCCAATACTACCGTGACGATGTATTACAGCATCCTGAGGCAAGCGATCACGCTAATATCCGAAACTTCATGTCAACTGGCTGGGACGGGATTCTGTTTGACAGCGTTGCGCTCACCCCGCTAACAGATGATTAAACGTTTTTTGCCATTACTTGTTCCACTTGCACTGTTAATTGCGGCGGCGTTGTTCGCTGCTGAGCTTGCCAAACCGGCGATTGCCAGCTCGTTTATTACGCCGTTGCTACCACTTATTATTGGACTACCGGCACTGATGCTTTGTCTGCGTTTTAATCGCAGTCGGTATTTTTTCTCGCTTCTCAGTATTTTACTCGGTTACGGTTTACTGTATTGGGTGTTACCCGATATCAGCACAGGATTGAGTGCGATCAGTTTTCAGGCTGCTGCATTCTTGCTGCCTCTCAATCTACTTGTTTTTTCGCTAATACGTGAGCGAGGCATGCTCACACTCAGTGGCAGTGGGCGCTTTTTATTCTTACTGGTTCAGGTAATGGCCATCTATCTTCTTTATCGTTTTTATCCGGCTGACATTACCCGAATTTTAAATATAGAACTCTTTGATGCCCGCTTCAGTAGCTGGACACATATTCCTCAACTTGCTCTGCTGAGTAACGCTGTCGTTATTCTTATTTTATATGGTCGACTTTTTTCCAGCCCATCAACAGCAACGGCGATTTCCTTCGGTGCGTTAACCGGCAGTCTGGTGATGCTGCAATTCCACCTTGACCCCAATATGCTGATCAGTTTTGCCACCGCCATCAGCCTGATGTTTGCAATCGCCATTATTCAGGAAAGCCACAGCATGGCTTATACCGACCAACTCACTAACTTACCCGGACGGCGCGCCTTAAACGAACAAATGCTTAAACTGGGTAACAAATATGCCATTGCGATGCTCGACATTGATAAATTTAAAAAATTTAATGACAAATACGGGCATGATATTGGCGATCAGGTATTACGTATGGTCGCATCCAAACTGGCAAAAACAGGGTCAGGCGGTAAAGCCTTTCGTTATGGTGGTGAAGAATTCTGTATTTTATTTTCCGGACAGGATAGCCAATCGGTTATCCCCACCCTGGAAACACTGCGTGAAACCATTGCCAATAGTCACTTTGATTTACGCAAACAAAACCGCCGCCAGACTGATAAAAAACGCAAAACCAGAGCAAAAAATAATGTTCAGGT
>JALTKS010000098.1 GCA_027006175.1 Gammaproteobacteria bacterium
ATCCCCCTTAATCGAGAGCCAGTCACTTTTAACCGCCACCAAGGTATTAATCGACCACAGCTCACCATTGCTCTGCGTCCAGCCGGGTGTGGTTATTTGACAGGTTCCCGAGCGCCCAGCTCGAACCACCGCTTCCCACCCCGCACGAATTTGTGCCTGCGCAGTTGACCCCGCCGCTTCTGCTTTTATTATTTTGGGGCGGTAACGTAAGATGTTTTTATCTTTTGCCTCACCTTCTATGGCATTGGCCCATTCAGCAGGCAGATCATCCGACCACGGGGCAGTTGCCTCTACTTTGTACAAACTAAAGCGATCACTGTGGTTAAATTCACCGCTGGCAGAGAGTATGTTTATCCCTTGAATCAATGCGGTGGCCGCTCGGTTGTTTTTTTCCTTATTCGCTCCATGAACAATCACCACATCACCAAAGCCATCGGAAACAATCAACACACCCCGCAAACGCATGGCGCGTTCAATCGCTTCCCATACCGATTCTGCGGGTTGAATTGAGAACACGTCAATCGGCTCCCCGACATTCGCTTTAACCTGCACCGCAATGCCAAACGGTTTACACAAGGTGGATACAATGCGATCCAGTTTAAGTTTGTTAAATTCACCCGGCGCATTCAAAATTGAACAGTCGACTAAATCACCGGTTTTATCCCGACCCGTAATACTTAAACCGTGCTGGCTTGAATCAAACGAGGGACTGACTTTATCAACGTAGCCGGTAATGATGCGCTGATCATTTAATTCAATGGCACAGGCATCGCCCGGATAAATTGGTATGGATAAAATGGATTCGGATTGTGTTTGTCTGTTCGCACTACTGTTTGTATTATCCGAAACACTTAACGAAAATCCCGCCGACACCGCCTGTAAATTTTTTGTGATCTGCACCGTTTGCCAACCCGTGTATTTCTGACCATTAATGAATAAAACAACACTCGACATCGTTATGAACCCACTAGAATTTCAAGTGACTCCGCACCCGATACAAAACCCGGATGCGCTATTTTGTTTTTATTGCGATTGATAATGTCCAGCTCCCGTGTTGCATCACCGTACACATCATAAGCAATGACAAGGGCGGGTAAGGTTTGCACCGGCACATACTCAACGATCCGAGGCAATGACTGATCCGGTTTTGGCACGGCCTGACTAAACACACTGCGCAGGGTTTGCATCGCTAAAAACACAGCATCCGATGCCTCCAGTTCCAACACATCAACACGCGCTAACAATTGAACGCGCACTGAAATGGCATCATCAAAACTATCAAACGCAACATCACTGGACAGGCGTAGCGTTTCAACTAAAGCCATGCCCTGCACCATTTGATTGAGGGCGCGTTGATTGTTTTGTGCCTGTTTGCGAGAGGGGGTAATAACCGGTGCGGTGTCATTGGCTATAAATTGTGTGACTAATATTTGTAATGCAGCAATGGATTCAGGGGTGCGATTTAATGACCCGGTTAAGGCACCCAGCGTTTGTTTAAAGCGATTGGCCATGCGCCCCGGTGTGGCTATGAGGTTACCTGCCCCGTTTTTTAAATCATTGATGCTTTGCAGCAAATCGGCAACCGGGTTAAGAATACGGTTCGCGATGGTTTGCATTTGTGACATGGACGCATCCATAAAGGCCACCGCCTGATCTAATACAAACTGGGGTTGTTGCAGCACACTGAACTGTTCCGCAAATGATTCCACCATTGATTGCAGAGCATTGTCTGCTGCCTTTGCAACCGCCGCCGGTAAGTCCGTGGTCGCGCTTGGAAATTGTTGTTGGCCTGCTTCATTAAAGGTGAGTGAGAAACGCGCCACCCCGCCATCATTAATCGCCTCACGAATACGCACCGAGGTGCATAGCACCTGACGCGAACCATAGTAGGGGTGAATGAGTTCCCCTGGCCCTTCGCTTTCACATGCATCCAGTAGTGCATTTTTTTGTGTTAGATAATCGGCTCCTAGCACAAACGCATCCAGCGTAAAACGGCGCGCTTGTCGCCCTAAGTCTTCACCGTAAGGCACATCGCGTTGCGGGTATTCGTGTTCAACAACCCGTCGACCACTTTGCAGATCCGATGAGTTTGTTTTAAATGATGCGCCCTTAAAACTCGCCGCCTGTAATTCATCACGCCATGCCATTAGGGGGTCACCATTGAAAAGCCTAAATCTAAATTAAGATCCGTGTTGTTATCCGAAAGGGATTCCACCCGTGTGCCTTTGGGGGCATTTTCAAATTGCACTTTGATGGTGGATTCACTGCGCGTTTGCGATGGATTCAACTGGCTGCCGATTTGATTGGCATTCAGGTTAGTGGCTATAGTTGCTTCCAGACCGAGTTGATCTTTTACAAAGTCGGGTAAAATATCGGTAATGGATAAGAGTTTATCTTTTAGCGTTTTAATACCGTTATCAAATAACATGGCCACGCCGTCCCAGAGATTATTAAAAAAACCATTGATGTTTTTTACGCTCGTAAAAAAGGTGTTCGTAATATCGCGCCAAAGGTTTATAAAAAAAGTTTTAATCGGTTCCCAGTTTTTTATAATTAAAAACACCGCTGCCGCAATCGCGGCTATCGCTGCCAGTATCCAGCCCACCGGCGTGGCAAGAATAGCTAAACCTAATGCCTTTATCACTAACACCGCTGACCACAATGCACTAACCAGCGAGCCACCAATGATGACAGCCAGTGCGCCGAGAACCGCATTCATCAACCCGACGTTTTGACTTAACCAACGCCCAAAGGTAATGAGGGGTTTTATGCCATCGAGCATTTGCTTAAAGCCCTGCCCTATTTTTTGTAAGCGTTGTGGCAGATTTTGTGCAAAGCCTTTTGCCCATTGTTCTATTTGTGGGCGCATCTTTACAATGAGACTAGTCAGGCGACCAATCAACACGTTAAACACGGGCAGCACTTTACTCACTATCACATTGCGCACACCGGCAAACGCTTCACTTAACTGAAACAGTTGATCTTTATAATCGGCTGCCGATTTTATTCCGGCCTCATCAATTAATCCTAAGCGACGTTTCTCTTCGCGTTGATGTGCAATGGCGTTTGCACCGGCGTTCATAATATTGGTGAGGGGTAAGCCTGCGCGTGAAAAAGCGGCGGAAGTTAAGGCGGCTTTTTTGGATTCATCTGTGATTTTACCGACGGCATT
>JALTKS010000099.1 GCA_027006175.1 Gammaproteobacteria bacterium
CCAAAGCGACGTTCTGCTGCATTGTCACGAAATTCCTTTTCGATATCCGCTTTTACTTCTTCGAAGCTACGAGTACGCAGTTTTTTGTCATCAATATTAAGCAAGATATGACTCACATCACGTTGAGCACCCTGAATACGATTAAGTTTAATAAGATGTACACCAAATGATGTTTGCACTGGTTTGCTGACTTCACCTTCTTTTAAGGCAAACAGGACATCCGTAAAAGCCGGTTCCATATCAAAACCACTAATCAAACCGATTTTTCCGCCCTTCTTGGCTGAACCAGAATCTTCTGAGAATTCCTTTGCTAACGCGGCAAAATCTTCACCGGCTGCAACACGATCACGAATCTTGTTCAAGGTTGCTATTTGTTTCGATGTATCAATTACTGCATAGTCTGCTTTGCGATCTTCATAAAACTCTCGCAATGTCGCTTCATCCGCCACCGCTTGTTCTGATAAATTTTCAGCGGATAATACAACGTACTCAACCGATACTTTTTCTTCTGTCATAAAACGATCAATATTTTGATCATAATACGATTTGATCATGTCATCGTTAATGTTGGCTTCATGCTGATAGTCTTCCGCTTTAAGCGTCATCATGCTGAAACTGCGCTGTTGGTTTTCTAATGCCAGCCAACCATCAACCTGTGCATCCGTTACAAAAGCGGTATTCGTTAAACCATTGACAAATTGCGCGGTGATTTCATCCTGTTTAAGACGACTTTTGAAAATACTGTTATTCATTCCTTGCAGACGAAGTCTCTGCTTATAGGTTTCTTTATCAAACTTACCGTCTTTTTGAAAAACCGGTACTTGAACAATAATATTATTGATTTGTTCATCACCAACATTAAAGCCAGCCTTGATAGCCGCGAAAGTGAGCAAACGTGATTGCACCATGCCTTCCAGCACACGCTGACGCATGACGTCTTCATTAAATAATTGCTTAAACAAGGGATGATTAATGTCATTACCCAATGCTTGTAATAATTGCTGACGTTGTTGATCACGGTAAGAACGATATTGGTTTTCAAATTCACGTTCAGAGATCGTAATGCCATTTACCTCGGCAACATCTGTACTACCGGGATTACCGACATAGCCCTGAATACCAAACAAGGCGAAAACGACAACAAGAAAACTAACGATGATCCACGCAATCCAACTTTGGGCGCGGTCACGAATGGCCTGCATCATGAAACTGTACTCTGGTTATTATTTAATGGACGTATTATGCGGTCTGGAGGCAGAAAAAACAAAGGGCGTACCCGTTAAGGTACACCCTTTGTCGCCGTAATGGCGGAGCGGACGGGATTCGAACCCGCGACCCCCGGCGTGACAGGCCGGTATTCTAACCAGCTGAACTACCGCTCCAGCGCTTGGTGGGTGCTGAGGGGATCGAACCCCCGACATTCGCCTTGTAAGGGCGACGCTCTCCCAGCTGAGCTAAGCACCCAAGAGGAAGGAATATTTCTATTTCCTAACTACCCCTTGTTCAGAGGCGCGCTAGTTTACGGCATCTTTTAACGCTTTACCAGCCTTAAATCCAGGAACATTTGAAGCCTTGATTTGAATGGGCTCACCAGTGCGTGGGTTACGTCCAGTACGAGCTGCTCGAGCACGAACAGAAAAGGTACCAAACCCTACCAGGGTAACTTGATCGCCGCCTTTAAGGGCATTCAGGATGGCATCAAGTGCACCATCAAGTGCACGTGTTGCTGACGCTTTAGAAAGATCTGCACTTTCTGCAACAGCATCGATTAATTCAGCTTTATTCATTCGGTTTAACTCCCCTGTCGTGTTTTTATTTCCAATCGTCGTCATTGATGAACATGAGCGACATTATTTTATAATGACTATTTGGTTGTTATGGGAAAACAAGTCAGTTCTCTTATCCCATAGCCCCTGATAGCTGTCAAGCGAGCTTATTGTGGCATGAAATAAATTAATTAAAGTGTGATGCGTTCATCAGGATGAACATTTAACGGACATTAAACAACATCAAGCAGTTAGCATTCATGATTAATAAATGTTTGAAGAGTTGACGATAAACAGACGTAAAAAAAAGACCGGTAAAAAAATCACCGGTCTTTTTGAATTGGCCTCATTCCTGACTATTTAGCTCAGTGATGTTGCAGTGGTTTTCCCTTACCCGACTCAGGCTTTGATTTAGAACTTGAACCGGTTGATGCATCTTTCGTCAAAGCTTCAGGCATTCGTGTTAGCGCTACTTCCAATACCTCATCAATCCAGCGAACCGGTTTAATATCCAGCGCCTCGACAATCGTTTTAGGAATATCGGCAAGATCGCGTTCATTTTCATGCGGAATCAAGACCGTTTTAATACCACCACGGTGTGCCGCAAGAAGTTTTTCTTTCAACCCACCAATCGGTAACACCTCACCACGTAAGGTAATTTCACCGGTCATTGCTACATCGGCACGAACCGGAATACCGGATAATGCTGAAACGAGTGACGTACACATCCCCGCACCGGCACTAGGGCCATCTTTCGGCGTTGCACCATCGGGCACGTGAATATGAAAATCAAACTTCTGATAAAACTCAGGATCAATACCCAGTGCATCCGCACGGGTTCTCACGACGGTCATCGCCGCTTGAATAGATTCTTGCATCACATCACCGAGTTGACCGGTATAAAGTGGCCGACCTTTGCCCGGAATCGCAGCGGCTTCAATGGTTAATAAATCACCACCTACCTCAGTCCATGCCAGACCTGTTACCTGGCCTATTTGATCGGTGTTTTCTGCCTCGCCATAACGGAATCGTTGTACACCTAAATATTTCTCGAGGTTCTTCGATGCTACTTTTACTTGCTCATCTCGAGGGTTAAGCAAAATATCTTTGACTACTTTACGGCAAACTTTTGAGATTTCGCGTTCCAGACTACGCACACCCGCTTCGCGCGTGTAATAACGAATCATGTCGCTAATGGCTGAATCTGCGATAGCAATTTCTTTATCTTTCAAACCATTATTCTTGATTTGTTTCGGTACTAAATACCTTTTTGCAATATTGAGTTTTTCGTCTTCGGTATAACCTGATAAACGAATCACTTCCATACGATCAAGCAAAGGACCCGGAATGTTCATACTATTCGCTGTAGCAACAAACATGACATCCGATAAATCGTAATCCACTTCAAGGTAATGATCATTGAAGGCATGATTCTGTTCTGGATCTAATACTTCTAATAAGGCCGAAGCAGGATCACCACGAAAATCAGTGGACATCTTATCTAGTTCATCAAGCAGGAATAATGGGTTGCGTGTTCCCGCTTTGGTTAACTTCTGCACAATTTTACCGGGCATCGAACCAATGTAAGTACGGCGGTGACCACGAATTTCAGCCTCATCACGTACACCACCAAGTGCCATACGGGTGTATTTACGACCTGTCGCACGCGCAATCGATCGACCCAATGAGGTTTTACCTACACCGGGAGGTCCTACTAAACAAAGGATGGGACCTTTGAGCTTTTTAGCGCGTTGTTGCACGGCTAAATACTCAAGAATACGTTCCTTCACTTTTTCCAGACCGTAGTGATCTTCATCCAGTACTGCTTCGGCTTCGGTTAAGTTACGTTTAACTTTGCTCTTCTTCTTCCATGGCACACCGGTAAGCGCTTCAATATAGTTACGCACCACGGTTGCTTCAGCAGACATCGGCGACATCATCTGTAGTTTCTTTAACTCAGACTCGGCTTTTTCTTTGGCCTCTTTTGTCATACCGGCTTTATCAATTTTCTGTTGCAGCTCTTCATTTTCATTCGGCGCATCTTCCATATCGCCCAATTCTTTTTGAATCGCTTTCATTTGTTCATTGAGGTAATACTCGCGCTGACTTTTTTCCATTTGACGTTTAACACGTCCACGGATGCGTTTCTCTACTTGTAGAATATCGATTTCTGATTCCATCAATGCCATTAATTGTTCAAGGCGTTCACGGATATCAACCACTTCCAATACATTTTGCTTTTCGTCTAACTTCAATGCCATGTGTGCGGCAATGGTATCGGCCAAACGCGCAGGATCTTCTATTCCAGAAAGTGATGATAAAATTTCAGGAGGTACTTTTTTGTTTAGCTTCACGTATTGATCAAACTGATTCATTACTGAACGAACCAATACTTCTGCTTCACGTTCTGATGGTTGATCTGATTTAAGGACACTCACTTGTGCTTTAAAGAACTCTTCATTCTCCATGAAGTGCAACAAACGTGCTCGTTCGCCACCTTCAACTAAAACCTTAACCGTGCCATCTGGCAATTTAAGTAATTGCAAAATAGTAGAGACGGTACCGATGCGGTACATGTCATCCGCTTCAGGATCATCCTGTGCGGCACTTTTCTGCGCCACCAACATAATTTGCTTGTCCGCTTCCATTGCAGACTCAAGTGCTTTGATTGATTTGTCACGTCCAACAAACAACGGGATCACCATATGCGGATAAACCACTACGTCTCGCAGGGGTAATACCGGAATCACACTAATTTGTTCGTCTACGACGGATGATGATGTTTCTTCGTTCTCCATACTGGAGCCTCGCGGTGCAGGGCATAATCCCTGAGTTTTTTATTGCAACATTGCACTAGTCTAGATTGGGATGAATTTAGCAATAATCAAGACGTAAATCATGCATAAATATTAATCTACCGATAAAAACAAAAGCCCCGCTCAGTGCGGGGCTTTTGTAAAAATCTAATCTGACGCTGCGGCCTGATCGGGTTGCTCGTATATCATTAGCGGCTCTGATTCACCCTTAATGGTATTTTCATCAACCACAATTTTCTGCACGTCTTCCATTGAAGGTAAATCGTACATTGTATCGAGTAAAGCGTATTCAAGAATAGAACGCAGACCACGCGCACCGGTTTTTCTTTCCATCGCCTTTTCAGCTACGGCGCCTAAGGCATCGTCACGGAATTCCAGTTCACAGTTTTCCATTTCAAACAGGCGTTGGTACTGTTTCGTAATGGCATTCTTAGGTTCAGTCAGAATCTGAATTAACGCATCTTTATCCAGCTCTTCCAATGTTGCAACAACCGGGAGACGTCCGACAAATTCAGGGATCAAACCGTACTTAATTAAATCTTCTGGCTCAGTACCATGCAAGATTTCACCCAGTTTCAAAGTTTCATCTTTGGTTTTCACTTCGGCTGCGAAACCAATACCACCCTTTTCAGAACGATCGCGAATAATTTTATCCAGACCCGCGAAGGCGCCACCACAAATGAACATGATGTTAGCCGTATTCACTTGCAGGAATTCTTGTTGTGGATGTTTACGTCCACCCTGTGGCGGAACCGAAGCAACAGTACCTTCAATAAGTTTCAATAAGGCTTGCTGTACACCTTCACCTGAAACATCACGTGTAATTGATGGGTTATCTGATTTGCGTGAAATCTTGTCGATTTCATCAATGTAAACGATACCCGTTTGGGCTTTTTCTACATCGTAATCACATTTCTGTAATAACTTTTGGATAATGTTCTCAACATCTTCACCCACATAACCGGCTTCGGTCAGTGTTGTTGCATCTGCAATGGTGAATGGCACATTCAATAAACGTGCAAGTGTTTCAGCCAATAATGTTTTACCACTACCCGTTGGACCGATAAGAAGAATATTACTTTTAGATAATTCAATATCGCCTGATTTAGCTTCACCGACCTCAAGACGTTTATAGTGATTGTAAACAGCCACCGCGAGGACCTTCTTCGCTTTAGACTGGCCAATCACATACTCATCAAGAATATGGTTAATTTCGTGGGGCGTGGGTAATTTGCTACCAGAGGCAACCGATGACTTTTCCTGAACTTCTTCACGAATAATGTCATTACATAATTCGACACACTCATCACAAACAAAAACTGATGGCCCTGCTATCAGTTTCCGAACTTCGTGCTGACTCTTGCCGCAAAATGAACAGTACAACAACTTTTCGCTGTCATCACCGCTGTTTTGACCATCATCGCTCATGAACCTTTCCTCATTACACTTGTATAACTTGTTTAAGGTTATACCTTGCTAGGATTTTAACGAAGATGCAAGTGCATCTGTCAATCATTAATATCCGTTTAATCTGTAGGGAAATTAGTGTTTCCCGCTTGTTCCTCACAGTTTAGACTGTTTTTCGCAACAAGCTTGCTCAGCAATTTACTCGCTGTCAGTATTTGCCTGGCTGCGATCCGTCAAAACGGCATCAATTAAACCGTAATCTGCCGCTGTTTGACCACTCATAAAGTTGTCACGGTCTGTATCTCGTTCAATTGTCGCTAAATCTTGTCCTGTGTGATGCACCATAATGGCATTGAGGCGATCACGTACCAGCAACATTTCCTTGGCATGAATCTCAATATCTGATGCCTGACCCTGTACACCGCCTAAAGGCTGGTGAATCATCATTCGTGAGTGAGGCAGACAAAAACGCTTGTCTTTTGCACCACCGGTCAATAATAAGGCACCCATACTCGCCGCCATACCAATACACAATGTGCTCACATCCGGTTTAATGAACTGCATGGTGTCGTAAATCGCCAAACCTGCACTCACCGAACCACCGGGTGAATTAATGTACAAATGAATGTCTTTGTCCGGGTTTTCTGATTCGAGGAACAATAATTGCGCCACAATCAGGTTTGCCATGTGATCTTCAACCTGACCAACCAGGAAAATAACCCGTTCTTTCAATAGACGTGAATAGATGTCATAAGCTCGCTCACCGCGTGAGCTCTGCTCTACCACCATTGGCACCAGGCCACTATTGTAAATTCCGTCATTCATACCATTGTTGTTATAGCTATCGGTCATTTGAACGCTTCCTTTAATCTCTGCGTTAGCCCTGTCTTGAGGCCATTAATGCTTCAAATTCTTCTTTCTTTTCAATGGTTTTGGCTTTCTCAAGCACCCAATCAACCACATTTTGTTCAAGTACAACCGCTTCAACTTCACTTAAACGGTTCTTGTCAGCATAGTAGTAATTAATCACTTCTTCCGGTTTTTCATACGGCGCGGCAATTTCTTCTACTGCTGCACGTACTTTGTCCGGTGTTGCGACAAGCTCATTCTTGCTAACAATTTCAGACATAATCAAACCGAGTGATACACGGCGAACCGCTTGATCACGGTATAAATCATCATTCACCGTGCCTTCTGGCATGGGTGGCATACCTTGCTGTGCAAACATCTGTGCCGTTTGTTCAGCCAGGCGCTTAATCTCATCTTTAACCATGACTTCAGGTAATTCAAGCTCGTGTTGCGCAATAATCGCATCCATTACGTTTGTTTTGGTGATTTCGCGTATAACCTGATCAAGCTCACGCGTCATATTCTCTTTCACTTGCTCACGGAGTGCGTCGACAGAACCATCTTCAACACCCAGCGCTTTAACAAACTCTTCATCCACTTCTGGAAGCACTGGCTCGCTAACAGCTTTAATGGTTGTTTCGAACTGTACCGTTTTACCCGCGAGATCTTTATTGCCGTATTCTTCAGGGAAAGTTGCATCAATGACTTTTTCTTCCGCTGTTTTGACGCCATTTAAGCCTTTTTCAAAGTCTGGAATGAACTGACCCGCACCCAAAACAACCTTCACATCCGTGCCTGTACCACCGTCAAACGCTTCGCCATCAAGCTTACCGACGAAATCGATGGTAACTTGATCGCCCTCTTTGGATTGACGTGATACATCGTTCCATTCTTTACGTTGTTCACGAATCCGATCAATCGTTGCATCAATATTGGCATCTGTGATCTCAACGACAGGCGTTTCAATTTCTGCTGATGCCATGTCAGACAGGGTTAATTCCGGCATTATTTCGAAAACAACCGCATATTGAGGGCCTTTGCCTTCTTCTAATGGTAAAAACTCAACTTGAGGTGCACCAGCAGGACGCAAATTTTCCTGATTCATGGCTTGATAGAGACTGGATTGAACCGCTTCTTCAAGCGCTTCTTTACGTGCTTCGTTCGAAAACCGTTTCTTAACAATGCTCAGAGGTACTTTACCCGGACGAAAACCATCTATTTTAACGGTACGTGCTATGTTTTGAAGACGATTCTGAACTGCTTTTTCAAAATCTTCTTCTGGCAATTCAACCGTCATGCGTCGTTCTAGACCATCACGCTTTTCAACTGAAATCTGCATTTCTCACATCCTCTAGGCCGGTGCATTACGACCGGAAAAATAAGTGGTGGGGATGGGGAGACTCGAACTCCCACGCCTCGCGGCACCAGAACCTAAATCTGGCGTGTATACCAATTTCACCACATCCCCAAAAAACTACATAAATCAAAATCTTAAAACACGAACCACTGCTTATGGGGGCAATGGCCTGTTTGTTCAAACCGGCATTATACAGACTCTATGCTCATCACGTAAGCCATTACAATCCCACGCATTTCACGCGGAATCATTCGGCATTACATACAACAAAGGGCTGCGACATTTCGCAACCCTTTGGTCTGTATGGTGGGTCGTGACGGGTTCGAACCGTCGACCCGCGGATTAAGAGTCCGCTGCTCTACCAACTGAGCTAACGACCCGTTTTTGATCAACTCAAAAACGTTAAATATGGGGTGAACGATGGGGCTCGAACCCACGACAACCGGAATCACAATCCGGGACTCTACCAACTGAGCTACGCTCACCATAAAACCTGAAAATTGACGCGATGTTTGCAAAAAACACCTAAAATGGCGCGCCTGGCAGGAGTCGAACCTGCTACCCTCGGCTTAGAAGGCCGATGCTCTATCCAAATGAGCTACAGGCGCATAATATTGCCGAAGCGCAGTGTACATCTCACTACACTAACCTCGAAAATGTCGGAATATCCCTCTAACACTCTCGATCTTAATTTGGTCGGGGTAGAGAGATTCGAACTCCCGACATCCTGCTCCCAAAGCAGGCGCGCTACCAGACTGCGCTATACCCCGATACGGTCTGCTAATCCTCGCAAGAATTAACAGGCACGGGATGATACGCGTACCGGTAGAAATCGTCAACGCATCTTCGGTGAAATCACATAACTATTTCGGGTATAATTCGGCTTCTTTTGATTTCGGCAGCATAGGCGGATAGATGACAGCTCAACGTATTGACGGCAAACAGGTTGCCGATGAACTTATCATTAAGGTTCGTGACCGTATCACCGCTCGCGTTAATAGCGGTAAACGTGCGCCAGGGCTTGCCGTTGTGCTGATTGGAAATGATCCCGCGTCAGCTGTTTATGTAAACAGTAAGCGTAAACGCTGTGAAGAGGCCGGTGTTAAATCGTTTTCTTATGATCTTGATGAATCAACAACACAAGCGGAATTACTCAAGCTGATTGATGATCTCAATCATCATCCCGAAGTTGATGGTATTTTAGTTCAACTCCCTTTACCGAAACACCTTGATGCTGACCTGGTCATTGACCACATCGACCCGCATAAAGATGTTGATGGTTTTCATCCATATAATTTTGGTCGCCTCGCCCAACGTCGCCCACTGCTTCGCCCTTGTACACCGCGTGGTGTGATGACATTGCTTGAATCAACCAGCATTGAATTGGCCGGTTTAGATGCGGTTGTGGTGGGCGCTTCAAATATTGTGGGTCGCCCCATGGCTTTAGAACTTTTAATGGCACGTTGTACAGTTACTATTTGTCACAGTAAAACCAACGATCTTGCCACCAAAGTTGCTGCAGCTGACATCGTTGTTGCCGGTGTGGGCATTCCCAATTTTGTAAAAGGTGAATGGATTAAACCGGGTGCCATCGTTATTGATGTAGGCATTAACCGTTTAGACAATGGCAAATTGGTCGGTGATGTAGGGTTTGAAGAAGCAACTAAAAACGCCGCGTGGATCACCCCCGTTCCCGGTGGTGTCGGCCCCATGACCGTCGCGACGTTATTAGAAAATACGCTCGACGCTGCAGAGCAACGCGAGACGCATTAATTTAAAAAGCGGGTGGTAAGAACTTTGCTGCTGACAGCGGTATTGTACCAAAGCACGCTTTATATTCAGCACTCTCCCCAATTCCACCCTTTTTGCGCAAATCGATAATTTCATAATCTTCAAAACTAAAATCGACATGCTTACCGTTCCAGTCACCTTCACAACTTTCATAGGTTATTTCATCATTGGCATCAAAATTTCTAAATGCTTTTAATTTGCCATTGTAGTTATAAAGGGTAAGTAAGGTTTGTGATGGTGCATTTCTAAAACCGGGTAAATAAGCCACCGTGTAATCGTGATCAAGGCGACCCTGCTTATCGTATAAAAAAACTTCCAGTACATGTAACTGTTTTGGGTTCTCAATTTCCCAATGCACACGGGTGAGTAGCTGACCTGTTTTAGCATCATGGTATGTATGCTCTTTGTAAAAATCAGGGTTGCCACGGTAACCCCCTATGCGCGTGGTCTCTTTTAGCTTACGCGTCTTAAGAATTTCTTTATGCATGGCTAACAATTTATCTGCAAAAAGATTCCATGCTTTAACATGTTTCGTATCTTCTGTTTGCTGACCACGTTCAGCGGCCTGAACCTGAAAACTCATCGCTGAGAATGCCAGTAGCAGTATTAATCCAATTCGCATTTGACCCACCTCAATTATAGTTATTATCTCAATTCCTACAGTATGACCACAAAAATCTGAAATTATTCCCTACGCCAACGTGTTTTTCCGGCACTGTCTTCAAGAATAATACCCATTGATGTTAATTCATCACGCAACCTGTCCGCTTCTGCCCAATCTTTCGCGTCACGCGCGGCATCACGCGCAGTCACCATGGCATCAATATCATCTATATCAGTATCATCCGTTGAGCCCGACAACCATTCTTCCGGGCTTGCTTGAAGTAAACCCAATAAATCAGCTAACTGTTTTAACTCGCCCGCTAACTGGTTAGCCGAATCTATATCAGCACTGCCTTTAGCCTTGTTTATCGCATGGCGTAGATCAGACAACACAGCAAGTGCACCCGCGGTATTAAAATCATCATCCATTGCAGCATAAAAACGCGTTGAATAATCTGTTTCCGCAGCATCCATAACAGGATCAAGATCACGTAAACTGGTGTAGTAAGCATCAAGAGCCGAACGAGCCATATCTAATTGCTTATCCGAGTAATTCAACGGACTACGATAGTGGCTACCTGTTACAAAATAACGTACCACTTCCGGTTTGTATTGCGCCAGAATTTCTCGCACGGTGAAAAAATTACCCAGTGACTTCGACATTTTTTCATCGTCAATACGCACAAAGCCATTGTGCATCCAGACATTTACAAACTTTGATCCGGTAGCCGCCTCAGATTGGGCAATTTCATTTTCATGGTGAGGAAACTGTAAATCCATACCACCACCATGAATATCAAAATGATCGCCAAGACAATGTGTCGACATGGCAGAACATTCAATATGCCAACCGGGGCGCCCTTTTCCCCATGGTGAATCCCAGCTTGGCTCATCTGGCTTCACTGCTTTCCATAAAACAAAGTCCAGTGGATCGCGTTTGGCCGTGTTGACTTCTACTCGCGCACCCGACTGCAAATCGTCTAAATGTTTTTTCGACAACGCGCCATAATCCGCAAAACTATTAACACTGTAATAGACATCGCCATTATCTGCGGCATAGGCATGCCCTTTTTCAACCAGATTAGCGACCATATCAATAATTTGCTGCATATAGGCGGTTGCACGCGGTTCTTGATCTGGCCGCTGTACAGCCAAATCATCCGCATCCTGATTCATTTCAGCAATGAATCGTTCGGTTAAGTTATCAAAGGGCTCCTTGTTTTCATTCGCTCGTGCAATAATTTTATCGTCAATATCAGTAATATTTCGAATATAGGTGACGTGCTCATCACCAAATACATGACGTAAGTAACGGTTCACCACATCAAACACCACCAAAACACGTGCATGCCCTAAATGACACAGGTCGTAAACCGTCATACCACAGACGTAAAGACGAACATTTTCAGGGTCTATCGGCTCAAAAGGCGCCTTTTTGCCGGTTAGGGTGTTGTATATTTCAAGCACTGCAAATTTGCCTCTCATTATCGTTTTCAGCGACAAATGGTAGCGGATTACGCTGCCAACAACAAAGCCTCTGGGTTTAACCCTCTTTCATAGGCCCAATAAAGACTATATTATGTGCACAATTCAATATGACACTTAAGTAGCTAAAACCATGAAAACCTCAATGACACTCTTAAAACAACTGTTTTTATCCGCGATTTTATTCGCCGTCGCACAAATCGGCTTTGCCGCTGACACGGTGAAGGTGCGTATGCAGACCTCAATGGGCGATATCGTACTTGAACTCGATAAAGAAAAAGCCCCCATTTCTGTCAAAAACTTTCTTTCCTATGTTGAAAGTGGCGCCTATGAAGGCACTATCTTTCACCGCGTTATAGACAACTTTATGATTCAAGGCGGTGGCTATGACGAGAACTACAGCCGTCGTCCAACCCAACCGCCCATCGTTAATGAAGCGGCGAATGGTTTAAAAAATCGCCGAGGTACGATTGCCATGGCACGGACTAACGCCGTTCACTCAGCCACTTCACAATTTTTTATTAATTTAAAAGACAATAGCTTCCTTGATCACAAAAGCCCGACTCCACGCGGTTTTGGTTACACCGTATTTGGTAAAGTCATTGCCGGGATGGATACCGTGGATGCGATTCGCAAAGTCAGAACTGGATCAGGTGGTCCTTTTCCAAAAGATGCACCCACAACCAAAATTGTCATCAACAAAGTAACAATTGAAAAATAAACATACTTCAACAAGGTCGTTATCAATGATTAAATTAAATACCAATCACGGCACCATTACTCTTGAACTCGATGCTGAAAAAGCACCATTGACTGTTGCGAATTTTGAACAGTACGTTAAAGACGGTTTTTATGATGGCACTATCTTTCACCGCGTCATTGACGGATTTATGATTCAAGGTGGTGGCATGGAACCGGGCATGACTCAAAAAGAAACCCGTGACCCCATTAAAAATGAAGCCGACAATGGTTTATCGAACGACATTGGCACAATTGCTATGGCACGTACCAATGACCCTGATTCCGCATCAGCACAATTCTTTATTAATATTAAAGACAATAGTTTCTTAAACCACTCGGCTCCCACTACCGCTGGTTGGGGTTACTGTGTTTTTGGTAAGGTCGTTGATGGCATGGATGTTGTTAATACAATTAAAGCGGTTGATACAAGTAGTGCCGGCATGCATCAAGATGTGCCCGTTGAAGATGTGATTATTGAAAGTGCCGAGATTGTTGAAGAAACCGATGAAGCTGACGAAGAATAAATCGTTATATGATTTAATAATCCGATGGCCTTAACTCTCTTCATCTCTGATTTACACCTCGATTCGACTCTACCGGAACTAACAGACTTGTTCGTGCAGTTCATGCACGAACAAGCACCCAAAGCAGATGCTGTTTATATTCTCGGCGATCTGTTTGAAGCATGGGTTGGTGATGATGATGATCGCGCTGGCACCCAATTGTTTATTGATGAACTTCGCGCATTAGCAGACAAAGATGTGCCCTTGTTCGTTATGCCCGGCAATCGTGATTTTTTATTCTCCTCGGAATTTGAAAAACGCTGTCACTGCACATTATTAAACGATCCAACCGTTATTGATTTATACGGCACACCTACCCTGTTAATGCACGGCGACAGTCTTTGTACTGATGATATCAAGCATCAGGAATCACGCGCGTTATTGCGCAGTACTGACTGGAAGTCTCGTTTTCTTGACCAGCCACTGGAAGATAGAATTCAACAAGCCAAAGAATATCGCAGCATGAGCCGTAAACATTTAAAAGATGCTCCGGATGCCATTATGGATGTTAATCAGGAGGCAGTTATTAACGCAATGCGTGAGCATAAGGTACAGCAGCTTATTCATGGTCATACGCACCGCCCTGCTATCCATTCACTGACAGTGAATGGAGAACAAGCCAGGCGCATTGTTCTGGGTGACTGGAACAGTCAGGGCAGTGTTCTAAGCTGCAACGAATCAGACTGTCGCCTAACTCGGTTTTAGTGGTTTCTCCGTTGCAGGGGCTTGTAACTCATCAATAGAAAACTGATCAAATTCCTTCGGTAAAACAAACAGCGCAGCCTTAGGTTCATAGGCATTATCAAAATCGATCAAACTACGTTGATATCCTGTATGGTCACGTTCATGAACAGGTAAACCGAATTGTAGATATTTGTCTGGCTGAAAAATATTGATTGCCATATCACAAGCATTACGCAAATCAGCCGGTGTAATATTCATTGTTTTAGCATGTTGCCCCGCTAAAATGCGCCGATACTCAGCAATAGCTTCCGTAGCATCGGTCATCAAACCTTCAGCAATCATTGCATCCTGACATGCCTGACCATTAATTTTGAAAATATAATGAACCAATTCATGCCCATCGATCATGGGAGAATCTTTATCCGGCGTGCGCACGGTTTCCGGATTCAACTCTATTGGTGACGTTGTTGTTACCGCCTGATGTTTAACAACCAAAATAGCATCATTTTCATCGGAAACACTGTAAACAATTTGTTTGGCTCTATCGACCAGCACAAATTCATTGCCATCATTATTGTCATCTAAACGAATAAATTTATCCGTAATAATAATGCGCGACTCATAGGGTTCAATGTTAGGTTCTTCTATCTTATAAAGTAGCAATATTGATACGGGGCTTGCTTTTGTCTCTAATGGCTTGGCGATATCTGCTGCCACAGGTGCTGTCGACTGTGTTTTTGTTTCAGGAGGTGTTTCATCACACGCAGACAAAATAACGACAATAAAAAATAAACCGATCAACTTCTTCACTTCTCTATCCTCTACAATTTTTCCAGCATACTCATTTCTGAGGCAGTAAAACCCGCCTGCTCACGAGCAGCATAATGGAAAGGTCCTCTTACTGCACCTTTCATGTACTTTTCAATCAATTCAGCAAATATTTTTTCAGGGTCTAAATCCCGCTGCTGGCAGAAATAGCGG
The DNA here is from genome assembly GCA_027006175.1 of Gammaproteobacteria bacterium. Lineage (GTDB taxonomy): Bacteria > Pseudomonadota > Gammaproteobacteria > AKS1 > AKS1 > Sulfuriflexus. Next base: position 15,044 of record JALTKS010000099.1, read on the forward strand.
AACCATCGCGTTCCGACTTCAACGTGACCTATCTCATCGGCAAGAATAATATCAAGAATTTCCACAGCACGGTGATCACCTTGCTGTTTCAAGCGCTTAATCATAGCTGGAGTTACATCCAGACCTCGTGCTTCTAATACGCGTGGCACAAGTGCCATTCTCACCATCCCATCATGTGCGGTCTGTTGCGCCATTTCCCATAAGCCGTTATGTGCAGGAAAATCACCGTAATCGTAGCCAAGTGTGCGTAAATGGTCACGTAATAAACCAAAATGGTAGGCTTCTTCTCGGGCGACATTTATCCAGTCAGCATAAAACTGTTCGGGCATGTCTCGAAAGCGATACACCGCATCCCAGGCGAGATTGATGGCGTTAAATTCTATATGGGCAATGGAATGGATCAGTGCCGCGTGTCCCTGTTTATTGCCTGTTTTACGCTGCCGTAAGTCTTTAGGTAGCACTAATTCGGGTTTATCAGGTCGCCCAGGCTCGCCGATGGGCGTGGGCTCGGAATCACTGTGGATACTTAATTCACCGGCTAGCCAAGCCGCTGACGCACTGTTTGTGCGTTGGCATTTAACATCCGGCTCACAAGCCAGTAAACACTGTTCTGCAATAGTAAAAAGAGTTAGCATGCACTAAATCATACCTCATCTACCTAGCGATCGCTCCAATCTATATCGCAACACAACACAATATTATTACCTTCCTTATCTTTGACCAAGATAGATAGGGTTATACAAACAATACCGGCTGTCATCGATAAATAAGGACGACTGATATGTACTTTACCTGGCTCACTGATGGCTCGACGAAAGTATGGTCGCCGAAACCAGGAGGCGCATGTTTGTTCCTCAAGTACAGCAAAACGTTGCGGGAAAAGATCGGCGTGATCCTCAGGAAAATAGTTCTTTCCTAACTGATGCCCTTTACGGTTAAGCATGTAACAACGTTCTACACCTGAAAATTGTAATAAATGATTAATGGCTATTTCAACCAGTTCACCCTCTACGATCGCAGTCGATACTTCATCAAATGCAACAATATAAGCATTCAATTTTCGCGCCGAGCTTTCCTCACGTTGTGTTACTCGACTTTGGTAAGCTAAACAAAGATGAGAAAGATCCATTCCCCCTTCGCCCACTGCATCACTCGTTATATCAACCAGTAGATTTCGGTTTGGTTTAGACAGATAATAGCCCTGTACAAAATCAGCGCCTGAATCAACCGCCTTTAATGCCTGTTCTTCTTCCTCAATACCTTCCAGTAATACCAGGCTTCCACATTCGTGTATCAATGAAACAAGATTAGTCAGCATTCTATTGGCAACACTATTATATTTAATGTCTTTAATAATCGATTTATCAAACTTGACGATATCCGGTTTAATTTCAAGAACCCGATCAAAGTTTGAATTACCTTTGCCAAAATCATCAATCGCAATTAAACACCCTAGCTCTCGATAATACTCAATCGCCTCATTTAATTTATCTTTATCATCAACTGATTCTTCTAGAATTTCGATAACAATATTTTCTGGCTTGATATTATTATCGTTAAAAAGCGCTTCAATGTATGAGCCATTTTTTTTGCCCCCCATCAAAACCACAGGATGCACATTCAGAAATAACCAATTAGGTTCATCTGTCTGCCTCACGTAATTTTTTATATGCAGGTAACAACTTAAATGATCTAGCTCAATAACTTCTTCAGTGGTTCGCAGCGTATTAAAAATTTCCAGACGAGAGATCGAATGCTTGTCAGAATCAATTCCTCTGAGTAAGCCTTCATAGCCGATTGGTTTGCGGTGAGATAAGCTGTAAATAGGTTGAAAATTGGAATGTAATTCTATGCCATGCATTTCCGCTTCATACGTACCATTCGGTAAGGTAAAAGAACTGTCCTTATATTTCTTTAGCATTAAATCACTCTTGTGCTTATTTCCCGGCATGCCTGCTTACCTCAGCATCTATATTAGATTATTCTAATATATATACTTGTATTAGTCTAAGGTAATTATCGGCCTCATTGATGTTTTATGAAGCCTCAGGGTTCTAAAATGAAATATTGATGTCTTATTCGCTCTAAAAAAAAGGGAAAGCTCACGCTTTCCCTTTATGTATTGCATCTTAAACAAATATATCTGGATTATGATTTATGTATGTCCATTTGTGGATACGGAATAGAAATACCTTGCTCATCGAAAGTTAATTTAACTTTCTCCGTCAAATCGAATTTAACCGCCCAGTAATCGCCACTCTTGACCCATGGGCGTACCACAAAGTTAACGCTACTATCGGCAAGCTCAGAAACAGCGATCAATGTCTCTGGATCTTTCAAAATTCGCTCATCACTATCAACAAGACCTCGTAAAATATCTTGTGCTTTTTTTAGATCATCGTCATAACCAATTCCAAATACCATATCAATACGGCGTGTATCACGAGCAGAGAAATTCGTAATCGTACCACCATAAATACTGCCATTCGGTACAATAATTTCCCTGTTATCACCGGTACGCATCATTGTGCTAAAAATACTGATCTTTTCAACGGTTCCTGAAACACCACCCGCATCAATAAAATCACCTGTTTTAAACGGACGGAACACAATCAACATCACACCGGAAGCAAAGTTTTGCAATGAACCTTGTAATGCTAAACCAACCGCTAAACCAGCTGCACCCAACAATGCGATTAATGATGTTGTATCAACACCTAATTGATCCAGTGCCGCAATAATAATAAATAGCAATAAAGCGGCTGATAGAATCGAACAAATAAAGTCTATTAAGATATTGTCCATCTTGGCTTTGTTTAATACTTTGCGAACAATACCCACTATAATTTTCGCAAGTATGCGACCAACTATATAAATTAGCGCTGCAAGAACAATGTTAATTCCCCACGGAATTACATAAGTACTCAACATTGCCTGCACATCAATATTTTCCAACATACTCCCTCCAAATATCTAATTAAATTAAACCCGCTAAACCATGTTGTAAATCTGCTTTTAAATCGTCAATATCCTCAAGACCAACCGCAATTCGTATTAGCCCATCTGATATCCCTGCATCGTCACGCTGTTCTGGTGTTAGGCGACCATGCGTGGTGGTTGCAGGATGTGTAATCGTTGTCCTGGTATCACCCAAATTAGCCGTTATCGATAACATTTCGGTTGCATCAATTAACCTCCATGCGTCATCCTTGCCACCTTTTAGTTCAAACGACAATACCGCACCCGGCCCACTTTGTTGTGACTGCGCAATAGCATATTGCGGATGTGTTTTAAGCCCTGGAAAATAGACTGCAGAGACGGCAGGTTGTGCTTGTAACCATTCAGCCAGTTGCTGTGCATTGTCGCAATGTGCTTTCATCCGTACAGATAATGTCTCAAGCCCTTTCAAAAAGGTCCAGGCATTAAACGGGCTCATACTTGGACCACAAGTGCGAACGACACCAAAAATATCTTTACCGACAATATCTTCCTTGCCAATCACAGCCCCCCCCATGCAACGACCTTGTCCATCCAGAAACTTGGTGGCTGAATGAATAACAATATCCGCACCTAAGGCTAAAGGACGTTGCAATACAGGCGTACACAAACAATTATCGACCACCAGTAAACAATCGCTGTCATGAGCAATGGTTGCCAGCTGATGAATATCGGCCACTTCACCTAAGGGATTTGAAGGTGTTTCCAAAAACAGGAATACGGTATTGTCCTGAATCGCTTCTTGCCATGCATTCAAGTCAGTTAAGCTTACGAATGTTGTTTCAATACCAAATTTAGCCAGATGTTGAGAAAACATAACCGTGGTGGTGCCAAAAATACTTTGTGACGCAACAATGTGATCACCCGCTTTTAACAAGCCAAGACACGTTGATAGAATTGCCGCCATACCAGATGAGGTTGCTACACAGCGTTCACCACCTTCCAGTGCCGCTAAGCGTTGCTCAAACGTCCTTACGGTTGGGTTAGTGAAGCGTGAATAGATATTACCGGGTTCATCACCAGAGAACCGTGCAGCAGCTTCAGCCGCGCTACTAAATACATAACTGGATGTAGTAAAAATCGGTTCAGAATGTTCACCTTCAGCGGTACGCACTTGTCCTGCACGTACTGCGAGGGTATTAAATTTATAGTCTTTGTCAGACATCCTGCCTCCTTATCCCATTCTATGAATACATGGTAACTGTTTTACAGGAGCAGGCACAAAAAAACCTGCTCAACGATCGCTAAAGCAGGTTGCCCTCCCTTTAGCTGCATTTATTAAGCGCCCGCAATCTGAGTCAAATCGGCGCTTTAGTATTTCTAACGAGGCAAGTCTAGGCAGTGATGGGCTGCCTGTCAAGATTATGCGGTATTATGCATGTCCAGCGAAACTGATTTTTCTTTACCGGGTTCCTTGGCTGAATCTGAGCGCAATAATTCCAGTTGCTCAAGATAAAGAGAGGTAATTCCCTTGGTCACATATTCCCCATTAAATACCGAGGTATCGAACCTGGTTATGGATGTGTTTCCACGATGAACTGCATCAATGAGATCATCGAGATCCTGAAAGATTAACTTGTCTGCACCAATTGCTTCTGCAACTTCTTCTTCGCTACGACCATGTGCAATTAGTTCCTGTGCACTTGGCATATCAATCCCATAAACATTGGGGTAGCGGACGGGAGGCGCGGCGGACGCAAAATAAACTTTTCGCGCACCAGCATCACGCGCCATTTGTATTATTTGCTGTGAGGTTGTGCCCCGCACAATCGAGTCGTCAACCAACATTACATTTTTATCTCGAAATTCCAGATCAATGGCATTGAGCTTTTGGCGTACTGACTTCTTGCGCTGCTTCTGACCTGGCATAATGAAGGTGCGACCAATATAGCGATTCTTAATAAACCCTTCGCGATACTTTACGCCAAGTTCATTTGCCAATTGTAATGCTGAGGTACGACTGGTATCAGGAATAGGAATAACCACATCAATATCATGATCTGGCCAGACACGTTCAATCTTGTGTGAAAGATTTTCACCCATCCGTAACCGTGCTTTATACACAGAAACGCCATCCATAATAGAGTCGGGACGCGCAAAATAAACATGTTCAAAAATACACGGTGCAGGATCAGGATTACGTGCACATTGTCGCGTGTATAACTCACCTTTCATGTCAATAAAGACAGCTTCACCCGGTTCGACATCTCGGATTAACTGGAAGCCTAATGCATCAACGGCAACACTTTCCGATGCCACCATACTTTCAGAACCATTTTCAGTCTGACGACTACCAAAGACCAGCGGCCGAATACCATTCGGATCACGGAAAGCAACAATCCCATAGTCCGTAATCATGGCAACAACAGCATAACCACCACTGACACGCTGATGCACACGTGCAACAGCAGCAAAAATATCATTTTCATCAATACGAAGTTTGCCTAATGCCTGCAACTCATGAGCAAAAATATTCAATAATACTTCGGAATCTGATTCCGTATTGATATGACGTAAATCTTCGCGGAATAACTCCTGTTTTAGTTCATCGGCATTTGTCAGGTTGCCATTATGAGCAAGGCTGATACCAAAAGGAGAGTTCACATAAAAAGGTTGTGCTTCAGCAGATGAGGCGCAGCCAGCTGTTGGATAACGAACATGCCCTATGCCCATATCACCCGGCAGTTCGAGCATATGACGTGTATGAAAAACATCTCGCACCAAACCGTTGCTCTTGCGCAGATGTAATCGACCGTTATGGCACGTAATAATACCCGCGGCATCTTGCCCACGATGCTGTAAGACAGTTAAACCATCATAGAGCGTTTGGTTTACTGAACTACTACCAACAACACCAATAATGCCACACATTGTTTAAGCCTCATGCATAATGGAAATTATCGGCAATGTCTTCCGGCAGGAAGCCTTTTAGCCAAATCGCCATTTCTTGAAAATGTTTTATAAAAATTGAATCTTGCCACCATGGGTCTGCTGGTAATTGTGTTAAGCCAGCCATGAGTACCAGTATAGCCACAATTACGACTCCGCGCGCGATCCCAAAAATAACCCCTAACATGCGGTCAGTGCCGGTTAATCCAGACTTTTTAACCAGTGTTGAAATAAGGTTATTCACGATCGCAGCGATGATCAACGTAACCACGAATAACAATGCAAAGGCACTGATCAATCTTAATGAGGGTGTATCAATATATTGGGTTAATATCGTCGCTAGATTCTGATGAAAAGTGAAAGCAACCCAAAATGCCAATACCCAGGCAACCAGGGACAGAGCTTCTTTGACAAACCCCCGCAACACGCTAATAAGTGCTGAGAGTGTGACAATAATTATAATGGCGTAATCAACCCAAACCATCATCAATCTGCTATCAAACCAAACATACCGCCCCCATCGTTATGCAGCAGATCCTAACAGAGCCACGTCTTTAGATGAAGAATAAATTAGGGCTGTGAGTGCCCTTTAAGATGGATGTTTTACGATGAATGTCCGGCCTTTGTAAATACCGGCCAATTTCTTACGCAAACTTTCAGCTGATTCACGCTTTATCTCTGGACCAACACGAACACGAAAATTGGCGATATCCTTAACATAAACAATATCAACAAATGCAGAAAAGCCTTTTTTACGTAATTTATCTCTTAACGCAAAGGCATTTTTCTTAGAACCAAAGCTGCCAACTTGTACCGCCCAGGCACTTAAGCCCGCGCGCAACTTTTGAACCGTATTGGTTTTTTTTGTTGGTTTAGGCGTAGGTTTTGCCGATGCGACTTTAACCGGCGGTGTCTTTTTTTCGACCGCTTTTTTTACATTCTTGGTCTCTGCCTTCATATTTGATGCTGTTTTAGGCGAAACTTGCGCAGCAAGGCCTTTTTTAATGACTAATTTGGGTTCTGCAGCGGGTTTAATTGTCACGACTGGGGTTAAGGGAATAACTTTGGAAACGTAACCACGCTCAGGTTTAGTAGGGATATTGGTTTCCGTGATCTCTGAATTGCCCGTTTCACGCCCATCTAACACCATTGGGATAAAAATGACCGCCAGTGAAACCAACACTGTCGCGCCGACCAAACGAACTTTTAAATTGGTTTCTTCCATCATTCTAATCCTGAAATAATCATCGTCATTATAACTACTGAGCCATTGCCTCGGCTACTGTATAAAAGGAGCCACAGATCACAACTCTATCATTGGCTTCACTATCTTCCTGAGCCCGTTGAAATGCCTCAGTTACAGAACCGAAACAATCCACTATTTCCGAGGAAATTCCATTACTTATACAGACATCTTTAACCTTATCTGGTTCCGCAGCACGTTGCACCTTAGGCGCGGCTATGTACCATTTTGACACCTGCTCAGACAGATGTGAGGTTATTTGCTTAATATCTTTGTCTGCCATCACACCGAAAACTAGTCGTGTTTGCCCTTGAACAGGATCCTTCGACAGGGTTCTCGCCAAAACAGCCGCACTGGCCGGATTATGCGCCACATCAAAGATACAACTCACCTCTCCACTATAGCATTCAAATCGACCAGGACATTGTACGCGCTCAAGCCCTTCTGAAATATCAACACTATCTACCGGGAACTCAACTAATTGTTGTAACACGGCAACGGCAACGGCGGCATTATCGTACTGACAATCAGCGCCTAATGCGGGTCTTTCAAGTTCAGTGATAGTGGGCTTTCCATCCTCGATCCAGTCCCATTTATCGCCATGTCGCTGTACATCAAAATCTTCACCCAGGACTGAAAGCACTGCGCCCGTTTGTTGTGCCACTGTTCGGACCGATTCGGGAACATGACGATCACCACAAACAGTGATGTGTCCTTTACGCATAATACCGGCTTTTTCAAAACCAATTTTTTCTCTGTCATTGCCGAGCCAATCTTGATGATCAATATCGATGCTCGTGATCACAGATATATCAGCATCAATAATATTCACCGCATCCAGTCTGCCACCCAAACCCACTTCCAGTAACACCACGTCCAACGTGTGACGAGAGAAAATATCAAATGCCGCCAGGGTGCCATATTCAAAGTAACTTAGAGAAGTATTCCCTCGCGCGCACTCAACTCGAGAAAAAGCACGGCATAAACTGGCATCATCTATATCAATGCCACCGACATGAACGCGCTCGTTATAATGCCGGAGATGAGGAGAGGTATAACTGCCCACGCTATAACCTGCGTTAAGTAAAATACTTTCTAGCATGGCAATAGTCGAACCTTTGCCATTAGTACCAGCAACAACAATCACTTTATACGCGAGTTGGGATAAATTCTGACGTTGAAAAACCGCTTGAACTCGTTCAAGACCCAACTCAATTTCCTGCGGGTGCAGTGTTTCTAAATAGCTAAGCCACTCAGTTAGGGATTTCGTGCTATCACATTTTTCTACCTGTAATGTGATCGAGGGTTTCATTCAGAGAAATTTAAGCAGATTCAGGTTCTGCATCAACAAGCTCTTGCTTGTCGATTTGTGGCGCAGGTTGGCGCGTTAACATTGCCAAAATCTGGCTCACTTTGTCTCGCATCTCACCACGCTTAACGATCATATCAATCACACCGTGCTCAAGTAAAAATTCACTACGCTGAAATCCATCAGGTAATGTTTCTCGCACCGTCTGTTCAATGACACGAGGACCCGCAAAACCGATTAAGGCTTTAGGCTCGGCAATATTGATATCACCTAACATCGCTAAACTGGCAGAGACACCACCCATGGTCGGGTCAGTCATTACCGAAACAAAGGGGATGCCGCGTTTAGACATGCGCGCCAATGCAGCACTGGTCTTTGCCATTTGCATTAATGAGAACAATGCCTCTTGCATGCGCGCGCCACCACTGGCAGAAAAACAAACCAGAGGAATATCTTCAGCTAAACAATATTCGGCCGCACGACGAAAACGCTCACCCACAACTGAACCCATTGAGCCACCCATGAAACGGAATTCAAATGCACACGCTACCAGAGCAATGCCATTAACGCGTCCGCTCATGACAACCAGAGCATCATCTTCATCGGTATTCTTTTGCGCTATAGAAAGTCGATCTTTATATTTTTTGCTGTCTTTAAATTTTAAGGCATCAACGGGAACAAGTTCTGTGCCTAACTCAAGGCGAGGTTCTTCATCTAAAAAAGCTTCTAAACGACGACGCGCGCCAATACGCATATGGTGGCCACACTTGGGACAAACATCCACATTACGCTCAAGCTCAGCACGGTAGAGGACGGCGTTACAGGCTGTGCATTTTGTCCACAAGCCTTCCGGAACGCTCTTGCGCTTCGAACTATCTGTTCTTATCTTCGATGGAAGTAATTTTTCAAACCAACTCATAATATTCTATAGCTTTATTAATATGTTACCTGACTAATCTCAGGTAGGAGTCTAATTATAGCGCAGTTTTCGCGCCGTGCCTCTACCCAATTAAAGACTGTCCAGCGCTTGCCTGATTTCAGCTAAAATAGCGCAAATTGCAGGAGAAACGGCCTCAGGGTTGTCCTGATGAGCATCTGCCTGACGCACCAACACACTGCCAACAACCACTGCATCGGCAACCGCACCAATATTTCTGGCCGAATCAGCATCTTTAATACCAAAACCGACACCAACCGGAAGCTCAGTATGACGACGAATTGCTGCCATTTTATCTGCCACCGCGCCCGTATCCAGCGTTGCTGCACCGGTCACGCCTTTTACAGATACATAATAAACAAAACCACTTGCAGCAGAGCAGAGTTTTTCTATACGTTCATCTGTGGTGGTGGGTGCAATGAGAAAGATAGGATCCATTTGATACCTGGCAAGTTCTGCAACAAATTCACTGCCCTCTTCAGGAGGTAAGTCCACTGTCAGTGCAGCATCAACACCCGCACTTGATGCGAGTTCAGCAAATTTGGCATAACCCATGACTTCAATCGGGTTTAAATAGCCCATTAAAACAACAGGCGTGTCTGTGTCTGTTTCTCGAAATTCTTTTACCATTGCAAAGACATCATGCAAACTGATGTTGTGTACTAATGCACGTTCACTGGCTTTTTGAATCACTGGGCCATCTGCCATCGGATCAGAAAACGGTACTCCGAGTTCAATAATATCAGCACCCGCTTTAACCATGTCATGCATTAAAGGAACGGTTACCGAGGCAACCGGATCACCCGCAGTCACGTAGGGAATTAAGGCTTTGCGTCCTGCTTCACGCAGCGACATAAATTTTGTTTCAATACGACTCATCATTAAAATTCAATCCCATCACGTGCGGCCACTGTATGAATATCTTTGTCACCACGACCTGACAAATTCACGATAATAATTTCATCTTTTTTCATGGTCGGTGCGAGCTTGGTGACATACGCCAAAGCATGACTTGACTCAAGTGCTGGCAAAATACCTTCAATGCCTGTGACATCATGAAAGCCCTGCAGAGCTTCATCATCATTAATGGCAACGTACTCAGCACGTCCCACATCTTTTAACCATGAATGTTCTGGGCCAACGCCGGGATAATCCAGTCCTGCTGAAACAGAATGTGTTTCAATAATTTGACCATTAGGATCTTCCATCAGATAAGTACGGTTGCCATGTAATACACCCGGTTGCCCGGCACAGAGTGGTGCAGCATGATGACCGGTTTCAATACCATCACCCGCCGCTTCGACACCAATGATTTTTACACCGGCATCATTTAAGAACGGATAAAACAAACCAATCGCATTTGAACCACCACCGACACAGGCGACTAATGCATCCGGTAATCGCCCTGCTTGTTGTTGAATTTGCTCACGTGCTTCACGGCCAATGATAGCTTGAAAATCACGTACCATTGCAGGATAAGGGTGGGGGCCCGCCACTGTACCAATAATATAAAAGGTATCATCAACATTGGTGACCCAATCACGCATTGCTTCATTCAGGGCATCTTTAAGTGTTGCTGAACCCGATTCAACAGGAACAACTTTTGCGCCTAATAACTTCATGCGATAAACATTCAGTGCCTGACGCTGAATATCTTCTGCGCCCATGTAAACAACACATTCCATACCAAAACGCGCAGCAACTGTGGCTGTTGCAACACCGTGTTGACCTGCGCCTGTTTCTGCAATCACACGTTTTTTACCCATGCGTTTTGCCAGCAGCGCCTGACCGATGGTGTTATTTACTTTATGTGCACCGGTATGATTAAGATCTTCACGTTTCATGTAGATTTGCGCGCCACCCAGTTTCTCCGTCCAGCTTTTTGCAAAATAGAGCGGTGATGGTCGACCCACATAATGTTTTAAATCATGATCAAACTCAGCCAGAAACGCGGGATCCTTCATCGCGCTTTCATAGGCGCCCGTTAATTCTTCAATGGCTGCCATCAGGGTTTCGGAAATAAAGCGACCACCATAGGGACCAAAATGACCTCGATCATCCGGCATATTCATAAAATCATTAATGCTGTCTTGCTGACTCATTTCACTTAACTCATTATTGCGCGGCATTAACCGCTGTCACAAAGGCACGAACTTTTTCGGCATCTTTAATCCCTTTGCTCTGCTCAACGCCACTGCTGACATCGACCGCATAAGGGTTCATTTGCTGGATTGCTATTGCCACATTGGACGGTTCTAATCCACCGGCGAGGATTATAGGCGTATCGAGCCCATCTGGCACGCGATCCCAGTCAAAAACTTCGCCCGTGCCACCCGCCTCATCAGGATGATAGGTATCGACCAATAATCCTCTTGCCGCACTATATTGACTTGCCGCATCCACCAGATCCGCATCGTCTTTCATACGAATCGCCTTAATATAGGGTTTATTGAATGCCTGACATTGCGCGGGGGTCTCTGAACCATGAAATTGCAGTAAATCTACCGGTACAGATGCTAATACATCTTCAACCTCAAAGTGTTCCGCATCAACAAAAAGCGCCACGACCGTGACAAATGCAGGTAAAACAGCGCAAATAGCCTGTGCTTGCTCAATCGTCACCGCACGCGGAGATTTAGGATAAAACACCAGTCCAATCGCATCAGCGCCAGCATTAGCGGCAATCAGCCCGTCTTCGGGACGGGTAATCCCGCATATTTTAATTCGTGTTGTCATCTGGCGTATTTTAGCCGAACAGAAATAATTTTGATATATAAAATAGTGACTTAGACCTGCTATTGTTATCCAATCAACACTGACATAGGCTTGAATAGACTAATAAGTCTAAAAACAATAAAAAAATCATCACAAGAGCGGCGATTCTATGTTTTCTTACTTCAAAACCAATCTTGCAACGGGTTTCAAAACCTCACCGTTACACCGAACGATGCTATCAATCAGTCTTTTTATTCTATTTGCTGTTTTTGCCATGGCAACCGGATTTTCTACTGGTTTACTGAAATTTGCATCACTTGAATCAGATCTGATTTATATTTTACCTTTGACCTTATTCATATTCCCATCATTGTTTGAAGAAACTGTGTTTCGAGGCTTACTCATCCCCAACGATACTGTATTAAAGGGCTCAAAAGAGATTTTAAAACGAAGTTTGTTCAGCTCAATTATATTTGTGATTTGGCATCCATTTAATGCGCTCACCATTAACCCTGGCGCAAAGAATTTTTTCCTTGATCCCTGGTTTTTATTGATTGTTTTTGTCTTGGGGATGATTTGTAGCCTTGGCTACATTTTTTCACGTTCACTATGGGTGCCAACCATTATGCATTGGTTGACTGTTTTATTCTGGGTACTATTTCTAGGTGGGCGAAATCTTGTATTACAATAAACTTGATATAAAACAGGAATGCTATTCCATAAAATAGCATTCCATGTGATCGGCATAACAATCATTTGCATGTAACCAGTCTGTACATTCTTGTACCGCATCATCGATGGAACCGAATGTAGCAATAACACTACCATGATCGGTCATTAGCAACGCACTGTTATCCATCATTTCTTTAATGTATAGATTCATTGTTTTCTCCAATAAACTTGTGCAAAAGTACACGATTGGAAGAATGAATCGCTTCAGTGAACGCCCTATGACAGAAATATTAATCTTTTATGACAAACCAGAACGAACGCTAGGTTTTAGATACTTCATTGAGTTCTCTTAATTGTGTAACTGTTTCCTCGATAAGATTATTTAAATCTTTTTTATAAAAACGCGCTTCCTCAATTAAATCACTTTTTAATGCCTCTTGTATTTTTAATACGGCATGATTAAGGCTTTCTAATTCGAAATAGCAAATTAAGCCATATAATTTATGTACCGTTTCTCGTGCTTTCATATTGTCGTAACGAGAAAGCTCATCATCCAGTTCACTGCTATGCATCCATAAATTATTTATTAATGTTTCAACTAAATCTGTCGGTAACTTGTCAGACAATTTAGTTATGCCAACAGAGTTAGTACAGTTTTCAATAATCGTATTTATTAATTTTTTCTCATCAATTGGCTTAAATACACAGTCTGTAAAACCTTTATGAATCAAAGCATCATTATCATTTGCGAAAACATCCGCTGTAATAGCGATGATAGGTGTTTTAGCAGCAATACCTTGCATATTCCTAATAATAGAAACGGCTTCTGTGCCACCGAGATCGGGCATATGTAAATCCATGAAGACAATGTCATAGCCTGTTTGCAAACAGGCATTGATTGCTTCCTTACCATTATTGACGCTGTCAGCCTTTATCCCATAACCTTCAAGAAGATCATTGATATAGAGTCGATTAAACTGGTTGTCTTCTGCAACAAGCACTTTGATGTTTTGATATTGTGATAGTGAATTATCAACTTTCTCACTGGTCTCACTAACAGCCGTGCCAATGGCAACATCAAAACAACGTGCAACCTCCTTCATCAGGGTTCGCACACGTAAAGGCTTCATTAAAACATGTGTGTTTTTATCAATTGATTCAATAAATTCATCACTGCCATCATTACTACTGAGTAACACTAATACGTTACCATTAAATATTTTTCTAATCGGCTCAATACATTCATTATTAAATGCAATCAAATCACTGTCTGCTGGCACTGATACAATCACCATCGACTTACCATCAGACACCGATAAACCATCAAGTAAAGTATCCACGTTTCCATGGCTAAACGTCTTCACATTCATGTGTAATAAATTATTTCTCAATGATCGACGTGAGTGATGGTGTGGATCAAGTAAAAATACTGCCGCTGACTCAGGAAGATTGATAGTGACAGGCGAATACTCGCTAATGATGTCAACGGGTACTGAAACATTAAAAGTAGTGCCCTTGCCTGCTTCAGATTCAAATGATACTGAACCGCCCATCATCTCAATTAATTGCTTTGATATAATTAAGCCTAAGCCTGTTCCACCTCTTTTACGTGTTGCTTTGGAGTCCTCCTGGTAAAAAGGCCTGAATAATTTTCGTTGCGCGTTTTCATTAATACCAATACCTGTATCAATCACTGACATTAAAATTGATTCACTGTCAGTCTCCGGGTCCATACGTGCATGTAAAATAATTGAACCTTCGTCTGTAAATTTAATTGCGTTATTGAGTAAATTTGTTAATACCTGCGTTAATCTTAATGGATCAGCCATGATGACATCAGGCATATCCGAATCTATTAATAACACCAGCTCAATATTTTTATCCTGAGCTGCGGGGCTGAGCATCGATATCGTATCTTCAAGGTACTCTCGCACACTAAATTCAGATGGTTTTATTTCTATATTGCCTGAATCCAGTTTTGAAAAAACCAGAATATCATCGATTACTGTCAGTAATTGTGTAACGGCGCGGCTTATTGTTCGCGTATACTCAATTTGCTTATCGTCACTGGCATGTTTGGCAAGCTGTCGACTAAAACCAACCACCGCATTAAGTGGTGTTCTGATTTCATGACTCATATTAGCAAGAAATTCTGACTTGGCATCTTTCGCCTGCATCGCTTCACGCCGCGCATTGCTTAACTCAATGTTTTTCTTTTGCAGCGTATCAACAACCGTTTGTACTTCACAAACAGCCTCCTCAACACGTAATTCAAGTTTGGCATGAGATGACTCCATCTCATTCGCCATAATATTAATACCGTCTTGTAATCTGCCTATTTCGCCACCCTCATCAACATCAAGACGGCCCGACAATTCCCCTCTCGTCATTCTTGAAACAAAATTCATCATGTTCTTGATAGGAACAATAACTGAATTACCTATTGATAAAGCCAACAGCAAACTGGCAAAAAGACCGATTAGGACGATTATTAGTGTTTCTTTTATAACAACTCTTTCCCTTTCAACATATATATCCGTTGATAGAGCAACTCTTACCCAGCCAATAATTTCCTTATTTGACTCAGTAGCATCACCTTCAAGTAACAAATTGAGATCATCTTGCCTGATCCCGGTTAGATATATTGGCGCTCTAAATATCTCTATGTTTTTATCCGCAACAGATGAGTCAATTATTGATGCGTTTTCACTCTTGCCTTTTTCATAAATAACATCACCGGTATTATTAAACACGCCCATATAGACAACATCTTTTTCTTTAATAATACTGTTAATAATATTCCCAATAATCCTCTCATTACCAACAACCACTCCAAACTCAAGTGCTGGCGCAATATTGTTCGCCAGATAGTTACCACGTTCTTCTAAACCATCTCTTATTTCTGTGGTTCGACTATTAATTGTGTAGTAACCAAGTAATGTTGCAACAATAGCAATCGGGATGATGGCTAAAAAGACAACACGCAAGCGTATGCCCCATGAAGAAATTCTTAGATCAATCATTTTTCACCTCGGCTGCTTTTATCTTGGCACTGATAACATCCGGGTTATCGATCGACAAATTTAACCTGGTAGCGATTCTTTTGTTTATATCAACAGTAAATCGTTGCGGGTATCGATTCCATATTTTCCTTCTGGTACTATTTATATTTTCAGACAACCAGTTTGCAGCGCTTCGTCCGGCATCTGTTGGCGTGGTATAAACAGCGGCGACTGCCCCCGCTTCAACATAAGACCTCGAATAAGCTATCACTGGCTTTCTATTCACATTAGCCATGTACAGCAACCATTTCGCTATCTTTCTATTCAGTACATCACGATCATATAAGGCAACATACGCACTTGTTTCCTTTATTAAGGATTCAATAACATCAAGTGATGCTTTATCCGAACTCTCTTCTTTACTAACAAGTTTCAATCGCAATTTATTTGCCGCAGAAATATAATCTTGTTTTTCTGAAACAGATGTCGGCCCAAATAACATGCCAATGTTATTAACACGGCTATTCAAAACCAGTTTTGCTAACAACATGAGACGCTCAGCAGGCTGATCCAGATAAATAACTGAATAGTTTCTTTTTGATTTACTGTTCTTACTAATAAATTGATAGGTGCGTTTTGAAACCAGAATATTTAATGTCGGGGTGGGTAGCTTTGTAGAAGTGATAAATCGCAGTGCCTTGGTTCCAACGACGATAATATAATCTGATTTTTTACCAATTTCTTTTATATCAATGTTTTCTAAATCACTAATCGTTGTTAATTCATAGTCTAAACCAGACATGCTATCCAGTTCTTCTGTAACACCATCAACAGCATCATAATAAAGACGTGACTCACCACTTAATAACATTGTTATTTTCGTTGTGGTATCTGTGTAACCCCATAGCGAAAAACACAACAAAAATATTGCTGTGGTTAATTTAATGATTGGGTGAGAAGTTAAAGTCATGTCTAATCACGCTAAAAGCGTAGTTAGTCTCTTCTAATCATCAGGTAGCACCCGTGCATTACGGGCTTTTACAACAACTTCTGTTCTATTAGATGCATTAAATAAACGTAAGATTGCAGTAACATGAATCTTGACGGTATGTTCAGATACACCTAACTCTCTGGCAATTTCTTTGTTTGCTTGTCCTTTCGCCATCAGGCCCAGGACCTGACTCTGACGCTTTGTTAAACTTTCTGCTGACTTTACTATTAATTCATTTTCTTCAATTTCCTGCATATTCATCTCTGCAGGTTGTGGGATACGATCTTCTGAAGAATCTGACTTAGCTTGCATCATATCTGCAGGGATATAGGTGCCACCACTTTTAACTAATTGGATAGCACTCAACATTATTTCCATTGGTGCTGATTTAGGAATAAAACCGCTTGCCCCCAAATCAATCGATTTCCGCATATACTCTGGTTCTTCTGCAGCAGAAACAACAATAATAGGAATATCAGGATAGTTGTTACAGATATGTATGAGTAAATCAAAGTCCTTCGCGCCAGGCATAAACAAATCCAGCAAAACCACATCTATATCGGCATGTTGTTGCAACTGTGCTAAAACAGTTTCTCTATCTTCAGCCTCAACGATTGTGTCAGCAATTGAATTATTTCGTAACGCATGCACCATGCCTTGACGAATAAGGGCATGATCATCAGCTATTAATACCTTCATTTATTCTTCCTTTTGTACCATTATCAGGTACTTAACTTATTATTAGAACGATTAAAAGATGAACTTGCACTAACCAATAATAACTAGCTCTTATGTGCTATTTCTCATAACAATGTGATTTCCTATACTACTTCTGACCTTAGATACTAGTCACCTAGTATCGGCAAGTGTGGTGCACGTGCCTCCTCCTCATTGAGACCGTGTACCCTTCTGCGGGCACCTTTCTGGTGCCCGTTTTTATTTTATATACTCTAACATATTGATTCTTTGGATTATTGTATTCTAACGCCAATAACGTCTATCATCTCCCGAACACTTACAGACATTTTATATAAACAATGCTTATTCCCTATCAAGAAATTAAAGAATCTACATTAATCGCACTCATCGAAGAGTTCATTGATCGTGAGGGAACAAATTACGGTGAATTTGAGGTAAGTCGCTCTACTATGATTAGCCAGGTTCATCAACAACTTACTGATGGTAAAGTCGTCATTTGTTACGATACAGATTCTGAAACCTGTAACTTAATCACCGCCAATAAAGCAAAAACCATGGGTGAAAGTTTCGATTAGGTCTTTTCATCTGTTTAAGTGCCAGTTATGCTAAAAACGTCCAATTAAGGGGGGATGAAAATGGAACTTTTCATAGGCAATATCAGTGCTGGGACAAGACAGCATGAACTTCAAAAATTTCTGGGTAGTTATGGTAAGCAAGCGACATTATCATTACGAAAACTAAAATTTGATGCGTCTGTTTATTATTATGCGCACGTCAATATTGAATCCGATAAGGTGGCATTAAAAGCAATTAAAAAGCTACATGGAAAAAGACTAAACGGTAAACCCGTTCTTATTAGAGAATTTGAATATCGTGCCGGAAATAATGATCGCCGCAGTTTAAACTGGCGCAACCTATTATGGGATAAAATGGAACGCCGCTTATCTGAACGCCGCAACCGCTCACGTGTCTTTGAAAGGAAAGAACCTGAATTTATGGGCTATAACAATGTTGCAAAGAAAGGCTAAATAATTAAACCCGTGCCACTTTTTTCTGGTATCGCAAATTCTTCAGGATAGGCAACATTCATAAAATACAAACCATCAGGTGCAGCAGTGACTCCGCCTAACTTTCTGTCTTTATGTGCCAGGACTTGTTCAGCCCAGTCAATTTCCTGTTCGCCCATCCCTATCGCCATGAGTACGCCAGCAATATTTCTCACCATATGATGAAGAAAGGCATTGGCACAAATATCTATACAAATAAACCGACCTTTCTGTTTCACCGAAAGCTGATGGACTGTACGAATTGGGCTTTTTGCCTGACATGCTACTGCCCGGTAGGAACTAAAATCATGTTCTCCAATTAATGACGCTGCCGCTTTAGACATGCGCTCAATATCAAGTGGTTTTCCTTGCCATGTGACACGTCTGGACAAAATAGCCGGACGAGAAAATTGATTCAAAATAATATACTGGTAACGTCTGTTCAACGCTGAGAACCTTGCATGGAAATGCTCATCAACCGGTTTTGCCCAATGCACTGATACATCTTTAGGCAGGTTTGCATTAGCACCAAGCACCCATGAACGTTCACTACGTTCAGCCGTTGTTTCAAAGTGAATAACTTGCCCTAATGCATGTACACCTGTGTCGGTACGTCCGGCACAAATAACACTGATCTCTTGATCCGCAACCGTTGATATTGCCTTTTCAACGGCTTGCTGAACACCATAACCATGTTTTTGACTCTGCCAACCATTGTAAGCAGAACCATCATATTCTATTCCAAGAGCAATTTTCTTCATATCAGATACAGTATGACAAACAACACGATAGGGATTAGCCATTGTGTTGGTGCTGGCATTTTGATGTAAGGTAATGAAACTGAAATATCAGGTGTCTTTCTCGCCTGCTGCTCAACGTCTATTAATAAACCAGCCACCGTATCAATCCCTCGCTGAACAAAAGAGCCCGTTTTTTGTTTTGCCTGCAATGATTTTTTGATTTCAGATTCTTTCTCTGTAACCCGTTCCATAGTTAATACCAGACGTGCTGCAAATACGCCGGTATCTATTTTAAATAATTTGAACGGTGTTATTAACCACATAATAGATACTATCAACGCTTCTTTGCTTGTCGATTTAATAATTAACACCACCGCAGTGACAATATTTAATAAAACTAGCGCTCTTAATATACCGATAACCAGACCTTCACTACTCGGAATTAATACCAATGGAATAGTGTCTGAAAAAATCACCGGACTACCTGGAATAAACCAGCCATAAAGAACAAGAAGCGAAAACCATAACCACTTCATTCGCCAACACATTCGCCAAACATCTTGCCAATAATGTCGTCCTTTTAGAGCAATGAGTAAAAATAAAGAAACAGCAATAATAATAACGCGCTCAGGGCTCAACGCAACCAGCATGCCAATAATGACGAATAAACAAATAATTTTAATAAAAGGATGCATGATTCCAAACGCAAACAACCGGCATCAGAGTGCCGGTTGTTGATACTGCTAAAATATTTTTAAAGCTGATCAATCAGACCTTTTGCTTCTGATTGTTGATCCTCACTACCTTCTGTTAGTACTTCATCAAGAATAGCTCGAGCACCGTCAGGGTCACCCATATCAATGTAAGCCTTTGCAAGATCAAGCTTGGTAGCAACCTCATCCATACCCAGCATGGCATCATCGACGTCAGCATCTAAATTCAGGCTGTCATCATCAATTTTAGCTTCTGGCTCACTCACGTCTGGTTCGTCTAAAACGAGCTCATCTGAACCTGTATCGGTAGCTGTGTCACTATCATCTAGTTCAAGCTCCAAATCCCCAAAGTCAATTGCTTGCTCTGGTTCCTCTGTAGGCGTTTCTTCACTTGTGGTCGTATCAGTTACATCATCTATTTCCAGAGAAAGCTCATCCATCTCTAATGTTAAGTCATCATCCTCGTCTGTGTCAGAACCAGACTCAAATGATTCAAGCTCCATATCAAGTGATAATTCATCATCACTATCAACGCTTAATTTCTCCGAATCACTATCAGCAGCTGATGTGACATCATCCATATCAAGACTTAAATCAAGATCATCATCCAGGTCATCACTGATACCTTCAAGATCAGAAAAGTCATCTTCACTTGCTGATTCATCTGCACCAAATAATTCATTACCAGGGCAAAGTTCACGACCCATTACAACTGCTTTATCCCACAGAGCAGTATTTTGATCATCCATTGAATTATTAAGCTGGGTTGCATGTGCCAGGAACGACTCAGCATTGCCAGTTGCATGGTAAACTTCCATCAACTTCAATCGAAGATCCAGTCTATCCGGCTCTTGTTCAATTGAAGCAAGTAATAGCTCTTCAGCTTGTTGATGCTTACCATAGGCAATGTAAACATCTGCCTCGGCCGAAGGATCAACTTCACTGGAATCAGATTCCAGCGCACCATCCATTGCGCTCGGTGCAAAATCACTCAATAAACTTGTTTCTGCATTCGGCGTTGTCGTCGTTGTTGAAGCAGCTGGTTTACCCGAGAGAATACTTTCAGGGAACTGCATATTATTTTGACGACGTTTTATGATTAACCAAACCACCACAAGTATTGCAATCAATACGGCAATCATTGCCCCAAGAATCATTGGATCATCAAACAAACCAGGTTCTTGGTGAGATTCAACCGGTTTGGCTGCAACAGGAGGCTTAGGCTTAACGTCTGGTGTCTTCACCTTTGGTATTTCATCCAGAGCATAAGGATTAATCTTATTGCTGTCCGGCACAACCGGCTTAACAACCGATTTAACAGGTTCTGGTTTTTCTTCAACAACTGGCTCAGGTGTTGTTTCAACAACAGCTGGGGCTGCTTTGCTCGAATCCGTTAATTTACTTTGTAACTCAGAAAGAGAATCATCTTTTAGCTCAAGCAAACGCTCCATTGAACCTATTTGATCTTCTAACGACTTAACACGGCTTTGAAGCTCATCATTTTCTTTCGTTTTAGATGCGATTTGTTCATTTGCGAGCGCCAATTTTTCTGAAGAAGCTGCATCATCTTCACCAACACCTTGTGAACCCGTTGACGTAGAATCAGGTGTTACAAGTTTAACGGTCGACTCGACTGTTTTCGGCGCGATTGAAGACTTACTTGTTGAAGCCGTCGTTGTTTTAGTTGTCCCAGTTGGCGTGGCTGAGCTTGTTAAATTAGTTTGAGCATCGCGCCACGCTAGATTTTGTTGTCGTGCTAATCTAACGGCATCAGCACGATCAATCGCTTGAATATCCGTTAAATCGGGTACGCGTAAAACAACTCCCGATTTCAAGCCATTAATATTATTATTTGAAAACGCCTCAGGATTTTCCTTTTGCAAGGCAAGCATCATTTGTGACACACCAATACTATCGTCCGGACGAATTGCCTCGGCTATCGACCAAAGTGTTTGGCTCTTCTTAACTTTATACGTATCGCCCGTATATGCCGGTTTCGCAACAACACGAGGTGATTGATCTAATTCTGGCGCAGCCACTGCATCAATTTCGATACGAGGGAATAAATCATCTTCGCGACTACGTGTTACAACAGGTGCCGAAGGAACAGGCGCTGTAGCAAAAGTGACAGGGGCAGGGGCTGGTTTTTCTTCACGAATAATACGGGTTGGTGCTGCAACAACCGGTGTTTGTACTGGCGCCGCTTTACGTTGTGCAAAAATAGGCGGGTCAAGTAACAAGGTGTATTCACGCAATAAACGACCACTTGGCCAATCAATATCAACAAGGAAATCAAGAAATGGCTCACGAATAGGACGGTCGGAGTACACCTTAACGTAGGCATTTCCATCCCCTTTTTCGATCACTTTAAATTTCAGGTATGAAAGGTGTAAAGGACGATCAATCCCTGCCGCAGTAAACTCTTTTAGTGTAGCAAGTGAGACACGAATATTGTCGCCTTCACCTGGCCGAACTGAAAACAGTTGAATCTCAGCATTGAGCGGTTCACTTAGTGCTGATTTTACTTCGATACCACCAACCCCGAGGGTAAAAGCAACATTCGAAGCCAACAGGCAGATCAACGTGGTAAAAAATATTTTGAGTTTGCGCAACGTCCCTACTCCATCATCTATTCATTATAATTATCGACTGCACTGAGACGCTAACAGTGACAATCTGATCCCTGTTTTCACAGAGTTATAGGCCAACAACTAGAATGACCTTTATATAGTTCTTGTAACTATACATTATAGATAGCATTTTACAAATTTCACGGCTGAAACTGTGATTAAATCAACATTCAGACGATTTAAAAGCAAAAAGTGAGCGTTTTAGAATAAAACCGGCCGAGCGAAGCCCAGCCGGTGATTCGTTAATAAACCTTGTATTCCTATTAAGTAATTGTTTTATAAGAAATTATATTTATTTTTGCTCAAGCAAAATTCTTAACATACGACGTAGAGGCTCCGCTGCGCCCCATAACAACTGATCACCCACCGTAAACGCCGATAAATAATCATTACCCATAGTTAATTTACGCAAACGCCCTACAGGTACATCCAATGTCCCCGTTACAGCAGCGGGTGTAAGCGCTTTCATGCTGATATCACGGTCATTTGGTACAACTTTCACCCAATCATTGGCTTGCGCAAGGATATTATCAATCTCATCCAATGGCACATCTTTGTTTAACTTAATAGTCATTGCCTGACTATGGCAGCGCATTGCGCCGATTCGAACACAAATGCCATCAATCGGTGTTGGATTCGCTGAAGTACCAAGAATTTTGTTGGTTTCGACCTGTGCCTTCCATTCTTCACGGGTTTGACCTGTTTCAAGCTGCGAATCCAGCCACGGAATTAAACTTCCCGCCAATGGCACTCCCCATTGGTCAAGCGGATATTCATCACCGCGCAGGAAATCAGTGACCTGTCGGTCAATATCCAGAATTGCTGAAGCCGGATCATCGACCAGCGTTTTTACATCATCATGGATTGCGCCCATTTGTTTTATCAGCTCGCGCATATTCTTGGCGCCTGCACCCGATGCTGCCTGGTAGGTCATGGGGCTGATCCATTCAACCAGATTTTGTTTAAACAAACCACCAATCGCCATCAACATTAAGCTAACGGTACAGTTACCGCCAACAAAGGTTTTACCACCCTTCGCCAACGAATCTTTAATAACATCCATATTAACCGGGTCAAGTACGATGACGCTTTCATCTTCCATGCGTAATGAAGAAGCCGCATCAATCCAGTAACCTTTCCAGCCGGATGCGCGTAATTTAGGATAAATTTCTTCAGTGTAACCACCACCCTGACAGGAGATAATGACTTCCATCGCTGACAATTCGGCAATGTCATTGGCGTCTTTCAGTGCTGGCACATCTTTACCTACGTCAGGACCGGCTTGCCCTGTTTGTGATGTGGTGAAGAAAACCGGATCGATTAAATCAAAATCGTTTTCTTCGCGCATTCGTTGCATGAGCACCGAACCCACCATTCCTCGCCAACCGATTAATCCTGTACGCATTTTCTTAACTCCTAACTATTTAATTCTGTGTTTTTCAGTCTTTAATTTAATTCAACATGTTTCAATAAATCACCTGAAACCTTAGGTTGTATTAGGGTTACGCCAGCCTCATTAGGTGTTAAGTTCGCCGACGTCAAGCACTCAGCGTGGAGGTGACCTTTGCGCACCCATGCAGCGAACCAAACCTAATCACATTAACTTTACTTACCAGCTCTCATCGCAGCCACAACCGCATCACCCATTTCAGCCGTACCAATAACCGTCATGCCATCCGAACTAATATCAACCGTACGCAATCCCTGATCGAGAACAGAACCAACCGCATCTTCAATACGCTGCGCATCGTCCGCCTTGTCAAAGGTATAACGCAACATCATCGCTACCGATAAAATAGTTGCCAATGGATTCGCTTTGTTCTCACCGGCAATGTCCGGCGCGGAACCATGAATCGGTTCGTACATGCCTTTACCACTTGCATCAAGAGAAGCCGATGGCAACATGCCAATGGAACCCGTTAACATGGCGGCACAGTCTGAAAGAATGTCGCCAAACATATTGGTCGTCACCATTACATCAAACTGTTTGGGGGCGCGAACTAATTGCATTGCCGCGTTATCCACGTACATGTGGTTTAATTCAACCTCAGGATAGTCTTTGGAAATATCAATCATAACGTCGCGCCACATTTCGGTGACTTCAAGGACATTGGCTTTATCCACTGAACATAAACGGCGATCACGTTTCATTGCAATATCAAACGCATTACGACCAATACGTTCTACTTCGGATTCGCTGTAAACCAATGTGTTGTAACCCTGGCGTTGTCCATCGTCCAGTGTGCGAATACCACGTGGCT
>JALTKS010000100.1 GCA_027006175.1 Gammaproteobacteria bacterium
TGGGATTCGTTCTATGACTCTTTCTCTTAATAGATAGTAATTGCCATCAATATCAATTGCCTCATTGTCAGTATTTCTGGTTATCCCCAGTGAAACAGGTGATGTATTGCCAAATTGACGATTAGAATCCAACGCCTTTGAGTCTTCGCCAGACGTTTCCCATAAACTTTTAAATAACCATTTCTTATTATTCGTGGCAAAGACCGTTCCAGCTTGATCACCCAGAACAGCAATACCGGATAAATTAGCAAACTTTTGTTCCAACCGTTTTACCGAAACTTTAATAACGACAATACCGACAATGTCATTACCTTTAAAAACAGGGTGACTAAAATAAATCCCGCGCTTCTTTGATGTCACACCCAGGGCTAAATAAACACATGGTTTGCCTTTAATAGCTTTCTTAAAGTAGGGTCTAAAGGAATAGTTCTTACCGATAAAACTCTTCGGCGAATTACGGTTGCTTGAAGCAATCGTCGTGCCTTTAGCATCCATGATGTAACAGGTCAGTGCCTCTAGCGTAGAACAAAAGGTGTCGAGTAGTTGGTTGGCTTGTTGATAATCAACCGGCAAACCAGTATCCAGAACCGCTAATGTTGCTGGTAATTGAGCCAATGTTTTAACTGGCTTAGCCTGAACCTCAAGATAAATACTTATTTCATCATGAAGATTACTGATCGTTGAACTGGCATGGTGACGTGACTCATCATGGATAGATTCGTTCCATTGTTGATAAAGGAAATAAAGCCCGCCCATTACGGTCACGATGAGCGTAATGGTCATTGCCTGTACAATCGTGTTCAGCTTCATTCGTTAATGATTTCCTTATCCTAATTGCACAAACGAAATACAATATAGCCTTACAAGATATAACATAGTCGCTTTAGAGGCCAGCCTCCCCTATACCTGACTAAAATACTACCCTATGGCTACGCAATTACCATTATAAAAATAAGAAATTAAATAAATTCACAGCATACTGCTAGAATATATCACTTAAAACCAATTAATGACTTAATAAAAATTAATATACTCTACTCTTGAGCTCAGCCATTGAAAACATTAATTATTGATCGCGTTACCGTCTTTAAAAAGATCATTTCAAAAGTAATGAATGACTCAGCGATTGATCATGTCTTTGCCAGCACCGGCACTGAAGCACTGGAATACCTGGAAAAAGATAACTTCGACTGTATTTGCTTTTCCCTCTATATGGATGATATGGATGGTCTTGAGCTCAGTAAAAAAATCAGAAAAATAAAAAACTATCGGCATACCCCCATCGTCTTACTGACATCCAAAGATAATCAGGAAATCATGCAAGATGCGATCGATGCGGGCATAACTGATATTTTTTCAAAGGACAAAGTTCATGAACTCGTCAACTTTATAGAACGCTTTAATCAGGTAAATGAACCTATCTCTGGAAGAGTTCTGTATATTGAAGATCAACAATCACAACGGGAATTGGTATCTGCTATTTTCAGAGCCAGAGAGCTGGAAGTTGATTCTTTTGAAAATGCCGAAGATGCCTGGCAGGCGTTTCTTAAAAACCATTACCACCTTGTCGTCACCGATATTATTCTTGCCGGCTCTATCAGTGGCGTTTTATTAATTAATAAAATTCGCCGACTCAATGGCACCAAAGGTGATGTCCCCATATTGGCAATTACCGCATTTGATGACACATCAAGACGTATCAGCTTATACCACATGGGAATTACCGACTATGTCACCAAACCTATTATTGAAGAAGAACTGATTGCACGAATTCGAAATTTGATTGGCAGCCAGCAGGTGATTGAAAAAGAAATTCAGTTTAGTGAACACCTTAACTCTGAAGAAACAATACGCCACACACTTAAACTTGAAGCACTTGGCAAACTAACCGGTGGCATCGCGCATGATTACAATAATATGCTGGGTGTGATCACCGGCTATACGGAACTTCTGACTCAAGGCCTTCAACAACAACCCGGTTTACTACACTATGCCGAAACAATAGAAAAAGCCTGTCAGAATGGCATCAAACTAACTAAAAAACTTTTGTCTTTCAGCAAGAAGGACACCTCGGGTGCCGAAACAACTAATATTAATAAATGTATATCGGAGTCGATACCGATACTGGAAAAATTATTAACCGCCAGCGTACAGCTAGACATAAACCTTGATGAAAAATTATGGAATACATTTATCGACAGCAATGATTTTGAAAATACATTGCTCAATATTTGCATCAATGCAAAACATGCTATCGGTGAAAAAGGGAAATTAACCATCACCACTCACAATGAAGTCCTGTCTGTAAAGCAAGCCGAAGCGCTGGAGTTGCCCGCAGGTGAGTTTGTACATTTAACCATACAAGACAGCGGTCATGGAATGGACGAAACCACATTACAGAGAATATTTGATCCTTTCTTCTCAACAAAAGGCGAATCAGGCACAGGGCTTGGCTTAAGTCAGGTATATGGTTTTGTTCAACGCTCGAATGGCTCGGTTAAAGTTAAATCTAAGCTGAACAAAGGCACTGTATTTAATATTTACTTCCCTCGACAAAATGTTTCAGAAGAAAGCAATCCTGCGACAGAACAAAGCAATAACACTCAGGCTACCGGGCAAAACCATACTGTTCTGGTTGTTGATGACGATCCACTGCTTGCTGGTCTTACCGCTAAAATATTACAAATTGCCAAATTTGATGTCGATATCGCCAATAATGCCAATGAAGCCCTGGACATGCTAACTGCAAAAGACTATTCAGCGGTTCTTACCGATGTGATTATGCCTGGAATGAATGGCTATGAGCTTGCTGAAAAAGTTCGCGCATCTTATCCAAATATCAAGATCGCACTGGTAAGTGGCTACCATGAGAAAGAAGGTATTACTGAGAGCATGCATAAATCTTATGACCTCGTTTTAGAAAAACCGGTTCCGGGTAAAAAACTGATTGAAAGCATTGTCTCGCTTTTATCTTAAAAACC
>JALTKS010000101.1 GCA_027006175.1 Gammaproteobacteria bacterium
GCCCTACAGTGCACTTTCATGCTCCGCATAGGCTATA
This sequence comes from Gammaproteobacteria bacterium, assembly GCA_027006175.1. Classification (GTDB taxonomy): domain Bacteria; phylum Pseudomonadota; class Gammaproteobacteria; order AKS1; family AKS1; genus Sulfuriflexus. The sequence continues at coordinate 38 of JALTKS010000101.1, forward strand.
ACTAACAGTAAAAAATAATTAAATTATTTTTTACTGGGCTTCTTGTAAATCCAAACGCAAAACGCCTGGAACAATTATCTTTTCTGCGCCGACTTTACTAGCAAGATATTCATAACTTACTTTTGCCGCGTTTAAATCTGTAATTAAAAACCCATCATGCTCAGGCAAATTATCCAGATCACGAAAAACATCATTATTAATAAACCGTTGATGCTCTGTATGTGGTTCATAAACACCAACAACATTCACATCGGCATCATAGGAACGCAAAATAGCAATCTCAGCTAAATCAGAAATGCCACATAAAATTATTTTTTTCCAACCATTCTCTTTACACTGACTATAAGCTTGCAAACAGGAATCCCCTGCTTCACGGTAAAACGAAAATGAATTTCGCAAGTAACGTGCAGTTAGTCGGCTTTTTTCTGAAAAGCCTTTTGGCGTTAGGTAATACAAATAACGATTCGCAGGCGCATCACTGATCTTAATCAGTCCTTTGCGTACACAACGTTTTAAATAGGAGTTAGCAAGCCCTAAAGCGACACCTAACTCTTGGGCTAAATGTCGCTGACTAATATCACTCTTGCGCCCTACTGCATCGAGAACTTCGAGTGTCATTTGTTCTTGCTTGGTTTCTTTGACGTCCACTAGGCAACAACCTCAATGGCATCAACATCAATTTGTACGCGGGTGGTTTTGCCCATCAGATCTAATAACAACATCACGCGTTGTTCACTGGTTTTGGCAACGAATACGCCTTCAAGTCCCATCATCGGGCCATCCAATACTCGTACATTGTCACCCTGAGTCAATTCATCCTGAACTTCGTGTAGCCCATCCGGGTTTTCACGTTGTTTGATGAATTCAATCACTTCATCACTAACGGAGACAGGCTGCATACCAAAACGAACAATCGAAGATACCCCCATCGTTGAGCGAATGGGCGACCAATTATCATTGGTCTGATCAAGATGAATAAACAGGTATCGAGGGAAAAAAGGTTCTTCAACGTAGCGACGGCGGCCATTTCGGCGCTTTGCATTCATAATCATGGGAAGGTAGGTCGTGTAACCTTGTCGCTCAAGCTGTTGTTGAGCAACGATTTCTTGATTCGGTTTGGCGTAAATCAGGTACCAAGCCTTGTCTAATTTCCCTTTATAATCAGTCATTTATAGTTTTCTCTGATTATGCTGCCACTGCTGTGGTCGATAGCGTTCAATATATGAACAGTGATGAAATTAGAACAAATTTAGGAAGAAAAGGCAATAAAAGAGAGGAAAATAAACGGTTTTATATTGATTTTATTTATATATTTTTCAGTATGTTAGGAATATCTCGCTGCAAAGATGAAAGCCAGGTTGGAGCTGCTATAGCGAATAATTGTTCAATTTTTGTACAGCTTAAAACAGAATAATGGGGTCGTGCCGCTTTGGTAGGATACTCACTGCTCGATATCGAATTAACCGCAACACTCGGATACTCAGAATCCAGGCATTTAGCGTCAGTAAAAATAGCCTTGGCAAAGTCTGCCCAATGCGTGCTATCACCACTGCAAAAGTGATAAGTGCCCCACCTACTATCAGGCTTATAACGCATTTGAGTAATAATATTGACAACAGTTTCCGCAATATCGACCGCTGCAGTAGGACATCCAAACTGATCACTCACAACATTTAACTCGGTTCTTTGACGACCTAGCTTGAGCATGGTTTTTACAAAATTGTTACCCTGCGCACCATATACCCATGCCGTACGTAAAATAATATGTTCAAGCAAAATATCACGAACGGCAAATTCACCTTCCAGTTTACTCTGCCCGTACACACCTAATGCAGACGTTGCATCATTTTCTTTATATGGTGTTGAAGCACTGCCATCGAAAACATAGTCCGTCGATATATGGAGAAGTGGAATAGTATTTTGCGCACAGACTTCAGCTAGCTGAAGTGGTCCATCACGGTTAATCTTGTATGCCAACTCAACCTCATCTTCCGCTTTATCAACTGCTGTATAAGCCGAGGCGTTAACAATAAAATCCAGTGGAAGATTATTTTTAATAATGGAATGAACAGATGCTTTGTCGGTGATATCAAGTTCAGAGGATGAAGGCGATATACATGTTATGTTTTTATTATGACAGACTAAGCGAATTTCACTACCAACTTGCCCAGTGCCCCCTACAAGTAATATCTTCATGCTTTTTACTTAACCTTTGTATGTTGGTAAGTAAAATTCAAGATCAACCAATGACAAGCCTTCTTTATCTTTGTCTGATAAATTCGGTGACTCACAAGGCCAGTTAACACCAATACTTGGATCAGAATACAATAAAGTATGCTCGTCATCTGGCCGATAACCCGCCGTACATTTATAACTAAAAATAGCGGTGTTACTCATGACACAGAAACCATGCGCAAAACCTTCAGGCACGTAAAATTGACGACGATTCTCTGCGCTAAGTATCACACCAACCCATTGACCGAATGTTGGCGAACCTTTACGAATATCAACGGCGACATCAAACACCTCACCTTCAAGAACACTAACCAGCTTTCCTTGTGGTTGTTCTAATTGATAGTGCAATCCACGTAAGACATTTTTCTTTGAAACAGAAATATTATCCTGCACAAATTCTTTATTAATAACCTCGACCTGATAACGTGCTTTGTTATAAGATTCATAGAAGAAACCGCGCGCATCAGAAAACACTCTCGGTTCTATAATAAGTACATCCTCAATTTCTGTTTTTATCACGTTCATTGTAAATCTGATTCCAGGATTTCTTTTAAGTATTGCCCATAATCAGATTTACCCATTGAATTTGATAATGACAGCATTTGTTCGCCCGTAATAAACTTCATTCGCCAGGCTATTTCTTCCGGGCAACATATTTTAAGGCCTTGTCGTTGTTCAACCGTTTGAATAAAGTTTGCGGCCTGATTTAAACTTTCAAGTGTGCCTGTATCAAGCCAAGCAGAACCACGGCCTAATTTCACAACACTCAATCGCCCTTCTTCCAGATAACGCTGATTAATATCGGTGATTTCCAACTCACCTCGCGCTGATGGTGTAATAGATTTTGCAATCTCGACAACATCATTTCCGTACATATATAAGCCTGTTACCGCATAATTTGATTCCGGCTGCGATGGTTTTTCAACAATGGATGAGGGCTTGCCATCACTATCAAAACCCACTACACCGTAACGTTCTGGATCACGGACGTGATAGGTAAATACGGTTGCATCGCTATGATTCGTGGCTTCTTGCAACGACTGCTCCAGGCCATGCCCATAAAATATATTGTCACCCAGGTTTAATGCGACTGAAGAATTACCAATAAAATCATCACCAATAATAAAGGCTTCAGCAATGCCGTTTGGCTCATCTTGCACAGCATAAGTGATTTCAATACCCCACTTGCTGCCATCGCCAAGAAGATTTTTAAATAAACCAAGTTGGCTACCCATACATATTAACAGGATTTCACGAATACCGGCTAGCATGAGTGTGGCGATCGGGTAGTACACCATCGGCTTATCATAAACCGGTAATAGCTGTTTGCTGATTGAACTGGTCAAGGGGTAAAGGCGCGAACCTGAACCACCCGCTAATACAATTCCTTTACGGCTCATGATTCACTCCCTTCTACTAAACCAAGTCGCTCACCTTGATACGAACCATCCTGTACACGTTGGCACCAGACTGCATTATTTAAATACCAGTCGACGGTTTTCTTTAAGCCTGTTTCAAATGTTTCATCCGGTGACCATGCCAGATCATTATCAATTTTTGTTGCGTCAATCGCATAACGTAAATCATGGCCAGGACGATCAGCGACATGGGTTATTAAATCACTGTATTGCGATACACCTGCTGGATGTTCTGGAACGAGTTCATCTAAAATTTTACAAATGGTGGTGACCACTTCCATATTGGTTTTCTCATTATTGCCGCCAATATTATACGTCTCGCCTATCACACCTTCCGTTATCACCTTATATAAGGCACGCGCATGATCATCCACATAGAGCCAATCACGTATCTGGTTGCCTTCGCCATAAATTGGCAGTGGTTTCCCCTGCAATGCATTTAATATGACTAAGGGTATTAATTTTTCAGGAAACTGATATGGACCATAATTATTAGAACAGTTAGTGAGTAAAACCGGCATACCGTAAGTCCGATGCCATGCGCGCACTAGATGATCGGATGCAGCCTTACTCGCTGAATAAGGTGAACTTGGATCATACGCTGTATCTTCCGTAAATAGCCCGCCATTATCTAGACTGCCATATACTTCATCTGTTGAGATATGGTGAAAACGAAATGTATTTTTTTTATTTTCGTCAAGATCCGACCAATATTTTCTTGCCACTTCGAGTAAAACAAAGGTGCCATTAATATTAGTATTAATAAAGTCTGCGGCGCCAGTGATAGAACGATCAACATGCGATTCTGCAGCAAGATGCATAATCACATCTGGTTGGTAGTGATCAAATATTTTAGAAATCCTGGTCTGATCACAAATATCAATTTGTTCAAAGTGATAACGTTCATGACTATCAATATCAGATAATGAGTCCAGATTACCTGCATAGGTTAATTTGTCGATATTAATGACAGTATGTTCTGTCTCTGCAATCAAAAGACGAATAACGGCCGAACCAATAAATCCAGCACCACCGGTTACGAAGATAATCATTTCTTATATATACCAATATGAAAATTAATTTTAGTTATTGGGCTTATTATACAAGATATTAGCGTATTGTTGGATAAGGAATTTGTTAGCCCAAACGGGCTAATTGACTAGAAGAATGGACGCCGAAGCGTCCATCCAAAAGCCGGTAATCATAATAAACCATCCCTGTTACTACTTTCCCGGCAGATATACCGACAAAAACGACATCCTTGTCGTTAATCAGTATTAATTTGGCTTTATGGTTTACCCGTAGAGCCGATTTTCAGGTTTTTCTGATTCTTAATGACTGTCTTGCTACCAATACCTTTTACTTTGGCAAGATCAGCAATTGATTGGAATGGACCATTTTTACTGCGGTAAGCGACAATCGCTTGTGCCTTTGATGGACCAATACCGGTAATGGATGTTGCAAGCATATTAGCATCAGCGGTATTGATATCGACAGGTTGTACAGCAAAAACAGATGTTGCGGTAAGAAGTGCGATGGCACCAATTAGATTAAATAACTTCATTGTAAACCTCCATGTTATGAAAATAGTTATCGGCTCCTTGCCGATGGATGTAACAATAGGGAAATTAGGCTTTGGGATCAAGATATAATCGTGGGAGCAATTACTGATTCTTCTGTAGGTAAACTACTGACAATGCTATGTGTCGTTATTTCGCGCTATCAGATAAACAATTCCTCCTTAGGGTTACGCTTCGCTGCACAATGCGTCGGAATTGTTTACCTGATAGCGCTTGTGCTAATTCAGGCTGGCTATTTCCGATTCAGTTGTAATCAAAACATCCATCGGATTATCCGCTTGCGTAATCGGTCTGCCCATCACTAAATAACTGGAACCAGCTTTAATCGCATCTGCAGGTGTCATGGTACGACGTTGATCATCGGCAGCTGATCCTGCCGGGCGAATACCGGGCGTTACCAAAAGAAAATCATCCGATAATGTTGTGCGTAAACTGGCTACTTCCTTAGGTGAACACACAACTCCATCTAATCCAGCTTGATGCGTTAGGCTTGCAAGGTTGTGAACATTTTCGGCAGGACTGCCTTGATAACCAATTTCATGTATATCATCTGTATCCAGGCTGGTTAGAATCGTTACCGCGATCAATAACGGTTGGTGTGAAGACTTTTCAATTTCTTCACGTGCTGCTTCCATCATTCTTCGTCCACCACTGGCATGGACATTGACCATCCACACACCGAGATCACAAGCTGCGGCACAAGCACGTGCAACCGTATTAGGGATATCGTGAAATTTTAAATCCAGAAAAACATCAAAGCCTTTATTGGTTAAGGATTCAACAAACTGCGGTCCTAAACGTGTGAACATTTCTTTACCCACTTTTAAGCGACAGCTATCAGGCTCTAATTGATTTACAAGCTTAAGTGCTGATTTTTCATCTGCATAATCTAGTGCAACAATGATGTGAGAATTATTACTCATTTCCTTACTATGCCTCAACAATATCGTGTATAGGTTTAACCGTATTCCAGCGTTTGCAGCTAGGACAGTGCCAATGTAATGTCTTGCCTTCGAAGCCACATGACTGACATTTATATAAAGATTTAATCGTTAACAACTTCTTTATTAAGTCGCGTAAAATAGTCATGTTCTCACGTGCTGACCCTTCGGTACTATGCAGGTGATAATCGACTAATCTTTCCAGCCCTCTTACAGAGGGACGCTTACGCAGTTCACCAATAATAAAATTTACTGCAGCACGATCATCCTGTTCTTCTTTTAACAATGCTGCCATTGCCAACATAATGGTGACACCACCATACCGCTGTAGTAATTCAGTAAGGTATTTCTTGTAGGTATCAAGATTATTCGTGGCACGATAACAACGTTCAAGTGGCTCTATTATTTCAGGTAAATAATCGGCATCTTGTTTTTCAACTTTACGGTAAGCATTAATTGCTGCCTTACAGTCATTCAGTGTTGCATCTATCTGTCCTTGTAACAAACTTGCACGCACACAATGCTTGTCATTCGTTAGTGCTTTCTTGATCATTTGTTGCGCCAAACGAATATCGTGTTTTTGAATCGCCTTCTCTGCACATTCACAATAATAATGTGCAACTACGGCAACCGTTCTTACACCAGTAGAAAATTCATATTGTCGTGCAATACCAATGGCTTTATCCCATTCTTTTTCTTGCTCGTATATTTCTAACAATTGTGTCAATGCTTCAGGTTTATATTCACCTAGCTCAATCAGCTCTAAAAATAAATTCTCAGCGCGATCCAGCAAACCCGCTTTCATATAATCCTGACCCAATTCATACAAGGCCAAAGATCGTTGCTCTCGGTTTAATGTTGGGCGTGCAATAATGTTTTGATGAATACGAATCGCGCGATCTACCTCACCGCGGCGCCTGAATAAATTACCTAATGCCAAATGTGTTTCAACGGTTTCGCTATCAACCTCCAGCATTTGAATAAAAACTTCAATCGCTTTATCCGGTTGTTCGTTAAGCAGGAAGTTAAGGCCTTTGAAGTAATCTGAAGATAAATCTGCGCGTTTAGGCTTTGCATTTTTTCGCATGCTACGCGTTGCCATGAACCAACCTGATGCTGCGGCAACCGGCAGTAACAATGCCAGCAATTCCAACATACTAATGCTTATCCTTGATGGGAATTGAGCGCAAGTTCATAACTTCTTGTTCTGTTTGCTTGATCTGTTTACGTAAACTTGAAACTTCATGTCGCGATGATAAAATCACTACCACACTTGAAAACAAGCCGATTAATGCACCCGCAACAAAGGTCACAACCAAAATAAGCGCGAGCGGCTGTTCAACCTGACCAAGATAATAATTTAAAGATACCGGATCTGCGTTTAACGATGTAAACAACAGTACCAATAATAAGATTAATACTATAAAAAGTGTACTGATGAATCGTGTCATCTCAAACGCGAACCATTCAAGCTAGAACTAAACTTCTACAATTGCGTTTTCAGATGCCGCAGCATTAACGCGTTCACGAAGTTCTTTGCCTGGTTTGAAATGTGGTACGTACTTACCGGATAAAGAAACTGACTCACCCGTTTTAGGATTACGACCAATACGCGGTGGGCGAAAGTGCAGAGAGAAACTGCCAAAACCACGTATCTCAATACGATTGCCTGTTGCAAGAGATTGACTCATTTGTTCAATCAATGTTTTTACTGCTAGCTCAACATCTTTATAAGGCAGTTGATTCTGCTTACGTGCCAGGATTTCAATCAATTCTGATTTTGTCATTGTTTTGATTCCCGCTTTATTATTTAAATATAAATATCGGCGTAGCCCCTGCGGACTACGCCGAGATCTATTTATTTATTATTTTCCATCTGTTCTTTGAAGATATCACCCAATGTTGTCTTCATAGAATCAGCATTACTTCCGTAATCTGATACTACTGCAGCTTCATCGTCTGACTCCTTCGCTTTGATGGAAAGTGTAATAGTGCGATTCTTACGATCAACACCAACAAACTTCGCTTCCAGTTCATCACCAGCGTTTAATACTGTGCGTGCATCTTCAACACGATCACGCGCCAAATCTGAAGCACGAATGTAACCTTCCACACCCTCTCCTAGATCAACTGTAGCACCCTTGGCGTCAACTTCAACAATTGTACCTTTAACAGTACTGCCTTTGGTGTGTTCAGCTACGTAGTTAGAGAATGGGTTTTGTTCCATCTGCTTGATACCCAGCGAAATACGTTCACGCTCAGGATCAACAGAAAGTACCACTGTTTCCAGTTCTTCACCCTTCTTATAATTACGTATAGCCTCTTCTCCAGTAAGATTCCAGCTAATATCAGAAAGATGTACCAGACCATCGATACCACCTTCAAGACCAAGAAAGATACCAAAGTCAGTAATTGACTTAATTGTGCCCACAACCTTGTCGTTCTTGTTGTGAGTTGATGCGAAATCTTCCCAGGGATTCGATTTACACTGTTTCATGCCCATTGAGATACGACGACGTTCTTCGTCAATATCCAGCACCATCACTTCAAGCTCATCACCTAACTGAACAACCTTGGATGGGTGAATGTTCTTGTTAGTCCAATCCATTTCAGAAACATGAACCAAACCTTCAACACCTGATTCGATTTCAACGAAACAACCGTAGTCGGCAATGTTTGTCACCTTACCGAATAGACGTGTGCCTTCTGCGTAACGACGTGCAATATCAATCCAAGGGTCTTCGCCAAGCTGTTTAAGACCTAATGAAACACGGCTCTTGTCTTTATCAAATTTAAGAATCTTAACGTCGATTTCATCACCAACATTAACAATCTCACTTGGGTGTTTAATGCGTTTCCATGACATATCAGTGATATGCAACAGACCATCAATACCACCCAGGTCAACGAATGCACCGTAATCAGTCAGGTTCTTAACCACACCCTTGATTGATTGACCTTCAGCCATGTTCGCGAGTAATTCATCACGTTCAGCATTCGATTCAGTTTCAACCACAGCACGACGTGAAACAACCACGTTGTTACGTTGGCGATCCAATTTGATAACTTTGAATTCTAATGGCTTACCTTCAAGGTAAGTTGTGTCACGTACTGGACGTACGTCAACGAGTGAACCAGGTAAAAAGGCACGGATATCCATCACTTCAACTGTGAAACCACCTTTAACCTTGCCAGTGATAACACCAATAACAGTTTCTTTACTTTCCGCTGCGGCTTCAAGTTTAATCCAGGCAACATTACGCTTGGCTTTTTCGCGCGAAAGTTTGGTTTCACCATAACCATCTTCGACGGCATCGAGAGCAACTTCGACTTCGTCACCAATTTGTACTTCAACATCACCGTTTACATCACGGAATTGTTCGGTAGGGATAACGCCTTCAGACTTTAAACCGGCGTGGACGATAACAAAATCGTCATTCACGTCCATCACTTGACCCATAATAATGGCGCCAGGACGCATTTTGTCATTACTTAAACTCTCTTCAAAGAGTTCTGCAAAAGATTCACTCATGAAATATAACCTGATAAATACAACATTACCGTGCCGAAATTAAAAGAGGTCGGACATCAGCCTGCGCATCTTGTTTGCTTTGGACTGAACGGTGTTCCCTCAAAAATTGGCGCTAGCGAGTTAGTGTTTCGCAATGCCCCAACACTTGTTCAACAACTTCATCAATAGTTAATGCCGTTGTATCAATTTCAATTGCATCATCGGCGGCTTTGAGAGGCGAACTACTCCGTTGAGTATCACGCAAATCGCGGCTTTCGATATCTTGCAAAAGATGTGCGAGATTAACATCAAATCCTTTCTCTTTCAACTGTTTATAGCGTCTTTCGGCTCTCGCCTCGGCACTTGCAGTGAGAAAAATCTTGACCTCGGCAGACGGAAATACGGTGGTTCCCATATCGCGTCCATCCGCCACCAGGCCCGGAGGCTGGGCAAAAGCACGCTGTCGAGCCAATAATGCCGCTCTGACTCTGGGTAAGGCAGCAACCACAGAGGCCGCTTTTCCCGTTTCTTCGGTACGCAAGACATCATCAACTGACTCACCTTCGAGTAAAATCCCCCCTTTTGAGGTGAATTCGACGTCTAAATGTGCGGCTAATGTCTCTAAAGAGGCTTCGTCATCAAGCTCAAGACTGTGATGTTGTGCTGCCAGTGCCAGTAAGCGATACAGTGCACCGCTATCCAGATATGCCCAGCCTAGTTCCTTGGCAACGAGTTGACTGATCGTTCCCTTGCCTGAACCGCTAGGTCCATCAATGGTCACAACCGGAGAGTGAGATTCTACATTAGAATTCATTGAGTGTTCCTTGTTAAACAATGAGTTATATAATTAACTTAATGTTGATTGACTTGAGATATTAAGGCCAGATTGCTTGGCAATATCAATAAAATGTGGGAATGAGGTGTTCACATTGTCACAATCATGAATGACGATATCCCCCGTTGAGCGCAGTGCCGCCATACTGAATGACATGGCTATGCGATGATCGCCATGACTATCGACTTCTCCACCCTTGAATGTTCCCGGCTGTATGACAATTCCATCGGGGGTCGGTTCCACCTCTATGCCGAGTGCCAATAAACCATCTGCCATAACCTGAATCCGGTCACTTTCTTTTACCCGAAGCTCTTCGGCGCCCGTCAATCGGGTAGCCCCTGTGGCACACGCCGCGGCAATAAAAATAGCCGGAAATTCATCAATCGCGAGGGGGACCAATTCTTCAGGGATATCGATGCCCTTCAATTGAGCCGTTTTCACCCGAATATCAGCGACGGGCTCGCCACAAATTTCTTTCTCATTTGTGAGCGTAATATCGGCACCCATCAGTTTTAAGATGCTGATCACTCCATCACGGGTTGGATTAATCCCTACGTTTTCCAGCAATATATCTGAATCCTCGGCAATCGAAGCTCCCACCATAAAGAAGGTTGCTGATGAAATATCTGCAGGTACATCAATCTTGGTCGCGGTCAGTTTACCGCCACCATCAAGGCAGGCAGTGGGTCCATTGCGCTCAATCGTATAACCAAAACCTTGCAACATGCGTTCAGTGTGATCACGGGTAGGCGCCGGTTCAGTAATACAGGTTTTACCTTTTGCGTACATGCCAGCCAGAAGCAAACATGATTTCACTTGTGCGCTCGCCATGGGCAAGGTGTAAGTAAGGCCATTAAGTTGACTCTCTCCATGAATTTCAAGCGGTGGCGTGCCCTTTTCAGTCGTATCAATCGTAGCCCCCATCTCGCGCAAAGGATCGGTAACGCGGCGCATCGGGCGTGTGCTCAAAGAAGCATCACCGGTTAAAGTCACTGTAAAATTCTGCCCGGCACACAGACCCGCCATGAGTCGCATTGACGTACCCGAATTACCTAAATCAAGCGGTGCATCCGGTTGTTTCAATCCATGCAATCCAACACCATGAATACGCACCTGGCCTTCACCAAAATGTTCAATCTCGACACCCATGGCACGAAACGCTCGCATGGTCGATAAACAATCTTCGCCTTCAAGGAAACCGCTGACATCCGTTATGCCTTCCGCCAATGAACCAAACATAATACTGCGATGTGAAATCGATTTATCACCCGGCACACGCACTGTGCCGTTTAGACAACCACCAGAACGAGCGGTAAAAATAATATTGTTTGCACTACTCATGATGTTCTCAACAATTTTGATCACGTGCTGTTTTAGCACGTTTAAATAATTTTAAAATAAAATCACTGTCTTCATTTTCAATCGCTGCGGTCAGTTGATTAATGTCTTTGCTAAAACGATTCAACATTTCTAATAAAGCGTCACGATTATTCAGACAGATGTCATGCCACATTTGTGGATCGCTAGAAGCAATACGCGTGAAATCTTTAAAGCCACCAGCCGCAAATTGAAAAATCTCACGATGCTCATGCATTTGCGCCAAAGTATCAACCAGCGTGTAGGCGATGGCATGCGGTAAATGACTCGTAGCGGCCAATACTTCATCATGATGTTCAACCGATAAGGACTGAACTTCCGCACCCGCGGCATGCCACATTTGCGTAATCGTTTGGGTTGCTGTTGTATTGGTTTCTTCTAATGGCGTTAGAATAACGCGCTGCCCCTGATACAGTTCAGCGAAGGATGCTTCCACACCACTTTTCTCTGTTCCGGCAATAGGATGCCCGGGAACAAAGCAAGCTAACTTATCCGCTAATGCTTCACGTGCATCGCGTACAACATTGCCTTTCACACTCCCAACATCCGTCACTACAGCATCAGCGTTAATCACCGCAGATAGTTCAGCAAAAACGGGCTTCATTGCACCCACGGGAACAGCAACCACAATAACATCCGCATCTGCAGCGGCGAGTGAAATAGAGGTTTCAAAACTATCAGCAACGCCTAATTCTACGGCACGCTCAAGGTGAGCAACATCTCTGCCTACCGCAACCACATGCTTAACAAATTCTGCTTCTTTTAAAGCCCGCGCAAGTGAACCACCAATTAGACCAATACCAATAATGCATAATTTATTGATCATGATGACAACACCTCAGTCAGTGCCTCAATGCAGCGCTGATTTTCCTGTTCTGTACCAACAGTAATGCGAACAAATTCAGGCATGTCATAATTATCAACGGGTCGCACAATAATGCCTTTGTGTAATAATTGTTCAAACACATCGCGACCATTTTGTTTTACATTAATACAAATAAAGTTCGCCGCTGTGGGTATCCACTCAAGACCCAGTTCAATACAGGCCTGGTGATATTGTTCCAAACCGGCTTGATTCAATGTCAAACTATCTTGCAAATGCTGCTCATCAGTTAAAGCCGCGATAGCGCCTGACATCGCCAGACTATTTACATTAAAGGGTTGGCGAACACGGTTTAGAAAATCAGCCACTTCTACCGAGGATAAACTGTAGCCAATTCTTAATGCGGCTAACCCATAGGCTTTGGAAAATGTGCGTGTGACAATTAAATTAGGTGTTTGTGCTAAATAATGTTCGGCCGATTCAAAATCAGGAAAAAGATCCTGCGCATATTCAAAATAAGCTTCATCAATCACGACAATGACATGATCAGGAACGGCACTAATAAAATCTTTTAACGCATTTTTTGCAATACAGGTGCCAGTCGGATTATTAGGATTCGCCACAAACACAACGCGGGTTTTATCCGTTATGGCCGCCAACATGGCATCAAGATCATTGCCCCATTTTTTAGCAGGAACGACCACTGCTTTCGCCCCCACTGCCTGAGTTACAATCGGATAAACAGCAAACGCGTGCTGTGAAAACACGACTTCATTATCAGGTGATACAAAGGCACGTGTTAATAATTCAAGAATGTCATTTGAACCATTGCCAATCGTCACTTGTTCTATTGTGACAGCGTGTTTCTCTGCAAGAACATGTTTTAAAGCAAAGCCATTGCCATCAGGATAACGTGATAACTCAGATAACTCCGCTGTAATTGCATCAATTACTTTCTGACCAGGGCCAAGTGGATTTTCATTCGAGGCAAGTTTAATAATATTGCTTAAGCCTAATTCACGTTCAAGCTCATCAACCGGTTTACCTGGTTCGTACGCATGTAAGCCGCGTACACCCGGTAAGGCAAGCGCTTCTATCGCCATTGCTTGTGTTTTGCTATTCATGAAAATCGCTTACAAAACGGCCTTGGGGTAAGAGCCTAATACTTTTAACATAGCAGCATCCTTTTCAAGATCGTGCAGCGCTTTTTTTACGGCGGCATCATTACGGTGTCCATCGATGTCAATGAAGAACACATAGTCCCACATGCCCTGTCTTGATGGCCGTGATTCAATCCGCGTCAAACTAACATTATTATTGGCAAACGGTGTCAGTAATTCATGCAAGGCGGCGTGTTTGTTGACAATAGACACTAACAAGGTTGTTTTATCATTGCCGCTAACATCAACCTCGTTACGCCCTATTATTAGGAAACGGGTGGTATTATCAGGTTCATCTTCAATGTTTGCAGTAACAATATTTAAATCATAAATGCTTGCAGCTGTATCACTTGCTATAGCCGCACAGCCTTTTTCGTTGGCGGCACGTTTTGCCGCATCAGCATTACTGCTCACCGCAACACGTTCAGCATGTGGCAGATTCGCATCTAACCATTCACGACATTGCGCTAATGATTGTTGATGTGAGTAAATTTTAGTGATCGCCGATAAATCAGATTCAGAAGACAACAAATTATGATGAATCCGTAGCTCTACTTCGCCACTAATTTGTAATGACGATTGCATGAACATATCCAGTGTATGACTGATCACACCTTCGGTAGAGTTTTCAACTGGCACAACACCGTAATGGGCGTTACCCGCTTCCACATCACGGAAAACTTCATCAATCGCGCCATGTGAAACGGTATTTATACTTTTACCGAAATGTTTTAACGCCGCAGCCTGTGTAAAGGTCCCTTCTGGTCCTAAATAAGCAATTTTCATTGGCTCTTGTAAGGCAAGACAAGCCGACATCAATTCACGAAATAAATGTGCAACGGTTTCATCATCCAGAGGCCCATTATTTCTGTCTTGAACCATGCGCAATACTTCTGCTTCACGTTCAGGGCGGTAGAAATCAGTCGCTTCACTACCGTTCAATTCCGCTTCCGCACGCTTGGACTTCGCAACATCTAACGCGCACTCGGCACGCTGCCGTATTAGCTCTTGGATTTGTTCATCCAGAGCATCTATACGAGATCGAATTTCGGGTAATGAAATTTTCTTGGTCATTGTTATTTATTTCACATTTATATCAAACAAATTACATACTGCGAACAGACAACACGCCATCAATCGCTCGTACGGCTGCAATGGTTTCATCTGAAATTTCATTATCAACATCCACGACAGTGTAGGCCAAATCGGCACGCGATTTATTTAACATGTCAATAATATTCAAACCGGCATCAGCTAATGCTGTTGAAATCTGACCCACCATATTGGGTACATTAGAATTCACGACACCTAAACGGAAGCCATTAGTGCGTGGCATATACACGTCAGGGAAATTCACTGAGTTAGTAATATTGCCGTTTTCTAAATAATCTTTAACTTGCTCTGCCACCATAATGGCGCAGTTATCTTCCGCTTCTTTGGTAGAAGCACCAAGATGAGGCAAAGTAATAACTCGTTCGTGATTTTTCAGTAAGTTACTAGGGAAGTCACAAACATAGGCATTTACTTTACCTTCTTTAATAGCCGCTGATACCGCTTCATCGTCAACAATACCATTACGCGCAAAGTTCAAGATCGTTACTCTATCTTTCATCATTTTCAGGCGTTCAGCATTAATCAAGTTGCGTGTTGCATCAACCAATGGGACGTGGAATGTTACAAAATCAACCCGTGATAACAGGTCATCGACACTATTGGCTTTTTCTACTTCAGAAGATAATTTCCAGGCACTTTGCACAGTGATATCCGGATCATAACCCACTACTTTCATACCTAAACGCAATGCAACATTAGCGACGAGGATACCAATCGCCCCCAGACCAATAACACCTAATGTGCGACCAGGTAATTCAAAGCCACCAAAATTCTTTTTACCGGCTTCAACTTGTTTGCTGATTTCATCATCAGCACCTTCAAGTTCACGTGAAAATTCCCAACCCTGACAAACATTACGTGCAGCAAGTAACATCCCTGCAACAACAAGTTCTTTAACCGCATTCGCATTCGCACCCGGTGCATTAAAAACAGCAATACCCTGTTCACTCATTTTATCGACAGGAATATTATTAACACCCGCGCCTGCACGACCAATTGCTTTAACGCTATCAGCCAGATCCATGCTGTGCATATTATATGAACGAAGTAATATGCCATCAGGGTGACTCATTTCTGAAGCGACTTCGTATGCATCACGTGGCAGTCTTTCAAGACCGGCAACAGAAATATTGTTTAATGTCTGAATTTTGTACATCGAGTAAATACCTCTAAATTTTATCCGTGACGTTTTTCAAAGTCGGCCATGAACGAGATTAAACTGTTCACACCTTCTTCTGGCATCGCGTTATAAATACTGGCACGCATACCACCGACCGAGCGATGCCCTTTCAGTGTCACTAAACCATTTTGTTTTGCTTCTTCTAAAAAGACGCTATCTAATTCACTGTCGGCAAGTGTGAAGGGTACGTTCATCCAGGAACGAGACGCAACCTCAACAGGGTTAGCGTAAAAATCAGAACCATCAATTGCTGCGTAAAGCGCTGCCGCTTTGCGTTCATTGATTTGCGCCATAGCAGAAATACCACCATTGCTTTTAAGCCAATCAAAAACAAGCCCGGCTAAATACCAACTATATGTTGCTGGCGTGTTATACATAGAATCATTATCTACATGATTTTTGTAATCAAGCATGGCAGGAGTGCCATCCATTGCATTACCAACAAGATCATCACGTGCAATCACAACCGTTAAACCCGCGGGACCAATATTTTTTTGCGCACCGGCATAAATGACGCCGTACTTATTCACATCAATGGGGCGCGATAAAATAGTTGAAGACATATCAGCGACAATCGGCACATCACCTGTTTCAGGTAAGTAAGGAAATTCCACCCCGCCGATTGTTTCGTTTGGCGTAAAGTGCATGTAGGCTGCATCGCTGTTTAAATTCAAGTCCGCTTGCTTCGGCGTTGTCATGAATTGAGTGTCTTCTGTCGTTGCTGCAATATTCACATCACAGAAACGTTTTGCTTCAGCAATTGCTTTTTTCGACCAGGCACCAGTATTAATATAGTCCGCAGTTGTTTTACCGCGTAATAAATTCATTGGAATCGCTGAAAATTGTGAGCTCGCACCACCTTGCAGGAACATGACTTTGTAATTGTCTGGGATCGCCATCAATTCACGTAAGTCAGCTTCAGCTTGTGCCG
Organism: Gammaproteobacteria bacterium; assembly: GCA_027006175.1. Taxonomy (GTDB): domain Bacteria; phylum Pseudomonadota; class Gammaproteobacteria; order AKS1; family AKS1; genus Sulfuriflexus. The sequence continues at coordinate 17,142 of JALTKS010000101.1, forward strand.
CAATCGACATATATTCTTTGCCACGGTGACTCATTTCCATGACTGACATACCACTGCCATTCCAATCCAGCATTTCTGCTTGAGCACGTTCTAGAACAGCTTCTGGGATAGTTGCCGGACCGGCACTAAAATTATATACGCGTGCCACTGCACACTCCTTTATTTTTAATGTTTAAAATTTATATTATTCTTCAGTGCTATCGTCAGCATCTACTTCATCTGTTTGCACTTCTTCAATACGTTCAATTCCTGATAGTACTTGCTCTTCACCCAGGCTAATTAAACGCACACCTTGTGTGTTACGGCCAACAATAGAGATTTCATCCGCCTTGGTACGCACCAAGGTACCGCCACTGGTAATGAGCATAATTTCATCGCCCTCTTTTACCAGGGTCGCACCAACCACATCACCATTTCGCTCAGAGGTCTGGATTGCAATCACACCCTGACCACCACGGCCATGTTGAGGGAAATCTTCCATCCTGGTACGTTTACCGTAACCATTTTCCGTCGCGGTTAATACATAGCCTTCTTCAGCAATAATCAATGAAATAACTTTCTGTTCATCCGCAAGCTTAATGCCACGTACACCACAAGCGGTACGCCCCATTGCACGTACTTTTTCTTCATTGAAACGCACTGACTTACCAGCACTGGTGAACAACAATACATCTGAGTCGCCATGGGTAATGTCAACACCGACCAACTGATCATTGTCACGTAACTCAATCGCAATAATGCCGTTAGCACGTGGGCGTGAGAATTCTTTCAAGCTGGTTTTCTTCACGGTACCGCTAGCTGTCGCCATGAAGATGTATTTGTCATCTTCATATTCACGGATCGGCAAAATTGCATTAATGCGTTCGCCATCTTCCAGAGGTAATAAATTCACAATCGGGCGACCGCGCGAGGTGCGGCTTGCCAGCGGTAATTCGTACACTTTTTTCCAGTACAATTTGCCGCGACTTGAGAAACACAACATGGTGTCATGGGTGCTGGCGATAAATAATTTATCAACAAAGTCTTCTTCTTTAACTTTTGTTGCTGCCTTACCTTTACCACCACGACGCTGCGCACTGTAAACAGATAGTTGTTGCGCTTTGACGTAACCTTCGTGTGACAGGGTTACCACAACATCTTCTTCACTGATCAAGTCTTCAAGCGTTAAGTCTTCTTGCGAGTCAACAATTTCAGTACGACGTTCATCACCGTATTGTTCATTGATCACCGCTAATTCTTCACGAATCACTTCCATGAGACGCTCAGGATTATTTAAGATTTCCAAATACTCACGAATACTGTCTAGAATATCACCGTATTCTTTGAGAATTTTATCTTGTTCAAGCCCTGTTAAGCGATGCAAACGCATTTCAAGAATGGCTTGTGCTTGTGCAGGCGATAAATGATATCCATCATCAAGCAAGCCATAACAGGCATCGAGTTCATCAGGACGCGATGATTCAGCGCCGGCAGCACCGAGCATATTAGTCACTTCACCGGAAGCCCACGTTGTACTGATTAAACCTTGCTTGGCTTCAGCCGGTGTTTTCGATGCTTTAATTAAAGCGATCACGGGATCAATGTTTGCTAACGCAACAGCAAGCCCTTCTAATACATGCGCACGTTCACGAGCTTTACGCAGTTCGAAAATAGTGCGGCGTGTCACAACTTCGCGACGATGGCGAATGAAGGCTTCGAGTAATTGTTTCAGGTTCAGTAATTTGGGCTGACCATCAACCAGAGCAACAATATTAATACCAAACACACTTTGCATTTGTGTATGTTTGTAAAGATTATTAAGTACTACATCAGTGACTTCACCGCGGCGCAATTCAATCACCATACGCATACCGTCTTTATCTGATTCATCGCGTAGTGCACTAATGCCTTCAATCCGTTTGTCGCGTACCAACTCAGCAATTTTTTCAATCAGACGTGCTTTATTAACCTGATACGGTAATTCAGTGACAACAATGGTTTCTTTACCATTTTTCTCATTCACTTCAATATCAATACGCGCCCGCACATAAATACGCCCACGACCCGTACGATAGGCTTCGCGGATACCTCGTGCACCATTAATGATGCCCGCTGTCGGGAAATCAGGGCCGGGAATATGCTGCATCAATGTTGGGATGTCTGTTTCTGGATCATCAATTAAGGCCAAACAGGCATTAATAACTTCAGTTAAATTATGTGGCGGAATATTCGTTGCCATACCGACAGCGATACCGGTTGAACCATTAACCAGCAAATTCGGGATGCGGGTGGGCATAACAGCCGGTTCACGCTCGGTTTCATCATAGTTAGGCTTGAAATCGACCGTTTCTTTATCTAAATCTGCCAATAATTCATGCGCAATCTTTGCCATGCGTACTTCGGTGTAACGCATGGCCGCCGGGGCATCACCATCGACCGAACCAAAGTTACCCTGACCATCAACCAGCATATAACGCAGTGAAAATGGCTGTGCCATACGTACAATCGTGTCGTAAACGGCTGAATCACCATGGGGGTGGTATTTACCGATCACATCACCGACCACACGGGCCGATTTTTTATAAGGTTTGTTGAAATCATTGCCGAGCTGATTCATCGCGTATAAAACACGGCGATGCACCGGTTTGAGGCCATCTCGCACGTCAGGCAGGGCGCGCCCGACGATAACGCTCATCGCATATTCCATGTAGGATTGGCGGAGCTCGTCCTCAATATTTATGGGGAGTATTTCGCGTGCTATATCTTCCATATTACGGTGACTTTTATTCGCTATAATTATATTAAATTCAGTAGGTTATGGCTTGAAGCAAGTAATTCCCCCCAAGCCCCAAAAACACCTGACCATAAGCCGCTCATAATACCACAGCAATAGCTATAAAGGCACTAGGAATCAGGGTTTTAGATGTGAATATTGTGCCTGAAATGGCAGATCTCTAAGATTGCATCAACTCGGCTATTTTTAGGCTATTTGGCGCTTCAATAACGCCCTTTTCAGTCACAATAACATCAATTAAGCTCGCTGGCGTGACATCAAACACAGGGTTCCATGCTTCACTGCCCTTTGCGGCCACAGATTGGCCTGATAACGCTAATAACTCGTCTGCGCCGCGATGCTCAATAGGAATCGCTGCCCCATCCGCTACCGCCATATCAATCGTTGAGGTCGGCGCTACAACCATGACCTTGACGCCATAGTGTTTTGCCTGAATCGCACCGGCTAAGGTACCAATCTTGTTTGCCACATCACCGTTGGCTGCAATACGGTCTGAACCAACCACGAACCACTGCACCTGCCCACTGCTCATTAAGGCGGATACGGCACCTTCGGCCACCAGGGTCACGGGAATATCATCATGAAGCAATTCCCATGCAGTTAATCGTGCCCCTTGTAACCAGGGACGGGTTTCATCTGCAAACACCTTATTTAATTTATTCATTTGCCAGGCGCTTCGGATAACACCCAATGCTGTGCCATAACCACCGGTAGCCAGTGCGCCCGCATTGCAATGGGTTAATACACCCGAGCCGGCATCAATAAACGCCGCACCCAGTTCACCCATGGTTTTATTCGCATCAATATCGTGCTGATGAATTTGCATGGCTTCATCTAAAAGAATAGTGACCGGATCACTTTCTATGTCATCAATAAGATGACGCATTTTATCGATAGCCCAGAATAAATTAATGGCTGTTGGGCGTGAGGCTAATAAAACATCAAGATCTTTCTGAATAGTATTTTTCCACTCAGAGGTTGATTCCACATAACGATGCCTTGCCGCAATCACCACACCATAAGCCGCTGTAATTCCGATCGCTGGTGCACCACGTACCACCATATCGGTAATAGCATCTGCAACCGATTCAACCGTATTAAGTTGAATATATTTTGTCTCCGCCGGCAGTAAGCGTTGATCAAGTAATTCAAGTTGGTCACCTTCCCAAAGAATCGGTTGTATGTTTTCTAGTTCAACTTGCATTTGTTTTTCCTATTCGTCCTTATTGGCATGGTTGCAGTCAGTCTTCTCTTTCTGACGCATCGTGCAGCGCAGCGGATGCCCTGAACCATTGGGAATGGTTAGGGTACGCATAATGAAGCTCGTAGAGATTCTTTGCGTCAGCTAAGGAAGAAAGAGAAAGCTGACTGCTTAGTAGCTCATAGTTTATTGTTGTATAAAAAATATAATATTAGTTTTTTTCAAATACTGCGATCGATTCAACATGGGATGTGTGCGGAAACATATCCATGATACCTGCTCGAAGCAAACGATAACCTTGGTTCTTAGCCAGCTCACCAGCATCACGTGCAAGTGTTGCGATATTGCACGATACATAAACAATACGTTCTGGCCCAATCTCTTTCATGCGACTCACTACTTCAAAAGCACCGCTGCGCGGTGGGTCTAATAACATCCGGTCTATGCCTTTTATTTCTACTGGAATATCTTTGGTTAAATCGGCAGCAAGATATTCAACATTGCCTATGTTATTAATCGAGGCATTATGTTTAGCGCGATCAACCAAGGCCTCGCTACCTTCGATACCAATGACCTGTTGGCAATGCCGTGCTAAAGGCAAACTAAAATTACCAATACCACAAAACAGATCCAGCACTTTGCTATCTTTGTTTAACGCTAATAATTCGATAGCTTGATTAATCATTTTCTTATTAAGATCAGCATTGACCTGTGTGAAGTCTGTTGGAAGAAATTCATACTTCACCTCATAGTCGGGCAAACTATACGTTAACTGTGACTGCTCAGGAGAAAGTGGTGCCGCCGTATCCGTTCCTTTCGGTTGCAACCAGACATGTATGCCAGACTTTTCTGCAAAGGCTTTAAGCAAAGCAATATCATCTGCAACCAGTTCTTCCAGGTTCCTGAACACCAGCGTTGTGTGGTTATCGCCTACTGCCACTTCTATTTGCGCTATTTTTTGATATGCGCTCAAACTACGTACTAACGCCTGCAGTTCCTCTAAATGCTCACCCACAGATTCATGCAATACTTTGCAAACACTCATATCCGTTAAAAAACCACTGCTTTTTTCACGAAAACCAATCAACAATTTATCTTTCTTCACAACAAAGCGAACTCCTAACCTCGCCTTACGACGATAACCGGTGGTTGCAGTTGTTAATGGAGGAATGATTTCTGGAATATCTAATTCCGCAAGATGTTTAAACTGATCGACTAACACGGATTCTTTATGCGCTCGCTGCGCTTCTGGTGACATATGCTGAAGACTACAACCACCACAAAGCAGGAAGTGAGGGCAAACAGGCTCTACACGTTCGGAAGACGCTTTGATTATGTCAACTGCGCGCCCTTCTGCAAATTTTGAACGTTGTGACGTATATACAAACATCACCTCTTCACCAGGCAATGCACCATCAATAAAAATAGTCTTGCCATCCAGCCGTGCAATACCACGACCTTCATGTGAAATAGATTCTACGTTTGCAGCAACCGGCTCGGTTGGCAATTTTTTTCTACGACGACGTCCCATTTAATATATCCAGATTTAAAATATTGAACATTGCAAAGCAAATGATTACTCGGCAGGAAAAACACCGGTAGAAAGATAGCGATCACCCCGATCGCAAATAATCGTGACGATAACAGCATTCTCAACCTGTTTGGATAACGCCAATGCGGCTGCCACGGCACCACCGGATGAAATACCGGCAAAGATACCTTCTTGAGACGCCAGCAAACGAGTTGTTTCCTCTGCCTCTTGTTGGTTCACATCAATGATTTTGTCCACACGCGTGTCATCATAAATCTTTGGCAGGTATTCTTTCGGCCAACGGCGAATACCGGGGATCGCTGAACCTTCCGTAGGCTGCACACCCACAATCTCAATCTCAGCATTTTTCTCTTTCAGAAAACGTGACGTCCCCATAATCGTGCCGGTTGTGCCCATCGAACTCACAAAATGGGTAATACTACCTTCTGTATCACGCCAAATTTCAGGGCCGGTACCTTCATAGTGTGCCAGCGGATTATCCTGATTAGAAAACTGATCCAGAATAATCCCTTCACCCGCTGCTTCCATTTCGCGCGCCTTATCAATCGCCGCTTCCATACTGCCTTCACGTGGTGTCAGAATAATCTCTGCGCCAAACGCCTTCATCACCCCTCGGCGCTCAAGACTCATGTGCTCGGGCATCACTAATTTCAACTTATAACCCTGCATCGCCGCCGCCATTGCCAACGCAATACCTGTATTGCCGCTGGTTGCCTCGATCAGCGTATCGCCAGGCTTAATATCCCCGCGGTCTTGCGCATGTTTAATCATGCTCAGCGCAGGCCGATCCTTTACCGATCCAGCCGGATTATTGCCTTCCAGTTTAACCAGCAAGGTATTCGTTGTATCGCCTGCCAAACGTTGCAGACGAACCAACGGCGTATTGCCAACAAAATGATCTAAAGTTAAGTATTTCATCCGTCTATTTTACCTTAAATCTTATCAATATGCAGTGGGGCTGGCATTCCGCCGCCTTCCGATGTATAAATACGGTGACTCTCTGAAAATACAAAACTAAATACGAATATGGACATGGAAACCAAAGTCTACGATGAACAACTCTCACTAGAACTTGCTGGAGGCAACGAAGACCTCGCCCAGCAAATGTTCGAGATGCTACGCAATGAACTCCCCGCCCTACAATCCTCTATGAACGAAGCGTTTGAAGAAGGCGACAAAGCCGCATTGTACGATAACGTACATAAAATTAACGGTTCTACCCGTTATTGCGGCGTTCCTGCTGTTGGCAAAGCGGCCAATAATCTGGAGTTATTGCTAAAAGATGAAATTGACGAGCTCGATACATCACTTGAAAATCTTAATGCGGAAATTGAGCGACTTCTGGCCTTTTAGCTCTAAATAAGTTAATTCTGACAATGAGAGCAGACGACTACTTAACCTTAAATTTGCAATAAGCCAATAGTCTGGTGACAGCTTTTCTCTGATACCGAATCGAATCGAACAAAGTGAGGTTCCCTGAGGTAGCAGAGAAAAGCTGGCACCAGACTACGAAGCCAACCACCCACTCTAAAGATTCTTACAAAGCGTCACAAAAGCAACCGCATGGTCATCTTCATCAGCAATACTAATGTAACCCGCACCAATCCCCATCGCTTCCACTAATTCCTCAGCCCGCTCAAAATACTCCAAAACAGGCTTACCATGCTCATCATGCCCCACACCGATATCACGCAAACTCATACCCTGACTAAACCCAATCCCCATCGCCTTCGCAACAGCCTCTTTTGCCGCAAACCGTTTCGCCAAAAAATGTGCTGGCCTAACCGATTGTGCATAATCCTCCAACTCAGCATCCGTTAAAATTCGCCGAGAAAATTTATCACCATACTCATCGATATTTTTCTGCATCCGTGAAACACGAACAATGTCTGTGCCAATACCGTAAATCATGATGGTGTCAGAAGTGCCAACAAACGGGCATCGCGCATTAACTTTTTCATTTCTCTCACCGATTCCTGCAAACCAGTGAAGACAGCCCGGGCAATAATCGCGTGACCAATATTTAATTCTCGTATGCCGATTAATGCCGCGATCGATTCTACATTGTGGTAATGCAATCCATGCCCTGCGTTGACGTGCAAACCTGCTTTAATACCGGCATCAACGGCAGTACAAATACGCTCAAATTCATGCCTACGTTCTTCAGCGGTTTCAGCATCTGCAAAACGGCCTGTATGAATTTCAATAACTGGCGCACCCACTTCTGCTGAGGCTTGAATTTGTTCTACATCAGGATCAATAAATAATGACACGCGCACATGAGCTTCCGCTAAACGCGAACAAGCCTCTTTCATTCGGCTTAGCTGACCTTTTACTTCCAGACCACCTTCTGTTGTGAGTTCTTCTCGACTTTCCGGAACAAGACAGCAATCATCCGGTTTTACCTCCGATGCAATGACAAGCATTTCTTCAGTGACCGCCATTTCCAGATTCATGCGTGTTTGTAAAATATCACGTAGCATAAAAACATCACGATCTTGAATATGACGTCGATCTTCCCGTAGGTGTAAGGTAATCGCATCCGCACCGGCTTGCTCAGCTTCAATAGCGGCTTGCACAGGATCAGGGTATTGCGTGCCACGTGCCTGACGTAAAGTCGCGACATGATCAATGTTTACACCTAATAAAATATCAGTGACTGACTCAGGCACCCTTCACTCTCCTAGAAATTAACTCATCGAACGATGATTATACAACAGTCGGCTTTGTAATGGCTTATCACCAATATAGCCCTGCAAGACACTGCGCATTAAGCGCTTACAATCATGCAAGCAATCCGTATCATCCAGCGTTTCATTATTTAAAGCAATAATACTACGTCCACTTAACTTTGGGCCATTCGGTACACTGTTTTCTGTACAGATAACCGGACCATGTTCAAAAACATAATGATAATAATAGTCAGGGTCTATGGACTCCCCTGTATTGACATCATGATCAAGCACCAGACCATAACCTAGTTCTTGCAGCAATTGTTTTTCAAATAATCGCAGACCCACTTCTATAGGTTGGCTGTTTGTTTCCGATTCACGTAACGCCGTTAATGCTTTTGCATAAAGCGTAAAGAGTTCTTCGTGAACATCGGCATGTTTCAATAATCGAAAAATCAGTTCTGTCAGGTAATAGGCACTAGCATAGGAGCCACCTGCTAATGGTTTAACGTATTCTGCGGCTTCAACCTGCGTTAAGGTATGTAGATCCCCCTTACCTGTCCAGGAAATCAATAGTGGTTGGAATACTTGTAATAATGCGTTGGTGCGCGACTTGGGTCTTCTTGCCCCTTTGGCAACCATTGCCACGCGACCATGATTAACGGAAAAGACCTCTAAAATAAGACTGGTGTTCCGGAAATCACGGCGGTGCAAAACGAAACAGGGCTCATTTTCAATCCGTTGGCTCATTAGAAATCGTCAGTGTATCCAAGGCTACGTAAAGCACGTGTATCATCTGACCAGCCCTCACGTACTTTAACCCAAAGCCGAACAAACACTTTTGTTTCAAGCATCTTTTCTAATTCAAGTCGTGATTGACGACCAATTTCTTTTAACATTGAGCCGTTCTTACCGATTACGATCACTTTTTGACCATCACGCTCAACCCAGATAACCGCGCCAACCCGTAAAACACCATCCTCGTGTTGATATTCCTCAATTTCAACCGTTAGGGCATAAGGCAACTCTTTACCCAGGCGTCGAATTAATTTTTCACGAATTAACTCTGCTGCAATGAACCGCATACTTCTGTCAGTGACTTGTTCTTCATCATAGAAAAAATCAGATTCTGGCAACATTGTTTTCAATGTTGACTCAAGCAATTCAGTGTTATCTCCTTTTGTCGCTGATAGAGGAATGATTTCAGCTACATTCTTCAGTTCTGATAATTTCTGCAGCAAAGGCAACAAAGCATCTTTCTTATCTAATCTATCTATTTTATTTATAGCTATAATTATTTTCGCATCCGTATGCTCAAGGCGTTCAAACACTAAATCATCCGCTTCATTCCAACCGGTTGCTTCAATAACAAACACAATAATATCGACATCATGAACGGCTGTTTTAGCGGCACGATTCATATAACGATTCATCGCATGCTTATTATCAATATGCATGCCGGGTGTATCAACAAAAATAAACTGTGTGTCTTTGGTGGTTTTAATACCTAATACGCGATGCCGTGTTGTTTGTGGCTTACGGGAAGTAATGCAAATCTTTTGCCCGACCAATCTATTTAATAACGTTGACTTACCAACGTTTGGACGCCCAATAAAGGCAATATATCCACAACGCTTGACGTCTGCACTCATTATTCCGAACCGCTACTAATACGTTGTAAAATTTCACTGGCTGCAGATTGCTCTGCTTTTCGTCGGCTACTGCCAACAGCCGTTACACTATCACCATCTTCTATGCTGCACTCAATCTTAAATGTTTGCGCATGTGCCTTTCCTGTGACTTCAATAACATTATAACTCGGTAATGCTTGATGACGGGATTGCAAATATTCCTGAAGACGTGTTTTAGGATCTTTGCCAACACTGTCAGGGCTTACATCTGCGATACGTGTTGCCAATTGAGCAAGAATAAAATCACGACAGGTAGTCAGATCTGAATCCAGATAAATGGCGCCAATAATCGCTTCAAAGGCATCTGCTAATATTGAACTACGACGAAAACCACCGCTCTTTAGCTCGCCAGGACCTAATCTTAAGAAATCACCTAATGATAAATCTTTTGCCAACTCGGATAATGTTTCGCCTTTTACAAGACTTGCCCTTAATCGGCTCATTTCTCCTTCCGAGCATTCCGGGAAGCGGTGAAACAATTCATCAGCAATAACCATTCCCAAAATAGCATCGCCTAGAAACTCTAGTCGTTCATTATTGGATTGTCCCGCACTACGATGCGTCAAGGCTTTAAGTAATAATGCCTCATCTTTAAACGTGTAGTCTATCTGGCTCGATAGCTTGACAAGATCAGGGGTCAATTCACAGCCTCAACTTTTTCATGAAATTCTGCCAATAAACTAAGTGGCCCTACTAATGGCACTTTAACTGTATAATCAACTCTTATTATTGCTGCGCCATTTCTCTTGTTAACTTTAATATTACGTTTTTTAATGTTTCGTATATTATTAATATCAAGTTTTCTTAATAATAGGTTACGTATTTGTGTTCTCGACATACGTGAAATACCTTGCGTTTTTTCTAAAGATGATAGCGAATATTTTATATTATAATTTTCCCAATAGATCGGATAGATCTTTAAGCCCAAGGCAACAAAAAAAGCGATTAAACCAAGAATAATTAACCAACCTATTCCCGTAACACCTCGTTGATTTTTTAAATTCCTCATATCCAGATTCCTCTTGATGGGTCTAATATATTCAATTCAGCTGTGTACCAATTCTATTCCAACGGAATCGCTCACCTGAAAACCAGCCTTTTGATGCGTCTGAGCTAAACCAGATTATTTGTGCTTTGCCGACAAGGTTCTTTTCAGGTACAAATCCCCAACCACGACTATCATTACTATTGTCGCGATTGTCTCCAAATGCAAGGTAATGTCCGTCAGGAACGTTAATATTAAGCGCCCCACTGTGATCCCGTCCACATATATAGATTTGATGCTCTATTCCTAGCAGGTTTTCCTTCAGAATAGTCGCTGGCTGGCGGAAGTAACCTGGGCACTCTTCCGGCGCCGAACCTAATGGAATTTGCTCTGCTTTTTTTCCATTAACATAGAGTGTTTTATTAATATAGCGGACCTGATCGCCTGGCACACCCACAACACGTTTAATGAAATTGGTTTCGTTGTCTTCAGGGTAACGAAATACAAAAACATCGCCTCGCTGAGGATGGCCAACATCAAATAACTTGGTGTCTATTACCGGCAATCTAACGCCATAACTAAACTTACTAACAAGAATATAATCACCAATTAACAAGGTGGGCTTCATAGAACCTGATGGAATTTCATACGGTTCGCCAACAAAAGAACGTAATAATAAAACAATCAGGAAAACAGGGAAAAGTGAATTAGCATACTCAATAACGATTGGCTCAGGGACTTCCTGATTATTATCTGCTGTAGCGGCGGCTCTTTTCTTTGCTAAAAAGAATTTATCTGCCGCCCAGATAATGCCACTCACGAGTGCAAGAATTACCAATACTACTTCAAAATCAAACTTCACCGTTGATACTCCATTTATTTGTTTTTCCCTACACCTAACACAGCCATGAATGCTTCCTGTGGAATTTCCACAGAGCCAACTTGTTTCATTCGTTTCTTGCCCGCCTTCTGCTTCTCGAGCAATTTACGCTTACGCGACACATCACCGCCATAACACTTGGCAGTCACGTTTTTTCTTAATGCTTTCACATTTGAGCGTGCGATCACATGAGTGCCGATTGCTGCCTGTATTGCCACATCAAACATTTGTCGTGGAATAATTTCCTTCATACGTTCAACCAGATCTCGCCCTCTTGTTTGAGCCTGATCGCGATGAACAATAACCGCAAGTGCATCGACACATTCGCCATTAATCAATACATCAAGTTTAACAACATTCGCTGGCTCAAAATGAGAAAAATGATATTCCATCGAGGCGAAGCCACGGCTAACTGATTTCAGCCTATCAAAAAAATCCAGTACCATTTCGTTCATTGGCATTTCATAGGTCATCGTCACCTGATTACCAAGATACTGCATGTTTTTCTGTACACCACGTTTTTCAATGCACAGATTAATGACATTACCCACATATTCCTGCGGCATAAGTAAATTAGCTGAAATAATCGGCTCACGAATTTCATCAATATAATTGGGTTCAGGTAATCGTGAAGGATTATCAATTTTAATAATTTCACCTTTAGTATCTAATACTTCGTAGATAACCGTTGGTGCCGTAGTAATAAGATCGATATTATATTCACGTTCAAGTCGTTCCTGAATGATTTCCATGTGTAACATGCCAAGGAAACCACAACGAAATCCAAAACCCAATGCTTGCGAGTTTTCTGGTTCATAAAACAACGAGGCATCATTAATACTCAGCTTCTGAAGCGCTTCACGGAAACTTTCGTAATCATCTGAGCTAATTGGAAACAAGCCTGCAAATACTCGAGGTTGTACTTGTTCAAACCCGGGTAGTTGCTCATTTGAAGGATTATCAACCCGTGTAATCGTGTCGCCCACCGGTGCGCCAGAAATATCTTTAATGCCAGCAACGATATAGCCAACATCCCCCGCTTCAAGACTCTCCGTGACAATTCGTTTTGGTGTAAAAATACCTACGATATCAACCAGGAAATCCCGGCCTGTCGACATAATACGAATCTTGTTTTTCGCAGAGAGCTTTCCATGAACAATACGAACTAATGACACAACACCGAGGTAATTATCAAACCATGAATCGATAATTAAGGCTTGTAATGGTGCATCAACATCACCCACGGGTGCAGGTATTGTTTTAACTAATTGCTCCAGTGTCTCTTTAATGCCAATACCTGTTTTAGCACTGACTCTCACTGCATCGGTCGCCTCAATGCCAATAATTTCTTCAATTTCTTTGATAACCCGATCGGGATCAGCCGCAGGCAAATCAATTTTGTTCAAAACTGGCATGACCTCTAGACCTAGCTCAATCGCGGTATAACAATTTGCGACACTTTGAGCCTCTACGCCCTGCGCTACATCAACAACCAGCAGAGCACCTTCACAGGCAGAAAGTGAACGGGAAACTTCATAGGAAAAATCCACGTGTCCAGGGGTATCAATAAAATTCAGACGATAGGTTTCGCCATCGTCAGCATGGTAGTCCAGACTAACGCTCTGCGCTTTAATGGTGATACCTCGCTCACGTTCAATGTCCATTGAGTCGAGTACCTGAGACTGCATCTCGCGCTCAGATAAACCACCACAGTCCTGAATGAAACGGTCAGCCAGTGTGGATTTACCGTGATCAATATGAGCTATGATGGAGAAATTACGAATGTTCTCCATTTTCATGGAATGATTACCTACCAAGAGATATAAAAATGAGATTATAACTTATTCAGGCGATTCGCTGAAATACATCTGCAAAGCCTTTAGATCAAGGAAAAAATGGCATATTTCATATTCACCGTGCATCAGAACCGGAATTTTAGTACCAAATTGGCTAATTAATGCAGGCTCAGCATCAATATCAATAATATTTAGCTTAAAACCCATTTCATCGGCGTATGAAGTCAAACTTTCTTGCATATCCTCGCAAAGATGACATCCACGGCGACCATACATATCCAGTTGTATAGCCGCCGTTGAAGACTTAGTCATCCTTGATTTTCAATGCCAGGAATAATGGACCACTTCGTGGGCGATGAATCAATACAGGAATAGATTTACCTTCAGGTAAGTCATTGACCAATTCAGTAAATTGATCGACATCTTTAATATTGACGTTATTCAACATGATGATCACATCACCCTTATGGATACCGGCTCTTGTTGCTGCACCACGCTTAGTCGATACAATTAATACACCACCTTCACTAATATCCAATTGCTTACGTTGTTTACTCGTCAGTTCAGCCGCCACAACACCAATACGGTTTTCTTTCGATGATTTTGGCGTACTTTGAGCAACAACAATATCATCCTCCTCTGGAAGTTCTCCAATTTTAACTGTTAACGATTTACGCTTACCTTTCCGAAGCACTTTAACTTTAGCTTTCTGATTAACCGGAGTACGACCAACTAATGGCGGTAAATCTTTAGAGCGAACAACTTTCTCGCCGTTAAAGCTTAAAATAATATCGCCAACTTCAAAACCGGCATCATCTGCAGGACTGTCAGGTAAAACACGAGAAACCAATGCGCCACGAGGGCGATCCATACCAAATGATTCTGCCAGATCTGAATTCACGTCTTGAATTAATACACCAAGCCAACCACGTGATACTCGACCATTTTCTCGTAACTGTTTCGCAACGTTCATGGCCACTTCAATAGGGATAGCGAAAGACAATCCCATAAAGCCACCCGTACGGCTATAAATTTGGGAATTCACACCAACAACTTCGCCCTTAAGATTAAACAATGGGCCACCAGAATTACCCGGGTTGATCGCAACATCCGTTTGTATAAAAGGAACATAATTCTCACGAGGTAAACTGCGACCTTTTGCACTTACAATACCCGCAGTTACCGAGTAGTCAAAACCAAACGGAGAACCGATTGCAAGCACCCATTCACCCACTTTCAAATCACTGGAAGAACCAATTTTTAACACGGGCAAATGATCGGCTTCTATTTTAAGGACAGCAACATCGGTACGCGCATCTGTCCCTATTACTTTCGCAGAATATTCACGACGGTCATTTAATCGCACCAATACTTCATCAGCACCTTTAACAACATGGTTATTGGTAATAACATACCCATCATCAGACACAATGAAGCCGGACCCTAATGATTTAGTATCAAAATCCTGCTGCTTTCCTTCTTCATCAAAAAAACGCTTAAAGAAGTCATTAAATGGGCTGTCTTCCGGCAGATCAGGAATTTGAAAATTCTTCGGTAATCGAGATTGCTGTTTTACTTTCTGCGTTGTACTAATGTTAACAACCGCAGCACTATTGTTTTCAACTAACTCAGTAAAGTCAGGTAAGCTTTTAGCCTGTACAGAAGTCACTGCCACCATTAATAACAGCGCCATCCAGTTCAATATGTTTTTTGCATTTACTTTCATAACAACTCCTAAATACTACGCAAGCTATTTAACCAATTTCTCTGTATTTATAACCGCTTTAAAACAACGGGACTAAAATCACCTTCACTTCTCGCTACGGCTGAAAAATATTTCACATAAATAATGCCCGCAGAAAACCCAACAACAGCAGATAATATTGAGACAATTTCTGAAAAATCAAACTGACTAATAACAATCGGTACGAGTAACATCATGAGTAAAGGTATCGCATATACAATGAAGGAGCCTCGCAACAAAGCACTCTCGTCCAGACCCAGTAATATCCTGTCTCCTACGGATAAACTCAGATCAGTATTGATCGTCAAATATTGTTGATTTCGATTAAAAAATTTACCCAGTAATGCCGAACCACAACCATTTTTTGCAGAACAATGACCACAGCTGGATTGTCGGTCGGTTTCAACGCTCACTTGTGAGCCTTTCACTTCAACAACGATTGCCTGTTCTTGCATCATAGAGAAACTAATCTACTTCGCATGCACAACCGAACTACTGAGTAGTTCTACGGTAACAGCCGGTACTTCACCAACCGCGGTAATATGATATTGCCCCATAATACGACCATAAGCATTCACTGCCCCCATATTTGATGCGCCTTGCAATAACTCTGACTCAGGTGCTAGTTTTTCAATATACACAGACACCCATGCCAAACCATCAGTGTAAACCAGATGTTCTACGGGTAAATTACTTTCTGGTAACCGGTGCATATTATGATGCTCCAGCATAAAACCTTTAGGTTTGTTTTTTACACTCCAGCGAGCATCAACGGGCATTGGGTCATCATGCTGTACATCATCATCCGTGATCCAATTATATTCTCGACCAGTAATATTAGGTTGAAGCAATTTTTCATCGATCGTTTCGAATACTTTAATATCCGTAAACATAATTTGCTCAACCGCATTCCCTTCCGGATCTATCAATTCAGAACGCAATAGCAGTTCAAATGCATCATCTATCCAAAGACGATAACCATAGCGAAAGCGATCTTGCGGTTTTATAACAACACGTCTTGTTTGACGTGACGCAACGCGTTCATAACCCTCAAAGTTGAAATCATAATAGGCATCCAGTTTGGCAAGTTCTTTGGGGAAAGAAGGAAGTCGTGAACCCGGGGTTTTATTATCAACAACGACCGATTTATTCTCAGGTGAAATGCATGTCACAAACTTATTGTTACGAACTATCTCGCGAGCGGCTCCCGTCAAGGAAATCATCCTTTCACGTTCTCCTTTTTTATCTGCTTTATGAATAATCCGCACTGCTTCCAGATCATTACCATGTCTATAAACAAAGGTGCCTTGGTAGTTGAGATTTTTACCTGCGTCAGTAACACGCCCCAACCATTCACGCACAGTGTCCGATGTTATTTGTTCTGCGTGAACCGTTAGACTACTTGTTAGTAATAGAACAGTAATTAAAAAACCACGTCTCATCGACGAACGCTGCTCCCCGTTGGATTATATTCAAGAACAACTGAATCATCTGTCATCTTATGCTTATCACTGTAGCTAACAATCGGGGCAAAAGGTAAGGTGCCACGAACCGGCGTTGAATATGCATTATGATTAACAAGATACGTATTCAACTTAGACGCCACTGACGGTTGTGCAACTGACCAATTAATACCACCGGCTGAAACCGGGAGTACATTTTGTTTTGTTGCAATAGGCGCTGACGAGGCAACATTCCCAACGCCCGCTGGATTAAACAAGTTCTGTTCTTCGGGCTGCACCATTAAAACAGCTGCAGCAGCGACAGTGGCGGCAATTGCCATACCGGCAACTTGCTTGAATGCCGCGGGAAGAACACGTTTACGACGCTGTGGTGCGAACACGGTCGGCTCATTTGCTAAAGCAGTACTGATACTGTTGCTCAAATCAACAGTATTATTTGTACTTTCACCATGTATCGCATGCCCGACTAAATGATAATTCGCCCAACGAGAACGTAATTCATCATTGTCCAGGATTTTAGAAATAAGAACATCAGCATCATCAGACGCTAATTCCCCATCAACAAAAGCAGATATTTGTTCATCGATATGTTTAGTCATGGTCTTTACTCAACTGGTTACTCACTTGCTTGATCATCCGAAACTAGCGGACGAATACGTGCTTCAATTGCTTCTCGTGCCCTAAAGATACGCGACCTTACTGTACCTACAGGACATGACATTGCTTGAGCGATTTCGTCGTAACTGAGTCCTTCCAATTCACGTAACATAATGGCAGTGCGTAAATCCTCTGGCAGTGCCTTAATCGCATCATTCAAAACATGTTCCAGCTCATCCTTTTGCGCTAATTGCTCCGGGGTATCGTATTCCTTCAGTCCATGTGCCCCGTCGTACTGCTCTGCATCCGATGCTTCGATATCATCCTTGGGTGGACGACGTCCCATCGCCACCAGGTAATTCTTTGCTGTATTGATCGCAATCCGATACAGCCATGTGTAAAAAGCACTGTCTCCTCGAAAGCCAGCCAGCGCACGGTATGCTTTGATAAAAGCTTCCTGCGCCACGTCCTGACATTCTGATTGATCCCGCACATAGCGTGAAATCAAATTCAGTATCTTTTGCTGGTATTTAAGCACCAGCAGGTCGAACGCCTTTTTATCACCATTTTGGACTCGCACTACCAGCGCGTAATCCACATTCTTTTCGCCCATCCGGGCCATCCCCTCTTGCTCAGGCATACATCTCATCTGCCTGTTAAGTAGACATTTTCTCATCCAGATAGTTCGCTAGCTGGCTGAATTTATTATATTCTCAAGGTCAAGCAACTGTAAAAGTACAGTTTAGTCTATAACGATAACAAAATGTTCCTTAATTGAGCTTATGAGCAAAAAATTTAGCGTTGATGTACTCATTATTGGTGGTGGCCTGGCTGGCCTCAGTGCAGCATTACGCCTCGCAGATACTGTAAAAATAGCGATTATTTCCAAAGGCGAATTAACAGAAAGTGCCAGTTTGTATGCGCAAGGTGGTATTGCTGCGGTTTTGGATGAAGAAGACTCCATTACAAAACACATTGAAGATACGCTCAATGCCGGTGGCGGGCTCTGTAAAAAGGATGTTGTGGAAGCGGTTGTCAGCCGTGGGCCGAAAAATATCCAGTGGCTGATTGAGCAAGGCGTTCTATTTACGCGTGAATCAGGGGAAGACGGTTATGGTTGTTATCACCTAACCCGTGAAGGTGGGCACTCCCGCCGACGCGTTATCCATGCTGCCGATGCAACCGGTAAAGCGGTTGAAATGACCCTCGGTGAAAAGGTCAAACAACACAAAAATATTACTGTATTTGAAGATCATATCGTGGTCGATTTGATTACCAATGCCAAAATGGGACAAACCGGCAATCAGTGCCGTGGTGCCTATATTCTTGAGCGCAGCACAGGCAAAGTGCACAGTTTTGCATCACGTTGTGTCGTGTTAGCAACCGGCGGTGCCAACAAGGTTTATCTCTATACGACTAACCCTGATGTTTCCACCGGTGATGGCATTGCTATGGCGTGGCGCGCAGGCTGCCGAGTGGCCAATATGGAATTCATTCAGTTCCACCCTACCTGCCTTTATCACCCCAAAGCGAAAACCTTTCTCATGTCTGAAGCCATTCGCGGCGAAGGCGGTAAGTTACGCCTGCCAAACGGCGCACGCTTTATGGAAGAATTTGATCCACGTGCCGAACTGGCTCCCCGTGATGTCGTTGCGCGCGCCATTGATAACGAAATGAAATGCCTGGGTATCGAAAATGTATTACTTGATATCAGTCACAAGCCAGCTGAATTTATTCGCAGCCATTTCCCTAATATCTATGCACGTTGTCTTGAATACGGTTACGACATGACCAAAGATCCTGTCCCCGTTGTCCCCGCAGCACATTACACCTGTGGTGGCGTCATAACTGACATTAATGGTCGCACTGATATTGATGGGCTCTATGCAATAGGTGAAACTGCTTGCACAGGTTTACATGGTGCAAATCGGCTGGCAAGTAACTCGTTACTTGAGTGTCTGGTCTTTTCAGAAGCGGCCAGCAACGACATCTTGAAAAACTTGCCTAATTACAGCTTGACTAAAAACATACACGACTGGGATGAAAGCCGTGTCACTAACTCTGATGAAGAAGTCGTGGTCAGCCATAACTGGGATGAACTACGTCGTTTCATGTGGGATTATGTTGGTATCGTTCGCACCAATAAACGTTTAGAGCGTGCCAAAAGCCGTGTTGATCTACTGCAACGCGAAATTGATGACTACTACGGTAACTTCCGTGTTACCAATGATTTACTTGAACTGCGTAATTTAGCTCAGGTCGCCGATATGATCATTCGCTGTGCCATGCAACGCCATGAAAGTCGTGGCCTGCATTACACGCTAGATTACCCAGACATGAAGGATG
This sequence comes from Gammaproteobacteria bacterium, assembly GCA_027006175.1. Classification (GTDB taxonomy): domain Bacteria; phylum Pseudomonadota; class Gammaproteobacteria; order AKS1; family AKS1; genus Sulfuriflexus. Next base: position 36,842 of record JALTKS010000101.1, read on the forward strand.
AGCATTCACCCGATACCATTTTAGTGCCCGATAATTATTCTGTTGATACTGCCATTAGTGCTTAAGTAAGCTTAAGCGACAACGCAATTGTCGGTGCCTGTCTTTATCCAGGGCATCAGGGAACAATGGCACACTCAATCTGCCTATATTCGTTTTGAAATTCAGCACCACGAATAAAGGATGCTTGTAACTATCACCACATAAGTCGACTTCGATAATTTGTTCATTAAAAAGCTGTAACGACCAATCGCCCTGTCGGGTTTGGGTGACGGCAAGCACGCTATAAGGATGAGTTAAGAGAATTAGCTTTTTAAAATAATAAACAAAACTAAGCCCGACCAATAACAACAGCAACCCAAATACATTTTGATTTTTCGGAATAGAAACCCAGATACTCGCAATCGCTGCAATATGAAATAAAACCAATAGAATTGCCATCACTCGCGATGGTCGGCATTTAAGGTGTAGAACTTTTTCGAATAGCGTCGATGACATATTGTATGCGCGCCTCCTTGTGCACATGACGACCCATTAAATACTCAAGCAGCTCTGTGTCTGCTGTTTCCAGCAGATCAACAAAATCCTTTTTTACATCACTACTTAACTGATCGTATTTTTTTTCAAGAAACGTTGATAAGAATAAATCCAGCTCTAACATGCCTCGTCGACATTGCCATGCCAATCTTGTATTAGCCATTAGAGTGTTTTCTTAACCATCATTTGTTTAATATTACCAATCGCTTTAGTCGGGTTTAAGCCTTTTGGACAAACCTCGACACAATTCATAATACTGTGACAACGAAATAATTTATACGCATCATCCAGCCCCTGTAATCTTTTCTCTGTTGCCTGGTCGCGACTATCAACAATAAAACGACTTGCTTGCAATAATGCAGCGGGGCCAAGAAAGCGATCCGGGTTCCACCAAAAAGACGGGCACGCGGTTGAACAACAACCGCATAAGATACATTCATACAAGCCATCCAGCTTTTCGCGTTGTTCCGGTGACTGTAATCGTTCTAATTCCGGTTTCGGATCATTGTTCTGTAACCAGGGTTCCACTGCTCTATACTGTTTATAGAATTGCTCCATATCAACAATCAAATCGCGGATAACCGGGCGGCCGGGCAAAGGGCGTAACGTCACCTTAGTACCCAGACTCGAGAGTGAGGTAATACAGGCCAAACCATTGCGGCCATTTATGCTCATCGCATCCGAACCACAAACACCTTCGCCACAGGAACGCCGAAAGCTTAAGGTTTCATCTTGCTCTTTTAATAACAACAAGGCATCCAACAGCATCATGTCAGATGGGCAATTATCCAAAACATAATCCTGCATGCGAGGCTTGGCATCAACATCCGGATCATAGCGATAGATAGAGAAGCGCATTAGTAGACACGCTCCTTCGGTGGGAAGCTATCGACACTCATCGGTTTTGTATGCACCGGTTTAAAATCAATTTGGCGATCCTGTTTATAAAACAAACTATGCTTCAACCAATTCACATCATTGCGTTCAGGATAATCGATACGTGAATGTGCGCCACGACTTTCTTTTCTTGCCAACGCCGCACAAATAGTCGCTAACGCGACATCCATCAGGTTTTCCAGTTCCAATGCTTCAACTCTAGCGGTATTAAATTGCTGACTTTGATCGCTTAAACGAACATTGGGTAAACGTTTTTCTAACGCAATCACTTTTTCCAGGCCTTCCTCAAGCACGGATTCAGTTCTAAACACACCACAGTGCTGTTCCATCACTAATTTAAGTTCATTACGTAGCCCGGAAACTGATTCGCCAGCATCTGTTTTATCCCAGCGATGTAAACGTTGCATGGCTTTATCTACCGCAGCGTCAGGCATTTCACGATGATGACGGTGCTCAGCAAGATAACTCATTATATGGTTAGCCGATGCACGACCGAACACCAGAATATCAAGCAAGGAATTTCCACCTAGACGGTTTGCACCATGAATTGAAACGCAGGCACATTCACCTGCAGCGTATAAACCCGGCACTTCTTCTTCAGGACCAGACGAAACAGGCACAACCACCTGACCAAAACGATTCGTTGGAATACCGCCCATGGTGTAATGCGCTGTTGGGAAAACAGGAATAGGTTTTTCTGCTGGATCAATATTAAGGAAGGCTCGAGTTAAATCACAAATACCCGGTAAGCGTTTGTGTACCACCTCTGCACCGAGATGATCAACTTTTAGTAACACATGATCTTTATTCGGCCCACAACCTCGCCCTTCACGAATTTCTGTTGCAATAGCCCGACTCACTACATCACGACTGGCTAAATCTTTTGCATTCGGTGCGTAATTCGGCATAAAGCGTTCGCCATCACTATTAATCAGGTAACCACCTTCACCCCGTGCTGCTTCAGTGATTAACATGCCTTTACCCGCGATACCCGTAGGGTGAAATTGGAAGAACTCCATATCTTGCAAAGGAATACCTGCGCGTAATGCCATCCCCATGCCATCACCGGTATTGATATGTGCGTTAGTTGAGGTGCGGAAAATTTGTGCCGCACCACCGGTCGCGATCAAGGTCGTCTTGGCCTCAATAACCAAAGGTTCGCCCGTTGCTATATCCATGACTAATGCGCCCAGAATATAACCGTCATCATCCATGATTAAATCCACTGAAAAATATTCATCAAAGAAATGAGTACGAGCGGCAATGTTCTGTTGGTAAAGCGCCTGCAAAATGGCATGGCCTGTTCTATCTGCAGCGGCACAAGTTCGTGTCGCCTGATCGCCGCCAAAGTTCTGACTCTGACCACCAAAAGGACGTTGATAAATTTTGCCGTTTTCAAGTCGTGAAAAAGGCACACCAATATGTTCTAGTTCATAGACAACACGGGGAGCGGCACGACACATGTATTCTATTGCATCTTGATCACCCAGGTAATCACTGCCCTTCACCGTATCAAACATATGCCAATGCCAATTATCACTGGTGACATTCGCTAATGAAGCATTCACGCCGCCTTGTGCAGCTACGGTATGTGAACGTGTTGGGAAAACTTTTGAGACCACCGCGACCATTGTGTCAGCTTGCGATAATTCCAGTGCGGCACGTAAACCTGCACCACCCGCACCAATAACCAATGTATCAAACTGTCGACGAGGAATACTCAAGCACCTACTCCAGCATGTAATAACAAAAAGCGTAATACCCAAATCATCATTGCGATTAAATAAAAGGCAATCAGCGCCAGTATAGTTAAACGAATCCAGAACGTGTGAACATAATCAACCACAACATCACGAATACCAACCCACGCATGCGCCAATAAACTAACAAAAAACAGTATCCAGCTTATCGCAATAACTGGCGAAAGAATAAAGGTGTGCCAAGCGGTAAAACTATTGATCTCCAAATAAATAATTCGGCCTGGCATCAAAACAACAAAGAGCAATAGATAAATAGCCGATGCACGCTGCAATACCCATGCGTTTAATCCTGACAGCACGCCCCTCATAAACAAATACCCACGAACACAACCAGCAAACCAAGTGCTGACACAATCACTAACCATGCCGTTAATATTGCTTGTTGTCGCTCAACACCCAAATCAACATCAAGTAACAGGTATCGAATCCCCGCAAGCAAATGGTGCAATAAAGACCACAGCAACAATACCAGGCCTAATTTAATAATCAGAGAATCGGCATATCCAAGGACTGTTTGAAAACCTGTTTCACTTTCAAGTGAATGTTGCAAGGCGTAAATAAAAAAAGGAATCGCTAAAAATAATAATACGCCAGTAAGTCGATGCATAATCGACATAACTGCCGTAACGGGGAATCGAATCTGCCAGAGATTCAGAAATACAGGACGTTTTTGCTTTGGCATACGTGTAACAGTCTTTCCTTACTTAACGCGAATGAAAACAAACATTAAACACATGGTAACTCGCGGGTCTTCACGGTGCAATCAATGTTCACCCTGCTTTGATGGATGTTATACTAAGTCTCTTTTAACAAACTATATCTGGATTAATGACATGAACACCGATTGGGCAAATTTTCTACAAACTCAGCAAGCACACATTGATGAAATTGGTGTGAGTCATTTTGCTGATGAGCCCGCCGTTGCCGATGAAAAAAATGATTTTCTCTGCGATTTATCCCAACTCGGCTTATTAAAATTTAGTGGTGAGGATGCTGCCAGCTTCTTGCAAGGTCAATTGAGCAACGATGTTAATGCTCTCGATGGCTCACAAAGCCAACTGAGCAGTTATTGCAGTCCTAAAGGTCGAATTCTTGCCAGTTTCCGCATTTTTCGTCATGACGATGATTTTTACTTACTCATGCCAGCCGATACTGTTGCTGCAACACGTAAACGCCTACAAATGTACGTAATGATGTCCAACGTTACCATTACTGATCTCAGTGATGACAGCGTACGGATTGGTCTTAGTGGTGATGCAGCCACCAAAGCATTAGATCAGCTTTCCCTTCCTGTCCCCAAAAGTAAAAATGGCTATGCACGACAAAATGAAATACATATGCTCAATATTGGTGATAACTGCCCCCGTTATATCCTGATCAGCAGTGCAGACAAACTCCAACCCTTATGGGAATCCGTGCGTGCCGAGCTCCCCCTGAAAGGCTATAACAGCTGGAATTATAAGGATATTCAAGAGGCCATTCCGAGCATTGTTGCTGCAAATGTCGATGCATTTGTCCCCCAAATGATTAACCTGCATGCCATTAATGGGGTTAGTTTCAGTAAAGGCTGTTACCCAGGACAAGAAATTGTTGCCAGAATGCACTTTCTCGGCAAACTTAAACGCCGTATGTATCGCGCATCTGTACACACAGAACAACCGCCCAAACCAGCTGATAGCTTATTCTCAGCCAAGAGTACTAGCGGCCAGGGAGCTGGACAGGTCGTGACTGTTGCCGAACTGGCGGATAATCACTATGAAATTCTCGCTGTTATTCAAATTACCGCGGTTGAAAGTGGTTCTATCCACCTCCTCGATGGCAATGGCCCAATCCTGGAAATTAAAGATACCCCCTACTCGGTGCCACTCGAACGCGAAAAATAATCAAAATAACACTCAATTTCCTGATTACTTAGCCGATAACCCTAAGTAATAACGCTAAATCCTTATTTTAGATAAGGCCATACTTTGCACAGGAGAAAACCGTGGAAATGATCGAAGAGTTTTACACTGGTCTTATTGAAGATATTAGCAATAACAAAATGGAATTACCGACCCTGCCCGAGGTTGCTCTAAAGGTTCGTGAAACAGTTGAAAGCGACAATGTTAATGCCAAAAAAGTCGCTAATGTCATCGGCACCGATGCCGCGATTTCCGCCCGCCTCATTCAAGTTGCCAATAGTCCACTGTATCGTGGCAATAAACGAATCGATGATATTCAAATGGCTGTGGCAAGAATGGGATTCACTGTTACACGCGATTTAGTAGTTGGTTTAGCAATGCGCCAAATGTTCCAAGCAACCTCCGAAGTAACCGATTTACGCTTACGACTGGTATGGGAACACAGCACACAAGTTGCCGGTTTAACCACTATGCTATGTAAGCACTTCACTAAACTAAAACCTGATCAAGCCATGCTTGCCGGACTGGTTCATGATATAGGTGTCCTACCAATTTTAGTTCGTGCTGAAAATTTTCCTGAGTTATTGGCAGATACTGTGCTACTTGACAGACTTTCACGAGAATTACATCCCCGTCTAGGTACGTTGATTTTAGACTCCTGGGACTTCCCTCAAGAATTAATTGATGTTGCCGCGCAACACGAAAACCTTGAATATGATTCAGGCGATACGATCGACTATGTTGATCTTGTTCAAGTTGCCAATATTCAAGCTCACCTTGGTACTAACCATCCGCTCGGTGCGGTTGATCTTAGTAAGATTCCTTCCTGTGCCAAACTGGGCATGACGGGTGAGGAAGTGGATATCGAGGGTGTTGATGAGGCGGAAGAATTGCAAAATATTTTGGTGGCTTAATTAGTACCGTAGCCTGCTGCCAGTCATTAGCCGCTGGCTCAGGGAATCTCCCTACGGTCCGATTCAATTCGCCATCGTCTAATGCCTGACAACTGGCTACTCTGAAGTTAACCCAAGATTCAATATCGAAAAATCTTTAATCTATCCTAACTAAGCACTGTCTGGTGAATTTTTCCGACGCATTGTGCAACGCAGTGAAACCCTAAGGAGGAAAAAGTCACCAGGCAGTGCGAACTTTAGCACCGCAAGACGCTGCTCTGAAGTCGTTCGAGAAATTCAATAGAGTAATAATCAGGTTTTCTCGTAATAAGCGCTATTAGGTAAATGATTCCGACGCATTGGTGCAGTACAACGAACCTCTAAGGAGGAATTATTTACCTAATAGCGCGAAACATAGCACCCATACCAAACTTAATCTTCCTCAGACTCTTTCACCTTAACATCAACCTGCTTTCGCATGTGCGGGAACAACAACACATCTCTAATAGATGCGGAATCTGTTAACAACATGACCAAACGATCAATACCAATACCTTCACCTGCAGTTGGTGGTAAACCATGTTCCAACGCTACTACATAGTCTGCATCAAAATGCATGGCTTCATCATCACCCGCATCTTTCTGTTCAACTTGTTCACGGAAACGAGCGGCCTGATCTTCGGCATCATTTAATTCCGAGAAACCATTCGCAATTTCACGACCACCAACAAAAAACTCAAATCGATCAGTAACAAACGGATTATCATTATTACGACGTGCCAAGGGAGAAACTTCTGCAGGATAAGCAGTAATGAAAGTTGGATTCTTTAATTGATGCTCGACGGTTTTTTCGAAAATCTCAATCTGCACCTTACCCAGGCCATAGCTATCTTTAATATGAATATCCAGACCTTCTGCAATCTTGCGCGCACTATCAATATCCTGTAACTGCGCTTCCGTAATATCTTTGTTGAAATGCAAAATAGATTCAACCACGGTCATGCGTGCAAAAGGACTACCAAAATCATACTGCTCTCCCTGATAGTCAACCATCGGCGAGCCTAATAAATCTTCAGCAAGCCCGCGCAATAATGCTTCCGTGGTATTCATTAAGTCATGATAATCAGCGTAGGCTTCATAAAACTCAATCATAGTGAATTCAGGGTTATGTCGTGTTGATAAACCTTCGTTTCGGAAGTTACGATTAATTTCATAAACACGCTCAAAACCACCAACGACCAAACGCTTTAAATACAACTCAGGCGCGATACGTAAATACAATGACATATCCAGCGCATTATGGTGTGTGGTAAACGGTCGTGCTGCTGCACCACCGGGAATCGCCTGCATCATGGGAGTTTCTACTTCCATAAAATGACGCTTGTTAAAGAAATCACGAATATAGCTAATGATACGAGTGCGCATCACAAAGGTATTGCGCGAGACTTCATTCATGATTAAATCCAGATAACGCTGACGATAACGCGCTTCCTGATCAACCAGTCCATGAAATTTTTCAGGCAGTGGGCGCAGTGCTTTGGTTAAAAGACGAATGTCATCGACCTTAACGGATAACTCACCGGTTTTGGTTTTAAACAGAACGCCTTCTGCACCAATAATGTCACCAATGTCCCACTTTTTAAATTGAGTGTTATAAAAACCCTCTGCCAGCGTATCGCGTGTTATGTATAACTGAATTTGTCCTGACATATCCTGAATGTTGGCAAATGAAGCCTTGCCCATCACGCGACGTGTCATCATGCGACCCGCAATACTGACACGAATGGCATCTTGTTCTAATTGCTCACCATCTATTTCGTCGTATTTAGCATGCAACTCGCCCGCCATGACATCACGACGAAAATCGTTAGGGAAGGTGATGCCATCCGCCTCGCGTAAGGCATCCAGTTTGCTACGGCGTTGTGCAATTTGCTCATTTTCATCAATGTCTGTCATGCTGGTTTTCCGATTATATTTTCTTGTTGACTATACGTGTTTAATAATTATTTTTCAGTTTTTACAAGCCCTGCTTCAGGCTTGCTTCAATAAATTGGTCAAGTGCGCCATCTAATACCGCTTGAGTATTGCCTGTCTCTACACCTGTTCGCAAATCTTTAATTCGAGATTGATCTAAAACGTAGGAACGAATCTGACTTCCCCAACCAATATCTGATTTTGTTTCTTCAACTGCCTGCTGATCGACCGAACGCTTTTGTATTTCCATTTCATACAGCTTGGCTTTTAATTGTTTCATCGCCGTGGCTTTGTTCTTATGTTGCGAACGGTCATTCTGACATTGTACAACGATACCACTCGGGTTATGCGTAATACGTACCGCTGACTCGGTTCTATTAACATGCTGACCACCTGCCCCACTCGCTCGATACACATCAATACGCAAATCAGCGGGATTGATATCGATGTCAATGTTGTCATCAATTTCAGGGGAAACAAAAACCGCAGCAAAAGAAGTATGACGGCGATTTCCGGAATCAAACGGCGATTTTCTAACCAGACGATGTACACCAATTTCGGTACGCAACCAACCAAAGGCATAGGGACCCGTAATTTGAACAGTGGCCGACTTGATACCTGCCACTTCACCGGCGGAAACTTCAATCAGTTCGGCTTTGAAATCATGTTGCTCTGCCCAACGCAAATACATGCGTAATATCATTTCGGCCCAATCTTGTGCTTCAGTGCCCCCCGAACCGGACTGAATATCAAGGAAGGCATTATTCGGATCCATTTCACCCGAGAACATACGTTGGAATTCCAGCTGAGCGAGCCCTTTTTCCTGTTCATCAAGATCCTCGACAACGGCATCGACGGTATCAGCATCTTGTTCCGCTTCGGCAAGCTCGAGCAGTTCTTTGGCTTCGCTTAATCTACCTGTGAGGTTATCCAGGGTATTAACAACCTGTTCGAGCATGGCACGTTCTCGACCTAAGGCTTGTGCGCGTTCCTGATCATTCCATACATCAGGATCTTCGAGTTCACGGCTAACTTCTACGAGACGTTCTGATTTGTTTTCATAGTCAAAGATACCCCCTAAGCTCATCTGAGCGAAGCAGCATCTCTTTAATTCGTGTGTAGATTGGATTGAGTTCTAGCATTATTAATAACAGTTATTTCAAAGCCTTGTAGTTTACTACAGAGGGTTCAATTTGCTCAACCATCAATTGCGCACTCTTGCGGCCATTAAATTCGTTTACATCTAAACGGTATGCTATGCGAACATGCCGGGTATTCTCTGCCCAGCCTTCGTCTGTGACATTAAAGGCAATCGCATCAATACAGCCATCGCTATCCGGTATTCGCAGCATTAATTTTAAATGTTTCTCTCCCAATACCCTTTTACTAACAATCTCGAAATCACCATCAAATACAGGTTCAGGAAAGCCCTGCCCCCACGGACCGGCTTGACGTAATTTCTCGGCAAAGTCGAGACTAAGCTCATTTGTTGGTAATTCACCATCGCTGAGGATCACGCCTTGCAAATCCTGGTCTGAAACCAATTGACGAACCTGTTCATCAAAAGCCTGACTGAACAAGGACAGGTTTTCTGCCGGCAAGCTCAGCCCCGCTGCCATGGCATGGCCTCCGAACTTACTGATTAATGCAGGGTGACTTGCGGCAACGGCATCCAGCACATCACGAATATGCAACCCCGGGATCGAGCGTGCGGAGCCTTTTATCGTGCCAGCTTCTTCACCGGGAGCAAAGGCAATCACTGGGCGGTGTAATTGTTCTTTTACTCTTGAGGCAAGAATACCAATCACGCCCTGATGCCAACTTGCATCATAAAGACACACACCCACTGGTTGTTCATCGGCTAATTCCAGTTTGTCCAATGCCTTAAACGCTTGCTGACGCATATCAGTTTCTATTTCACGGCGTTGTTTATTAAGGCTATCAAGCTGTTTCGCCAGGTCTAATGCCCGAACCGGATCATCCGTGAGTAAACATTCAATACCCAGTGACATATCTTCAAGGCGACCCGCGGCATTCAATCTTGGCCCTACCGTAAAACCAAAATCAGACGCGACACATTGTGTTTGATTGCGTCCGGCAACGCGTAATAATGCTTCGATACCTTTACAACATTGTCCTTTGCGAACACGTGCCAGACCTTGCGAAACAAAAATACGATTATTCTGTTCCAGTGGCACCACATCCGCAACGGTTCCCAGGGCAACAATATCAAGCAAACTGCCGAGGTTTGGTTCAGCAATAGCCTTTGTTTCAAACCATTGTTGATGACGTAACTCGGCACGCAGTGCCAACATGACGTAAAAGGCAACACCCACACCGGCCGTGCTCTTGGCAGGAAATTCATCACCCTCTTGATTGGGGTTCACAATCGCATCCGCATCCGGTAACTGCTTTGCTGGCAAATGATGATCCGTCACAATCACCTTCACACCCGCTTGCTTGGCGGCCGCTACACCATCGACACTGGATATCCCGTTATCAACCGTGATAATGAGATCAGGGCTTTTCTCTAACGCCAGCGCGACAATTTCAGGGGTTAAACCATAGCCATAACTAAAACGATTTGGAACGAGATAATCAACATGCTGCGCGCCCATCATGGTTAATGCACGCTTCATCATCGCGCAACTAGTTGCGCCATCGGCATCAAAATCTGCAACAATTAACAGTCGCTGTTGTTGCTTAAGTGCATCAACCAATATTGATACGGCCGTCTTAATGCCAGAAAGACTGTCATAAGGTAATAATTTCGATAAAGAATATTCCAGCTGTTCGGCATCAGTTATGCCGCGTGCAGTATAAATACGCTTCAATAATTTGTTATGAAGAGAAGGAAGTGCAAGATTATTAATGGGGCGTCGTACAATCTGCTTATTGGTTGAGGCCATTACAACATATCCGCTAGCGCAGCTGCTTTTACAGAACGCTTCCAGAATTGACTGAGTTGCTGTTTTGTAAATGTAATTCTGGTTTGTCCTGTCAGTACCGTCAGTATATCGAGCTCATTTTTCTTAATCAGTGCCAGTATGGGTTGTAACCATTTTTTTTCAACTATCATTAAAAACTCACGCCATGATGCGGCTGTATTTTCAATGTCATCAAAAACAATCAGACTATTCTTATCTGGTTCGATTACATCGACGTCCGCCGTGAATTTATCTGCATTCATGCTTGTTAATTTAGCCAGCCCCTGACTAAAAAGATCGTTGGCATAGACGGCATCAAATACCTGCTTGTATTTAGCACGCAATAAGTAACCACCACCCCAGAACCATAAACCATTAATACTCACCATGCCTCGTTGTTCTCGTTCACGATTAACGACACTTTGACTCATTTGCATTTGTATTTCGTTTTGCAATTGCCGCCACTTTGCCGCTTCTTCGCCTTCGGGCAGGTGCTGCAATATGTTTTTTCCACTGACTTCTGCAATGGGTGTGAATGTCACATCAATCTTATCCGCTGTTCGGAAGAATAAGCTTTGTTGATGTCCATGATGTGTTGTTATGCCATCTTCCAATAACATCTCATCTATTTCACTGATCAATTGCGAAAGCTCATGCTTCGGCAAATAAAAGGTGCTTTTATCAAACAATAAAACATGGTCAAGGTCAGGGTGAAGATAAACAGGTTCGGCACATAACCAATAACCTGTTGACGCATCCAGTCCTGCGCCAAATGCCATGATTGCGGCAACCGGTAATGTTTCTGCGTCAGAATAAGGTAGAGTGAATATGTTGGCTAAAGCAACCTGTTGTGAATCAATGTATTCTTTATTGCCACGCGAGAATACTTTTTTAAGACTTTTAAATGATTTTTCTTTTTTCGCCAACGACTCAGAAAAAAGTTTCTTTTCTGAGTCGCCCAGCAATAATGGCGGTAGTACTAACGTTATATTTGAAACCGCCATCTCACAACCACTATGCCATGTTGTCGAGAATCGCGTTCTTCACTGCATCTAACTCTGCATCAACGGTAATCAATGCGCGAGTACTTTGCGCAATAGCCGTATCAGGATCTTTCAAACCATGACCCGTTAAGGTACAAACGATCTTGCTTCCTTCAGGGATTTTTCCTGATTCAACATCACGCAAGGCACCAGCTAATGATGTCGCTGAAGCCGGTTCACAGAACACACCTTCTTTTTCTGCCAGCAGTTTTTGCGCCGCAAGAATTTCTTCATCGCTACATTCGTCAAACCAGCCATCAGATTCTTCTCTAACAACCCACGCCTTGTCCCAACTTTGCGGGTGACCAATACGAATTGCTGTGGCCACTGTTTCTGGTTCATCAACCATTTCACCGCGCATAAACGGTGCCGAACCGGATGCCTGGTAGCCAACCATTTTAGGGCGGTTATTCACAACACCATGTTCGAAATATTCTGTGTAACCCATCCAGTGCGCAGTGATGTTACCGGCATTCCCGACAGGCAGGCAATGATAATCAGGGGCGCATTCAAGTTCTTCAACAATTTCAAATGCCGCTGTTTTTTGACCTTGTAAACGGAACGGGTTAATTGAATTAACAATCGTAACCGGTGCATGCTCTGCCACATCCTTCACTAATTGCATGCCCGCATCAAAGTTACCTTTAATTTGAATTACTACCGCGCCATGCATCATTGCCTGTGCCAGTTTGCCCAGGGCAATCTTGCCGTCAGGAATTAAAACAAAGGCAGTAATCCCCGCGCGCGCGGCATAGGCTGCTGCTGCCGCTGATGTGTTACCGGTTGATGCACAGATAATAGCCTTGCTACCTTCTTCAACCGCTTTAGTGACGGCCATAGTCATACCGCGATCCTTAAATGAACCAGTCGGATTAAGACCTTCGTACTTAACGTAAATATCAACGTCTTTACCAATTAATTTTGGAATATTATTTAAACGAATAAGTGGCGTATTACCTTCACCAAGACTGATGATACGTGTGTCATCTGACACAGGCAGGCGATCACGGTAATTATTAATTAATCCTGTATAACGTGGGCGAAATGGCATGGTTGATACTCCGTAAAAAAGTTAGTCTGCATCAAGTGCTTCAAGGCGAATACGTGTAACATCACCATGAATACTGTCTAATGCTTCAATTTGTTCAATCGCAGCATTCATTTGTTTTTCACGAATGCGTTGTGTCAGCAAAATAATTGGCACACTGGTTTCCCCTTGTGCAGGTTGCTTTTGTAAAATGGCTTCAATACTAATATCACGTTCACCAAGAATACGTGTTACATCTGCTAATACACCCGGTTCATCACTGGCATGCAAGCGCAAGTAATACGCTGTTTCGATATCATCCATTGAGAGGATCGGCATATCTGACAAGGCATCAGGCTGGAATGCTAAATGTGGAACACGATTTTCTGGATCAGCTGTTAAAGCACGCACTACATCAACCACATCAGCGACCACCGCTGAAGCAGTAGGATCAGCACCTGCACCAGCACCGTAATACAAGGTTGGGCCAACCGCATCGCCTTTTACTAATACTGCATTCATCACGCCATCAACGTTAGCGATTAAACGCCGTTTCGGAATCAGTGTTGGGTGTACCCGTAACTCGACTCCTTCCTCTGTGCGACGCGACACACCCAGATGTTTAATGCTGTATCCTAACTCGGTAGCGTAATCGACATCTTCACTGGTGATTTTAGCAATCCCTTCGGTATAGGTTTTTTCAAACTGTAACGGAATACCAAAGGCTATCGAAGCAAGAATCGTTAGTTTGTGTGCAGCATCAATCCCTTCAACGTCAAAGGTTGGATCGGCTTCGGCATAACCCAGTGCTTGTGCTTCTGCCAATACATCAGCGAAGTCACGCCCCTTATCTCGCATTTCGGTAAGAATAAAATTACCGGTACCATTAATGATACCCGCTAACCATTCAATTGAGTTACCTGACAAGCCTTCGCGAATAGCTTTAATAATGGGAATACCGCCAGCAACTGCGGCTTCAAAGGCAACCATTACGCCTTTCTCTTGAGCCGCTTTAAAAATTTCATTACCGTGAATCGCAATCAAGGCTTTGTTAGCTGTTACCACGTGCTTGCCATTTGCAATCGCTTGCATTACTAATTCGCGAGCAGGTTCATAACCGCCAATTAACTCAACAACAATATCCACATCAGGATCGTTAACTACATTAAACGCATCGTCCGTTAGCTTCATGTTATCTGTCGAACAATTACGCGGAGAATTCAAATTACGCGCTGCAGCATGAGAGACTTCAATACCTCGCCCTGCGCGACGTGTAATTTCTTCAGCGTTACGCGTTAATACATTGGCTGTGCCACAGCCCACTGTACCTAATCCTAAAATACCCACCTTAACCGGTTTCAAACTTCTTCTCCTGCTGCCGCTTGCAGCGTATTGTCTTTCTTAAACATTGCACGCAGTCCACGAATAGCCTGACGAGTACGATGCTCATTTTCAATTAAACTAAAGCGCACATGGTCATCACCGTATTCACCAAAACCAACACCGGGTGACACCGCCACTTTCGCTTCTTCTAATAATTTTTTGGTAAATTCCAGTGAGCCCATTTCTTTGTAAGCCTCGGGGATAGGTACCCAAACAAACATCGTTGCTTTGGGAGGCTCAACCTCCCAACCAATAGAATTCAACCCTTCACATAACACATCACGACGACTGCGATACATGTCACAAATTTCCTGCACACAATCTTGAGGCCCTTCTAATGCAGAAATCGCAGCAACTTGAATCGGCGTAAACATGCCGTAATCATGGTATGACTTCATGCGCGCTAATGCCGCAACTAATTTTTCATTGCCACACATAAATCCAACACGCCAACCGGGCATGTTGTAGGTTTTAGATAATGAATAAAATTCAACCGCGATGTCTTTCGCACCCGGCACTTCAAAAATAGAGGGGGCTTTATAGCCATCAAAAACGATTTCAGCATAGGCAATATCATGCACAACCCAAATCTGATGTTCCTTTGCAATCGCGATGACTTTTTCAAAGAACTCTAATTCAACACAACCGGTGGTTGGGTTGCCAGGGAAATTCAACACCAACATTTTTGGCTTTGGCCATGAATTCTTAATCGCTTTTTCAAGTTCAGCAAAGAAATCCACGTCAGGGACAAGTGGTACATGGCGAATATCGGCCCCGGCAATCACAAAACCGTAGGTATGGATTGGGTAACAAGGGTTCGGTACTAAAACCGCATCGCCTGGACCTACGGTTGCTAATGCAAGATGCGCCAGGCCTTCTTTTGAACCAATCGTGACGATGGCTTCTTTATCGGGGTCGAGGTCAACGTTGTACTTGTTCTTGTACCAACGCGTGACCGCACGGCGTAAACGTGGAATACCACGAGACATAGAATAACGGTGAGTATCTTTACGTTGAGCGGCTTCAACCAGCTTTTCAACAATATGATCAGGGGTGGGTTGATCTGGATTACCCATGCCGAAATCAATAATATCTTCGCCACGCGCACGCGCCTGCGCCTTTAATTCGTTAACGATATTAAAGACATACGGGGGCAATCGCTTAATTCTGGGGAATTCTTCTTCCAAGGCCGTTATCCAGTCGTTGTCCTGTCGGACATTTGTCATCAATAGGTCGAGCAAGATAAGGCTCAGACGAGTTATTGTCAATCAAAACAGTCGATGTTTTGAGCAATTTTCCCAATAAATATAACATGATACGGTGTTTTTAGCACTTATCCTCAAAATACAGTAGCATGCGCGAATGAAATTACACTATAGCGTTCAAGATGGGCTGAATATCATTAAGGCTTACACTCATGACAG
Source organism: Gammaproteobacteria bacterium (assembly GCA_027006175.1). Classification (GTDB taxonomy): domain Bacteria; phylum Pseudomonadota; class Gammaproteobacteria; order AKS1; family AKS1; genus Sulfuriflexus. The sequence continues at coordinate 52,605 of JALTKS010000101.1, forward strand.
TGTCACCATTAATGACGATACATTTACGCAAAGCATTATTGTGCAAGCCACCGCTATGAATACAAACTGGGCGCCACAAACCATTGAACAGCTAGATGCAGCATCAATCGAAGCATTAGCCGAGCTGGATACCGAAATCATCCTACTTGGTACAGGGCAACAACAACGCTTTCCGGATCGCCGACTATTTATACCCCTTTATGAGCGCAAAATTGGCATCGAGATAATGGATACACCCGCCGCGTGCAGAACCTACAATATCTTGCTGGAAGAAGAACGGGCAGTAACCGCCGCTTTGTTGATTGGCTAGCGTCCAAACTCTCGCCTTTTGGTATATACCGGTATATACTACAAGTATGTTTATTAAAACTGTTTCGGATGTGCTCAATAAAGCAAAAATCAACTATGCGCTTGTTGGTGGCTATGCAGTGGCTCTACATGGGGCGATACGCGGTACAATAGATCTGGATTTCGTGATTGCGTTAAATGAAAATCAATATAAATGTGTAGAAAAAGCACTCGCAAGTATTGGGCTAGTACCCCGTCTCCCCGTTTCAGCTAAAGAAATTTTCCAGTTTAGAGATGAATACATCAAAAACCGCAACCTGGTGGCATGGTCTTTTATCAATCATAACAACCCGCTTGAAGTCGTCAATATCATCATCACGCATGATGCAAAAAAGATGAAAACTCAAACGCTACACGTTGGTGGTATGTCCGTTAAAATAGCGACAATAGATGAGTTAGTAAAGATGAAAAAAGAATCTGGGCGCCCCCAGGATATTGAAGACGTAAAAGCATTAGAGAAATTACAATGAAACCCGTTCAATATTTTAGTGATGAGTATTTAAAACAAACCCGCGATGCTACTCCAGAGCAAATTCTTAACTATCTTGAACAGTTTCGGTTGATGCAAACTAATCATGCAAAAACCGCCCCTGCCAAGTCAAAACTAATCAGTATGAAAGTACCGGAAGATTTGTTAAAAACATTTAAAGCCAAGTGCGAAACCGAAGGACTAAAATACCAAACGCAAATTAAAGTGCTAATGAAGCAGTGGCTATAAATTCTTACTGAAAATTAAAATCGCCAACAATCTTTTTTAAGTTTTGTGACATATCTGATAATTCAGCACTTGCGGCTTTAGTCTTATCTGTATCATCAACCGTATTTCTCGCTAAGTCATCTAACACCGAAATAGCTAACTGCATCTCTTCAGTAAACCTTCCATACTCATGCATAGTACTAGCAATTTGTTCGTTTCGACTAGAAGCACTAATCACTTCTTGCTGAATTTTCTTTAAGGCATTACTTGTCTTTATTGAAAATTGGTTACTCTGCTCTGCTTTTTCCTGACTCAGATGTATCGTCGATAAGGCTTCTTTTGAACCACTCTGCAGGCGCTCGATCATCCCTCTGATTTCACTGGTTGATTCCTGAGTACGTGTCGCAAGGGTACGAACTTCATCCGCGACTACAGCAAAACCTCTGCCCTGCTCCCCTGCTCGCGCAGCCTCAATCGCGGCATTCAATGCCAATAAATTTGTTTGATCCGCGATACCAGTAATGACGCTCAGCACACTTTCAATATTATCTGATTCAGTTGCTAACTGCTGAATAACACTCGTGGTTTTGTCAACGCTTTGTAACGTTTCAGCCACTGCCATTGTAGTCTCATCAACACCGCTAACCGCACTGGTTGTTTCTGCCTGAGTTTCTTTAGAGCTTTCTGCTGCTTGATCTGAAATTGTTAGCACCTCTGCTTGCACTGAAGTCATTTGTTGCATGATCGTATTAGCTTTACTGACTTGCTGATTTTGCTCGCTCGCCGCCGACTGAGAATTATTTGCAACTTCATTCAAACTCGTCACAGCATGATTAACACTCTCACTTTGCGCTGAAATTGATCGCATAATATCGTGAAGATTACTTGTCATCGCATTAAAACCACTTGCCATCTGACCCAACATGTCATCACTCTTAATACCACAGCGTTTAGTTAAATCTTTTTCACTAATCGATTTAGTTACTGCTCCCATATCTTGCAATTTACGCAAAAGAATAATTTTAGTGAGGTAATAGTTAAAAATACCGATTGTTGCACCGGCAATGAGGCAGCCAATAACAAACCACCAAAACATACCGGGTTTCCATTCAACAAAGAATTGCGCATAAAAGGGAAATATTAGTCCCATACCCAAGCCGAAAGTCATAAACGACCATAATAACTTACGCAATATACTCGGTGGTCTAGAAAACATGGAAAGAATCCCTTCAGATTAATTTATCTACATAGGGTTATCGACAAATCATTAAGAAGCTTTAATACAATATCTGTGTGGTTTTACATGTGTAAATAGGTCAGGCACATTTAAATGGTGATAAAAAATTATTTTTAATATTACTTCATAAAAAACGGCCGCATAAAGCGGCCGTTTTTATACTAAAAGAGTACTTCTACTAATCTTCCCTGAATAACGCATCTATCGAATACCCATCACGCTCTAATACTTCACGTAAACGGCGTAAGGCTTCAATCTGAATTTGGCGAACACGTTCACGAGTAACACCAATTTCATTACCGACTTCTTCAAGGGTTGAAATTTCATAGCCGTGCAAACCGAAACGACGTTCAACGACTTCACGTTGTTTGTCATTGAGTTGGTTCAACCAGCCATCGATGCGGTTGTTAACATCATTGTTTTGTAACACGCCAGCAGGATCGTTATGACCTTCATCACGGATGGAATCCACCACGGTTGCATCTGAATCACGGCCTAATGGCGTATCAATAGACGTAACCCGTTCATTTAAGCCCATCATACGTTTAACATTTTCAATTGGCTTGTCAAGCATTCTTGCCACGTCTTCCGGACTGGGCTCGTGGGATAATTCCTGAGTCAATTTACGCGCAGCACGCAGGTAGACATTCATTTCTTTAACAACATGAATCGGTAAACGAATGGTACGTGTCTGGTTCATGATGGCACGTTCAATGGTTTGTCGAATCCACCAGGTTGCGTAAGTTGAAAAACGGAAACCACGTTCTGGATCAAATTTTTCAACTGCACGAATAAGACCAAGGTTGCCTTCTTCGATTAAATCCAGCAGCGCAAGACCACGATTCATGTAACGACGGGCAATTTTAACCACCAGACGGAGATTACTCTCGATCATGCGCTTGCGACCGGCTTCTTCACCGCGCTGCGCCATTCTGGCGTAGTGAACTTCTTCTTCTGCTGACAATAAGGGAGAGGCACCGATTTCACTCAGGTACAAACGGGTCGCATCAGCTTCTGCGGGCCTGCCTTTGGCTTTTAGTTTATCGACGACTTTATGCTTTTCTGCCTTCACGGCTGAACTTGTATCAACTTCTGGCTCGGCTTCAATAGGATCTACAATCATTTCACTGCCCTCCATTACGTCCGTCAACGCATCATCTGGTGCTTGCGAATTGGACTTCTTGTGCGGCATGGCCTTATCTCCTTGAAAACGACTAAATCTCTCGATTTAACCTTACATTCTCTGACATATGACTCAATTAACCCTGTCTCAGTTCCAACAGGATTCCGCTCGCTTATTGTTATCGTTATAGCTATCGGCTTTTTTTGCTAATACTGAATACCCGTTGCCAATTATCGGCGCTTGGGCAGGTATCGAAGTGGATCAACAGGGTTTCCATCACTGCGTATCTCAAAATGCAATTTAACCCGATCCGTACCGCTTCTTCCCATTTCAGCAATGCGCTGACCTTGCTTCACTTGCTGTCCTTCCTTCACAAGTAACTTTCGGTTATGCGCGTAAGCACTTAAAAACCTTTCATTATGTTGAACAATAATAAGCCTACCATAGCCCCTAAGTCCACTCCCACTGTAAACTATTTTTCCCGCCGCCGATGCTTTTACCGCCTGACCTAGGCGACCTGCGATATCAACGCCCTTTTTAGTTGCCGATTTTCTTGAAAACTTATTTATAATCATACCTTTAGCAGGCCACTGCCAGTATATACGCCCTTTGACATACCCCTGATTAGATGCACTTTTCTTCGTCTTTTTGCTCGCTTTCTTATTCTTTTTCAGGCTCTTAGATGATTTTTTTTGTGTAGATTTGTAAGTTTTTTTCCTAACCTGGGCTTTTTTTGACTTTGCAGAATGACTAACGTGATGTTTTTTACTCGATTTAAGACGAATTTTTTGCCCCACATAAATGGTGTAAGGCTTTCTAATACCATTCAACCGAGCTAATTTTCTGAAGTCTTTTCGATGTTGAAAGGCGATGGAATAAAGCGTTTCACCACGACGAACTTTGTGAAAGCTAACATTTCGAGGAGCCGTGCTTCGAGCATGCTTGGAAACGGGAGCAAGACCGCTTTGCCCACCACAACCAGACAGTAAAACAAGACTACTGCCAAGCAAAACCGCCAACAGTAATGAAAAAAGCCTAACCACGCCCACCTAACAATGGTACGAAGCTAACAAGATCGAGATGTTGGGAATCAAATCCCTCTTCGGTGCGTGTAACAACGAGTAATTGCTGCTCGCCCTGTTGCGCCCCCACCGGAATCACTAATCTACCGCCTATTTTAAGCTGATCAAAGAGCGGTTTTGGAACTTGTGACGGTGCCGCTGTAACAATAATCCCGTCATAGGGTGCATAATCCTCCCAACCCCAGTTTCCATCACTGTATTTAAGGCGAATATTTCTTAAGCCTAATTCCTGAAAACGTAATCGCGCCTGCTGTTGCAATGCTTCAATGCGCTCAACGCTATAAACACGTTTTACTAACCGTGACAGAATAGCCGTTTGATAACCTGAGCCAGTACCAATCTCCATGACTTTTTCCAACGGCCCTGCTTCTAATAGCGCTTCTGTCATACGTGCAACAATATAGGGCTGTGAAATGGTTTGCCCTAGCCCAATTGGTAATGCGGTGTCTTCATAAGCGCGTGTTGCCATCGCTTCATCAACAAAGATATGCCGTGGTGTGCTACGCATCACATCAAGAATGGCGTTATTATTAATTCCTTTTTCACGCAAACGCTCAATTAAGCGATCCCGTGTGCGCTGCGAGGTCATACCAATACCTTGATGGCGAAGCTCGTTCACGCCTTCACACCCTCTAGCCAGTTTGCAACCACATCAAGCGACTCATAATGCGTCATGTCGATCTGTAAAGGGGTAACAGAGATGCTGTTATTCGCCACCGCATGAAAATCCGTGCCAGGACCTGCATCCTGTTTCTCACCGGGAGGACCTACCCAGAAAATAGGTTTACCTCGTGGATCTTTATCGCGGTAAACCGGCTCAGCCTTGTGACGATGCCCCAACCGCGTCGCAATAAAGCCCTTTATTTCAGCCCAGGGAAGATCGGGGACATTAATATTTAAAATCGTGTTGGCGGGCAATGGTTGCTGTGCCAATTGATCAATTATCACCTCTACGGCACGTGCAGCAGAGTCATAATGGCGTAGCGTTTCACCTGAAAGCGACACGGCAATCGCCGGTAATCCCAAAAACCGCCCTTCTACCGCAGCAGCGACGGTTCCAGAATAAAGGACATCGTCACCCATATTTGCACCGGCATTTATCCCGGCAATGACCATATCCGGCTCTTCATCGAGCAAACCGGTGATGGCAAGGTGTACACAATCGGTGGGGGTACCTTCAACACTGATAAAGCCGTTATCTTTCTCCGTGGCGCGCAAGGGGCTGTCGAGAGTCAATGAGTTACTGGCACCGCTACGATTTCTATCTGGAGCGACCACGGTTAAATCTGCTTTATTTTTGAGAGCCTGGTGAAGACAGATAATCCCTTCTGCCTGATAACCATCGTCATTACTTAACAAAATACGCATATGCCCAGAATAACAGAAAATACTTATGCTAACATTATCATCAATTTGAGCATGCTTTAATAAAGAATATGGCTGATAAACCTAAAATATCGGATGCCGACAAGGCCTTGTTCCGTGAACAAACCACAGGGGCACGTAAACTTCAGGATGACAAAGTCCATCATGCCAAAAAACCGGTTAAACCTATCCCTGCTCAGCGTATCGCGGATGATCGTCAGGTGCTTGATGACATGTTCTCGGACGAAAGTTATGCCGAGGATGTTGAAACCGGTGAAGAGTTACTCTTTGTTCGTGAAGGCTTGCAGCAGCAACTGATTAAAAAATTACGTCGCGGTCAACTCAGTGTCACCGCAGAACTGGATTTACATGGTTATATTGTTCCTGAAGCCCGAATTGCCTTAACCGAGTTTTTAAAAGATTGTCGCCGTCATGGTGATCGCTGTGTGCGAATTGTGCATGGTAAGGGGCATGGTTCACGGCAAAAGTTACCGGTTCTCAAAAACAAAGTGAATGCCTGGTTGCAACAACGAGATGAAATACTGGCATTTTGTTCAGCGCGCCCTGCCGATGGGGGAACCGGTGCAGTTTATGTCTTGTTAAAACGGTTGTAATCACTCGCATCAAATAACTCACGAATGACCGAGGTTGCGTAGCACCCTGCCGGCAAACCAAAACGGCATTTAACGCCGTTGTCATTTTCCTCAAGACTAAAATCGCTCGGCACTAATCGCAGTTCACGGCGTTCCATTTTTAAACCGGCTTTCTCGAGCCCTGCACACCACTCTGGAAACGCTACAGGCAATTGCTCTTCCAGCTGCTTTACTTCATGCGCTACGGGTAGTTCTCCTTGACCCCATAATGGTGCCGTAGGATGAATTTCACCGGATGCTAAACGCTGTGCCAGTTCATCATTAAGTTCTTCGACTGGAAAAAAACCGCGACGCCCCGTTCGCAAACAGATGTCACCGACTTGTAGTGTATTCCAGTTACCAACCTTAACGCGCTCGGCCAAAATATAATTAAACAATAATGAGCGTGCTGTTGATAAATAGAGCGATCGCTGATGGCGTTTAATGCGCCGATCACCTTCAAACATGGCTTTGGCTTTGTTTAAATTAGCACCGGCATGGCCAAAACGTTGGCTAGCAAAAAAATTAGGTACACCGTATTGTTTGATTGCGTTAGCACGTTGCATGAGTGCTTCGCTATCAACATCAATGTCTCTAATCTGTATCGTGAAACGATTTCCTAACAATGTGCCACGACGCAATTTCCGTGAGTGACGCTTTACCTCGATGATTTCAATTTCATCAGAAGCCAAGGCTTGCCAATCAGGTTCTTCTGTTGTGGGAAGGTGAACGCTAAACCATTGTGTCGTCAGTGCATGGCGATCTTTCATACCGGCATAACTCACTGCCATTGATTTAACGCCCGCCAGTTTTTGCAACTGCTTGGCGACAAAGTCCGTATTGGTATGGCGCTTACGGATCTTTAACCACACATGCTCACCTTCGCCATCCGGTTCAAGCAACGGAATTTCATCCACAATATAATCTTCAGCATGTTCCCGCAGTATTCCCTTCGCAACAGGACCACCATGGGCATAAGGTGTTTGTAATGCAATGACGAGGCATTGCTCAAGAGTTTTCATTGGAAGGACTTTTTAATCAAGCAAGACAACAGCAGTGGCAGCGATACCTTCGCCTCGCCCGGTAAAACCCAGCTTTTCCGTTGTGGTTGCTTTGACATTAATATCATCAAGTTCAAGCTTACAATCGCTGGCGATATTTTTACGCATATCGATAATGTAGCTAGCAAGCCTGGGGGCTTGTGCAATAACAGTGCAGTCGATATTCACAATACTTAGGTTCTTATCAATCAACAGTGCCATCACATCGCGTAATAACTGTCGGCTATCGGCACCCGCATAGGCCGGATCGGTATCAGGAAAATGTTGACCAATGTCACCAAGCGCCGCCGCACCGAGTAATGCATCGCAAATGGCATGTAGTAAGACATCTGCATCAGAATGACCGGCAAGACCTTTGTCATGGGGAATCGTGACACCACCCAGGATAAGCGGTCGCCCTTCTGTAAAGGCATGAACATCAAGACCTTGACCAATTCGCATGGCTATTTCCTTTGACTTAAATAAAATTCAGCTAACGCCAAATCTTCAGGTCGGGTTATTTTAATATTATCAGCACTGCCTTCGAGCATCAGCGGCGCATAACCCGCGTGTTCAATGGCAGAGGCATCATCAGTGACCAGATAACCATCATTCAAGGCATTGTTGAGTGCCTCTTTTAACATACCATAGCGAAACATTTGCGGTGTCAGTGCGCGCCAGAGATATTCTCGATCAACTGTTTGTTCAACCACATTAACCGGATCGATTTTTTTAATTGTGTCATGAACAGGCGCACCGAGTAAGCCACCCACAGGGTGTGTTGCCATGGTAATTAATAGTTTATCAAGATCATCTTTCTGTAAGCAGGGTCGCGCGGCATCATGCACCAGCACCCAGTCCTGCTCATCGGCAAACTCTTGCAGTCCGTCCATCGCATTCAATACAGAATGACAACGTTCATCGCCACCTTTAACGGTCATAACAGGCCGATCTGTTTTGAAATGTAAATCAGGCCAGTAGTGATCGTGTTCAGCAAGTACTACAACCACGCCACTAATACGTGGATGATGAATAAAACAGTCGAGTGTTTTTTCTAACACCGTTTTACCATTCAGTTTGAGATATTGCTTGGGACAATCGGCATTCATTCTGGCGCCGATACCCGCTGCAGGAATAATGACCCAGAATTTTTGTTCAACAACCGTCATTTTGTTTCCGGTTTTTCTTGATCGATGACTTGAAAGAAGGTTTCGTCTTTTTTGATCATACCCAATTCATTACGGGCACGTTCTTCGATAGCGCCAAGACCTTGTTTAAAATCCCTGACTTCGGCTTCAAGGGCGGCATTGCGCTCACTAAGTTGTTTGTTCTCAGCTTGTTGCTTTTCTATTTGCTGCTTAAGCTGATGAACTTCAGCAAGACTCCCCTCACCTACCCACAGACTAAGTTGTAGGGTAATGAATAAAACAAGTAAACCCGCTAATAGCCATTTCATACTTGTTGGGGAGTCCGCTTCTCACAACTAAATAAATTTAAAGGCACCTTTGCCAGCGTAAACCGCTTTATCACCCAGCGCTTCTTCAATACGTAATAACTGGTTGTATTTCGCAATACGATCTGTGCGTGACAAGGAACCTGTTTTAATTTGTCCGCTCGCTGTTGCTACGACGATATCAGCAATAGTCGTGTCTTCTGTTTCACCGGAACGATGCGAAACAACCGCGGTGTAACCCGCATCATGTGCCATTTTAATAGCGGCAAACGTTTCTGTTAAGGTACCAATCTGGTTTACTTTAATCAGGATTGAGTTAGCAATTGATTTATCAATGCCCTCCTGCAGAATCTTGGTATTGGTTACAAACAAGTCATCACCAACTAATTGTACTTTGTCACCTAATTTCTCAGTCAGTATCTTCCAGCCGTCCCAATCGCCTTCATCAAGACCATCTTCGATAGAAAGAATCGGGTATTTATCACACCAATCAGCCAGGTAATCAACAAACTCGGCTGAGGTTAATGAACGACCATCCGATGCCAGTACATATTTACCGTCTTTATAAAATTCAGAACTCGCCGCATCAATACCTATGTAAATATCTTCACCGGCTTTGTAGCCTGCCATTTCAATCGCTTCAAGAATAACCTGAATCGCCGATTCATTTGATGACAAGTCTGGTGCAAAACCACCTTCATCACCCACCGCTGTGTTCAAGCCTTTCTTTTGCAATACAGACTTCAGCGCATGAAATACTTCGGTGCCATAACGTACGGCCTCAGAAAGACTTGGTGCGCCAACAGGCATGATCATAAATTCCTGAATATCGACACTGTTATCTGCGTGCTCACCACCGTTAATGATATTCATCATCGGTACTGGCATAGAGTAACGACCTGTACACAGGTATTCATAAAGTGGCTGACCTGATTGTGTCGCCGCTGCTTTGGCAACCGCCATTGAAACCGCCAGCAAGGCATTCGCACCCAAGCGACTTTTGTTCTCGGTGCCATCTAATGCAATCATCTTTTCATCGATGGCGGTTTGATCATTCGCTGCCATACCCGTCAGGGCATCCGCAATTTCGCCGTTAACATTAGCAACAGCTTTCATCACACCCTTGCCACCAAAACGACTTTTATCCCCGTCACGTAATTCTACCGCTTCGCGTGAACCGGTTGATGCACCTGACGGTACCGAAGCACGCCCCATAACGCCGGATGCCAAAGTGACATCAACTTCTACTGTTGGGTTACCACGTGAATCAATCACCTGACGGCCGTGAATTTTTGCAATACTCATATCATCTGCCATGTTGCAGAATCTCCAATCTTAAAATTAAAATAAAGTTAAATAATACTCGTTCAATGTTACATATTGTTTTCAGCAAAACCGGCCGCTTTAACGCCGCGGTCAATTTGCAGTAATACTTCAAAAAGTTCTTTCATACGATGTAATGGCCATGAATTAGGACCATCACTCAAGGCTTTTTCAGGATCCGGATGGGTTTCCATAAAGATACCCGAGATACCGGCGGCTACTGCTGCACGTGCTAAAACAGGCACATGCTCACGCTGACCACCTGAACAACTCCCCTGCCCACCTGGCAACTGGACTGAATGGGTTGCGTCAAACACGACGGGGCAATTTGTTTCACGCATAACCGCCAAGCCACGCATGTCGGAGACTAAATTATTGTAGCCAAATGACACGCCACGATCGCAGACCATAATCTGCTCATTACCGGTTGCTGTTGCCTTATCAACCACGTTTTTCATATCCCACGGTGCAAGAAATTGTCCCTTCTTAATATTCACAGGCAAACCTTGTGAAGCAACCGCCTGAATAAAATTGGTTTGGCGACAAAGAAATGCCGGTGTTTGTAATAAATCGACCACTGAGGCGACTTCATTCAAGGGTGTATCTTCGTGTACATCCGTGACCACAGGCACACCAATTTGATCTTTTACCGCTTGTAAAATTCGCAAGCCTTCTTCCATCCCCAAACCACGAAAGCTGGAATGTGATGAACGGTTCGCTTTATCAAACGATGATTTATAAATAAACGGAATACCTAACTCATCAGTAAGTTCTTTCAAGGTGCCGGCTGTATCCAATGCCATTTGTTCACTTTCAATAACACAGGTGCCGGCAAGTAAAAACAGTGGCTGATCTAAACCGACTTCAAACCCACATAACTTCATGCTACGTCCTTCTTGTTAGCCTGTTTGGCTAAATGTTCGCGTGCGGCTTTAATAAAACCAATAAATAACGGGTGTCCATCACGTGGTGTTGAGGTGAATTCCGGGTGAAACTGACAGGCAACAAACCAGGGGTGATCTTCAATCTCTACCATTTCAACTAACTTTCCATCTACTGACTTGCCTGCAATCAACAAACCGGCGTTTTCCAGTTGTTCAAGATAACCATTATTAAATTCATAACGATGACGATGACGTTCAACGATCACATCCGCATCGTACATTTGATGACTACGACTATTTTCAGCCAGCTTGCACTTCTGACCACCTAGACGCATGGTACCGCCCATGTCAGAATTTTCATCGCGTTGTTCAACTTGTCCGTCTTCGTTCACCCATTCCGTAATTAAGGCAATCACTGGATGTGGCGTTTCAGTATTAAACTCGGTGCTATTGGCGCCTTCCAGACCCGCAACATTACGCGCATAATCAATCACCGCCACTTGCATACCTAAACAAATGCCGAAGTACGGAATTTTATTTTCACGGGCATATTGTGCTGTGCGTATTTTACCTTCAACGCCACGTTCACCAAAACCACCGGGGACAAGAATCGCATCCATTCCCGCAAGGCTACTGCCATCGTCTTTTTCAATGTCTTCCGAGTCGAAGTAGGTAATATTCACTTTGGTACGAGTATGCATACCGGCATGAATCAGTGATTCAGATAATGATTTGTATGATTCTGTTAAATCAACGTACTTACCGACCATACCGACATTAACCTCGGCATCCGGGTTATCCATCGCATTGGTCACTGCATCCCACTGACTTAAATCAGCTGGCTTCACATCCATTTGCATTTTTTCTACCACGATGTCATCCATGCCCTGTTCATGTAAGGCGCGTGGGATTTTGTAAATACTGTCAATATCAACAGCAGAAATAACCGCACGTTCTGCCACATTCGTAAATAAGGCAATCTTACGGCGATCTTCGGCCGACATCGGTTTTTCTGAACGACACATTAAAATATCCGGTTGAATACCGATACTGCGGAGTTCTTTAACCGAGTGTTGTGTTGGTTTGGTTTTCACTTCACCCGCAACCGCAATGTAAGGCAATAAGGTCAGGTGGAGAAACAGGCTATGTGTGTGCCCTAACTCAACGCCTAACTGACGAATGGCTTCCAGAAATGGCAGGGATTCGATATCACCGACCGTACCGCCAATCTCGACCATTGCCACATCGGCATCACCCGCTCCTGCGAGTACGCGGCGTTTAATTTCATCGGTAATATGCGGAATAACCTGAACCGTACCACCGAGGTACTCACCACGGCGTTCTTTACGCAGCACGCTGTCATAAACCTGACCAGTAGTGAAGTTATTACGCTTACCCATGGTCGTGCGTACAAAACGCTCGTAATGTCCTAAATCGAGATCAGTTTCAGCGCCATCCTCGGTGACATAGACTTCACCGTGCTGGAATGGGCTCATGGTGCCGGGATCAACGTTAATATAGGGATCCAGCTTCATCATGGTCACTTTCAGACCACGTGTTTCAAGGATTGCACCTAATGAGGCAGAGGCAATGCCCTTCCCTAAAGAAGAAACTACGCCACCTGTGATAAATATAAATCTGGTCATTTAATTGGAAATCCCGTCGAAATTATTGAGCAAAAATTGCATTGCTGGACGGGATTACATGTTACCAGCACCCCCGTGAATACTCAATGAGCACAAGCCTTTCCAGGCATAATAAATCCAGAATCAGTCGCTTGCAGTGATATTTAGTGATTGGGCTGCCAATCGAGTTCAAAACCGGTCATTTCGCCTGACGCAACGAAGGGTTCACAGATACACAGCCCCGGAATAGCCGCCAACTCATCATTCACATAGACCAACGGGGTTCGATTGCGTTGCCAGGGTGGAATGCCGGCTTCCTGAAACAGCTTTTTGAGGCTGGTATGGCTGTTTTTCCCCGCAGGCTGGCATCGTTCACCGCCACGGCGGTATTTAAGGCTTGTTTGTCCTTGTAAGAACACCCCACGCCCTTTTACCGAGTGTGACAATAGCGTCCCTGATGATGCTGGTAACACGAACCTCTCCCCGGGTTGCCAATCCAGACTCAAATTAGCATCGAGCTCAAGCAAGGGGTTCATGGCATAAAGGCGATCGCGATAACGTCGTACTTCACAGCCCTGCCATGACACACAGGGATTTCGGTCTTCTGCAGCATGAATCACATCATGCTGAAGCTGGGCAAGTTTCTTTGCTGAAGGTGGTCGCATGCCAAGATGCTCAAGCCAATACCGCAATACATTTCTTTGTCGTGCAAGAGACAGACTGAGCAAGCCTGTGATCACAAGGGTACCGTTTGAATCTATCAGTGTTTCACTATCTTGTTCCGCTAACTCAGCCAATAATTGCTGTGCCTCGGCTTGTTGAGATGCCACCCGTAATACGGTGCTATCCAATGAAGGCCAGCGTTCACGCAGTAATGGTAAAACATCATTACGCAATAAATTACGGTCAAAACGGGTTTCTTGATTGGATGGATCATCAATCCATTGCAAGCCTTGCTGTTGTGCATAATTTTGCAATGCCATATAAGGGATATTTAATAACGGACGATATAAATGACCTTGTCCTAACTCGCTCAATTCAGGCATGGCAGATAAACCACGTGTCCCTGCCCCACGTAACAACTGTAAAAAAACAGTTTCACTTTGATCGCGCTGGTGTTGTGCCGTTAGCATCACTTCTTTATGAGAAATTAATGATGCCAAGGCATCATATCGTGCCTTACGCGCCGCCGCTTCAGGACTTTCGCCTTTTGCCGCCTCAGCATCCACATGCAGAACCGTTAAGGGAATATCAAGCTGCTGACAGATGCTTTCACAATGCGCTGCCCAGTTGTGTGAGGATGATTGCAAACCATGTTCAACATAGACCGCCTTAATTTGCGTATCGATCGTATCTCGACATTGGGCAATGGCATGCAGTAAAACATGAGAGTCCATACCACCACTGAAGGCAACCCAGTAACATGATGGCTGAGCGCTTAAACGCAAACTACATGAGCGAAGCGCATCATGCAGTTGCTGAGATGAAAAAGACATGAGCGTGTCTTATTGTTCCTGATAATTACCGATGCTTGATAGACGTTCGTAACGTTGCTCCAACAAACGATCAATTGGCGTACGTGCCATCGCATCGAGCGATTCAATAAGTGAGTGTTTGAGGGTTCGCGCCATGGTATCCATGTCACGATGAGCACCGCCTAACGGTTCAGGAATAATGGAATCGATTAATTCCAGTTCTTTTAAACGTTCAGCAGTGATACCCATAGCTTCCGCTGCATCAGAGGCTTTTTCTGCACTCTTCCATAAAATGGAAGCACAGCCTTCTGGCGAGATCACCGAGTACGTGCTGTACTGCAACATGTTCAAGCGATCACCAACACCAATAGCAAGTGCGCCACCTGAACCACCTTCACCGATCACGGTACAAATAATCGGTGTCTTTAAGTCGGCAAGTACAAACAGGTTACGTGCAATCGCTTCACTTTGACCGCGTTCTTCCGCACCGATTCCAGGATATGCGCCGGGAGTATCAATAAATGTTAAAACTGGCAATGAAAAACGTTCTGCCATTTGCATTAAACGCAGCGCTTTACGATAACCTTCTGGTCGAGGCATTCCAAAGTTACGTTTAATCTTTTCTTTGGTGTCACGTCCTTTTTGCTGACCAATCACCATCACAGGTCGATCATCAATACGCGCAATCCCCCCCACAATGGCATGGTCATCTGCGTAGGCACGATCACCATGCAGTTCTTCAAAGTCATCAAAGATACGTTCAATATAATCCAAGGTATAAGGGCGTTGAGGATGACGAGCGAGTTGAGAAACCTGCCAGGCATCAAGACCACTAAAAATAGATTCTGTCAGCGTTCGACTCTTCTCTTGCAGGCGCTGGATTTCATCACTGATATTAATTTCAGTGTCATCCCCTACATAGCGAAGCTCTTCGATTTTAGCTTCAAGTTCAGCGATAGGCTGTTCAAATTCAAGAAAATTCATGTCCATAACTATAAAATACCGGATCTTGGCGTAAAGGGCAAAATACGCCGCGCTTAATAATGTTTAATAAAGAAGCTCAACCTGCTCGTTACCCGCTAATTTTCGTAGCTGCAGTAAGCATTCATCCGTTGGGTGAATGCGCCATTCTTCACCCAAAAGCAGTCGAGTTGATAAATCGGCACGCTGATAATCTATGCATACAGGGCATTGACCGTTCTTGAATGGCGATAATACCTGCTCCAGGGACTCAACAAAGCCATTTTCTGCCTTTTCAGCCGGAATACGTATCAGCAGTTGCCGTGAATAATTTTCTCTTGCTTGATCAATATCATAGATCTGCGTAGCGCGTAACCGCAAGCCACCACTGTAATCGTCTTCCGCAACAGGGCCTTTAATCACCAACAGGCGATCTTTGCCAATCAGATCCTGAAATTGTGCATAAACTTCAGTGAATGCCGCCACTTCCAGTCGTCCACTGCGATCATCCAGTGTTAAGAAACCGATCTTACCACCGCTCTTGGTGTTACGTGTTTGAATCGCGACCACTAGGCCTGCAACCGTTTGTTCCTGCTTATTTCGCGACGGTTGAATATCCGCCAAACGCGTGGAGATAAACCGACTGAGTTCTTTTTCATACTGAGTAATAGGATGCCCGGTTAAATAGAGACCCAATGTTTCTTTCTCAAATTCGAGACGGTCTTTTTCGGTCCAGTCTTCTTGCTCATCAAATGAAACAACCTGTTCGTGTTCGACGGCTCCACCAAACATATCATCTTGACCGCGAGCTTGATCTTTAAGATATTGCTCTGCGCTTTTTAATGCTAAGCCTAACGATGCCATCAGTGTTGCGCGATTTGGACCTAGTCCATCTAAAGCTCCTGCACGGATCAATGCTTCTAATACACGACGATTTAATTTACGTGCATCAACGCGTCGGCAAAAATCAAACACATCGGTAAACAAACCATTTTCAGTACGCTCGGCAATCACGCTTTCTAATGCACCTTCACCAACCCCTTTGATCGCACCCAGTCCATAAAATACTTCATCCTCACCGTTCGACTTAAACATGTAGTCACATGTATTGACGTTAGGTGGGAGTACTTTTAATTTCATGGTGCGGCACTCATCAATCAAGGTAACAACTTTATCCGTGTTATCCATATCAGATGAAAGTACGGCTGCCATGAAGGCCGCGGGATAATGTGCTTTAAGCCATGCGGTTTGATATGAAACCAGGGCATAAGCTGCCGAGTGTGATTTGTTAAAACCATAACCGGCGAATTTTTCCATCAAATCAAAAAGATCACCGGCTTTTTTCTCATCAAAGCCCAGCTCTTTTGCGCCTGACATAAAAATACTGCGTTGCTTCGCCATTTCTTCCGGTTTTTTCTTACCCATGGCGCGACGTAATAAATCCGCACCACCCAGAGAATAGTTACCAATGATTTGGGAAATCTGCATCACCTGTTCTTGATAAACGATGACACCGTAGGTCGGTCCAAGTACCTCTTCTAATTCAGCAAACGGGTATTCAACTTTTGCACCATGCTTACGACTGATAAAATCTTCAACCATACCCGACTCAAGTGGACCCGGTCGAAATAAGGCAACCAGTGCAATAATTTCTTCAAAATTATCCGGCTTGAGGTTTTTAATCAGTTCTTTCATACCGCGTGATTCCAACTGGAATACTGCGGTGGTTTCACACCGTTTAAGCAGTGCAAAAGTTTCTGGATCATCGGTAGTAAGTTGTTCTAACACCAACAATGGTTCACCGGCACGTTCACGATCTCGGTTAATCGTTTTAACCGCCCAATCAATAATCGTTAAAGTACGCAATCCCAGGAAATCGAACTTAACCAAACCAATTGATTCAACATCATCTTTATCAAGTTGCGAAACAATACTATCAGAGCCTTGTTCACAATAGAGCGGCAAGAAATCAGTTAGGGCCGTTGGCGCAATCACCACACCACCGGCATGTTTACCCGCATTTTTAGTTATACCCTCGAGAGATAACGCTAATTCAATTAAGCCATGCACTTCATCATCTTGTTCATAGCGCCGGCGTAATTCTTCTTCCTGCTCCAGTGCTTTGGTTAATGTAATGCCGATTTCAAAAGGAATCAGTTTCGCAATCTGATCAACAAATCCGTATGGATGCCCGAGTGCACGCCCTGCATCACGAATAACTGCTTTGGCTGCCATAGTGCCATAGGTAATGATTTGTGAGACTTTATCGCGACCATAAGTACGCGCAACATAATCAATCACACGATCACGCCCATCCATACAGAAATCAACATCGAAATCAGGCATAGAGACACGTTCAGGATTAAGAAAACGCTCAAATAGTAAATCGTATTCAATGGGATCAAGATCGGTGATAAAAAGCGCATAAGCCACAATTGAACCCGCACCTGAACCACGACCTGGGCCAACAGGTACATCATTGTTCTTTGCCCATTTAATAAAATCAGCAACAATCAAGAAGTAACCGGGGAAGCCCATGGTGATAATAACGCCTAGCTCTACCTTTAGGCGTTCGAAATATTCTGCGCGTTTCTCGTCAGTGAATTTACCTTTAACGATTTCAAGTTGCTCAATACGTTTTTCCAGGCCCTTCTCAGATTCCAGTGTGAGGAACTGATTAATATCAAGACCTTCTGGTACGGGGAAGTCAGGCAGGAAGTAAGTACCTAATTTAAGTTCAATATTACAACGTTTGGCAATCAGAACACTGTTTTCTATCGCCTCAGGAATATCCGCAAACAACTCACACATTTCTTCTGAACTGCGAAGGTATTGCTGATTACTGTATAAGTGTGGGCGTCTTGAATCATTTAAGGCACGCCCATCATGAATACAAACACGTGCTTCATGTGCTTCAAAATCATCTTTTTTAATAAAGCGCACATCATTGGTTGCGACAACGGGGATATCATTATCTGCCGCTAACTGAACAGATGCATGCAGATAACGTTCTTCATGCTCACGCCCGGTTCGCTGTAATTCAAGATAAAAACGATCTGGAAAGAGTTCAGCCCACCCTGCTAACAATTGAGTGGCTTGAGTCACATCGCCACCAAGTAAAGCCTGACCAATGTCGCCACTACGCCCTGCTGACAAGGCAATCAACCCCTCGGTACTGCCTTCTAACCACTGTTTTTCAATCATGGGAATACCACGATGTTGCCCTTCCAAATAGCTACGCGTAATCAAACGATTTATGTTTAAGTAACCATCATGGTTCTGGCAAAGTAAAACAATACGCGAGGGAGGAACACGCTCACTGTCTGGATGAATAAGCATCTCGACACCGATCAGTGGTTTGATGCCGGCGGAAATAGCAGCACGATAAAATTTCACCATCGCAAACAGATTAGATTGATCGGTCAACGCCACCGCTGGCATGCCTGCTTCCGCAACGGATTTCATGAGTGGTTTAATGCGCACCAGGCCATCCACCAAAGAAAATTCAGTGTGAAGGTGTAGATGTACAAAATCTTGTGACATTAAATTATTAACTCAGCGCTGATTAATTATTTTTGCGACGGGTGAAAAACTTCGACGATGTATCGGGGTAATCCCTAAATCCAATAACGCCTGCATATGTACTTTGGTTGGATAGCCCTTATGCGAAGCAAAGCCATAACCTGGATATTTAATATCCATTTCGAGCATTTCAGAATCGCGGGCAACTTTAGCGATAATGGATGCTGCACTAATACAGGCGACTTTTTGATCACCTTTAATAATTGCTTCACTACTACAATTTAATTCAGGACAACGATTACCATCTATCTGTGCATGTTCTGGTTGGATCGCTAAGCCTTCAACTGCACGGCGCATCGCTAACAAGCTTGCATGAAGAATATTGATATCATCAATTTCTTCAATTTCAGCCCGTCCAAGCGACCAGCTTAAGGCTTTCTCACGTATTTCTATATCGAGTTTATTGCGTTTTGTTTCCGATAGCTTTTTAGAATCAGCCAAACCTTCGATAGGCTGTGCCGGATCAAGAATAACAGCCGCGGCAACAACGGGCCCAGCGAGTGGTCCTCGACCCACCTCATCAACACCGGCAATAAGAATCGTTGTTGTTTCAGGCATGCATTTGTTCCACTTTTTTATTAACAAGCTGCAAAACAGCATCGGCTGCCTGTTTATCTGTATCCTGTCTCAATGTGTGATGTATTTCAGAGAACCGTTCCATTATCTGCTTCACCTCATCCGGATTATTCAGGTAATGTAATAACTTCTCTCCCATCACTTCTGGTTTAGCGGCATCCTGAACGTATTCAGGTACGATTGTTTCTCCCGCTAATAGATTGGGGAGTGAGAAATTCTTTATTTTTACCCACAATTTTAAAATAAAATAATTGAGTCGTGAAAAACGATAAGCAACCACCATGGGTCGTTTAACTAACATCGCTTCCAATGTTGCCGTGCCAGATGCCATTAAAATAGCATCCGCAGCGCCCATCACTTCACGTGCCTGACCATCAATATAAGTAATAGGAAGCTGTTTAACTAAATCGCCTCCAACTTGTATAAATACGTCTCGAACAATTTTCGAGGCAAATGGCACCACAAATTGAATATCTTGTTGTTGCTCATAGCAATAACTGGCTGTTTTAAGAAACGTCTCGGCAAGATATTTCACTTCACTGATACGACTACCGGGTAACATTGCAATAATTGTTGCATCTTCCGCTAAACCAAGATTTATTCTTGCCGCCGCTTTATCTGTGGCCAGTGGTATTTGATCTGCGAATGGATGACCAACAAACTTCACGGGAACCTTATGCTCACGGTAAAATTCTGCCTCAAAGGGGAACAGAGCTAAAACACAATCAACTGCTCGAGCAATCTTTTTTACGCGATAACGACGCCATGCCCAAACTTGTGGACTGACATATTGAATGGTTGGAATACCTTCTCGGCGTAATTGCTCAAGCAAGGTCAAATTAAAATCAGGCGCATCAATACCGATAAATACATCCGGTGGATTAGCGATAAATCGATCTCGTAGCTGATTTCGTATTGCACGTAATTCACGGTATTGAGCCAATGCATCAACCAGCCCCATAATGGATAATTTCTCTGCAGGAAATAGCGCATTACAACCCTGCTCAACCATATTGGGTCCGGCAATACCTTCCACTTCCAGATCATTCACAGAATGACGAAGTGCTTTAATCATGCCCGCTCCGAGCAAGTCTCCCGATGATTCCCCTGCAACCAGACCGATACGCATAACTTACCTGACAATACTGCGTTCTGCGTTTTGTATAAACTCAACGAAGTTATTCACTTCTGCGCAATTTCCTTGTTGCTTTTGAATTTGCTCAACTGCTTCCGTTAATTTCATACCTGAGGTATAAATATCACGATAGGCATTTTTTAATTCTTTAATTGCACCGGGCTCAATTCCACGGCGTTTTAAGCCGATACTATTAAGACCACGCGCATCTGCCGGGTTACCTGTAACAATGATGTAAGGTGGCACATCTTTGTTAACACCACTGCCCATTCCACAAAAACTATATGCACCGACTTTTACAAACTGGTGAATTAACGCAAACCCACCAAGCGTAACGTAATCTTCAATTACCGCATGCCCGCCTAATGAAGCGCCGTTTGCAAAAATAATATGGCTACCAACCTGACAGTCATGGGCAATATGCGAATAAGCCATAATAAAATTATTATCAGCAACGCGAGTAACGCCACCACCATGCACAGTACCTCTGCTCATGGTACAACTTTCACGGATAATATTATTGTCACCAATTTCCAGACGCGTTGGTTCGCCTTTGTAACCAATATCCTGAGGCTCTTCACCTAATGAAGTAAATTGAAATATTTTATTCTTTTTACCAATCCTGGTGGGACCATTAATAACAACATGTGGCCCTATCCACGTGTCTTCGCCAATTTCCACATCAGCACCAATAATCGAGAAAGGACCAACGCCAACACCTTCAGCTAAACGAGCAGAGTCATCAATTATTGCCTGTTTACTTATTAAACTCATACGCCGCGTTGTGCACACATAATTTCAGCACTGGAAACAACTTTATCATCAACTTTTGCTTCAGCGTTAAACTTCCAGATACCGCGTTTCTCTTTAATAACATCAACCGTCAAAATCAGTTGATCGCCTGGACTAACCGGCGCTTTAAATCGTGCTTTATCAATACCAACCAGATAATAAAGTGATTCACTGTCGGGGCGCTGTTCAGTGGTAATATAAGAAAGTATCCCTGTTGCTTGTGCCAGTGCCTCAAGAATCAGCACGCCAGGCATAACAGGGTGGTGGTTAAAATGCCCTGTAAAAAACTCTTCGTTATACGTTACATTTTTAAGCGCGGTTAACGACTTTCCTGGCGTATAGTCTAATACCCTATCTATAAGCAGAAATGGGTAGCGATGCGGTAAATGCTTCATTACCTCATGGATATCTAAACTCGGCATACTAACAACCTCTATTAAGTATTAAATACTTATTCTTTATTTTTTAAGTTCTGTTTCGATTCGCTTCAATCGCTTTGCTATGTCGTCTAATTGTGTAAAGCGAACATAATTCCGCTGCCACTTGGCATTTTCCTGCAAAGGTGTGCCTGATGAATAGGCACCCGACTCTGTAATTGATTGTGTCACTAATGATGTCGCAGTAATGTGAACGTTGTCCGCTATTTGCACCTGATCGGTAATTCCTACACCACCGGCGATTGTACAGTAACGACCAATAACAACACTGCCTGCAATGCCAACACATCCAGCAATAGCGGTATGGTCACCAATCCTAACATTATGAGCAATTTGAATTTGATTATCTAACTTAACACCATTACCAATAACAGTATCATCCAATGCACCGCGATCAATCGTTGTGTTCGCGCCGACTTCAACATCATCACCAATATCAACAATGCCTAACTGCGGTATTTTTATCCAACGCCCTTCATTATTCGCCATACCAAAGCCATCGCCACCGATAACAGCACCCGAATATATGATGGTGTTCTTACCTATCCTGGTGCCATGATTCAAGGTGACGTTTGCATGTAAAAACGAGTTCTCGCCAATCACACATTTTTGTTCAACAACACATGACGGTTCAATAACCACCCCTGCTTTGATTTCAACATCTGCGCCAATAACCGACTGCGCACCAATATAAGCAGATGCATCAATGCTTGCTGTTTCATCAACGCTGGCATCAGGATGAATACCTGATTTTGATTCAACAGGATTCAGTTTTGCCGCAATTAAAGCAAATGCAAGTAATGGATTGCTGACAACCAGACAATTATTTGTTGTCGCGCTCAAGTGCTTATCACAAAGAATAACGGCACCCGCTTGTGTATTAGCGAGTGCCGTTTTATGTTTTCCGCCTGTGTAAAAACTGATTTGCCGAGGTCCAGCAGAAGCAAGCGATGCTACATTCTCGATAACACAGGTTGCATCACCCTCTACTCTACCACCGACATCACTAGCCAGTTCTTCAAGTGTATGTGACACAATAATTCCCGTTATAATTATTTTCCGGCGTTTGCTTCCGCTTTTAGACGCTGAAGAATTCTTTTCGTCAAATCAACTTTAGGATTTGCATAAGCAATACCTTCATAAAGTATCAAATCAAACTTTTCTTCTTTACCTATTTTGGTAATGGCTTCATTAACAAAACGTAATAACCTGCCACGCTCTTCGTTACTACGGAACGTCCGATCTTCACGAAGCTCATCTGAACCACGGCGTAATTCACGTTTACGACTAACAATATCACGCTCAAGTTTACGGCGTTCTGATTCAGCCATAATGGCGCCATCACGACGTAGTTTGTCTTCTAAACCTTTTATCGACTTCTGTTCTTTTAGTAACTTGCTATTACGCGCAGAAAATTCCTGCTCTAGTCGCTGAAGCGCCATTTTTGATTGCGGCGCTTCTTCTAATAAACGATTAGGATTGACAACACCAATACGCAACTCCTGCGCAGAAACAAATGTTGTCAACGATGCCAGCATCACTGTACAGATTGTCTTTCTCAATGTATTCACTGTTCCACTCCGGTATTTCCATGTATTTTCACAGTCTAACACATCAGAATCCGTTGCCGAAATTAAACTGGAATGTCTTGGTATCATCATCTGGCTGGTCATTAAAGGGTGCTGCAACACTCACACTCAAGGCACCAAACGGTGATAACCATGTCACACCCAGCCCAGCTGCAAAACGAATATTATCAACAGCAAATTCTTCATCACCAGGCCCTGAACCAAATACATTACCACCATCAACGAAAGTACTAAAACGCCATGCATTAACATCTTTAACGAATGGCACAGGGAAGATTAACTCCACGCTACCAACTAATTTAAGATCACCACCTATTGGACGGTCGTTATTAACACCACCAACAATACGCGGTCCAAGCGTATTGGCCCGGTAACCACGAACTGAACCTCTACCACCAACAAGGAAATTCTTGAAGAACGGTAATATTGGTGTATTCCCATAACCATCACCGTAGCCAATATCACCCCGCATACCTAAAGTTAAATTGCGTGTTAATGATATGTAGCGTTGAGCACGGTAATTAATCTTGTAATATTCAAGATCACTGCCTGGTACGGATACTTCTGCACTGATGCGTTGCAAACCACCTTTCGTCGGGAATACACGTCTGTTCCGAGTATCTTCAGAATAGGATGCTGTCATGACAAAACTATTAAAACTGGCTTTATCCGAATTATTAACATCCAACGCATCAAAGCTACTGTCTAGTTGAGCTAAATCATCACGGAACCGCTGTGGTGTACTACCTGTTGTATTAATAACATCACGCTGAAAATTAAGGTTAAGCGATATTCGTTCAACATCTGTAATCGGAATACCATATGAGATTCCTGCAGACAACAAATCAGATGAGTAACTCGCCAAATTCGCTTGACTTGCATCACGTTGGCGGAAATTTAGATTAAAACCACGACTCACACCATCTTCAGTGTAATAAGGATTTGTATAGGCAAAACGATAAACACGATTAATTTCACTGTTATCAAAACCAACACTAATACGTTTACCACTACCTAAAAAGTTATTCTGCGCAACACTGGCATTCAAAATAACACCCTGTGAATCTGAATAACCAACACCGGCAAGTAAGTTACCGGAAGCACGTTCTTTAACTTTATAATTCACATCAACCTGATCCGTTGTCCCCGGAACGGCAGGTGTTTCTACTTCAACTGTCTCAAAATAGCCCAGGCGTCTTAATCGAGCCTGTGATTTCTCAATATTGTCTGTAGAAACCCAGGCACTTTCAAACTGACGCATTTCACGACGTAATACTTCGTCTCGCGTTCTGGTGTTACCCGAGAAGTTGATTCTTCTTGTGTAAACACGTTTACCGGGATCAATGAAGAATGTCAGGTTAACTTCTTTCTTATCATCAAGAATTTCCGGTACAACATTCACATTCGCAAATGCATAACCACTATTACCTAGTTGACGCGTAATGTTCTCACTGGTTTTTGTTGAACGACGTCGTGAGAAAATGTCACCTTTTTGAATAGACACTAAAGGAAATAATTTTTCTTTCTCGACAACAAGCTCACCTGCGAGTTTTACCTTGTTAACAGTAAATTGCTCACCTTCAGTAATATTAATAGTAATAAAGACATCTTTACGATCGGGTGTAATCGATACCTGCGTTGAATCGATATTAAAATTCACATAACCACGGTTAAGATAGTAAGAACGCAGTGTTTCAAGATCACCTGCAAGTTTTTGTTTTGAATATTGGTCATTGCCTGTATAAAACGAAAGCAAGGTTGGTGTACTTAGCGCAAACTCTTCTAATAAATCTTTATCTTCAAAGGTTTTATTACCAACAATATTTATTTGATGAATTTTGGCTACAACGCCTTCAGAAACATCAATCGTAATACCAACACGATTTCGCTCTAGCGGTGTCACCGTTGTTTCCAGCTTTACGCCATATTTACCTTGACTGAAATAAATGCGACGTAATTCTTGTTCAACTTTATCTAATAGGGATTTATCAAACACACGTCCTACTGCAAAACCAATTTCTTTCAAACCAGAATTAAGCGCTTCATCTTCGATTGAGTCATTACCATTAATGTCAATAGTTGATATCGCTGGACGCTCAACAACATAAACAATCAATGTACCCTCTTCTTTCTCAAGTCTGACGTCTTTAAAAAATCCGGTTTTAAATAATGCGCGAATAACACTTCCTGAACGTCGGTCATTCAGCGTATCGCCTACTTTAATTGGCAGATAACTAAACACCGTCCCCGCAGCAATTCGCTGGAGTCCTTCAACCCGAATATCTTTGATCACAAATGATTCACCGGACCAGGCAACCTGTACAAATCCGATACACAAGAAAACTGCGAGAATAAATCTTTTCATTACTTGCTCTTATTATATTTCGTTATTTTTTAGCAGTGCGATTAAATTAATCGCATCACATCATTATAAAATGCCACAACCATCAACAACCCGAGTAAAACCATCCCCATTTGCTGACCCAAAAACTGTGCTTTCTCCGAGACCGGACTCCCTTTAATCAGCTCAGCCAAATAATACATAAGATGACCGCCATCGAGTACCGGAATGGGGAGTAAATTTAGCACGCCAAGACTGATGCTGACTACTGCCATAAAGCTCAGAAACTGAATTATGCCAATACTCGCAGAACGCCCTGCATACTGTGCGATCGTCAATGGACCACTTATATTCTTAATCGAGGCTTCACCTATCACCATTTTACCCAACATTCTTAATGTTAAGTGGCTGATTTGCCAAGTCTTTTTAGCAGCTTCGCCCCACGCTGCAAAGAACGGATATTGTACCACAGCAAGAAACTCTTTGGACACCGCTGGAGGTGGTAAACCTGCCGCACCAACGTAGCCATATTGCACATCATTATGTGTTTTAATACCCGGCGTCAGAGAGATAACTATTTGTTTTCCCTCGCGAAGTATTGTTAATTGCATGGTTTCACCAGGCTTTTTCTGCACCCGGGTAACCCAATCTCGCCAGTCTTTTACCTTTTTACCGTCTGTTGCCAACACTTCATCACCAGACATAAGACCCGCCGCTTCAGCTGCGCCATTAGGCTTAATTTCATCGATGATAGCCGGCCATGCTGGCAACCGGGGTTCTATACCTAGTTGAGATATAACGCTTTTATTCTTAACATCCGCAGACAAGCCTTCGACCGGAAGCTCTCGAATCTGAGGTTCACCATTACCGTCCTTCACTGCAATTTGAATAGAAGGTCGCCCCTCAACCACTGCGGCTATTAAATCTAATCCCGCAACACTCCAGGTTTGAGTTTTTTTCCCATCAATTGATAAAAATTCATCACCCGCCTTCACCCCTGCCAAAGCAGCAATACTTGCCGGCTTCACCTCTGAGACAATGGGCTTGAGCCCTTCTGTACCAATAGTGAAGATTGACCAATACAGGACGATTGCTAATAGAAAATTAAATAAAGGTCCCGCAACCACAATGGCCATACGTGCATAAAGCGGTTTTTGAGTAAAAGCCAAAGGAAGTTCAGCCTCGGATACCTCGTCATTACGCTCATCAAGCATTTTGACGTAGCCACCTAAAGGAATTTGCGCCAAAACGTACTCGGTTCCATTCTTACCATGCCATGTATAAATAGGCTTACCGAAACCAATCGAGAAACGCAGCACTTTTACATCAAAACGACGTGCAACCCAGAAATGCCCATATTCGTGAAACGTTACCAAAATACCGATAACGACAATAAATGAAGCAATATTAATAAGTATATCAAGCATAATCAGGTATCACGTTATTGATTAACCGCCTTGTTTTCAATTATTTTCAATGCTACTTCTCTCGCTTGTGCATCAGCAGATAAAATAGTTTCCAGGGAATCGGCTTGCTGGTATTCAATCCCATCCATTGTTGCTTCAATAACCTCAGCAATCATTGTAAACCCGAGCTTCTCATCCAGAAATGCATCCACAGCTATTTCATTAGCCGCATTTAAAATGGTACTAGCGGTACCACCGGCTTTTGCTGCCTCAAAGGCTAAACGCAAGCAAGGAAAACGCACTAAATCAGGTTGTTCAAAATCAAGCCGCGCAACGCTAAACATATCTAATGGAGCCACACCTGACTCAATTCGTTCAGGCCACGCCATTGCGTGTGCAATGGGTGTACGCATATCAGGATTACCCATTTGCGCCAGTACTGAACCATCGCTGTAATCAACCATTGAATGAATCACACTCTGGCGATGAATCACTACCTCAATATCATCGGGTCCTACATCGAATAACCAACAGGCTTCTATTAACTCCAAGCCCTTGTTCATCATGGTCGCCGAATCAACCGAAATTTTACGCCCCATGCTCCAATTAGGGTGCGCCACTGCTTGTGCCGGTGTTACTGCTCCCAATGTCTCCGGATCAGCTTCACGAAACGGCCCACCGGATGCGGTCAGTAAGATTCGACGTACAGAAACCGGTTTAGTTCCCGTTTTATATCCTGCCGGCATCGATTGAAAAATAGCATTATGTTCGCTATCAATTGGCAATAATTCTGCGCCATTATCTCGTACCGCTTGCATAAACAAATGCCCAGACATAACCAGTGCTTCTTTATTGGCGAGAAGCACTCGTTTACCTGCTTCTGCGGCAGCCAGGCTCGGTAATAAACCTGCTGCACCAACGATGGCTGCCATCACACTATCGACACCTGAATCACTGGCTACTTTTATTAAGCCATCATTACCGGACAATATTTCGCAGCTAAGGTTATTGCTTTTAATTGCCTGCTGTAATGCTTTTGCAGCATCCGCATCTGCCATCACAGCATAACGTGGTTTAAATTCCTGACACTGTTCGAGCATCCGCGTAACATCTTTATTCGCGGTTAAGGCAAAGACCCCGAACCGATCAGGATGGCGTCGAATAACATCAAGTGTACTAACACCTATCGAGCCGGTTGATCCTAAAATTGTGACTGCTTGCATTACAACCATCCCGCTAAATAATAACCCGCTGTAAACACAGGTGCTGCAGCAGTAATACTATCTAATCTATCCATTGCGCCACCATGACCGGGTAATATTTTACCGCTATCTTTTACACCAATGGCACGCTTATAAATACTTTCCAATAAGTCTCCCGCAACCGATGCGATTGCAGCCAAAACACTGATCAAAACAAATAACCATTGCTGCTCAGCTTGCTCAAGATAGAACAAAACAATCACAACAGAATAAACTACAACAGCTAACATCGCACCCCATACGCCTTCCCAACTTTTTCCTGGACTGATCGCAGGTGCAAGTTTACGCTTACCAAATAACTTACCACTAAAATAGGCTCCGGTATCCGCAATCCAGACAATACCGAAAACATATAAAACCATCCATGGGTTATGCTCGTGTAATAAAACCATTGCCAGCCAGGTCGGAAATATAACAAGAACACCTGTCAGTAAAGCAGTGCTTGAATAAAGCGCTGAGCTACATTTTTTTAATCGTGCGACGGGATCACCGGTAAAGCTAACGATAACAAAAAGCCAGACAATTAAAATTAACCAAGCAGAAGGAAAAGTAGGTACGGGATAAAACCAAACCAATGCAAAAGCACTGTTAAGTAATACCAGTCCGGTCAATAAGAAGAAGCTGTTTTTAACACCACTTAATTTAAGCCATTCATACGCAGCAACTGACATAATGGCTGCCCATAATATTGAAAACAAATTCAGCGGCAGAAACAGAATCCCCCCCACAACAAGAGGTAATAAAAAAAGTGCTGTAATAATACGCTGCTTAAGCATGTTCTGATTCTACCTGTTCGCCTGTTTTACCAAAACGACGTTGTCTACCAGCATAATCACAAAATGCTTGTATAAAATGCTCTTCAGAGAAGTCAGGCCATAAGGTATCAGTAAAATATTGTTCCGTATATGCAATTTGCCAAAGCAGAAAATTACTAATGCGATGCTCTCCCCCCGTACGAATGAATAAATCTGGCGCGGGCAAATGTGAAAGTGTTAAATACTTCTCAATCAATGTCTGATCGATATCTTCGGCTTTTACACCATCAGCGACTAATTGTTGTACTGCCTGAACAATATCCCAGCGGCCACCGTAGTTTGCAGCAATTGATAATGTCATTCCCGTATTGTTTTCAGTCAACGATTCCACTTCAGCAATTCGTGACTGTAATTTCTCGGAAAAAGCAGTGCGATCACCAATTATCTGCATACGAATATTATTATCATTAATCGACTTTGCTTCTTCGCGCAAAGAGTTAATAAACAAGTCCATCAATAAGTCGACTTCTTTACGTGGTCTGTTCCAGTTCTCGCTACTGAATGCAAAGAGAGTTAATGCGGTAATATTATTTTCAGCACACACTTTTACAGCCATACGTGCAGACTTAACACCGGCTTTGTGTCCGGCAATCCGTGGCATAAAACGTTTTTTAGCCCAGCGACCATTACCATCCATAATGATGGCAACATGTTTAGGCAGATCACTGCCTGGTGGAATTTGAATTTCTTTTTTGGAAGGAGACATAACCATAATTGTTTACGCTACGTCTTACTTGGATAATTTAAAATATTGCTTTAAGAAATTTATCATGGAAGTTAAATTAAATTTCCATTAGATCCTTTTCTTTTGCTTCAAGTACCGCATCTATCTCGGCAATCTTTTTATCGGTTAGTTTTTGCACAAGGTCTTCTGCATGATGCTGTTCATCTTCAGAAATATCTTTGTCTTTTTCAAGTGACTTGAAATCACCATTGGCATCACGTCGAATATTACGAATGGCAACACGTGATTGTTCAACTTCCTCCCGAACCAATCGAATCATATTTTTACGTGTTTCTTCTGTCATGGCAGGTAAAGGAATACGAATTACTTCACCGGCGGTAACAGGGTTTAAACCTAAACCTGCATCCATAATGGCTTTTTCAATCGGTTGTACCATGGTTTTATCCCACGGCGTTACCGTTAAGGTTCTTGCATCGGAAACAGAAATATTCGCGGTCTGTCCAAGTGGTGTATCGTTACCGTAGAAAGACACCATAATATGGTCAATTAAACTCGGGGTGGCACGACCGGTACGCATTTTACTTAAATCGTTTTGAAGTGCTTCAATGGTTTTACCCATGCGCACTTCGGCATCTTTAAGGATTTCATCAATCATGCTGCGTTCCCCTTTTCGACGAGTGTACCCTCGCCTTCGCCTTTAATGACACGCATTAGCGCACCAGGTTTGCTCATATTAAATACCCGCAAAGGCATATTCTGGTCGCGACACATGACAATCGCTGTCGCATCCATCACCGCTAATTTTTTACTAAGCACTTCATCATAGGTGAGTAACTCATAGAGTGTTGCATCAGGCTCCTTAACCGGATCAGCTGAATAAACACCGTCAACCTTGGTGGCTTTGAGCATAATATCAGCGCCAATCTCAATGGCACGTAAGCTTGCGGCTGAATCTGTTGTAAAGAAAGGATTACCTGTACCAGCAGCAAAAATAACCACACGGCCTTTTTCAAGGTGTCGAACTGCGCGGCGACGAATATAGTCTTCGCACACTTCATTAATACTCAGTGCCGACATCACCCGTGCCTGCATACCATCTTGCTCTAAAGCATCTTGCATTGCCAATGAATTCATTAACGTTGCCAACATACCCATGTGATCACCGGTCACCCGATCAATCCCATTTTGAGCTAAACCGGCACCGCGAAAAATATTCCCGCCACCGATCACGACACCCACTTCGATGCCAATATCAATCAAGGCTTTAATTTCACCCGATACACGACTAATAACCGCTGGGTCAATGCCATAATCTCCATCACCCATCAGCGCTTCGCCGCTGAGTTTCAACAAGATGCGCTGATAGGCTTGTGATGAAGATGTTGTCATTTATTCGCCTTTCATCTGTGCAGCCACTTCGTCTGCAAAGTTTTCGACCTTTTTCTCAATACCTTCGCCTACTTCAAGACGATCGAAACCAAGTACATCGGCATCAGCTGCTTTAACCAGCTTCTCGACATTTTGATCAGGGTCTTTAACAAATGGCTGTCCGTAGAGACTTTGTTCGTTAAGGAATTTCTTCACCTTACCAACCATCATCTTTTCAATGATTTCAGCAGGCTTGCCACTTTCTGCAGCTTGCGCGGCGAAAATAACTTTTTCCTTTTCAACCAGCTCGGCTGGAACGTCGTCTTGTTTAACACAAACAGGCTTGCTTGCTGCAATGTGCATCGCAATATCACGCGCCATTTCAACACTGCCACCTTTCAGGTCAACAATCACACCAATGCGCACACCATGAGAGTAAGTACCAAGGTGATCGCCTTGACGCTTAACAACAGTACAACGACGTACTGTGATGTTTTCACCAATCACTGAAACAAGTGCTTTACGCCCTTCTTCAACGGTTTCGCCTGACGCCAGTGTCATACTGGATAAGGCTTCTGCATCAGCGGGTTCGTTAACGAGTGCTGCGTCAGTCACTGCTTTAACGAAAGCCTGGAAGCCATCATCTTTAGCCGCGAAATCAGTTTCACTGTTTACTTCAACTAATACAGCAGTTGCACCGTCATCACTCAAGCCGATTTCAATTTTACCTTCTGCTGCAACACGACCCGCTTTCTTGTCAGCTTTCGCTGCGCCAGACTTGCGCATCATTTCAATTGCGGCATCAATGTCACCATCGGTTTCAACGAGTGCCTTTTTGCATTCCATCATGCCTGCGCCAGTACGTTCGCGCAGTTCTTTCACTAATGAGGCTGTAATGGCCATATCTATCTAATCCTCGTTAATTATTCGTCAGCGTCGTCTTTCTTGGCAGCAGTTTTCTTGGTTGTTGCCTTTTTAGTCGTCGCTTTCTTGGTTGTTGCCTTTTTAGTCGCGGCTTTCTTCTTGGTCGCCTTTTTCTTGACAGGCTTGGCATCGTCAGCATCTACTTCCATAAACTCATCAGCAGGACCTTCGGTCTTGGTCATGGTTGGACGACTTTCCATTACGGCATCAGCAACCTGTGCAGTGTAAAGTTTAATGGCACGAATCGCATCATCGTTACCAGGAATGACGTAATCAACACCGGCTGGAGAGTTGTTTGTATCAACAACACCGATCACAGGAATGCCTAATTTTTTCGCTTCGCTAATGGCGATGTTTTCGTAACCCACATCAACAACGAAAAGTGCATCAGGAAGACCACCCATATTTTTGATACCACCAAGACTACGATCCAGTTTTTCCATTTCGCGACGCATGTTTAATGCTTCTTTCTTTGTTACGCGGTCAAAGCTGCCATCTTCAGACATTTTTTCAAGGTCTTTAAGGCGCTTGATTGATTGGCGAACTGTTTTGTAGTTCGTCAACATGCCACCTAACCAACGATGGTTAACAAAAGGCATGCCACAACGTTCAGCTTCTTCCTGGACGATCTTGCTTGCCGCACGCTTAGTGCCAACAAAAAGGATACGACCCTGGTTTGAAGCCATACGGCCAAGGAAATTTAGCGCATCGTTAAATAACGGTACGGTTTTTTCCAGGTTAATAATATGGATTTTATTACGGTCCCCAAAGATGTAAGGGGCCATTTGAGGGTTCCAGAAACGTGTTTGGTGACCGAAGTGGACACCCGCTTCCAGCATGTCGCGCATGGAAACATTCGCCATGATAATTCTCCTAAGTTTAGGGTTGCGCCTCCACATTTCCCATAGACCAACCTGATTCCCTTATATTACGTAGGGGTCAAGCACCCGAGCCTATGCGCCAAAATGTGTGCGATTTATAGTTCACCTGTATCGAAGTTACTCAATAACAGATATGATTTGCCAAACCGGCGCGCGATTTATACCATAATTGCCCCGCCACAACAACGGATCAGACTGATTTTGGATGAATTTTCACTAAAATTAGCTAAAACACATATAAAACGAAGAGATGTATGGCTGTCACAATAAAAACACCTGAAGAGATAGAGAAAATGCGTATTGCCGGCCGACTGGCTGCCGATGTGCTGGAAATGATTCAACCGCATGTTGAGGCGGGTATCACCACAGACGAGCTGGATAAGATTTGTCACGATTATATAGTGAATGAGCAGCAGGCCATCCCTGCCCCACTCAATTATCACGGTTTTCCCAAATCTATCTGTACCTCGGTCAATCATCAGGTATGCCACGGTATTCCTGCCGATAGAAAACTTAAAAATGGCGATATTATCAATATCGATATCACCGTTATTAAGGATGAATACCACGGTGATACCAGCAAGATGTTTCTGGTGGGCAAACCCAGCGTCCAGGCAGAACGGATTTGCCGTATTAGCCACGAATGCCTGTTATTAGGTATCGACTTGGTCAAACCCGGCACGCAACTCGGTGATATTGGCCATGTCATTCAACAACATGCTGAAAAGAACCATTGCTCCATTGTTCGTGAATACTGTGGTCATGGCATTGGTAAACAATTTCACGAAGACCCGCAGGTCGTCCATTATGGCGAGCCTGGCACCGGTCTGGTACTTGAGCAAGGCATGATCTTCACCATTGAACCAATGGTGAATATTGGTAAACGCATGATTAAAGTCTTACCCGACAAATGGACTGTGGTAACCAAAGATCGCAGTCTCTCGGCACAATGGGAACACACCATTCTGGTCACTGATAATGGTCATGAAGTACTTACACAACGTCCTGACGAAAATTTTAGTTAATCATGAGTGAATCTTTATCCGATGTAGCCTGTCTCAACATGGAAGGCCTGAGTGTTGCTGAAAGAATTAAACATTACCGCGATTACCTGAAACAGTCTGAACAACAAATACGCCATGCCTTTGAAAATAACGTTGAGGCAAGTGAATTAGTTCATCGTCACGCAAGTAATATTGATCACGTACTACAACAAGCCTGGCAACATTTCCTTGGAACAAATCAAGATAAAACCTCACCATCCCTCATCGCGGTAGGTGGCTATGGGCGTGCTGAATTGCATCCTAATTCAGATATTGATCTCATGTTATTACTTCCCTGTAAAGATGATAGCCAATGGCATGATGCCATCACACAATTTCTTACTTTCCTATGGGATATCGGCCTTGAAGTCGGACACAGTGTTCGAACACTCGCTGATTGCGTACAACAAGCCACTGATGACATCACGATTGCAACCAACTTAATGGAGGCACGACTCCTGTTTGGCTCGCAGTCCATGTTTGAAAAAATGCGTGAGCAAACAGGCCCCGAACATATTTGGCCAAGCATCGATTTCTTTTCAGCAAAATGGAAAGAACAAATTGCACGCCACGAAAAATTCGATGACACCGCCTATAACCTTGAACCTAATATTAAAGAAGCACCTGGCGGGCTCCGTGATATTCAAATGATTGGTTGGGTAGCGAAACGTCACTTTGGTGCGGAAACATTACGTGATCTGATTTCAAAAGATTTTTTAACCGAAGAAGAATGTGATGCATTACTCATGCATCAGAACTTTCTCTGGAAAGTGCGCATGGCACTTCACTTCTTAACCTCACGAAGAGAAGATCGTTTGTTATTCGATTTTCAACGCGACCTTGCGCTGCAATTTGACTATGCCGATGATGCGCAGCAGCTTGGTGTCGAAAAATTCATGAAACAGTTTTATATCACTGTTGGTGAATTAAGCCGCTTAAATGAAATGTTACTGCAATTATTCCAAGAAGAGATTCTCTACAAACATGAATCCGAAGCCCCTATTGCAATAAATGAACGATTTCAATCCCGTAAAGGTTTTATTGAAATCATCGATGAAAAAATATTTTCTGAACAACCATCCGTATTACTAGAGGTGTTTCTGCTTCTAGAACAACACCCTGAACTAAAAGGGGTTCGCGCAGAAACAATTCGTTTAATACGTAGCAACCGCTACCGTATTAATGACGAATTCAGAAATAATGAAACCTGCAGAAATACTTTTATGGAAATAATTCGCCAGCCACAGGGCATTACCCATGAATTCAGGCGCATGCATCGTTACGGCATACTCGGCGCGTACATTCCTTTGTTCGAAAAAGTAACGGGGCAAATGCAATATGACTTGTTCCATGTTTACACTGTTGATGAACATACACTGTTTGTTGTACGTAACTTACGCCGGTTTACGGTTGAAGAGTTCAGTCATGAGTTTCCTCATTGTAGCAAAGTCATTAACGAATTAGAAAAACCCGAAGTGCTCTACCTTGCAGGATTATTTCACGATATAGCAAAAGGCCGTGGCGGTGATCACTCCGAATTGGGAGCAGATGACGCCTTTAATTTCTGCCGCCATCACTATATGAGCACTTATGATTCAAGTATTGTTGCCTGGCTTGTTCGAACCCATCTAACCATGTCGAGAATATCGCAACGCGAAGATATTAATGATCCCGACGTCATCAATAATTTTGCTGACATTGTTGGCAATAAAGAACGACTGGACATGCTGTACTTACTAACAGTTGCGGATATGCGTGCTACCAGTCCACAGGTCTGGAATTCATGGAAAGGCACTCTGCTTAAGAACCTTTATAACTACACACTTAAAGCACTACGTAAACGACTTAATAGTATAAATAATGCCGATTTAGCTTCCGATATTAAGGAAAAAGCACTGGAAAAACTTATTGCACAGAAACAAAATCCAAATGACGTGATGCGATTGTGGCAAACGCTTAGCGAAGACTACTTCCTGCGCTATAACATTGAAGAAATCGTTAGCCATGCGATAGCTATTCTGTCATTAAAAGAAAATGAACTGCCGCTGATCCTTATCCGCGCGGCAGTAGGTCGAGGTGGCACGGAAGTTTTTATTCATAACAAAGTAAACAATACCGTATTTGCTTTAGTCACATCTATCCTTGAACAGAAAGGTGTTAATATTGCGGACGCACGCATTATTCGCTCATCCGATGGCTACTGTTTTGATTCCTATATCATTCTTGATAGTGATGGTAACGAGATCGATTCACAAGACTTACAACACAGTATTCAGGAAACACTTCTCAAAGAATTAAGTAAAGATACTGATAGCACCTATACAATCAGTCGTATGCCGCCAAGGCAATTACGACACTTTACAATGAAAACAGAAGTTCATTTTGATATCGATAATCGAAACAACCATACGATTATGGAAGTGATCACCGCAGATCGTGCCGGTTTATTAGCCAGCATTGGTCGTATATTAAATGAAAATCAGCTACAACTTCATAATGCAAGAATCAGTACATTTGGTGCGCGAGCTGAAGATTTATTTTACATTACTGATGCGAATGGCGAGCCACTGGATATTATTGTAAAGGAGGTTTTAAGAAATACGGTTATCAATGAACTAGACAGCAGTAACAAAATTTAATAATCGTTGTCGTAATTTGTTACCTAAACCATATTGAGTACAAAAACGGTTTATACGCATTGTAGTTGGCGATGTATATGATAACTTTTTTAGACCTGTTTTCATTGGCGAATTACGGACTATTGTCGCCAGTTGCTGTGAGATAAAGGCCAGTTCCTGATGTTGCTTTAATAAATCATGAATACGCAGCGCACCTCTTAGCTTGCTATTTTTAATCTTTTCCAAATTTGCATAAATTTTTTCTAGTGAACCGTATTTATTCAGCAATACAATCGCAGTTTTTGCGCCAATGCCGGCTACACCTGGAATATTATCAATACTGTCACCCGCTAATGCCAGAAAATCAACCATCTGCTCTGGTTTTACCCCAAACACCTTTCGGCAATCTTTATAACTGTGTTTTATATCTTTAGCATAATTCCAGAAATAATCACCCTGTTTCACTAACTGGGATAAATCTTTATCGCTCGTCACAAAGATTGTACTAAAACCATGTTTGCTAACATTGTTTGCGATAGTGCCTATTAAATCATCTGCTTCATAACGTTTACTGGAAAATGCACTAACGCCCAATATCTCCGTTAATTTTTTACACAACATAAATTGATATTTTAAATCGTCAGGTGCTTTTTCACGGTTAGCCTTATAGAGGGGATATATTTTATTTCTAAAACTCGTGCTCAGACTCTCGTCAAATGCCGCCGCGATGTGTGTTGCCTGTGTCTTCTCTAATAACTGGCATAGAAAATAAGCATAACCATAAACAGCATTAACGGCATCACCGTTACTATTCACAATCGAATCTGGCATAGAAAACCAGGCGCGAAAAACATAGATGCTTGCATCAATCAGATAAATTTGACGTTTTTTCAATCGATAAAACTCATTTTATTAATGATTGAATGTTTTACATCATCGTTGTGATAAGGACTCTCTTCACCACAAGAATATAAATGCTGTTCCCATTCCGACCATTGCATTTTTTGTTCTATATCACCGCAACTTAGCAGCCGCACGATGACATCACCCACTTTCCAGGGACCGTCACCTTTAATTTCACCAGCTAATAACGTTGCCACAGGCGGTGTCGATTCCATCCAAAAAGGTTCAACATAGACCATTCCTGATGGGTGTTTAAATGTCTCAGCAATTATCCTGATTTCACCATCAGGATACCGCGCCAACATGGGGTGGGATACTGTAAAAACATCTGCCATTGATTTATTGTGCAGCAGACAGTTCAGAGATCATAACGGGTTTTTCAACGCCATAGCCTTGAACGAAATCAACCCCTATTTCAGATAGCATTTCTATTATTTCAGCATCTTCTGCATATTCTGCGATAACGCGCTTACCCATAAAATGGCCTATTTCACAGATAGATTTAACCACCGCGTAATCACTGATACTGGTTTTCATTTCCTTAACAAAAGATCCATCAATTTTTAAATAATCGACAGGTAGATTTTTCAAATAAGCATAAGAAGACATGCCGCTACCAAAGTCATCCAGTGAGAACTGACAACCAGTGTCTTTAATCCTTTTAATGAATTCTGCAGAATCAGATAAATTTTCGATACCAATTGTTTCAGTTATCTCAAAGCATAATGCTTTAGATGGCACGCCAGAATCTGTAATTTGTTCGAGAATATAATCGACCAATCTCTCATCACTTAGTGAACGCCCTGACAAGTTAATAGAAAATGAGTCAATATTATTTAATATATCTTTGTTCTCACTAATCCAGGCCAATGTTTCCTTGATAACCCAATGATCGATGTCAGTAATTCGGTTTCCTAACTCAGCAGCTTCGATGAAGTCCTGAATTGATATTTGCTTTCCATCTTCATCAAACATGACTAACAACACTTCATAATGAGGCTTTGTCTCGTTATTATCACCCAAAGGTTGTATTCGTTGGCAACGTAACTTTAAACGCCCCTCATCAAGCACATCATCAATGAGTGAAACCCAATTAATAACTTCATTTCGGTGGGTAAAGCGTTGTTGCCCTGAACGATAAAGCTGTAGTCTATTTCCCCCCATATCTTTTGCAATCGCACAACTTGATTCAGCTGCTTGCATAAGGGTTGTTATACTTTCACTTTGTGCGTTAATACTTACAAGCCCCGTACTGGCTCCTGTTGACAACCGCTTACCTTCCCACATGAATTTATGACTTCTTATCTGGTAGATATAATCTTCAGCTATTGATAGAGACTCTTCCAAATCAACATTCTCAATCAATAAACCAAATTCATCACCACCTAATCGTGCTAATACACACTCATGGTTATCATTTTCAGCTAATAACTTCGCCACTTCAGTAAGCAGCATATCGCCCGCTTCATATCCATGCGCTGTATTTAAAATATTAAACTGATCGATATCAAAGAAACATAATGCATGCTTCAAACCTGAATGGCGGGCACTAATTAAAGCTTTGGCAATAACCTTTTCGAATTGGCGGCGGTTAATTAAACCCGTTAATGGATCATGGGTTGACTCGTAAACTAATTGTTCATTTAACTCTTGAAGCATGGTGTATTGAGCGCGATCCATTGCCGGCTCATTTGCATCATCAAGGAAAATGGCTTTACCACTGTGCAACAGAACAGCAAGCTCTTCAAAGAAAATAAACCTGTCTTTCTTACCAAGTGCATCGACAAAAACTATTTTGTTCGCATGAGGTGCAACCCAGGCCGCCCTTAATCGTTTGTTATGTTCTTTATCAAGGTCAAATAATACCCAGTCACCTTCTTTTAGACGATGTGCTCTGCGTAGCCATTCCTGATGATCACCCTCGCAGTCAAACTCTTTTTCTACTTCCGGTGCAGTTTCATCTTCTTTAACGGGTTTTGATTGAAACTCGTTAATCACTTTTTCTATTTGAACTGCATATTTCTTGTCTTGTGCTTTAATAAGTATATCCAGCTGATCCGATACACGCTGAAAAACATCTAGCGTTCCATCAAAATCAGAATTAATCAGATTCACAAGCCAATCAAGCGCCGTTCTTACACTATTTGTTCCTTCAGACTCTTCTTCACCAATCAACAAACCTAATTGTGCAATTTTATTAACAACCTGCCGAACAAGATGTTCTCGATTCATAAACAAGGAATCATCATCTATTGCCATCTTAAGTACTGGCATTTCAAGGCGTGCAAGCCATTTATGCATACTTTCAGGAACTTGTGTATCCGTCAAAATAGTGTCAAAAATACTATTGGAAACATCAATAATCTGATTTTCCCGAGGCGCTACAATTTTTGCTTCACCATTATTATCCACCTCACTAGCAAGAGATGAATAAATGAGTTCTTTAAAATCCTCACGATCAAGCTCAGCACAACTCGACTCTATACGCGCAAGTGTTTCCACCACCTCACTCGATGTTAATGTTTCACCTTCAGAAACCACATCCACAGCTGTATTCGATGTGCTACCACCTCCGGTATTTGAAAAATCTGATGCACCACTATGAGAAGTTTGGCTTCGCAACTGTCGTTTTAATGTTCTTAATTCTGCTACTAGTTCATAGATATTATGTTTTGATGCGCCTTGATGATGCCCGGATCTGATAGACGAGGATGATACTCCGTTACCGGCTCCGGCTACATCTTGACTGTTCTCCTGAAATGTCTCACGAATATCACCTTCATGCGTAGATGATTTTGGAATGTCATATTTTAAATCCGGGAGAATTCCTTTTGATACCAAACAGCTATTCAATTCTTTGTACAACTGCCCAAGCACTGTCGTCAGCAAAGACTTAAATACCTTATGACAAACCAGAATAATTTTATGATTCAACCCAAATGCCGAAATAGCTTCCTTGAAAGCATGCGTAAATAACGCGGGACCATAAGGATTATTGTCATTATTTATTGTCACAACAAATAATTCAGATAGGCGTCTGGATAATTGTACTAATACTTCATTATGGGTACGTTGAACACTTTCAATCGTACCGGTATCAGCCAACCATTTATCGAGGGTTTCTTCTTCAACAATCGCTAATTCAATATGCTCATTTTCTAGCAATTTAGCATCAGTATGTTTATCTGCAATTTGCCCATTCTGGGTTGATGCCAAGTCCTGAATAATAAAATCTGAAAATACCGAAATGAATTTTTCTTTATTATTATTTAAAATTCCTAACGATTCAAAATACAAGTTTTGTTGGGCAATTTCTTTTAGCGTTTTAGATTGCTCAAAAAGATCTTCAACAATGCGTTCATGTGTATTCGTTGCAAGTGGCTTCAAATAGGTAACAATAAGTTCAGTACATGCTGCAATGATATCGGTGTCTGCTTGTTGTGATGAGTTTGGCTTTGTTTTATTAATTTGTGATTGTTGATACGAATTTGATAACGCCATTAACTGCTGCATTACCTCTGCATCAGGATCCAGTAACCTAACACCTGACGATTCGTCATCTTGATGAACAACACAACCATGTAAAGAATGAGGCCGATCAAT
Source organism: Gammaproteobacteria bacterium (assembly GCA_027006175.1). Lineage (GTDB taxonomy): Bacteria > Pseudomonadota > Gammaproteobacteria > AKS1 > AKS1 > Sulfuriflexus. Next base: position 93,809 of record JALTKS010000101.1, read on the forward strand.
CGTAAAACGGATCTCAACTTCATCACCCTCATGGAGATTTTCTGCCGTATGTTCTAAATCACGTGCATGCCCGTTAGCCACTAATAACATGCCTTCATCACAAAAGTCCCTAATGCTGAAAAGCATTGAAGGTAAATCGGGTGCAATGACTTCAGCGGTTAAATCAAGCGAGTAACGTTTACGAACACGCTTGTTTTCCCCCTCAAAACATGGCCCTGATTTAATTACATCATCCGTCATAAAAATCCAATACTCACGATTATGTGTAGCCCATACAAACCACCCTACCCAACACCTACACTATATATAGTATCGGTAATTGCAGCCAAATAATGAAGCTTTTAATCAATAAATTCTAACTTTTATAAAATCCTGAAATTCTTCTGGTTCTAACGCCCAGAAACGCCGGCAACATGCTAAAATATCTGGGTTTATTATATAAAGCAGTGAAATTATGCCGCAATCTGCACGGATTCGTGAAATCCCCTACAATTACACGTCTTTTACCGACCGCGAAATCGTGATTCGTTTCCTCGGTGAAGACATGTGGGAAACGCTCGAACAACTACGCGGTGAGCGGGTTACAGGCCGTTCGGCACGCATGCTTTTCGAGATTTTGGGCGATATGTGGGTGATTAACCGCAATCCCTTCATTCAGGATGACTTACTGGAAACTGCCAAACGACGTGATTCACTGACACATGCCCTGCATCACCGACTCGACCAGGTATTTGCCCGCGCCGATAATAATCCGCTAGCGATCAAACTGGCTGAAAAAACCCGTCAGGCGATTAGTGAATTTGAACAATGGTTTGATCAGCAAAAAAATACCCGTGATAACGTCCGTAGAAAACTCTCGCGTATTACCCGTACTGATAACATAGATTTCTCCGGTCTGGCGCGTGTATCGCATGCCACCGATGCCAGTGACTGGCGTGTTGAATACCCGCTGGTGATTATTTACCCTGACACGGAACAGGAAGTCATTGAGGTCGTTAAAGCCTGTATCGACTGCGGACTTACTATCATCCCTCGTGGTGGTGGTACCGGTTATACCGGCGGTGCGATCCCCCTGTCACGCAACACCGCGATTATTAACACCGAAAAACTCGATGCCATTGGCACCATTCAACACCAACAACTTGAAGGCACTAACCAACAAGTTGCTACCATTAAATCTGAATGTGGTGTGGTCACACGCAGAATTAGTGAACATGCAGAAGCGCAACACCTGGCGTTTGCCGTTGACCCAACCTCACAGGATGCCTCGACCATTGGTGGCAATATCGCCATGAACGCAGGCGGTAAAAAAGCCGTTGTCTGGGGCACCACCCTCGATAATCTTGTGTCATGGAAAATGGTTACACCGAATGCCACCTGGCTTGAAGTAGAACGACTCGATCATAATCTCGGTAAAATACATGATCAGGAAACTGTGCGCTTCCGCGTTACCGAATACAAAAAAAATGGTCACAGTAAAATCGGCGAACCACGCATACTGGAAATGCCCGGCGAGATATTTCGCCTGAAAGGTTTGGGTAAAGACGTAACCAACAAAACCTTAAACGGTCTGCCTGGCATTCAAAAAGAAGGCTGTGACGGGCTAATTACCTCGGCACATTTTATTCTGCATAAAAAACCGGAATTTACTCGCACTGTCTGTCTGGAGTTTTTTAACCCCGATGTTCAGCTCGCCGTCCCGGCGATTGTTGAAACAAAAGATTATCTTGATAACTATCAGGACATCATGCTCATCGGCATGGAACACCTTGATGAACGCTATGTTAAAGCCGTTAAATACAGCACCAAGGCACCACGCGCAGATTTACCTAAAATGGTTCTGCTGATTGATGTTGCCGGTGACGACAGCGATAAAGTAGCTGATGCCGCCTCCAATATTGTCAAAATGGCAAATGCACGTGGCGCCGAAGGTTTTATTGCTGTTAGTGATGATGCGCGAAAACGTTTCTGGTTAGACCGCGCCCGCACGGCAGCGATTGCCGCCCACACCAATGCTTTTAAAATTAATGAAGACGTGGTGATTCCGCTTGATAAACTTGCCGAATACAATGAAGAAATTGAACGCATTAATATTGAGCTATCCACACAGAACAAATTAAAAATTACTGACGCGCTGATTGAATACTTAAACAGTGATTTACTCGGCAGCAATTCATGTAGTGATTTTTCTGATACCGAGGAAAATGCCTCTATTCTCGCTGCCAAAAAAGCCGCCGCACTTGAGCACTTGCAGGCAACCAAAGATAAATGGCAGAGCATTCTCAAGCACCTTGATAGCAAGGCGGTCGATTTACCTGAATTATTATCACCTATCGATCCAGACAGTATTGCCGCAGATGCCAGTTTCTTTAACTTACTGCAACGACGCAGTTTACGTATTTCATTCAGAGATACCGTTGAGAAGCCCTTAAAGGAAATTTACGCAGGACAAGATTTAATCGCCGTGCGTGAGCGTATTGATAAAATACATTCAAAATTACGCGACAGCCGTTTATTTGTTGCTACCCATATGCATGCAGGTGATGGCAACGTACACACCAACATCCCCGTCAACTCAAACGACTACGAGATGATGCACAATGCCGACCGTATTGTTGAACGCATTATGGGTATTGCCACAAGCTTGGGCGGTGTGGTGTCGGGTGAGCACGGTATTGGTATTACTAAATTACAGTTCCTTGGCAAACCCGCCATTGAAGAATTTACCGACTACAAAAGCAATGTCGATCCTAAAGGGCATTTCAATAGCGGCAAGTTGCTTGAAGGTGCGGGGCTGGACAATGCCTACACCCCTTCGCTGCGCTTATTGGAACAGGAAGCCCTGATTCTTGAAGCCAGTGAACTGGGCGATCTTAACGCGGCGATTAAAGACTGTTTGCGCTGCGGTAAATGTAAACCGGTTTGTACCACGCATGTACCACGTGCAAATTTATTGTACTCACCACGTAACAAGATTCTGGCAACCGGGCTTATCATTGAGGCATTTCTTTACGAAGAACAAACCCGGCGTGGTTTATCGATTCGTCACTTTGATGAAATGAATGATATTGCTGATCACTGTACGGTTTGCCATAAGTGTGAAACCCCCTGCCCTGTGAATATCGATTTTGGTGATGTCACGGTTAAAATGCGCAGCATCCTGAAAGCCTATGGTAAGAAACGCACCAATATCGCTACACGCATGTCGATGGCGTATTTAAATGCCACCGATCCCACCACCGTAAAATTACTTTACAGTGGTTTAATTCGTGCCGGTTACGCAGGGCAACGCTATGCATCGCGGCTATTGCGTAAAATGGTACCGTTTAAAATTCCTACGCAGCCTAAAAACACCAATAAGCTCGCGTCTGTCTCGGTACAGTTTACCCACCTTATTAGTAAACCCTTGCCAGCAACCTTACCCAAACGCACCATGCGTTCTATTCTGGCATTGGAAGACAGTAAGATTGTGCCGATTCTGCGTAACCCGAATAAACTCAGTGAGAGCTCGGAAAGTGTTTTCTACTTCCCCGGTTGTGGTTCAGAGCGACTCTTTAGTCAAATCAGTCTCGCCACGCTTGCCATGCTTTATGAGCTAGGCACACAAACGGTTTTACCACCTGGCTATTTATGTTGTGGCTACCCGCAAACCTCGGCGGGTGATATTGAGAAAGGCAGTAAGATCTCAACCGACAACCAGGTGTTGTTCCATCGTATTGCCAACACGCTTAACTATCTTGATATTAAAACCGTGATCGTTTCCTGTGGCACCTGCATGGATCAATTATTAAAATACCAGTTCAATAAAATATTCCCCGGCTGTCGTCTGCTCGATATTCACGAATACTTATTAGAAAAAAATGTCACCATGCCTGAGTCGGGTACCAAATACCTTTACCACGAGCCCTGTCATACTCCGATGAAAACGCATGACTCTATTGCGGTGGCAAATCAGTTATTAAGTTCGGACGTTAAATTAACCGATCGCTGTTGTGGTGAAGCCGGCACCTTTGCTATTTCAAGACCGGACATTTCATCGCAGGTGCGTTACCGCAAACAAGCCGAGTTGCATCAGGATATTGAGCTGGTTTCAGGTGAACAAAAAGCCAAACAAGGCAATGTTAAATTACTCACCAGCTGCCCTGCCTGCCAACAAGGTCTGTCTCGTTATACCGATGATACGGGCCTGGAAATTGATTACATTATTGTTGAAATGATGAATCACCTGCACGGTGAAAACTGGCAGGAAGAATTTACTACATCAATTGAAAACGGTGGTATCGAGCGCGTCTTGCTCTAGGTTTATCGGGGTAATACCACTGGCGGCTGGCGATTTAAATCCACATCGACCTCAACCTCATAAACAGAATGTAATAATGATTCTGTTAATACCTCGGTGGGTGAACCTTGTGCCACACACTCAGCACTTTTAAGTAAACACAGTTTATCGCAATAACGTGCGGCTAAACTGAGGTCATGCAACGCCACGATTACGCCATTATTATTCGCCGCATAGTCTTTTAATACATTCATGACTGATAGCTGATAATGAATATCTAAATTTGCAACTGGTTCATCCACCAATAAAGCCTGTGGCTGACCAGCAAGCACTCGCGCTAACCAAACCCGCGCCCGTTCACCACCCGATAAATGATCAATGGTACGCTGTGAAAATTCAGTGATACCCGCCATCTGCATCGCCTGTTGTATGGCGACTTCATCACGATCATGCCAGGGCGTGCGACCAAGTGCGACCACTTCTTCAACTGAAATCGGCCAGGTGCTGTCAACCAGTTGTGGCTGTAAACCTACCATTCGAGCGCGCTCGCTTGAGGAATAAGATTCAAACAGGTTATTTTCAATCCGTATTTCACCGGAATAATCCTCAAGTCCTGCGAGTGTTTTTAATAAGGTTGATTTACCCGCACCGTTCGGGCCGATTAAACCAACTACCTCGCCTCGCTGCAATTGCATCGACACCGCATGAAGACGTGTATCTACCGTGAGTGATTGGGTTGCGATCAAAGCCATCGCCTACTCTCCTTCACCACCAGCCAGATAAACAATGGTGCACCGAGTAACGAGGTGAGCACCCCTAACTTTAATTCCTGACCATAAGGGAGTAAACGCACAAAAATATCGGCGCTGCATACCAGTATCGCGCCAGCAAGTGCCGAGGGGATGAGTAATTGATCAGGACGATATTTTGTAAACGGTCGCAATAAATGTGGCACAATCAAACCAACAAAACCGATATTACCTGCCACCGACACCGATGCGCCAACAAGAATCGCCGTGCCTAATACCACCAGACGACTGCCCCGATTGACTGCCAGCCCCATACTCGCCGCAACCTGTTCGCCCAAGCCCAATGCTGCCAGCAAACGGCGTTGCGATAAAATGATTACCCCGCCCACCAGCAATGCCGGTGCTAACACATACAAACTATCTAAACCGCGATTCGATACCGAGCCTAATAACCAGAACACCAGTTCCTGCATCGCATAGGGGTTTGGTGCAAAGTTCAATACCACTGCCAGTGCCGCTCCAGCAATGGTCGAAATAGCCAGACCGGCAAGAATCACCAGCGATGGGCGACCGGTACCCGACAAGGCAAGCATTAACAACAATGCCACAAAGGCACCGATTAAACCGGCAAGCGTAATCGCTAAACTTCCCGCGGCGGCAAATAAACCAAAATAGAAAACCGCTGCCGCCCCCAATGCCGCCCCCTGACTCGCACCGACTAACCCCGGTTCAACCAAGGGGTTACGTAACAAACCTTGTAAAGCGGCACCACTCATTCCTAATGCTGCCCCGACAAACAAGGCAATTAAGGTTCTTGGCAAACGGATCTCACCAACAATAATCGCCTTCTCACTCACTACACCCGAAACAAAATCAATTAAGCCACCAGGCACCGACACATGCACCGATCCCACCCACAGTGATAGCCATGCCACCAGGAGCAGTGCAATCGAGAGATAAGGCATTATTTTTATTTTGTGAACCATTTTTCTCGTAAATTACTTAATGTTTTAACTTGCTGCCATGTCCACGGACCGGGACATTGCCAACGCCCATCATCAAGTACCAATACCGGTTTATTTAACATCGCACGTTTTAACGCCGGATGTTCAAACAACTGATTTGCCAGTGCCGGTGATGACGGTGCCGACCATAAAATCGCATCCGGTGGATCTTGCACTAACTGTTCTAAATCCACCTTGCCGTATCCGTATTGTGTCACGTAATTACGCCAACCGGCGAATTGTAATAATTCATTCTCCAGAGTACCCGTACCCGTGGCATTGGCGTTAGCATTTAATAATAACAGTCTCGGGGCATCGACTGCAGCGGGTTTTACATCTGCAATTAGCGGTAATGACGCTTGACGACCAAGTAAGTTAATAAATTGCTGCATATAGTCTTGCAGCGCCGCAATAGAACGCGGCAAGGCGGTTGTTTCAACATGCACGCCCAACTCTTTTAAACGGGCTCGTAATACACTGGCATTAAATTCACCCGTGATCACTAAATCCGGTTTAAGCTGCAGGATCTGCTCTAATGAACCATCATGTACCGGCCAGCCCTGTTGTTCTTTCGTGGTAGGGTATTGATATAACAGCGGTGACATTGCCACGACCTGATCGCGACTGGCGTAACGCGCCAACATCCAGTCACTGCAAATATCCAAAGACACTATCTTTTTATATTCAGCCGCTGACGAAAGTGATGCGAACAACATCAACACGGAAAGAATCCACAACCTAAATGTCATTTGCACACAGTCCTGGCAATAAAGTCAGCGGTCTCTTTCAGTGCCGGCGTATAAGATCGAAACGTACTCGATAATGAAATTAAAATATCAATATGATCCGTGTCTTTATAAAGTTTTACTTCTGCCGGAACACCAAGCCGCTTAGCACGCGCCGCCATGTTGATTGAGTTGCCAGGTTTTACTGCTTCATCATCCTCGCCATGCAATAACAACATCGCCGGATCACCTTTGCTAACAAAGGTAATAGGCTGGGTGTTTTTTAAATCCGCCGCAGTGCTATAAATACGCTTCACATCTTCATCTCTGATCGGCAAAAAATCATAAGGCCCTGCCAAACCAATCAAGCCACAGGGACGTTTTGTTCCTTTTGCTAATAAGGACTCATCAACCGCCGCCATTGCTGCAATGTGAGCACCGGCAGAATGTCCCATCACAAAAATACGCTTTGGATTACCACCGTATTTTTGAATATTCTGTGCCACCCATTGATAAGCCGATGCACCGTCCTGCACAAACTCACGCCAGTCTACCCGTGGATATAAACGATAATCCGCAATCACCGTAATAAAACCTTGCGAGGTTAAAGCATCGGCAACAAAGGCATACTCATCCTTACTGCCATACTGCCAACGACCGCCATAAAAAAACACCACTACATCAGCGTTCTTTTTTACTTGCCTGGGAATATGAATATTTAAACTCTGACGCGGTTTATTACCGTAAGGTTTATTCAACACACTGGTATAGCCCTCATCACTGACCGTCGCATTAAGCATTTCCAGTGGCGAACAAGCACTCAGCCCCAATAGACTCACAAAAGGAATAATGAATAGCAATAAACGATACGACATGACTAAACCAGTTTATTATTGTTTATGAAACGTAACAGCAATATCGCCCAACGTATAACCAAACTTGCTTAAAGTCGCACGATTAATCAGGGTTTTATCATCAATCATGTGCATCCAGTAATCGTAATCCAGATCATAGGTACCGCTATCCGTTTCAGTTTTAATGGTGTAATTCCAGTGCATACTATTACCCCACACTTCACCCTTACCTTCACCGACTGAATCATTAGCCTTACCCGTGTAATGATGATCATCAATACGCGTTAAGGTCCAGCGGCGAACCTGCTTTGTACCATCATTAAAGGTAAAATTCTCCACAAACGTGCCGACATTGCCTTGCCAATTTGCCGTCATATCAATCCGAAAACGCTTTTGTACTTCACCATCACGTCCCTGAAAAATCCCCCAGCCAGTTAAGTTACCCTGCAGGAATTTATTGAACTCAAATTGGGGGGATTGATTTGCGTATGTCTTTGGTTCAACGCTGCTGCAGGAAATTAAAACCATTGAAGCAACGACAACTAATAGCAAACGAACATAGGATTTGACCTTCATTGAGTACGTCATTTGTAGTACTTCCTTTGTATCAATTTATTATTACAGAGATGATAAACCGTATTTTCTCATTAATCTGTCCCACAAACGAAAAAAGCCCCCAAAATGGGAGCTTTTTTCGTTTGTATGGCGCGCCTGGAGCGATTCGAACGCCCGACCGCCTGGTTCGTAGCCAGGTACTCTATCCAGCTGAGCTACAGGCGCTTTAAGAGGCGAGCATTATCCTTGGAATGAGTGGGCGCGTCAAGATAAGTTATGGCTAATGTAGGGGATAAAAAACCGCCCTACTGGGCGGTTTTATGTATGGCGGAGAGCGAGGGATTCGAACCCTCGATAGGGATTAACCTATACACCCTTAGCAGGGGCGCGCCTTCAGCCGCTCGGCCAGCTCTCCAAAAGATGCGGTATTATATAGACAACCGCGCTCAGCAAAAAGCCCCAAACGTCTGTTTAGGGCTTTTATTTACTGTCCTGTTCAATTTTACCTCGCTTACATGCAAGGTTGTATAAAAACTGTCCAGATTAGTCCTTTTAAATCCAAGCGAGATTAACCCGCTACTTCCTTCCCGTCCTTTTCTTGCTGAATACGATCGTAAATTTCTTCACGATGTACACTGACATCTTTCGGCGCATTAACACCAATTCTTACCTGGTTTCCTTTAACGCCAAGCACAGTGACTGTCACCTCGTCACCAATCATTAGCGTTTCGCCTACTCGTCTTGTCAAAATTAACATTGCCATTCTCCTGAATCGAACCAATACAACTGGGTGAGTCTTCCAGATTTCTCGCTATATATAACGTCCACCCGAGTAAAATCTATACCCATTTTTTCCAAAAAGAAGCACTATAAAAAAAGTACTTATCCACTCACCCCTGAGTTGGCCGACCTTGGCCTGATTATTATTATTTTTTAATACTAGTAGCTTGTACCCATACTATCTAGTAAACACGTATAATTAATAGGAGTTAATTTTATTCTTGTTCCAAATCAAAGGCTTGATGAAGTGCCCTTACGCCCAGTTCAAGATATTTTTCATCCACCACCACTGAAATTTTAATTTCTGAAGTAGAAATCATGCGAATATTGATGCTTTCTTCCGCTAAAGTAGAAAACATCTTACTCGCGATGCCAGCATGAGATCGCATTCCCACACCAACCAATGAAACTTTCACAATCTTATCATCACCAGAGACTTCGCGCGCGCCTAATTCCTTAGCAACTTGCTCAAGAACTTCCATGCCACGTTCAAAATCATTGCGATGCACCGTAAACGTAAAATCAGTGGTTGAATCAGCCGCCACGTTTTGTACGATCATATCAATTTCGATATTCGCATCGGCGACCGGTCCTAAAATGCGTGATGCCACACCCGGTTCATCGGGGACACCTAATATCGTCAATTTAGCTTCATCGCGGTTAAAGGCGATGCCTGAGATTAACGGTTGTTCCATTTTCTTATCCTCAACACTGATCAACGTACCGGATCCTTCTTCAAAGGAAGAGAGTACACGTAACGGTACGTTGTATTTGCTGGCAAACTCCACCGAGCGAATTTGTAATACTTTAGAACCTAAACTCGCCATTTCCAGCATTTCTTCGTAAGTAATTTGCGGTAATCGACGTGCTTCAGGCACAACCCGGGGATCGGTAGTGTAAACACCATCAACATCGGTATAAATCTGACACTCATCGGCATTTAACGCCGCCGCCATTGCCACCGCGGTTGTATCAGATCCACCTCGACCTAATGTGGTGATATTGCCTTGCTCATCAACACCCTGGAAGCCAGCAACAATCACGACACGCCCTGCATCCAGATCGTCTCTTACCCGTGATGCGTCAATATTTTTAATGCGTGCTTTGCTATGAACATTATCGGTAGTAATACGCACTTGCCCACCAGTAAATGAACGTGCCGGACAGTCTCGCTCTTCCAGCGCCATACTTAATAAGGCAATAGTGACCTGTTCACCGGTTGAAAGTAGTACATCCATTTCACGTGCAGCAGGTCGCTGACTGATTTCACCGGCTAAACCAACAAGACGATTTGTCTCACCGCTCATCGCAGAGACAACAATAATCATGTCATTGCCGGCTTTGCGCTCACGAACAACGCGATCAGCCACAACCTGGATACGTTCAACCGTTCCAACTGAAGTGCCACCAAATTTTTGGACTATTAACGCCATACTGACCCATTTACCCACACGGCAGAGAGTTCAAGAGAGCTCCGCGACAAAAGGTGGGAATTAAACACTAATTTAGATTGAATATAAAGAGTAAATTGCTTATTTATTAAGCGTTTCGCCTACCCATGCGTTAACGCTTGCAAGAGCTGCATCTAATGCAGCAGGATCGTTACCACCCGCCTGAGCCATGTCAGGCCGCCCCCCGCCTTTACCGCCTACCTGCTGGGCAACACAGTTTACTAAATCGCCCGCTTTAATGCGATCGGTTGCATCTTTACTGACACCAGCAATTAAAGTGACTTTATTACCGTCAGCCGAACCTAATACGATGGCTGACGTTCCTAACTTATTCTTAAGTTGGTCAACGGTTTCACGTAAGGCTTTTGCATCAGCACCGTCCATCCGTGCTGCCAATACTTTTATACCATTAACATCTTCTGCCTGACTCGCCAAATCACTACCGGCTGAACTGGCTAACTTGCTCTTTAACTGCTCCAGTTCTTTTTCAAGTTTGCGTTGGCGTTCTAATAACTGCGTTACTTTATCCGTGACATCATCACGATTGCCTTTTACTAATGAGGCAAGATCATCAAGCTTGGCTTCATCATCAATAATTTTTTGAATAGCCGCTTCACCGGTAACCGCTTCAATACGGCGAACACCGGCAGCCGTACCCGTTTCGTTATAGATTTTAAATAAACCAATATCACCGGTGCGTTTTACATGCGTACCACCACAGAGTTCAACAGAGAAGGCGCTCATACTGAGTACGCGTACTTCATCTGCATACTTTTCACCAAATAATGCCATCGCACCTGATTCACGGGCATCATCAATCGCCATTAATTTTGTGACCACTTCATGATTAGCGCGAATATGTTGATTCACAATGGTTTCTATTTCATTAAGCTGCTCAGTTGTAACCGGCTCAAAATGAGAGAAGTCAAAACGAAGTCGTTCCGGATCAACCAGTGAACCTTTTTGTGATACATGATCACCTAACACTGTTCGCAATGCCGCATGCATAAGATGCGTAGCAGAGTGATTTAATTCTGTTGCATGACGAGCGGCCTCGTTAACTTCGGCAGTTAATGCATCATCAGCACTGATCGAACCACGTTCAAGTGTTCCAATATGTGCAAATACGCCACCACCCTGTTTACGCGTATCATCCACTTTAAAGACAACATCATTTGCAGCGCGCAAGAAACCTTGATCACCAACCTGACCACCTGACTCTGCATAAAAAGGTGTTTGTTCTAATACAATCACCGCCTGTTGCCCTGCTTGTATTGTTTTAACTTGTTCGCCATCAACAAACAAGGCAACAATTTTACTTTGATCCTGTAAATGGTCGTAACCACTGAAAATAGTTTCGCCTTCAATACCCAGGTCATCTGCAACAACGACATCAAACTTACCTGCTGCACGTGCACGTTCACGTTGCGCATCCATGGCTTTTTCAAAGCCTTCACTATCAAGTGCTAAATTGCGTTCGCGCGCAATGTCTCCGGTTAAATCAAAGGGGAAACCATAGGTATCATAGAGTTTAAAAATGGTTTCGCCAGGAATAATATTGCCATCAAGTTCGCCAATGGCTGACTCAAGAATCTTCATCCCTTGATCAAGCGTTTCAGCAAAACGTTCTTCTTCTGTCTTTAAAATACGTTCGACTTGTGACTGCGCTTTTAAAAGCTCAGGGTAAGCATTACCCATTTCCTTGCATAGCGGCGCCACTAATTTATAAAAGAAGGTATCTTTTATTCCTAATTTATAACCATGGCGAATGGCACGGCGAATAATACGGCGTAAGACATAACCACGCCCTTCATTCGATGGAATCACATCATCAACAATTAAAAAACTACAGGCACGAATATGATCGGCAATTACTCTGAGTGATGCTTGTTTTAAATCGTCCGTACCAACAATCGCCGCAACGGCTTTAATTAAATTCTGGAATAAATCGATGTCATAATTTTCATGACCATTTTGCAAAATAGCTGCCAGACGTTCCAGGCCCATGCCTGTATCAACCGAAGGTGCCGGCAACGGGTTTAATGTCCCTTCTTTGTCTCGGTCGTATTGCATAAAGACCAGGTTCCAGATTTCAATGTAGCGATCGCCATCTTCTTCCGGTGTACCGGGTGGCCCACCTGCAATTTCTTCACCATGATCGTAAAATATTTCAGTACAGGGACCACAAGGACCTGTATCCCCCATTGACCAAAAGTTATCTTTCGCCCCAATGCGTGAAAAACGACTGGCATCTACACCAATTTCGTTTAACCAGATGTCGGCCGCTTCATCGTCTTCTTCAAAAACAGTGATCCATAATTTTTCTGGGGGGAGTTTGACAACCTCGGTTAAAAATTCCCACGCGTATTTAATCGCATCTTGTTTAAAGTAATCACCAAAACTGAAATTACCCAACATTTCAAAAAACGTATGATGGCGGGCAGTGTAACCAACATTTTCCAAATCATTATGCTTGCCACCGGCACGCACACAACGTTGCGCACTGGTTGCACGAACATAACTACGCTTTTCCTGACCCAAAAAGGTTTCTTTGAATGGCACCATGCCCGCATTGGTAAATAACAGCGTTGGATCATTTCCAGGCACAAGCGAACTGCTTGCAACCACTTCATGACCTTTGTCATGAAAGTAATCAAGAAATAATTGACGAATTTCGTTAGTGCTCATCATAGTGCTAATCATCCAAACCTGTTACTGCCGCATTTATTTGTGCGTGAGAAAAACCCCGGTACTGCAAAAACTTCATTTGTTTCGCGCGCAACTTGTATTCTTCGGGCGGCTGCTCACCAAACTTTTTGTTTCTTACTTCCAGTGCCAGTGCATTCCAGTCTACTTCACACTGCTCTATTGCATCACTTATTAATTCACTGGCGACACCACGCTCCTGCATTTCCATGCGAATACGCTGTAAACCATAACCTCGCGCACTGCGCATGCGAACATAAGCCTCGGCATAGCGTTCGTCACTCAATAAGTTCTCCGCGACGAGTCGCTCGATCACTTCTTGTATCAATTCGGATGGAAAATCTTTTTGTTGTAACTTGCGGGTCAGCTCAAAAACAGAATGCTCGCGTCGGGCGAGCATATTCATGGCTGACTGGTATGTTTTCGCTAACATAGGCAAAACCGTGTTACAGGATTGGTCCAGTCCAATTGCGGCGTAGTTTAGCCTTTCTCGGCGGACACATAAAGTAATAGGGGCGCTAAAAGCGCCCCTTTACTGCCTGTTTTTTAAGCAATTGCCTCTTCCGCCTCATCATCCGCCTCAACTTCGGCAGACTTTACTGCAGCATCTTTGCCTGGCAGCAATTTCGTGCGGATTTGATTCTCGATATCATCAGCAATATCGGGGTTCTCTTTCAGGAAATTACGCACATTATCCTTACCTTGACCAATGCGCTCACCGTTATAACTGTACCATGCGCCAGCTTTATCAACGATTTCTTCCTTCACACCAATATCAATCAGCTCGCCTTCATGCGAAACCCCTTCGCCATAGAGAATATCAAACACAGTCTGTTTGAATGGTGGTGCAACCTTGTTTTTCACCACTTTCACCCGTGTTTCATTACCTAAAATCTCGTCACCCTTCTTAATCGCACCAATACGGCGAATATCTAAACGAACCGAAGCATAGAATTTAAGCGCATTACCACCGGTAGTGGTTTCAGGGTTACCGAACATGACACCAATCTTCATACGAAGCTGGTTAATGAAAATCACCATGGTATTTGAACGTTTAATATTGGCCGTCAGTTTACGTAGCGCCTGTGACATCAAACGTGCCTGCAGCCCCATATGGGAATCACCCATGTCTCCTTCAATCTCAGCTTTGGGTGTTAACGCGGCTACGGAATCGACCACCAAAACATCAACTGCACCAGAACGTACTAACATATCAGTGATTTCTAAAGCTTGCTCACCTGTATCTGGCTGTGAAACCAATAAATCATCGACGTTTACGCCGAGCTTTTCAGCATAAGTCGGGTCTAGCGCATGCTCCGCATCAACAAAGGCACACGTGCCACCCGCTTTCTGTGCCTGCGCAATTACATGCAGGGTCATGGTGGTTTTACCTGATGATTCAGGTCCGTAAATTTCAATTACACGCCCTTTCGGTAAGCCACCGACCCCAAGCGCCAGATCCAGACCAATTGAGCCTGTTGAAACAACCTCAATATCATTATTAATACCGTCTTCACCCAAACGCATCACCGAGCCTTTACCGAACTGTTTCTCGATTTGCCCGAGTGCGGCAGCAAGTGCCTTATCTTTTTGATCTTCTTTTGCCATGGTGCTTCTCCAATGTACTTCGTTATTAATGTTATGTGTTCTGGCTGCTTTGTAGCAGCTGATGGAAGTAGATTAGGTTATATAAAACACAATGTCAATACTTTTTATCATGTGCATATTTTATACTTGGTGGTAGAATTTATTTGATGTACCCCTATAATTTGTATCCATACTGGCTTTTGAATAGAGTAGAAACATGGCAACTCACTTTAAAACTGCAGCAGATATCAAACGAAATACTCGTCAGCGCCTGCAATACATTGAAATTATGGCGTTTTATACCGGTGTGGTCACACGTAGCGATGTCGCGAAAAGCTTTGGGATCTCCGATCCAGCCGCCACCAAAGACCTTAAACTCTATAGCGAGCTAGCACCGGATAACCTCAGTTACCGTCACCAGGTGTTTGGTTTCGTGCCAACTGATAACTTTCAAGCCATGTTTGCTGATTTATCGCCCGAAGTCGTTCTACCCATGATTGCGAGTAACCTGGCGGTGGTCGCCGAGCCCATCGAAGAACAACCTATATATAGTATTGCGGTTGAGACCCTCCCCTTACCGGTACGCTTACCGAGTAAAGAAGTCCTCGCCCCGATTATTCAAGCGCTCAAACAAGGTAAACAGCTTCGCGCCAGCTACAAATCCATGTCTGAGCGTGAAGATATTCAAGACCGACTCATTGAACCTCATGCCTTAGTGAACACGGGGCTTCGTTGGCATGTGCGCGCCTACTGCCAACAAAGTTATGAGTTTCGTGATTTTGTTTTATCGCGTTTTGTTGAATCAGAACGATTGGATCTCGCCGCTGAATCCAGCCCGATATATGACGATGACTGGACAGAAGCAATTACTTTAAAACTTTCGCCCCACCCTCAGTTAAGTGAATCAAAACGAAATAGTTTACTAACTGATTACGATGCGACTGATGATGTTATTGAATTAGATATTAGGCGTGCTTTAGTTGGTTACAGTTTACATCGACTCTCTGTTGATACGAGCATCGATCATTCCTTAAACCCAAATGCTTACCAGTTAGTTTTATTAAATAGAGATGAAATAGAGCCATTTGCGGGCTGGGCATTTTTATAAAAAACCTGACCGGATTTACAAAACATCAAGCCCCCCTTTCAAAGCATGCATCACCGCCTGCTTTCGTACCGCCTCACGATCACCACTGAAGCGTTGCACCTCAGTCGTTGTTTGTACACCACGCACCACACCCGCCACTTTATCTGCCAGCGACCAGGCAAACCAAACAGTTCCCACCGGCTTATCTTTAGAACCACCACCAGGTCCTGCGATACCACTGATCGACAAGCTAACACTGGCATTACTATTTGCCAACACGCCTTCTGCCAAAGAGCGTACAACCGCTTCGCTGACCTCGCCATTTTGTTCAATCACTGTAGCAGGAACACCCAACATCTGTTGTTTAGCCAGTCCGTTATAAACTACATAGCCGCGATCAAACCACTGCGAACTACCCGCCACATCAGTCAGGCATTTAGCCACCCAACCACCCGTGCAAGATTCAGCCGTGCCTAGAGAATGACCTGTTTCAATCATTTTGGCAGCAACTTGCTCTGCTAATTGATATAATTCTGTATCCATAATTAATAGTGTCGCATACTAGTTAAATAAATGCAGATGATTGATACTAACGAGAACAATAAAAACAGCAATGAGTGAGTCCTCCACACAATTTGAAACCCACACACCGATGATGCGCCAATATCTGGCTATCAAAGCAGACCACCCTGAAACATTGCTGTTTTACCGCATGGGTGACTTCTATGAGTTGTTCTTTGATGATGCCCACCGTGCGGCAAAATTACTCGACATCACGCTCACCCACCGTGGCAAAACCAATGGCGAGCCCATTCCCATGGCAGGTGTGCCCTACCATGCTGCTGATAATTACCTTGCGCGTTTAGTCAAACTCGGCGAGTCCATCGCTATTTGTGAACAAATTGGTGATCCCGCTAGCAGTAAAGGGCCAGTTGAACGCAAGGTCATGCGTATTATTACACCCGGCACAGTCACAGAATCTGCATTACTGGATGATCGACAAAATATTTTATTGATTGCGATTCATCGCAAAGGCAAAGATAGCCAACAACGCTTTGGGCTTGCTTCGCTGGATATGAGCAGTGGTCGTTTTTGTATTTCTGAACTTGAAACTGAAGCCGAACTTGCAGGAGAGTTGCAACGCCTACAAGCCGCTGAGATTTTAGTTGAAGAAACCTCGTCACTGGCAACAAGTTCACTACACCAACGTTTAGCACCCTGGTATTTTGAATACAGCTCAGCGTATCGTCAGTTATGTGAGCAATTTTCAACCAATGATTTGCATGGCTTTGGTTGTGAGGATCTTAAAGCGGGTATTTGTGCTGCAGGTGCCTTACTGCAATATGTTCGTAATACCCAACGCAGCCAATTACCACACATTCGAAGCCTGCAAACAGAGTCGTTGCATGACAGTATCGTGCTTGATGCTACGACACGCCGTAATCTTGAAATTGACACCAACCTTGCTGGCGGAGAAGAACATACGCTGCGGCATTTAATTGATAACACTGCCACCGCCATGGGTAGCCGCTTGATGCAAAGCTGGCTTAATCGCCCGTTACGCGATCATGCGGTTTTAAATCAACGTTATGCCGCCGTTACTGAGTTGCGACACAATGCTAATTACAGTGATATTGCTGAAACATTACATGGCATGGGCGATTGCCAACGTATTCTTGCACGCATTGCATTACGTACCGCAAGGCCGCGCGATCTTTCTACCTTACGAGATAGTTTAGCTCTTTTACCCGCATTGAAAAAAAGCTTGGCTGATTTTTCAGGTTTACTCGCCAATATTTATCACGATATTGATCCTCACAGCGCTTGCCAACAATTATTAAGCAACGCAGTCGTTGAAACACCACCAGTTGTATTACGCGATGGTGGCGTATTGCGTGATGGCTACGACAAAGAACTCGATGCCCTGCGCCATACCAGTGATGATGCAGAACAATATTTATTGGATCTTGAAAAAAGAGAACAGCAACGTACTGGCATCGCAACACTGAAAGTCGGTTACAACCGTGTACATGGTTATTTTATTGAACTCGGGCGAGGTCATGCCGATAAGGTTCCAGCCGATTACCAACGCCGCCAAACCCTCAAGGCCAGTGAACGCTACATCATTCCCGAACTAAAAGAATTTGAAGACAAGGTGCTGAGTAGCCGCGAACGATCACTGGCGCGTGAAAAACAGCTCTATGCCGAACTGCTTGATCGTATCGCTGACGATCTGGAAACATTACAAACCACTATGGCCGCTGTCGCTATGCTGGATGTAATACAAAACCTTGCCGAACGCGCCGAATCGCTTAACTTCTGTGCGCCAACACTGACGTCAGATGATGTCATCGATATTCGCGATGGTCGGCATAGCGTTGTTGAACAGGCGATGAGTGAGAGTTTTATTGCCAATGATGTGTTATTAAATCGAGACCGGCGCAGCCTGATTATTACCGGCCCCAATATGGGCGGTAAATCGACCTATATGCGCCAATTAGCCCTCATTTTAATTCTTGCTCATGTTGGCAGTCATATCCCTGCTTCTTCGGCGAAGATAGGCACAATTGACCGCATATTTACCCGCATTGGTGCATCTGATGATTTAGCCGGTGGTCGCTCAACCTTCATGGTCGAAATGACCGAAACTGCCAATATTCTACACAATGCCACAGCACAAAGTCTGGTATTGATGGATGAAATTGGAAGAGGAACAAGTACTTACGATGGACTAGCCCTCGCCTGGGCATGCGCAGAACGCCTTGCTGCCCATGATGGACCATACACCTTGTTTGCCACCCATTACTTTGAGTTAACCGAGCTTGCCGAACAGCAGGAAGGAATGAAAAACATTCACTTTTCTGCCGCGGAACATGCTCAAGGCATCGTTTTCCTTCATGAAATACAAGCAGGCGCAGCAAGTCGTAGTTATGGCTTGCAAGTGGCTGCGCTCGCGGGCTTACCAAAAGATGTTCTTAATGTAGCACATCAACATCTGCAACGATTAGAGGATAAACCTGTTATTAAACATAATGTTGAGGAATATTCGCTTAACGAACTTGAACAAATACTTACCGACATTCAACCCGATGATTTATCTCCCAAGCAAGCCCTTGAAGCACTCTACCGTCTAAAATCCCTCTTAAAAACGAAGTAATACTTCAAATCACTTCAATATTAGAAGTATCTTATTGAAAAGCATAATAAATTCTACCTTAGTAATACTAAAGTTTAGTGCCCTTGTTGCCGATAACCGAGTTTAAGAGTCAGCATTCCCAATACTTATTGTCGGAAACAAGGGTTTATTGTGAAAATACAATTAATTAATAAATTGCCGCTCCGCTACAAATTCGTTGCCGTGGCTTTCAGTGGCATGATACTGATTGCTATTACCCTGGGGATCGCGAACAGAATTTCACTGCAAACAACTGAAGACAGATTTAATCAACAACTCATTTCCATTCAAGACCGTCTCTGGCAACGAATTCTTAAAACACAATTTGAACAACTAGAAATTGGTACAAGCAGCTTACGAAGAGAACAACGTATTCCACGTGCATTAAGCGAGCAAGATGATGATCTTGTTCGAGAACGAGCTGAAAGTATTTATACACGCTTACTCGGTGCAAAGATTCTTCAAAACTTACAAATCACCGATGACAAGGCTGAAATTAAATATCATTCCAGTCTCGATGAAAATAAAACCAGTAATATGCAGGTCGTACAAACTGCTCTGAAGAATAAAAAAATCAGCAAAGATGTCGAGATTGGTGCGAATAATGAATTAAATAGTTTGGTGGCGTTCCCATTATTCTCTAGTGGACAGCTGGTTGGTACCGCAGTGTTTAGCAACGATTTACAAAATGCCGTTGAAAGTTTTTCTAATGAGAATCAAATAGATACTTATATTGTTTCCTCTCAACAAAAACTCCTGCACAGTTCAAATACAAAACTTTATAATGAAATTTCTCCTCAACTTCCCAAGCTAGGTGAAACCTCACTCTCGCGTTATAATCATAACGACAACTATTACTCTGTTGCTGTACAAGCAATTAATAATACAGCCAACAAGCCTATTGCCTATCTTGTAACGGCGCGAGATGTGACAGAGAGTTACTTATCAGAAAGAAATACTCAGTTCATTATTTATATAAGTATCACACTTGGCATACTCATTATTGCTACGGCATTATCCTATTTTATTTTTTATTCGCTTCGCCCACTCAATGAACTATTAAAAACAGTACAGAGAATGCGTTCTGGTGATACAAGCGCACGTATGAAAAAACAAAACAATGATGAAATCGGCGAATTAGGTATTGCCTTTAATAAAATGGCTGATGAATTAGTTGATACGCTAGAGAAAGAAAAAAATATAAAAGAAGATCTTGAAGGTAAAATAGAAACACTGCACGAAACTGTTCAGAAAATTTCGAAAGGTGACTTAAGTGCTGAAGTAATGGCCTTTTCAGGAGACGAAGGCATTGATAAATTAGCCTCCAGTATTCAGTCGATGATTGATGGTCTTAATAAACTGGTTTCGCAAGTTCAACAAGCCGGCATTAACGTTGCAAGTTCAACCAATGAGATCGCCTCAACTGCAAAAGAGCAAGAAGCAACGGTGACTGAACAAGCAGCAACAACGAATCAAATCATGGCGACCGCTACACAAATCTCAGCAACCAGCCGTGAACTTGCCTCTACCATGCATGAAGTCGCGAATGTTGCCGACAAAACAGCACTTTCTGCTAATGAAGGTCAGGATGCGCTTGGCAATATGGAAAACACCATGATGCAAATGAACAATGCCACCGCCTCAATAACATCAAAATTAGCCGTGCTAAGTGAAAAAGCATCCAACATCAATACCGTGGTAACAACGATTACAAAGGTCGCAGACCAAACCAATTTACTCTCACTCAATGCGGCCATCGAAGCAGAAAAAGCCGGTGAATATGGTCTCGGCTTTGCTGTTGTTGCCACTGAAATACGCCGTCTTGCTGACCAAACCGCTGTTGCCACATGGGACATTGAGCAAATGGTTAAGGAAATGCAATCAGCTGTGTCTGCGGGGGTGATGGGAATGGATAAATTTTCTGAAGAAGTCACACGCGGCGTAGATGAAGTAAGACAAATCGGGGGGCAACTTGCGCAAATCATCGAAGAAGTACAAACCCTGACACCGCGATTTGACTCTGTAAATGAAGGCATGCAATCACAATCACATGGTGCGCAACAAATATCAGTGGGAATGGTACAGCTTAACGAGGCAACGCAACAGACAGTTGAATCACTTCGCCAATCAAATTCCTCTATCAGCACCTTAAATGAGGCCGCGCAAAAACTTCAAAGCGGTGTATCTCAATTTAGAATTAAATAAAGCAAGGAATACCATGAAATTATTTAAAATGACACAAAACTTCTCTACTAAAAAGAAGATGTACACTGGTTTTTCAGTGGTTTTAGGGATTATGAGCATTGTGGTAGTTGTGGTACTTATCAATTTGCTGCAAGCACAACAACAAATAAAAACCATGACAACAGAGATTCAACCAGCCACGATTACATCGCTAAAATTATCCAATGATTTACAAAAAGCCATAACAGAGCTTGGCTTTTATATGTTAAGCAAAGACAAAAGCCGCAAAGAGAGTTATTTGAAAAAGATAGCAACAGCAGAAAAATCCATTGAAGAACTATCAAAAAAGATCCATGCGAATGAAAGCAACGCATCTTTGCCCGCACTAAAGGCAATAAAAAATAATATTAAAAAATTAAAATCATCTCAGAATAAACTTTTTGATATAACAGAGAGCATTGAGAAGAACTACCCCGCTGCCTCATATACATCAAAAAACATCAACCCTATTAGTCAGAAAATATTAGCCAGTTTACAATTTGCCATCGAATCAGAAATTGAAGAGCATCGCGACAACCCACGATTAGAAATCGTCAATTCAATTCAGGATATGCGCTACACATGGTCCCGAATTATGGGTGAACTTCGAGCTTTTATTGGCTTCCACTCACAATACAATCTTGATGCTATTGGAGATAATCTGGAGGTCTTTAATGGACTTCTGTCTAATATGCAAAACAAATATTCTGAGTCATTAACCTTCGAACAGGAAGAAGCTATTGCAAACTTTGACTCTTTAATAACCCAGTTCAACCAACAGCTGAAGAAGGTCAGTGAAATTCATCTTAGTGATGAATGGCGACAAGATGCCTGGCTAATTAAAACAGACGTGGGCAAATTGGTTAATGCGATCAATGCTAATCTTGATATTTTAATTAACGAAAAAAACAACCAAAGTATCTCCTATGCATCAAAACTAACATCTAATACAAGTAATACGATCTATATCGTTGTCACATTACTTCTTGTCGCCATTGCCGCGGTTGTTGCTTTGGTTTGGTTGCTAACAGCGCACATAATAAAACCGATGACAAGCGCTGTAGACAAGAGCCTTGTTAAAATAAACGACATTATGACCATGATGTCTGAAGATAAAAACAAAAATGTTCAACTGGAAACATCCGATGATGAAATTGAAAATGTAGAAAAAACACTGTCCGTTATGACAGACACGTTAGCGGAAATCGCAGAAAACCAAATAGCAAGTACAAGTGCTTTAAAGCTGAAAATACAACGTATTAATGATGTAGTATCCCGCGCATCAAATGGTGACTTAACAGGACAACTTGAGAATTTTGATGGTAATGAGAATATCGATACGTTAGCAAGCGGTATTCAATCAATGATCGATGGGCTTAATAAGCTTGTCTCACAAGTTCAACATTCCGGCATTCAGGTTACCAGTTCAAGTACAGAAATTGCCGCAACAGCGAGAGAACAGGAAGCCACAGTAACCGAACAAGCCGCCGCGACCAACCAGATCATGGCAACCGCAACCCAAATATCAGCCACTAGTCGCGAACTTGCTTCCACTATGCATGAAGTTGCTGAAGTCGCCGATAAAACAACCATGTCAGCTAATGATGGTCAGGATGCGTTGGCAAACATGGAAAACACCATGATGCAAATGAATAATGCAACAGCATCAATTACTTCAAAACTTGCCGTTCTCAATGAAAAAGCAGCCAACATTAATACGGTTGTGACAACCATTACTAAAGTTGCTGACCAAACAAACCTGTTATCGCTCAACGCCGCAATCGAAGCAGAGAAAGCCGGTGAATATGGCCTGGGGTTTGCTGTGGTAGCAACAGAAATTCGCCGTCTTGCCGACCAAACGGCAGTGGCAACATGGGATATTGAACAGATGGTCAAAGAAATGCAGTCTGCTGTGTCTGCGGGTGTAATGGGTATGGATAAGTTTTCCGAGGAAGTCACGCGGGGTGTTGATGAAGTGAGACAAATTGGCGGGCAACTAGCTCAAATCATTGAAGAAGTTCAAACCCTCACACCACGTTTTGAAGCGGTTAATGAAGGCATGCAATCACAATCACATGGTGCTCATCAAATCTCTGATGGCATGGTCCAACTTAATGAAGCAACACAACAAACAGTTGAGTCACTAAGACAGTCTGGTATTTCTATTAATACCTTAAAAGAGGCCGCTAACAAGCTGCAAAATGGTGTCTCTCAGTTCCGGGTACAAAAAGGCTAAGTATGTTATTACTCAGCTTCAACATCGGTGATGACAGATACGTGATAGACACCCGAAATATCATTGAAGTCACCACGCTCGTTAGGCTTAAAAAGCTACCCGGAAGTATTAACGGTGTAGCTGGCTTATTGAATTACCACGGAACAGCCGTTCCTGTTATTGATATTAGTGCATTATGTGAGAAGCCAGCGCAGCAAAATACGCTGACTACACGCATCATCATTGTCGAGTACAGAAAGAAACATATTTTAGGCATCAAAGCGGAGAATGTAACAGAAACATTACGCATTGATAGCAACGCGTTCAAAGAATCAGGGATTGAAATTAATAACAATGATTTTCTGGGTGATGTAGCAGAAATCGATAATCGATTCATACAGCTGATTAATATTGACCAACTGCTTACTGACGAGATTAGAATGTGTTTATTTCCCAATGCAACAAAAGCGGTAGGCTAACAGCACTATGTCTCGGGAACTTATCGCAGAACGGTTAAAACAAGCCATGGGTCTACATGCACCAACGGTCGGCATGATGACTGTTTCGAGTGCTATTGATAGACGTATGCGCGCACGTGAGATAGATAATGATGCCCACTATCTATCACAGATAATCTCTGATCCAGATGAAATGAAAGAGCTTATCGAAGCAGTGTTAATTCCTGAAACCTGGTTCTTCAGGGAAAGCCAACCCTATGAATATGTCCTGGAATATTTTTCCAATAACAATAAAGCCAGGGTCAATATCTTAAGTATCCCCTGCTCAACAGGAGAGGAGCCCTACTCTATTGCCATGATGTTGATGGATAACAATATCAGTGTTGATGAATTCAGTATTGATGCGGTAGATATTGGTCAAAACAATATTGCAAAAGCCAGGAAAGCACAATACAGAAAAAATTCATTCAGGGCAGATGATTTGAGTTTTATGGACAAGTACTTTCATGAAGAAAATAATTTATTTAATCTGGCGGGATTCGTGAAAAACAAAGTTAACTTTTACTGTGAAAATGTTCTTGGCGACTCATTCGATTTAGGCACAGAACACTACGATATTATTTTCTGCAGAAATCTTCTTATCTATTTTGATGCAGAAACACAATATAAAATGTTTTCCACCATTAACAAAATGCTCAAGCCTAAAGGCATGCTTATCCTTGGCCATGCTGAGACTATCCAGAGCTCCGAGGGGTTATTTGTTCCTGCCATTAACTCCAAATCATATGTCTATGTCAAACAAAGTAATCATGAACGGTCGTTACCTCATCTTCAGAAAACCAGAAGACAACAATTTTCAGCGCCATCAAAAAAACAACAGAGCAAAAAGAAAACCGCACGACCTTTTGCAAATATAAACAGATTATCGACCAGAAATAAAAATAAAAAATCCATAGCAATTAAAAATATTCCTGATAATCTGAATAAGGCATTTGAGCTTGCCGATGAAGGAAAACTTGATGATGCATTAAGAATCTGCAATGACTTCATACACAACAACACAGATAGTTCAAAAGCTTACTATTTATCTGGTGTCATTTATGACACCAAAGGTGATACATCCAAAGCAGATGACGCCTTGCATAAAGCGGTATATCTGGATCCTGACAATATCGAAGCGCTTATACATTTATCTCTACTGGAAGAACAGCGTGGTAACCATGACGAAGCTATTCGCTACAAAAAACGCGCTCAACGTGTTCAAGAAAGGCGTTCAGCATGATAGTAGATTCATTAGAAATAGATGATTGCTGGAACACAATTGGTGTTTGGCGAAGTGGTGAAACAAAGTGCGAAAAACTCAATGATGTTATTCATTGTTACAATTGCGAGGTCTATTCGAATACAGGTCGTTCTCTATTAAATAGAACAACGCCTGAGGGATATGATGATGAATGGGCAGATGTTCTGGCGAGTGAAAAATCCGCTAAGAGCATGAATACGATATCCGCCGTTATGTTCAGGCTCGGTGCTGAATGGTTATCACTGCCTGTTAATATGATCAATGAAATTACCCTTCTAAGAAATATCTATGACATACCGCATAACCAGAATAAAAAGATTCGCGGCATGGTAAACATTCGCGGTGAGCTGATTATATGTATGTCGCTCGGTTATTTATTAGGTGTAGAAAAACCTGAAGATGATTTAATTGACGAAGAACGTCCTATCAACCGGCTCATTATGATAAGAGAAAGAAGTGGTCACATTGTCTTTCCCGTTAGCGAAATAGATGGAATCATTCACTATAACCCGGAAAAGCTATCATCAGCACCAGATACGGTAAAAAACTCAAAACTCAACTTTATTCATGGGGTAACAAGCGTAAACAATAAGACAATTGGCTGTATTGACCATACTACTCTTCTTGAGAGTATTG
>JALTKS010000102.1 GCA_027006175.1 Gammaproteobacteria bacterium
CAGAGACCTATTTTTCCCATTGCTGATGATTTTAGGTTAACCACCTTTGTTTAGGGAGCGGGTATCCGTTGTTGTGCAGCGCCGAATTACAAGCGTCTCGCAGAGCGCTTGTCTCGGCGATGTGCAATAACGGATAGCCGCGACCCCCTGTAAACTACATAGCGACTTTTATTAAGTCAGCATGATAAAGTGTGTGTTGGATTAATTGAGTCGTTATTTTAAGAATGCATCATCGAGAGCCTGTTTGGCATCAGCAAGGTCATATTTTACGCAGTCGTGTGCCGCTTGATTGGTGGCGTTGGATTATTGACCCCACTTCACTTACCAGACGTCTGCAACAAGCCTGCAAAGGTCAGTTTCGAGTGGAGGTTGTCCGTCAGTCCTGGGTCGTGCCGCATCACAATGAATCACGTTGCATGGGGTTGCCGGAAGGTCGGCGGGCATTATTACGAGAAGTGTATCTTTACTGTGACGATCAGCCCTGGGTGTTTGCACGCACGGTTATACCTATGTCGACTTTATCTGGTCGGGAACGGCGTTTGATGCATTTGGGTAACAAGCCGTTAGGCGCGGTGTTATTTGCTGATCCGGGCATGCAGCGGAGTGAGGTTGAACTGGCTTGTATTGGTTCGGGACAGAAACTATATAAACGCGCAACCCAATGTCTGGCAAAGCAGCCTAAAAGTATATGGGGGCGACGGTCGGTGTTCAGGTTGCATGATAAGCCTTTGTTAGTGAGTGAGATTTTTCTTCCAGATATTCCTAATCATCCTTAAAGGTTATAAGATTGCGATGAATCATCAGGCACGGCGATAATCACATTCATGCAAAATCCATTTCATATTATTCGTAAGCTTTATCAGCGGCAATTTTCGCGCCGTACGCGGGATCGGCTTGCACAATATGCCTTGTTAACAAGGTTAAATCGTCCTATCGGTATTTATCTGTTGTTGTGGCCTACCTTATGGGCGTTGTTTATTGCCGCAAAAGGCTGGCCTTCGCCTGGTGTGAGTATTGTTTTTATATCCGGTGTGATTTTAATGCGATCCGCAGGCTGTGTGATTAATGATTACGCGGATAGAAAGATAGATAAGCATATTGCACGTACCAAAGATCGTCCAATTACGGCGGGTCGAGTGTCGGAGCGTGAGGCGTTGTTGTTGTTTGTGGGGCTTTGTTTTACCGCTTTTATACTTGTGTTGTTTATGAATTTGCTGACAATTCGCTTATCCATCGTTGCGGTTGGTTTGGCTGCACTTTACCCCTTTATGAAACGTTACACCTATTTGCCGCAAGTTTTTCTCGGCCTTGCTTTTGGCTGGGCAGTGCCAATGGCATTTGCAGCGCAAACCGGCGAGGTTCCGTTGATTGCATGGTTGTTATTAACCGGTACAGTTTTATGGGCAACGGCTTACGACACGATGTACGCCATGGTTGATCGTGCTGATGATCTTAAAGTTGGCGTGAAATCGACCGCTATCTTGTTTGGAGAGGCAGATAGACTCATTATCGGCGCTATCCAATTGCTTTTGGTGCTGGTTTTGCTGTTGATCGGGCGGCAGGCTGAATTGGGTAGTATTTACTTTATTGGCCTGGGTGTTGCGAGCTTGTCACTCATCTATCAACAAAAGTTGATTTGGCGGCGTGAGCCTGCTGACTGTTTGAAGGCTTTTTTACATAATAATTGGTTTGGCATGGCTGTTTTTCTGGGGATTCTGGGTGATTATTCCTTCACATAAACTTGGAAAAATTGAGTTAACAAGCTATTTTATAGATTGACAACAATAGTTTGCTATGTGAACCTTAGAAACTACTTGAGTTACAAGGCCTTACAAACTGTAATATTTAACAAAATAGTTGCAATAGTGTCTTCTGATAGATGCGGTGCTATTTTTTGATTAATAACCAGTAAATAGGCTGGTTTAACCGAGGGCAGCATTCTGTTTTCGTTATTAAAGCGTAAAACACAGAAAAAAGGGCTAGTCGGGGTATCTTTAGACCCTGATGGCGTAGCTGTCGCTCGAATTGTTCGCGATGATTCCAATACCCCCAAATTAGATGTATGTCATTTTGCTCCAACTCAGGGTGACGATGATATTTCTATCAAGTTAAGTCAGCTTGTATTAGAACATGATTTGGATAATAGCCGTTGTTCCTGTGTCATTGACACGCACTCTCATAGTTTGCTTTTAATTGAAGCGCCGGATGTACAACCCGCAGAGCTCAAGGCGGCGGTTAGGTGGCGCATCAAAGATCTCATTGATTTTCATATTGATGATGCCGTGATTGATGTGTTTGAAATCCCGGAACAGGGCGCGACACCAGGACGAGCACGTTTAATGTATGCGGTTGCTGCTCGATCATCAAAGGTGAATACGAGTATTTCAAAGTTGGAAAAAACCAACTTGCAACTGGATACCATAGATATACCTGAATTAGCTATCCGTAATATCACTTCTCTGCTGGATGATGATGTGCGTGGCGTTGCTTTTTTATATTTATCGGCAGAGTCGGGGGTTATCACGCTGACAAGGCAGGGTTCATTATATTTGTCGCGTAACATTGATGTGGGACTGAAGAAAATGATTCCCGAATCAGGCAATAATGAGTTGCACCCACAGACAGAGCAATCGCTGGATAAAATAGTACTGGAAGTGCAGCGATCACTGGACTATTACGAAAGTCATTTTTCTCAGCCACCTATTACTTCATTAGTGATTGCGCCAATGGAGCAAGAAGTTGCAGGGGTGTTGCCATATCTATCGGCCAATTTAGGCATCGCCGTAAGCATAATGGATTTTAATAGTATTTTAGACAGTGAAGAATCGATTGATACGTCGTCACAGATAAAATGTTTATTGGCAATTGGCGCAGCACTGCGTTATGAGCAAAAAGTGTTATAGACATGGCGATACAACAACAAATAAACCTGTATCAACCTCGCTTCCGTAAACAGGAAAAAGTCTTTTCGGCGGAATCAATGTTGGTTGTGCTGGTTGCTGCGATGGTTGTGTTGGTTGGAATCTATGGTTATGCAAAGTGGAATGTTGTGGCACTGGCAGATGAAAAAGTACGTATTCAGGAACAGCAGGTAAAAGAGATTGCGCGACTTGAAGCATTAGCGATCAAATACCCGATAAAGCGAAAGAGTCGTTTAATTGAACAACAATTAAAAGATTTACAGAGTGAACGAAAAGCAAAACAGTATCTTGTTGATACGTTATCAGGCAGAAGTATTGGTAACAGTGAGGGTTTTTCCTCTTATTTTGCCGGGGTTGCAAGGCAGCATCTAAAAGGTATGTGGCTACACCGTTTAGAGCTTGAGAGTGGCGGCGATGTTATTGGTATTTATGGCAGCACTTTAAAGCCAGAGTTGCTGCCACAGTTCTTACAGGCGTTATCAAAAGAAGATAGTTTCATTGGCAGTAAGTTCCAGATATTTAATATGGAACGCGATAAGGAGAATGCGACTGCGATTAATTTTTCATTACGGACAATTCTGGAAGGTGATGAAAAATGAAACAGCGTATTGAGCAATTAGCACACTGGATAGATAGTCAAAGTTTGCGCGAGCGTGCCTTGATTTTGTTTGCAATTATTTTTTCCGTGTTTCTGGTTTGGGAAAAGGCATTATTAGATCCACTGGCTGCAGAAGCTAAACAGTTGCAAGCGGATGTAAAAAAACAGAATAAAGATTTGGCGCGGACTCGCGAGCAACAGACGCAAATTTTGAAACGCGCAGGAAGTGATCCTGATGCGCAAACCTTAAAAGAGATTGAAGCTCTGCGTGTTGCGATGAAAGGTCTTAATGCGCGGCTACGTAAAATGACGGTTGATTTGATTGACCCCGCCAAGATGGCCGAAGTACTGGAAGAAGTATTAACACGAGAAACAGACCTGAAGCTGATTCGTGTTGAGGCTTTGGCACCAAAACCGTTGGGTGAACCAAAAATATTAGATAAGAATAAAGATAAACGGACTAAATCGACATTGCCTGGTGTTTATCAACACGCATTACAAATCGAGTTTCAGGGGTCTTATTTGAGTACCTTGAACTATATGCGAGAACTTGAAAAGTTATCACAGCAGTTTTATTGGGGTAGTGTTGATTTTAGTGTCGAAGAATACCCAAAAGCACATGTCATTATTACAATTAAAACATTAAGTCTGAATGAGGCGTGGATTGGTGTTTAAATTCAGGTATAAATTTATTGTTGTTATATGTGGCCTGCTGATAAGCCAGCTACTGCAAGCGCAGTTAGATGATCCAACCTTGCCACCTAATGGGGTGTATAGTTCAGCGAAAGAAGCAGATAAACCGATTATATGGCATTTGAATTCTGTGCTTATTTCTCCGCAGCGCAAGATTGCAATAATCAATGGTCAATCTGTACAGATAGGTGACACAGTGGCGGGTGCAAGAATACAAAGTATCAATGAGACAATGGTTAAACTAAAGCATCGTGGTGAAATTATTCGTCTGGAATTATTTCCTGTTACAGTAAAAACTGTGCGGGAAAAATAGGGTTAACAAGGGTAGCAAGATAATGAATAAAAAAATTAGACATAAAGACAACATCATTAAGAACATGTTGCTACTCAGTGGTGTGTTAATGTTTTCCTTGTCTGGTTGCTCTGCCTCAGGACCCAGGAATAACAGTACAGCGAATGATATTGATAAAGTTCTGCAGGAATCAGTTAATGCAACACAGGCAACATCTGAAACACCCCAATCAGTGAGTGATGCATTATTACCACCCATTAATATTAATGTACCTGCGGCAGCTAAAATACCAGAAGCGCGTTTTGATATTGGTGTTGATAATGCACCCGCAGCAACCTTCTTCATGGGGCTGGTAGAAGGGACGTCATACAATATGGTCGTTCATCCTGATGTGGATGGGCTGATTTCATTAAAATTAAAAGATGTCACTATCCCGGAAGTTATGGCGGTGATTCGTGATGTGTATGGTTACGAATATAGTTTGAAAGATCGTTTATATCAGGTTTTACCAAGACGTTTACAGTCCAGAATATTTGAGGTTAATTACCTTAATGTTAAGCGTAAAGGTAAGTCACAAACGCGTGTAAGTTCCGGGCAAATATCACAACCATCGGCACGTTCAACCTCAACAGGTGGTTCCGGTGTAAGTTTGGGTAGTGGTGGTAGCTCAGGACCATCGTCACAAAACCCAACCTCACAATCACAATTATCTGGTAGTCGGGTTGAAACAGAGTCTGAAGCAGATTTCTGGTCAGAACTGACGGTTGCCTTACAAACGATTGTCGGCAATAAACAAGGTCGAAGTGTGATTATTAATCCGCAATCTGGCGTTGTGGTGGTGAGGGCCATGCCATCTGAAATCAGAGATGTGTCGTTGTTTTTAGGTACAACCCAGGATGTTGTGGAACGGCAGGTTATTCTGGAAGCAAAAATTATTGAAGTGGAGTTAAAAGATGGTTTTCAGTCAGGAATTAACTGGACTGCATTAGGTCAACCTGGTCGTGGTAAGACTATTCTTGGTGCGCAAAATGGTGGTGGCAGTATTTTTGATGGCACAGGCTCAACAACGAATGCAGGCACTAACGTAAATCTGCAACCTGGCGTGGCACCGTTTAGTGGTATTGTGGACACGGCATTTGGTGGTGTCTTTTCATTGGCATTAAATTTAAATGATTTTACTGCCTTTATTGAGTTACTTGAGACACAGGGCAATGTGCAAGTATTGTCGAGCCCGCGTGTTTCAACCATTAATAATCAGAAGGCAGTCATCAAGGTGGGGAGTGATGAGTTCTTTGTTACCGGTGTGACGAATACAACCGTGACCGGTACTACGACAACAAGCTCACCAACGGTGATTTTAACGCCATTCTTTTCGGGTATTGCTTTAGATGTCATTCCCCAAATTGATGAAGATGATAATGTCATTCTGCATATTCACCCAACAGTGAGTGAAGTTGCAGAGCAAGTGAAGACATTTACCATTGGTGGTGAGATACAGAGTTTACCCTTAGCGCAAAGTAGTGTGCGTGAATCAGATAGTATTGTTCGGGCTAAATCCAATCAGATCATTGTGATTGGTGGGTTAATGCAAAACTCAACAAGACAACGTGAAGGTGGTACGCCAGTTTTAAGTTCTTTACCTGTTGTTGGACCTTTATTTAGACATACCGTTGAATCCAGTCGAAAAAGTGAATTAGTTATTTTGCTACGTCCCATTGTAGTAAACACGCCAGCAGCGTGGAAAAATACGATTCAGAAATCAGTAAAACGGTTCAAGACACTTAATGGCAGAGACAAGCAGTGATATGTATTTAGAACATTTCACGCTGAGCGAACAGCCATTTTCTATCACGCCTGATACCGGTTTTTATTTTAATAACCCTAGCCATCAACAAGCAATGAATGTGTTGCAGGTTGCATTGCGTAGTGGTGAAGGTTTTATAAAAATCACAGGTGAAGTTGGTACAGGTAAGACATTACTATGTCGCCAGTTATTAAATCAATTATCTAATGATGAGCAATATGTCACAGCTTATTTACCCAACCCTAATTTAGGTCCTTCTGCATTAAATCTGGCTTTAGCAGAAGAAATGGGTTTGCAGTGCTCCAAGAGTGCGAATCAGCATAATGTTCTGAAGCTCATTAATGAACGCCTAATAGAATTAACAGCAGACGGTAAAAAAGTAGTGTTGTTAATTGACGAAGCACAAGCCATGCCGGAAAAATCGCTTGAGGCAATTCGGTTGTTGACGAATCTGGAAACAGAAAAGAGCAAGTTATTACAAATTGTTCTCTTCGGGCAACCTGAATTAAACGAGATGCTGGAAAAGCCATCCATTCGCCAGTTGAAGCAGCGTATTATTTTTTCATATGCCTTGGAGCCAATGTGTAAAGAGGGTGTTCAAGCATACCTTGCACATCGATTATTAACGGCAGGTTATGCTGGTGCGCCATTATTTAATAGTCGTGTTATTGAGCAAATATATATGGCAAGCCGTGGTATTCCCCGGTTAATCAATATACTTGCACATAAATCATTAATGGTGGCCTATGGGCAAGGGGCAAAGAAAATTTCACCTAAGCACATGCAGGCGGCGATAGACGATACAGAAGATGCCAGTGCTATTAATAAGAGTAAGCAACGTTGGATGGTTGGCCTATCCAGCCTCGCGGCATCGTTATTGATTGCGGTAGGCGTGTATCTCTATATGGAGAGATTGTCATGAGTGTCATCAATCAAATGCTCAAGGATCTTGAACAACGTCGAGCACAAGGTTTTGATAAGGATGCCGATATGCTGGGTGATCTGGATGCCAGTGCAGCAGAGAACTCGCCTGTTAGAAGTCCGCATTATTTATGGTTAATATTTAGTATATTTTTCATCGTATCTATCTTATTAGCCGGGATGTATTCGGAAGGTTACTTTGATAAGGATGAAAAGAAAGTTGAAGTTGAAACCGAAATTGCTCAGGTAGTTGAGCCAGAAAAAAAACCGGTACATAAGAGCATTGTTCAGGAAATTATTGTAAAAGATGATGTTACAACTAAAACGGAGCCCCCGTTATTAGCGGAAGAAATCACGGTAGAAAAAGAAAAGACTAAGCCGCTACAAAAAGAAATTAAAATAGCAACAATTCTTCCCTCCCCATTATATGCTACCGGTAATCGGGAAATTATTACTGTTTATGGCAGCGGTTTTATTGCCCCGCTTAGTGTTGTCATGGAGTGGAATGACGGTCGCGCATTTAAAGAATTAGAGGGCTGGCAAGTAAACGTAATGTCTGAAACAGAGTTGCAACTTCACGTTAACCTGGGTCAAACCGAAGATAATTGGCAGCTGTTAGTTAAACAACTTGATAGTAATCAGCAGGCTAATTATAAATTTACTGCTTTGGCAAAGGAGCCAACGCCAGTTGCAAAAGAAACGAAGCCACAAGAGGTTGTTGTTGAACCGGTACCGGAATCATCTTTTACCAAAACAAACAGAATTCTGGGACATGATGAAAAAGTACGGCTTGCGTTTTCCAAAGCGAGTTTATTAATTCAGCAGGGTAAAATAAAAAAGGCTAAACATGCATTGCATCAGGTTCTGGTATTGGATTTTTCGCATTTACAAGCCAGACAAGCTTTGGCAGCAATTTTATTCAGAGAGCAGGCTTATGATGAAGCTATTGAGGTTTTAGAGTTAGGCAGTATTCAGCATCCAGATCATGTTCCGTTTACGTTGTTACTTGCGCGTATTTATACAGAGCGTGGACAAGATCCTCGCGCAGTGGAGTTGCTTGAACGCTTACAGCCTGCTGTTGCCCCTAATAGTGAATACTATGCATTGCTAGCGGCCTTGTATCAGCGCGGTGCGCAACATAAGAATGCGGCGGATGTTTACAAAAAACTATTAGTTAGTTTTCCTTCTAGAGCTATTTGGTGGATGGGATTGGGTATGTCGTTGCAGGCATTGAGTAAAAATGAGGATGCCTTGAGGGCATATAACAAATCATTACAAACACAAGGTCTGACTGCAGAATTACGTCGTTTTATAAAAACGCGGATCGCGCAGTTACAAGGTTAAGGTATTTGGTTTAGGCGTTGGTTGGTTTTTTTGCAGAGCAGACTTTATTTCTTCCTTTCTGTTTGGCTTCATAGAGTGCCTCATCCGCAGCGGCCAATAAACGTTCAGATTGCTGATCAATATTCAGCACACTATGGGCAGAGTAAGCAGTTGCAACACCAATAGAAATCGTTAAGTTCAGATTAGTATCATTTGAAAGAAGTATTTTATTTGATTCAACTGCACTGCGAAGACGTTCGGCTGTTTCTTCAGCCGTATCAGCAGCTGTATTGCATAATAAAATGGCAAATTCTTCACCGCCAAAACGGGCAAGCACATCACTGCGCCGCATGTGTGAATCAAGTAATTTAGCAACTTGTTGTAATACTTTATCGCCAACAGTATGCCCATGTTCATCATTAATACGTTTAAAAAAATCAATATCAATAAATAAACAGGAAAGGGGCTGGCTATTGCGTCGTGACCGTTCTATTTCTTCAATAATACGTTGATCAAAGAAACGACGATTATTTAACGAGGTTAACGCATCTGTGAGTCCGGTACGTTTAAGCCGTTCCAGATTGAGGGTATTTTCAAGACAGATAGTAATAATGGCCGAGAGTCGCTGTAGTAACTCGGTACCGGTTCCACTGATGTAGCGCTTATCATCATGACTTCCCAGATTGAGGCAGCCAATAACACGTTCTTGCCGAACCAAAGGTAGTCTGGCGATACTATTTAATGATTTATTGTGATGACTAAATAATTTGCTGTGTAAATTGGTTTTATAAGCACCTAGTTCGGGTTCGTGAGATGTAAATAAATCATTTTGAACGACATTATTATTTTCGTTAAATCGAAGTTGTGGGTATTGCTTGATATCAACGCCTTCATCTTCGAGTATGGTACGAATTTCATAATGAGGATCATCTAATACAAGACTAATTGCATCCAGCTCAAAATCTTGAGGGTATTGCATGATAACCATGCGAATCAGCTCTGACAGGTTGTGTGACCCTAATAGTAAAAGCTCGAGTGACTGAAAGCGTTGGTATTTATCTTCATTACGGCGAGCCTCGTCAATGAGCACACGCATATTGCGTTGCAAGGTACGAGTATCGCTATTGGTGTCATGCATAATATGTACGGCCATTCTGTCCATGGGTTAAGCGTAGTTAAAACCTTACGCAATACCTGAGATCTAGGTCACATTATGCGAAAACCATGATTTATTTCCAGTTTTTTATTTTTTCGATGTTATCTCGGTGGTTCAGCACGGCTAAAGCACCATACGGAGACCTCATCAGCACCTGCCTGTTTGAGCTTTTTAGCCAGCGCATTGACGGTTGTCCCGCTGGTCATGACATCATCGATGATGACAATATGTTGCCCACTGATATCACGATGAACTACAAATGCATGCTGTAAATTTTGTTTACGCTGCTGCAAACTCAAACTTGTTTGGGGTGGCGTCGCGGCCGTGCGACCCGCTAAATCATTTAAAAGAGGTATTTGTAGGCGCTTTGCTACAGGAATAGCAATTTCTAATGCCTGATTATAACCTCGCTCGCGTTGTCGGGAGGGGTGGAGTGGCACAGCTAATAGCCCATCGGGTCGAGGTTTAAGCAGATCGATACAGTTGACGAGTTGCATTGCCATCAGCTTGCCTAATAAGCGTGCGGTGGCTAATTTGCCATCAAATTTGGCAGCTTGAACCAAATAATTAAAAGGCGCTACATAAGGGAAAAAAGCGATTGTTTGGTCGAAGCCGGGTTGTTCGCGTATGCATTGCTCACAATGTCTTGTTTGCATCAAAGCAGATTCATGAATGAAGTCTCCAAGCGTTTCTCGTTGCGTTTCAAGCGGGTTGGCACATTGCTGGCACGTCTCGCCCAGTAAGGGGAGCTCATGCATACAGTGATCACAGAGCGCGAGATCATACTCCTGAGATACGGCGCCACCACAGAGTAGGCAGGATTGAGGCAAACAAAGATTTAGAGTGTTTTTTAACCAGTGGTCAACCATAGGATTCCCTTCCCGTTGACAACCAGCGTGTGCTGGCTAAGATGCTCTCATTCTAACCCTTTTAAGCTCATTTTGGAGAAATCTCTTATGTCGACCTCTAGTACTCACCTTATCCGCCATGACTGGACGATTGAGGAGATTGAGGCTTTATTTGAATTACCATTTAATGACCTGTTATTTCGCGCTCACACCTTACATCGTGAATTTTTTGATCCAAATACGGTACAGGTGAGTACGTTAATGAGTATTAAAACAGGATCGTGCCCTGAAGATTGTGCCTACTGCCCACAAAGTGCTCATCATGATACCGGGCTGGAAAAAGAAAAATTAATAGCGATTGAAAATATCCTCAAAGAAGCACGCGCGGCAAAAGAAAAAGGTGCATCGCGCTTTTGCATGGGAGCAGCTTGGCGTAATTTGAATGACCGTGATGTTGATTACGTTGTTGAGTTAGTCAGTGGCGTTAAAGAAATGGGCATGGAAACCTGCATGACACTCGGCATGCTCAAAGAAGATCAGGCTAAAACATTAAAAGAAGCCGGGCTGGATTATTACAATCATAACCTCGATACCTCACGTGATTATTATGGCGATATTATCACCACGCGCACTTATGACGATCGCCTGGAAACACTTAAGCATGTACGTGACGCGGGGATGAATGTTTGTTGTGGCGGGATTGTTGGTATGGGCGAAGATCGTCATGATCGCGCAGGATTACTATACGAACTAGCCACGATGGAGAAACATCCTGAAAGTGTACCGATTAATTTATTGGTACAAGTAGAGGGAACGCCATTAGAAGGTGTTGATGCATTAGATAGTTTTGAATTTATTCGAAGTATTGCCGTAGCAAGAATTTTAATGCCGGCATCCTACGTGCGTTTATCTGCTGGACGTGAAGACATGAATGATGAAACACAGTCCTTATGTTTCTTTGCTGGTGCGAATTCAATTTTCTATGGAGAGAAACTACTAACAACACCTAACCCGGAATCTGGTAAAGATATGCAATTGTTTGCCCGTTTAGGATTGCAGACAGAATCAATGAGTTGTTCTGAAGCATAATCATGTTTGAGCTGAAAGGCTTTCTGGAGCAGCAGCAAGCGCAAGACCTGTATCGCACACGAAGAATTTGTGAGGGCAAGCAAGCGCCTGAGCAGGTATGTGATGGAAAGTTAATGCTTTCATTTTGTAGTAACGATTATCTCGGTCTTGCGGCAGATCCACGCATCGTAAAAAGTTTGCAACAAGCCACCGAGAAGTACGGTGTAGGCAGTGGTGCAGCACATTTAATTAATGGACACACTTCCGCGCACCATTCTCTTGAAGAAGAGTTGGCAGAATTTACAGGTCGCGAACGCGTACTATTGTTTTCAACAGGCTACATGGCGAACCTGGGTGTGGTGAGTGCCTTGTTGGGTCGCAATGATACGGTGGTTGCAGATAAATTAGTGCATGCCTCATTATTAGATGCAGCAAAATTATCCGGCGCAAAGTTGTTGCGTTTTCAGCATGGCGATATGGATTCATTTGCTTCACGTTTAGATAATAATAATGATAAGAAAATCATCATGACAGATGGTGTATTTAGTATGGATGGTGATATTGCGCCATTGCCAGAAATAATTTCCCAAGTAGATAAAAATAATTCAGCGATTTTAGTTGATGATGCGCATGGCTTTGGTGTGTTAGGTGAACAAGGTCGTGGTTGTGTCGAGTATTTTAATTGTAATGACGATATCGATATTTTGGTTGGTACATTAGGTAAAGCATTCGGCACATTCGGCGCCTTTGTGGCCGGTAGAGAAGAGTTAATAGAAACTTTAATTCAGTCGGCACGAAGTTATGTGTTTACTACTGCGATGCCAGCGGCTATAGCGGAAGCGACACGAACCAGTTTGAAAATACTGCAACAGGAAAATGACCGCCGTGAATATTTACAAAGTTTGATCAAACAATTTCGTTATGGTGCAGAACAACTAGGATTGACGCTGGTGAACTCACCAACACCCATACAACCCATTATTGTTGGTAGTGCAGAGAAAGCTGTTGCAATGAGTAAGGGGCTAGCTGCACAAGGCATTATGGTCAGCGCAATAAGACCACCCACTGTTCCAAATGGTACGGCACGTTTACGAATTACCTTTAGCGCGAGTCATACTGAAAAACAGTTAGCGTCATTATTGACAGCACTGGCGTCAATTACATGAGTGATACATTTAAACCGGAATTAGTTTTGGTGCATGGCTGGGGCGCGCATAGCGGTGTTTGGCAAACTATATTACCTCGTTTGCAAGAAGCATTTAATGTTACCTGTATCGATCTTCCGGGACATGGCAACAGTGCAGACATGGAAGAAAATAGTCTTGAGACATGGGCTCAGGTAGTACTTGAAAAGGCACCCCCCAAAGCAATCTGGTTAGGTTGGTCTTTAGGTGGCTTGGTGGCACAGCAAGTAGTCAGTATTGCAGCAGAGCGGGTAGAAAAATTAATCCTGGTTGCTTCCACGCCAAAGTTTGTCACATCGAATGATTGGGCAGAAGCCGTTGATGAAAAAGTGTTTAGTGATTTTCGTGCCGCCGTGATTGCAGACCCTCATGCTAGCCTCTTGCGTTTTATCGCCTTGCAAACCCGTGGAAGTAAAACATCGAGTCAGGATAGCCGCTTACTGAGGA
Source organism: Gammaproteobacteria bacterium (assembly GCA_027006175.1). Taxonomy (GTDB): domain Bacteria; phylum Pseudomonadota; class Gammaproteobacteria; order AKS1; family AKS1; genus Sulfuriflexus. Next base: position 13,256 of record JALTKS010000102.1, read on the forward strand.
AGACATTATTACAACCAGAGCCAACATCAGCAGGATTAGATAATGGTATGCAGTTATTGTTAAAAACAGATTTACGTGAATGTATTAAAAATATTAATTTGCCGGTTTTATTATTAGCGGGGCAAAGAGATACGTTAGTGCCGGAGTCAGCAATCAATAAAATCACAGCGCTATTTGTCAATGCTGAATCAGAAATTATTCAACAAGCAGGACATGCACCGTTTTTATCGCATCCAGAACAGTTTTGTCAGGCGTTGACGAGTTTTTGTTTAGACAAGCAACAAGAAAGCATGAAGGAAACAATGTGAACAATATTACGCACTATCAACAGCAAGCGGTGAGAAAATCATTTGGTGATGCGGCAAAAACCTATGATGAGGCGGCGGTGCTACAGCGCGAAGTGGCAACGCGCATGCTGGAAAGACTTGAGTACATTAAAGCCACACCAACACGTATTTTGGATCTTGGCTGTGCAACCGGTGAATATTCAGCACGACTGGCAAAGCAATATAAAGGTGCGCAAGTATTCAGTCTTGATATTGCTATACCAATGTTAAAAGAAGTAAAGCGACGTTCGACATGGCGGCGACCATTAAGAACCATCTGTGGTGATATACAGGCATTACCCATTGCGGACAATTCGATTGATTTAATTTTCTCAAGTTTAGCCTTGCAGTGGTGTGGTTCTTTAGACGATGCTTTTAGTGAATTTAGGCGGGTATTAAGACCGGGTGGGTTTGTGATGTTTTCAACGTTTGGTCCTGACACACTCAAAGAATTACGTGCAAGTTGGTCAGAAGTTGATAATGAAAAACACGTACATGATTTTATTGATATGCATCATATCGGTGATGCGATGTTGCGCGCCGGTTTATCGCAACCGGTAATGGATGTTGAAACGATCACATTAACGTATAACGATGCTTATGCCTTGATGCGCGAATTAAAAGAAATAGGGGCACATAATATTGCACAAACGCGTACACGTAATCTAACCAGTAAGTCTCGTCTTAAGGCGGTTGTAAAAGCCTACGAACAATTTCGGGTAGACGGTGTGTTACCCGCGAGTTACGAAGTGGTATATGGCCATGCCTGGTGTGATGAAAGCAATGTGGGTGATCACAGCGGAGGTGTCAGCATAAATTCATTACGAGGCTCACTCGAGTGAACGGTGTATTTATAACAGGCACAGATACGGGTGTGGGCAAAACACTTTGTGCCGCCGGCATACTTGAGGCATATCGCCAACAAGGTTTTTCAACAATTGCGATGAAACCGGTTGCCAGTGGTTGTGAGCAAACAGATGAGGGTTTACGTAACGAAGATGCCTTGTTGCTCATGCAGCATATGAGTGAGCAGGCTAATTATGATGAAATAAATCCTTATGCGTTTTTGCCACCGATGGCACCGCATCTTGCTGCGGCAAGAAATGATCTTGTCATTAATAGTGGTGCTCTGGTTGAACAGGCACATGCGCTTGCAAGTCGGGCAGATAGGATTGTGATTGAAGGTGCAGGAGGGTGGTTAGCACCATTAAACGAACAGCAAACGTTTGCGGATTTGGCTGTACAATTCAAATTACCGGTGGTGTTGGTGGTCGGGATACGGCTTGGTTGCCTGAATCATGCGTTACTCACGGTTGAAAATATACAGCATCGCGGTGTAAACATGGCAGGCTGGATCGCAAATATTGGCTTGGAAAATACCTCTGACTGTTTGGATATTGGTGAAAATATCGCGACGCTAGAGAGCCGAATATCAGCCCCATTGCTCGGTAAAATTCCCTACCTAAATGATCAGAATATACTGGAAATTGCCTCGATCCTGGTTATTTAATCACTATCAGGATTAACCATGATGGTGTCATGGGTAATCCCCTTTGATTTGTGCGTGTATCTGTGTCAGAGTGCAATCTGTTTGAAGCCTCAACATAAGAAAAAGCATATAAGTGCTTGCTAATATGAGTAATTATGAGGCGCTCATTCAAACATTCTATTGCGGGATTTTGGGGCATGGTTTAGCATGCCGTAGCTAAATTGTGGCTTTGGCCGCATATTTGGGGGTACCTTGATAGACCATTTTAGGTTGGGATACATCAATCAAGTGGTTTTAATAGACTAGGTAAAACGGAATTACTCCCCTGGTTTTACAGAAGTAAAGAAGAAGGTAGCGGCAGCGCGCGTTAGCGATGTGCCAAAATAAAGCTACACGAAATAATAAATACAGAACACAGAATTTAATGTAATTATAACTATAGAGAGAGTGGAGCATGTCCGTACGTAAACTGAAACAGGCAGCATTGGTGCTGTTCAGCTCAGTCTTGGCCATGACATCTAGTCATGCATGGGCTGACAAAGTCCTGAATCTGCGTGAGGGTGTCACCGAGGTGAGTCGCAACGCATACAGTCTGCATATGATTGTATTGTGGATTTGTGTCGTCATTGGTGTCGTCGTATTTGGCGCAATGATTTATTCAATGTTCGCACACCGTAAGTCAAAAGGTGCGGTGGCTGCGAGTTTTCATGAAAGTCATAAAGTCGAAATACTTTGGACGGTCATTCCCTTCATTATACTTATTGCGCTTGCTATTCCTGCAACCAAGAATTTGTTATTGCTTGAAGATGCCAGCAATGCAGATGTGACGGTGAAGGTAACGGGCTACCAGTGGAAATGGAACTACGAATACATGGACGGCGATGCTGAAGGCGTTAAGTACTTCAGTGCCTTAGATAAGGCGAGTAATGATGCACGTCAGATGAATTCGGGTATCGATGTTTCTACTGTTCCAAACTACTTACAAAATGTTGATAACGCACTTGTTATCCCAACAGGTAAAAAGGTTCGTTTCCTGATTACTTCAAATGACGTTATCCACTCATGGTGGGTACCTGACTTTGGTTTCAAAAAAGATGCACTGCCAGGTTACATCAATGAAGCATGGACACGTGTAGAAGACGCGGGCACTTACCGCGGCAAGTGTGCCGAGCTTTGCGGTAAAGACCACGGCTTCATGCCAATTGTTGTTGTCGCTAAAGAAGAAGGCGAATACAAAAAATGGGCGGCTGCTAAAAAATCTGCTGCCGCTGCTGAAGCTGCCGCTGCTGCAAGTGATAAAACTTGGACAAAAGCAGAACTGATGGCGAAGGGTGCGAAAGTTTACGGCAGTAGTTGTGCCGCCTGTCACCAGCCTAACGGTGAAGGCACAGGCCCATTCCCACCACTCAAGGGTAGTGCGGTTGCGACAGGCCCCGCAGCTGGACACATCAACATTGTTGTTAATGGTAGTAAGACGAACCCTTTAATGGCAGCTTACGGTGCACAGCTAAACGACCTGGATTTGGCTGCTGTCATTACTTACGAGCGTAATAGCTGGGGTAATGATGCAGGTATCGTTCAACCTAAAGACGTTAAGGCTGCCCGCTAAAGCGGTACGCGTTTCTGGAGATTAAAATTATGAGTACAGCTCACGCAGAACACGAACACCACGGCGCCCCAAGCGGACTAAGCCGTTGGTTGTTTACAACTAACCACAAAGACATTGGTACTTTGTACCTTTGGTTCTCATTCGCCATGCTTCTTGTTGGTGGTTCATTCGCGATGGTTATTCGCCTTGAATTACTGCAACCGGGTATGCAGTGGGTCGATCCAAACTTCTTTAACTCAATGACAACCATGCATGGTTTGATCATGGTGTTTGGTGCCATTATGCCGGCATTTGTAGGTCTGGCGAACTGGTTAATCCCAATGATGATTGGTGCACCGGATATGGCATTGCCTCGTATGAACAACTGGAGTTTCTGGATTCTGCCTTTCGCAGGTACCATGTTACTTTCCACTATGTTCATGGATGGCGGTGGTCCAAACTTCGGTTGGACATTCTACGCACCACTATCAACAACCTATGCGCCAGCAAGTACTGACTTCTTTATTTTTGCTGTGCATATGTTGGGTTTCTCGTCCATCATGGGGTCAATTAACGTTATCGCAACCATCATGAACATGCGTGCGCCTGGCATGACATTAATGAAAATGCCACTGTTCGTCTGGACCTGGTTAATTACAGCATTCTTGTTGATTGCGGTTATGCCAGTACTTGCGGGTGCGGTAACCATGATGTTGACGGATCGTAACTTTGGTACCTCTTTCTTTGATGCAGCAGGTGGTGGTGATCCAGTCTTGTTCCAGCATGTTTTCTGGTTCTTTGGTCATCCTGAAGTTTACATTATGATTCTTCCGGCATTTGGTGTGGTTTCTCAGATCATTCCAACTTTTGCGCGTAAGAAACTGTTTGGTTACAGCTCAATGGTATACGCGACGGCTTCAATTGCCTTCCTGTCATTCATTGTTTGGGCTCACCATATGTTTACAGTGGGTATGCCTGTTGCCGGTGAATTATTCTTCATGTACGCAACAGTCTTAATTGCTGTGCCAACAGGTGTGAAGGTATTCAACTGGGTTGCAACCATGTGGCAGGGCTCAATGACATTTGAATTGCCTATGAAATGGGCATTGGCATTTGTGATTCTGTTCACAATCGGTGGTTTCTCTGGTTTGATGCTCGGTATCGCACCGGTTGATTTCCAATACCATGACACTTACTTTGTTGTCGCTCACTTCCATTACGTACTTGTAACCGGCGCATTGTTTTCAATTATTGCGGCTGTTTACTACTGGTTACCAAAATGGACGGGTCACATGTACAGCGAAACATTAGGTAATTGGCATTTCTGGTGTTCAGTAATCTTCGTTAACATTACCTTCTTCCCACAGCATTTCCTTGGGTTAGCAGGTATGCCGCGTCGTATTCCTGACTATAACGCAGCGTTTGCAGACTTTAACTTCATGTCTAGTATCGGTGCATTTGGCTTTGGTCTTTCACAATTATTGTTCCTGGCGCTTATCATTAAGTGTATCAAGGGTGGTGAAAAGGCGACTGACGAGGTATGGGAAGGTGCAGAAGGTCTTGAATGGACTATTCCATCACCTGCGCCATACCACACATTTGCAGAAGCACCAGAGGTTAAATAATCAGACACAATGCTCGGCAGTCCAGGCTGCCGAGCAAGTTTGAATGAAATATATTTATGGAAAACAAGCAGCAAAAGAAAGCAGCAAAGTTGGTTGGGCTGTTAGCATTATTAGCATTAACTTTTTATGTAGGATTTATTCTGCTTGTTAGCTTCAGATGAATGAAGAAAGACAGAAGGCAAATAAACGCACAGCAGGTAAGCTTTCTTTAGCCGCTGTAGCAATGGTGGTTTTTGCATTATTTGGATTGCCAGCACTGTATACGTTGATTTGTGATTTGACCGGTTTAGGTGGACGAACCGGAAGAATAGAGAAAGAACAAGCATTGGCAGAAAAGCCGGATACAACACGGCTGGTTAAGATAGAATTTGATGCTAATGTGAATGCTGATTTGCCATGGGAATTCAGGCCGTTAACAAGACGGGTAGAGGTACACCCAGGCGAAGTAACAACAGTATCGTACTATGCGAAGAATTTGAGTAACCGAACAATTGTAGGACAGGCTATTCCAGCTGTTACACCTTTTAAGGTTGCAAAATATTTTAATAAAACAGAATGTTTTTGTTTTTCGCAGCAAAAATTTGGACCAGGTGAAGACAAGGAAATGCCATTACGGTTTATTGTTGATCCTGATTTACCGAAGAATGTGAATACGATAACACTGTCATATACGTTTTTTGATACGAAACAGAGCGGAGTGGAGGAGGAGCCAGCGAAAGCTGGAAATGCTACACCGCAATAATAGGGCTTAGGCCTGATAATGATAAACGTCGACGCGATAGCGGAAGACGTGACAAATACTCGATATTAAAGTTAGAGAGGATAATAGTATGTCTCAAGCAAGCGGTAGCTACTACTTACCGGAACCAAGTAAATGGCCAGTCATTGGCTCAATTGGTATGTTTATTATGTTGTTCGGCTTTGCAAGCTCACTGTCAGATAAAACGCCTCTAGTGGGTGAAGGTAATCTGACAATGATGTATGTGGGTATGGCAATTATCATCTTCATGTTATTTGGCTGGTTTGGTCAGGTGATTCGTGAAAGTGAAAGTGGCGCATATAATGGTCAGGTTGATATCTCATTCCGTATGGGCATGATGTGGTTTATCTTCTCAGAAGTCATGTTCTTTGCCGCATTCTTCGGTGCGCTCTACTACATTCGCACATTATCAGTGCCATGGTTAGGTGGTGCAGATAATAATGCAGCAACCAATGAGTTTTTATACAATGGCTTTACACCATCATGGCCATTAAATGTCATGCCTGATGCCGCTGCAGGCGGATATAGTGTCTTTAAAGAAACTATTGGTGCCTGGGGAATCCCCGCATTAAACACAGCATTACTCCTGACTTCTGGTGTGACTGTGACATTAGCGCATTGGGCACTTAAGAAAGGTAACCGTGGAGCATTAACATTCTGGCTATTCGCAACTGTTGTATTAGGTTTTGTCTTTGTGGGTTTCCAGGCCTATGAATATATTCATGCCTACTCAACAGGTCTGAAATTATCATCCGGTGTTTATGGTTCAACCTTCTTCATGTTGACCGGTTTCCATGGCTTGCATGTAACGATTGGTGCCATCATGTTAACAGTGATGATGTTCCGTTCAATGAAAGGTCATTTTACTGACGAAAATCACTTTGCTTTTGAAGCAGCTGCCTGGTATTGGCATTTTGTTGATGTGGTTTGGTTAGGTCTGTTTATCTTTGTTTACGTACTGTAAATAAGACGATGGATACAAAAAAGGCGCTGCCGTGAGGCAGCGCCTTTTTATTGTTCAGGCAATTTATTGATATGGGCTGGGGTTAGGTTTAATGTAGCCAAATTTCACAAGTAGAAGCAGGGTGGCAAAAAGCACAATAGAGGTGCCGATCCGAAAGCTCAGCGCCTTCACCGTACGGGTTCCTTTGCCTTTGTCGGTCATCATAAAGCGCATGGCACTGAATAATGTGAATATGATTCCGGCTAGAATGGCGATAACGACAATTTTCATTTCTGCTATATCCTGATGAGTATTTGTCACATAGTATAACGAATTCATTTTTCCTGCACGGCTAGAGTTAATTCATGCAAATAGGTGTATTTCAATTTAAACCCACTATTACTGTTTCAGTGATAACACTGATCGTGTTTTCTATTCTTGTATCATTGGGTCTATGGCAGTTGAATCGCGCAGTAGAGAAGGCACAGACACAGCAAGAGCTACAATCAAGTCTGGAACAGTTGGAAATAGACGTATTAAGCCCGCTGCAGGTAGAAGATGAATATCGGTTTAGACATGCGCGTATTAAGGGGTATTTTGATGCCCGGCATCAGTACTTATTGGATAATCGGATTGAAAAGGGGCGTCCCGGTTTTCTCGTTATTACGCCATTTGTTTATGCTTCAGGAAAGGCAAAGATACTGGTGAATCGAGGTTGGTTACCATTAGGCAAGCGTAGGGAAGATCTACCGGATATCTCAGTGACAGATAAAGTAGTTGTTATACGGGGAATATTGGCAGATTTACCCGGTAAATTACCCAATTTTGGGATTAGCGCAACAATTTCAGATGGTCGCTGGCCCAAGGTCATCCGTGATGTTGAAATTGACCAGATTAGTGCTCAGTTGGGGTACACTATGCCGCCATATTTACTGCAATTAGCGCAGGAAGATGTATCGGCCTATGCTCAGAACTGGCAGCCGGTAGCGAGTGGCCCGGAAAAGAACCAGAGTTATGCTGTACAGTGGTTTGGCATGGCGTTAGTGATACTTATTTTATATATCGGTTTGAATAGCCGACGTTTGGAGGAAGAGTAGTGGAACAGCAATCTAAAAAACCTGGAATGGATCCGCGATTAACGCTGATTTTGATGGTATTGGTATTTGTCGTTCCAGTAGGACTGGCGATTGTATTGCACAGTGTTGGTGGCGGTTTTAAAACTGAATCTACAACCAATTGGGGTAACCTGGTGACGCCGGTAAGACCGATAGCTGATTTTTCTACCACGACAGTTGATGGAAAAGAATTCAATCGTGACATGCTTAATGGCAAGTGGACAATGTTTTATATTGATTCAGCTGAATGCAATGAAAGCTGTTTTAATAATCTTTATACGATTCGTCAATCACGTCTGGGAATGGGGGGAGAAAAAGACCGTGTTCAAAGAGTGATGTTGTTAGTGAATGATGGCAACAACGACCAATTAGATAAAATAAAACAGGAACATCAGGGAATGAATATTATTCGTCTTGAAAAAGACACATTCTCAGAAGTAATCAAAAATTTTGAATTTGAAGGACTGGCTCCGGCTGAAAAAGCACAGCGAATTTATTTTGTTGACCCACTGGGAAATTTGATGATGCACTATAAAAGTGATATCAGCCCGAGAGGTGTTGTAAAAGACCTTGAACGTTTATTGAAGTATTCAAGAATTGGTTAAAGGCACGCAGTCATGAATGATGAAACACAAACAGAAGAACCAATAGTCATGCAGGACATTACATGGCGTGATTATTACAACCTGTGCAAGCCAAAGGTCGTTATGTTAATCGTGTTTACTGCAGTGGTTGGAATGTTTCTTGCGGTGCCGGGTATGGTACCACTAGAGCCCTTTATCTTTGGAACGCTGGGTATTGGGTTGGCAGCAGGATCGGCTGCAGCAATCAACCAGGTGGTCGATCAGCGCATTGATGCGAAGATGGCAAGAACCAGGAATCGCCCGTTGCCAACAGGTCATATGGATAATAAGCGTGCATTGATCTTCGCTTTTGCTATTGGTATTTTGGCGATGATTATTTTAGTGGTATTTGTTAATGAACTAACAGCTATCTTAACGTTTATTTCATTAATTGGTTACGCTGTTGTATACACTATGTACCTGAAATATGCGACACCACAGAATATTGTGATTGGTGGTGCAGCCGGTGCTGCACCACCTGTACTGGGTTGGACAGCAATTACAGGTGATATCAATGCCCACTCCTTGTTATTGTTTTTAATTATTTTTGCATGGACACCACCACATTTCTGGGCGTTAGCAATTCATCGTCATAAAGAATATGCAAAAGTAGATGTACCAATGTTACCTGTTACACATGGCCTGGAGTTTACTCGGCTGCAGATTTTACTGTACACCATCATTCTTATTGTGGTGACGATTTTACCTTTTGTAACGTTAATGAGTGGCGTGTTTTATTTGGCAGGTGCAATAGCGTTAGGGCTAGGTTTTTTATATTACTCACTGGAAGTTAAAAAAGCAGAAGATGAAACCATGCCGATCAAAACATTTGGCTATTCAATCTTTTATTTAATGGCACTTTTCGCATTTTTGTTGATTGATCATTACATTCCACAGTAACCAGTATTATTTTATTTACTATCAAGTGTATTGACAGTGTCCCAGTCACTGGCCGGTGGGTTTTCAATATAAGCTCTGGCTCGAAGTGAGAATTTTTCAGAAACAAGATCACCTTGTTGTGCAAGTTGCTTGAATTGTTCATAAGCAGTTTTAAAGTCGCGGAGTCGATAATTACCGAGTGCTGTGGCAAAGTGTTGAAGTAAATCCTGATTGTTAGCCATCTCAGTATGTAGAGGTTCATAGATAGTCGTCGGTGTTGCTTTACCCTTAACGCGAACAGTATCAAGTTCTCTGACCGAAATTTTATTACCACACTGTTGAATGCTTGTATCGCTGGCGATGATACTGGTACCGTACATTTTATTAACACCTTCCAGACGTGCAGCAAGATTGACCGCATCGCCGATAATTGTATAGTTAAGACGGTTCGAAGAGCCAATATTTCCAACTAGCATCATGCCGGTGTTAATGCCTATGCGAGCTGATACATTCAGACCTCCCGGCAAATTAAAACTGTCTTTAAGTTGTTTAAGCCTTTTGTCACAGGCAATTGCAGATTCAACAGCATGTAATGCATGTTGAGGATCATGTTGTGGTGCACCAAACACGGCGATGATGGCATCACCAACATATTTATCAACGAAGCCACCGTGTTCTTTAACAATTCGTGTCATGGCATCAAAGTATTGATTCAAGAAGTCGACAAGCTGCTGCGGATCAAGCTTCTCTGAAATGCTAGTAAAGCCAGCGATATCAGAAAACCAGACAGTTAATTCCCTTTCTTCACCACCTAACTCTGGACTATCACCCTCTTTCATCATTTGATCGATGACAGCAGGTTCAAGATAAAGACCAAAAGCGCGTTTAATAATACGTTTGTCTTTATCGGCAACAATAAAACGAAAACCAAGTGTTGCAGATAAAGTAATGGCAGCGGCAATGATTGGGTCAATTAAGGGAAGAACGAGTCCCTGATTGAAATTAATAACAACGAGTATTATCCATAAAACGACACTGGCAAAAACAGCAACAATTAATCGAACAGGAGTCAGTAATAAAGTAAATAGAGCGACAGCCAATGCCAGTGGAAAGGATAACAGTGCATAGGTAATTGCCGGAGTTTCGGTGAGAGCATTTTTATGTAAAATATTGTTGATGGCTTGCGCGTGAATATAGACACCTGAGATATCATCACGTATTTCAGTACTTGCATATTTGTTTGCATCATAGGGAAGAATGCAGCGTTCGGGTACGTTTAAACCTTCCCGTGAATTTGCAAGATGAGATGCCGCTTTTTTTCTGTCTTCAAGCCCCAGTACTGCCCCGAGTATGACGACTTTGTTTTTAAAATGACGTTTAAAATAATCGGTATTACCTTTTTGGCTACAGGCATAGATATCAGCAAGAGAGTAGCTCGGAATAAAATCAGGCTGAGTATTGAAATTAATCAACATGGTATTGTCTGATGTAACAGGGACGTTGTAGCCATTAATAATAAGAGGCTTGTTACGGACAAATTTAACTTTTTCATTACTTGCGCGAGCAGCAAGTTCAACAGCCATCGAGGGATCGGTTCTGTTTCCTTGATCAAACCATAATGGCAGGTCGCGAATGATACCGTCGTCATCTCTGGAGTGGTTTCCAAGATTTAACAGGCGTATATTTTTTTCATTGCCTACAGCAAAGCTATGTCCGGGGTAAGGTTTGACTGGCTTGCCAAAATGCTGAACCTTACCCAGTACGAGCTTACCACTGCGACCATATTTATAGAGTGTTCTGAGGAAAGCTTTATCATAGCCTTTAAACCTGGATTCGACGCTAGTAGGTAAAACAATATCAAAAGCAAAAACCTTGGCGCCACCTTGCATGATTGAAGAAATGACCTCTGCATATTGGGGGGTCCACATTACACGCGGTGTTTCAACAAAACCCGGTTGTTGATACGTTTCTTCATCAATCGCCAGAATCACAACATCGGATTCTTTTTCTGATGCTATTAAACCGGGAAAGTTTTGTTGAAGTGTATGCCGTAACCAGAACAAGGTATCTAAAGATGTTTTTTCCAGACGTTGAGTAAACGGCATCGACATGATCAGGCTTGCAACAAGCGCAATAGCACCCGCGATTATGATATGCCGTATCTTCATGGTTTATAGATCGATTAGTCGAGAAACAATAGGGATGGCGCCTTTTTCGGCATATTTATCGACTTTGAATGTTTTACTTTTACCGCCTTTAACAACAATTCTATAGACGCCACCTAAAGACAAAGAAATGTTTTTAGATGCCAGATCGATGTGTTTACCTTTTAGCTGGTAAGTATATTGTTTTTCATGTTGATCGGTACGTTCGATGGTTATGTTCGCATTTGATTTTTTTAAACGAATAACCGGAGATGTTCCATAAATCGTTAAATCAGGATTACGAATGCCTATTTTTGACTTTGGAGCTCCACGGAAGGCCAGTGCACCACTTGTTGCTGCAACTTGCCCAGTAAGATTTGCATTACCACCATCACACTCCACGTCTTCACGCAGCAATTGACCTTTTATAACATTACTTTGTAGAGAACCAACGGTGACTGTTCCGCCTGTAATTGTTTCGCGTCGGCATGAGTTAAGATAGCCAATGATCAGCTTGCCTTTACTACCCAGTTTAATAACATGCCCTTCATTGACGTAGTCCATAAACGATAAGGAGCTGTTTTGTGCCTGTATCTCTTCAATGATTGCGACAGGTGCGCTGTCAGCAAAAGAATTGATATTACTGAGCAATAAAGTGACTGCAGCAATAGTATGGATTTTCATTGGTTTTCCTTTTAATAAGGCTATACTTAGCCATTAATATAGCAATATTAACGTATTTTGCAGGTTAATATTGCACACAGATGACGATAATTGTTTATCCTGATTATTTAGGGCAAATGGAATATGCGCAACATACCAGTACTGGCAACTTTTTTAGGTTTATTTCTTGCAGCAACATCGCTATTTGCTGCGGTTCCTTATGATCTTGAGCTTGGACGCTATAATGCGCTGATTATTTCAAACCAGAATTACAAACAGCTTTCACCTTTAAAGACACCACACGGTGATGCCGATGCCCTGGCGACACTATTGCGTTCCGATTATGGTTTTAAGGTCACGATGTTACGTGATACAAATCGCGCAGGAACCCTTGATGCCCTGGATCAATTAGTTGAAAAATTAACCCCTAATGATAATTTATTGATTTTCTACGCAGGTCATGGGCACCTGGATTCCGCAACGGGTGAAGGTTACTGGTTGCCGGTGACGGCGAGCCCAAAGCGTCGTTCTGAGTGGATATCTAATAGTGATATCACCGACACGTTACGTGCCACCGTTGCCAAACATGTGTTGGTGATTTCGGATAGTTGTTTTTCCGGGACATTGAGTCGTAGTGCTGCGGCAGGTTTGAATGTGGGCAGCGATAAACGTGATTACTACAAGAAATTAGCAACGCGAACTTCTCGCACCGCATTAAGTTCAGGTGGTCTGGAACCGGTTGATGACGGAGGGACAAGTGGTCATTCTGTTTTTGCAGGGGCGTTGATCTCGGCGCTACGTCGAAATAACGAACCGATTCTTGAGGCAGAAAGTTTATATACTCAAATTAAACGACCTGTGGCACTGAATTCATCGGCTATACAAAAACCCCAGTATTCAGATGTACGTGCGACGGGGCATGATGAAGGTGACTTCCTGTTTGCTAAACGTAATATTCGTAAAGTAGAAAAACCGATTGTTGCCACGACAGCATCGACAACGGCTTCAACAAGTATAAATACACAGGCGGCCTATGAGCTGGCATTCTGGGACAGTATTAAAGATAGTCAGGACCCAGGTGATTTCAGGGCGTATCTTGAAAATTATTCTCAGGGAAAATTTGTCGCATTGGCAAATTTGCGAATAAAGAAATTATCTAAATCGGCTCAAACTAATAAGAACACATTGGAACCGGAAAAAGCTGATAGTGATTCAGGTATTGTTAATGAGGCTAAAGTAATTCCTCGTGTAGCATCGGTTAAAAATTTGCAGCCTGAGTCAAGTCGTAAAGATGTTCAACAGGGTGAAAATGTTCTGGTTGTATTGGCAACGCCCGACAGTGAATATTCACCTAAATATAAGACTATTGAGGCTTATTCAAACGCAATTGCCGATTTAGTGACAAGTTCTTTTAAAGGACAATCATTGCTTTATTTGCCAAGGCAAAATATTGCTCAAGGTGTTGTTAATGAAGATGATAGTCACCTGGTAAGCAAGCAATTATGCCAACGACATCAAGCCCGGAGTGTCATTAGTATTGAACTGGATTTATCGCGAGATATTGAAGAACTATCCCGGACACCGGATGATCTTTATTTGGGGTTTTTTGATTGTAAAAATAATAATTACAAGATAACTAGATACAATCTTGATTTTAAATTAAATGAAGAGTTTGCTTATGCAGCAGGGATACGCAGTAGTCTGGAACGTTTTAGTAAAAAATATCGATTAGCAGATAAATAAAAAACGGCCCACGAAGGGCCGTTTTATTAACTGCATTAATGATTCTTAATCCATCAAGGCAGTACGCATTTTCTGCATAGCGGCTTTTTCTAACTGGCGTACTCGTTCAGCAGAAATACTGTAACGATCAGCCAAATCATGCAGTGTTAATTTCTTTTCAGATAACCAGCGACTATTGAGAATGTCGCGACTACGGTCATCAAGTGTTTCAAGTGCTGTTGCCAGACGACCATTATTGTGATCACTCCAGTCAGCTGCTTCCAGTACCTTGGAAGGTTCGTCACTCATGTCTTCCAGGAACTGTGAAGGTGCAACGTAGAAACTGTCATCGTCATCATCATTGTAACCATCGAAGGCCATATCACGACTTGATAAACGTGTTTCCATTTCCAGAACAGTTTCTGGTTTAACACCTAGTTCACTGGCAACGGTTTGTACTTCATCGTTAGTGAACCAGCCAAGACGCTTTTTATTCTTGCGTAAGTTAAAGAATAATTTGCGTTGGGCTTTAGTGGTTGCAACCTTAACAATGCGCCAGTTTTTCAGAATGTATTCGTGCATCTCGGCGCGAATCCAGTGTACAGCGAAAGAAACCAGACGCACACCAACACTTGGGTCGAAACGTTTTACCGCTTTCATTAACCCAATATTACCTTCTTGAATAAGGTCGGCGATATTAAGTCCGTAACCTGAGTAGCCACGTGCAACGTGAATTACAAAACGCAGATGCGGAAGAATGAGTTTACGAGCCGCTTCTACATTACCATTCTCCTGTAGGTCAACGGCAAGCGCGCGCTCTTCCTCAGCGGTCAACATAGGCACGCTGTTGGCAGTGGTGATGTAACCCGAAATGTTACCGGTCGGGACAGCTAATTGTAGTTGCATGGCGTTATCCATGATTCTCATCCTCGCTAAATGTGTTGGGCGATATATTCGGATATGCTTATATTAGCACTCACATAGTGAGAGTGCCAATAATAGTATAAGTTCCCGGAAAATGCAGAAAAAAGAGCTAAAAAACTTTCAAATCAAATGGTTATTGACTCTTTAGGGGGAGGATCCAGGGCGATAGGGCCTTCTTTGCTACCTATATAAACACGGTTTCTGCCGTTCTCCTTAGCCGCGTAGAGGGCTTTATCGGCCAGTGACATCAGTTTTGTGATGTCTGCATCAGGGTGATCTGCGCTGCAGGCAACGCCAATACTGAAGGTGACATCAACATTCGCCGGGCAAAGTTTTTCGATGGTAACGCGGAGCTTATCCGCTTGTTCTGCGGCGCTTAACGCGGTGGTATTTGTCATCACAATTGAAAATTCTTCGCCGCCAAAACGAACCACCATATCGTCAGGGAAGCTTTCATTTAACTGGGTACCAATACCCGCAAGCACATGGTCACCGGTTAAATGACCAAGTTGATCGTTTATCTTCTTGAAGTGGTCAATATCCATAATCATCGCGGAAACAGGCTTATTTGCTTCCTTATTGAGCAATCTATTGCCGTTGTCGAGTAGGAAGCGTTTACTTCTAACGCCGGTCAAACTGTCGGTTGTAGCAAGTCGGCTCATTTCATCCGTTTGATGCTTGAGAGCGATAAATTGTTGTTTAATCAGTAATAGTGAGCGAATACGGGCAATAAAGATTTCTTCGTAAATCGGTTTTTGCACAAAGTCATTTGCTCCTGCATGGAAGACTTCGGCTTGTTTTTGCTGGTTATCGGTTACGGTGATAACCAGTACCGGCATTTCCTGTTGCGAATAATGGAAACGGGTACGAATAGCGTGGAGTAAATCACCACCGGTAAGCTTTCCTTTGAGGAAGAAGTCAGTGACGATGATATCAAAGCCATCGTCTTCGCTGCCCCAGCCATTGGCAACCCCCTCAAGCAGCTCAAGGGCTTGCTCCGCATGGGTAACATGAACCACTTTCAAGCCATGTTTTTCCATAATTCGAATGGTGATAGCCGCTGCGGTGGGGCTGTCTTCAACATAGAGAATTTTACCGACTAAGCCGGAATTACGTTGCAAGAAGGATTTAATGAAATCAACAAAGGCCTTATAGCCACTGGATTTATCAAAATAGTCCGTTACACCCGCGGCAAAGCCTTCGCGTAACAGGCGGCTGTCTGCATCGCCTGAAACGACAATGACCGGTGTGTAGTGATGCCGTTCGGATGAGCGGATACGTGTACAGAGATCCAAACCATCCATGTCAGGTAGCATTAATGAGGTGGTGATGAGGTCGAATCGCTCCCAATTACCAAGCCGTTTTAACGCTTCAGCAGCATTGCCACAAGAGGTAATATTGACGTTTTCGATTTCATTTTTAAGAATGCGAGCGATAATAGTCCGAGATACCTCAGAACCATCAACGATCATGATGCTGGTTTGACGTTGTTGCATTGTTCCTTTTCCCCACCCGTGTATCCATACACGCGCTATTAGTCATTTTTTATAAGATATATATTTATTTCTAATGACTAACAGTGTGGCACTGAATCGAAATTTCGCAACGTAAAAAGTGATATTTATGATGGTTTTTTGATTATTCTG
Source organism: Gammaproteobacteria bacterium (assembly GCA_027006175.1). Lineage (GTDB taxonomy): Bacteria > Pseudomonadota > Gammaproteobacteria > AKS1 > AKS1 > Sulfuriflexus. Next base: position 29,703 of record JALTKS010000102.1, read on the forward strand.
GCTCGATGGCGTCTAAATGACGACTAACGGCTATCCAGGAGCCCGCCAGACCCAGGAAAATGCTCAGTCCAAGCAAAATAATGCTGCCGAGAAGATCCAATGATGAAAGTGAGTAGTTACTATCATATAACGTTGCTAGTTGACTTACAGGGCCACTGAGCAGCCAGATTGAAAGGGTGACCAGCAACCAGCTCAAAATTCCGCCACTGAGTCCATACCAGAAGCCGGTATAGAGAAAGGGGCGCCGAATAAAGGCATCGGTACCACCAATTAATTTGATGATTTCAATTTCGTCACGCCGGTTCTGAATAGCCAGCCGGATTGTGTTGCCAACGACCAGCAACACCGATAAGGAAAGCATTGCGGCCAGCACCCAGATCCCGCGTCGTCCGAAGTCCATAATTGCGTAGAGACGTTTTAACCACTGCATATCCAGCTGAGCCAGTTCTACCTCCGGTCGCTGTTTAAAGCTCGCCAGCATGGTCTGTACCGTGAGCAGGTTGTCAGATTGTTCGGTTGGAAAGACGACAATGACAGCAGGAAAGGGGTTATCTTCCAGGGCTTCCAATGCTTCACCAAAGCCGGAGTTTTTCCGAAATTCTTCCAGTGCTTCACTGCGAGTTATGCGGGTGACCGATTTTACATCCTGGCGCTTTTGCAGAATGTTCGCGAGTTGATCGGCTTGTTTATCCGTTACTGATGGCTTCATAAACAGTGAGATTTGTGCGGCACCATCCCATTGCGCGGTGACTTGTTGGACATTTTTCAAAATAACATGCAAGCCAGTCGGTAGCGCCAGTGCAATGCCCATTACCGCGATGGTCATGAGGTTCGACATAGGTGAACGGATCATGTCGCCGAGGGTTGCTAACATCACCTGCATGTGGCGTGCGATGTAAACACTGGGTGAGATCATCTTGGCTCACCCTGCGGTGCGTTGTGCATGCCGCCGGCGACCATTCGACCTTCGTCAAGCGTGAGTACTTTATGCCCCATCTGGCTGATTAAATCCAAATCATGGCTGGCGATTAAGACGCTCACGCCGACTTGCTGGAATTGTGCAAACAGCTCCATGATTTCACGAGAGAGTTCTGGATCAAGGTTACCTGTTGGCTCATCAGCAAGCAGGATGGGCGGTTTATTTACAACCGCACGGGCGATACCGACGCGCTGTTGTTGACCACCGGACAAGGTAATGGGCAATGATTTTTCTTTATTGAGCAGACCAACCTTATCCAGAGATGCACGGACACGACGACCAATTTCCCGATGTGATACGCCCGCGATAACTAACGGCAAGGCAACGTTATCAAAGACGGTACGGTCAAACAGGAGTTTATGATCTTGAAAAATAATTCCTACATTACGACGTACATAAGGAATGCGGCGGCGGCTAATATGACCAATATTTTCGTTATTGATGAGTACTTGGCCATTGGTAGGACGGATCAGCACGGCAATGAGTTTCAGCAGGGTACTTTTACCTGCGCCGGAATGCCCCGTGAGAAAAGCCATTTCACCACCGGCAAGTTTAAAACTGACCCGACTTAAGGCATCACCACTACCCGGGTAGCGTTTACTAACATTATGAAATTCAATCATGTGTGCTTACTGTACAGCGTTTGTACTTATTATGTTCAGTATTGTGTCATGAACACGGGGCTTAAAACAGGGCTTCGATGAAATCCTTTGCGTCAAAAGCACGTAAGTCGTCAATCCCTTCACCGACACCGATAAAGCGAATCGGCAGTTTGGTTTTATTGGCGATAGAAAAGATAATACCGCCTTTAGCCGTTCCATCCAATTTGGTGAGTGCGACACCGGTAAGGCCAATAATCTTATTAAACTGCTCGGTTTGCGACAGTGCATTCTGGCCGGTGGTGGCATCAAGAACGATGAGCACTTCATGCGGTGCCGATTCATCAATTTTGCCTAAAACACGCCTGATCTTGGCCAATTCTTCCATCAGGTTGTCTTTATTATGTAAACGACCGGCGGTATCGGCAATCAAAACATCAATATTTTTAGCTTGTGCAGATTGCAGGGCATCAAAAATCACCGAGGCGGCATCAGCGCCGGTGTGCTGAGCGACCACGGGTATGTCGTTGCGCTCACCCCAAACTTGCAATTGTTCGACAGCAGCGGCGCGGAAGGTATCGCCGGCGGCAAGCATGACAGAGCGGCCTTCATTTTGCAGTTGTTTGGCAAGTTTACCGATGGAAGTGGTTTTACCCACACCATTGACGCCAACAACAAGGATGACAAAGGGGGAATCAGACTGCGGGATAGTCAGGGGAATACTGCTTGGTTGCAGCATTGCAGCGAGATCATCGCGTAATGCGGCTAGTAGCGCCTCACTATCCGATAATTGTTTTCTGGCAAGGCGATCCGTTAAGTCGCTGATAATTTGGCTGGTGGCATCAATACCCACATCGGCGAGCAGTAATTGGGTTTCAATTTCCTCGAGTAATTCATCATCAATGGCTTTTTTGCCAACAATAAGATCGGCAATAGCCCCACCAAAACTACTGCGGGTTTTGCTTAAGCCCTGCTTTAAGCGGGCAAATAGCCCCATGGGCTCTTTTTCGACAGCATCGCTGCTATCTGTTTTAGGGGTTTTCTTGTTTTTTCCGAAACCAAACATACTTTACAACTGTCTTAGACTCGCAGAGGATAATAAGATAATTAACAATTCATGCGGCGCTATCGTAACATTGTGTCGGGCTGGCTGAAAAAATATTTTTAACGGGAGCACTAAAAACATGCGTTTAGCATCAATAATACTTTTGTCAGTGACGCTGGCGGTAAGTTTTGCGCTACCTGCGCAGGCAAAACATCGTGAGGGCGTGTCTGATGTCAGACAATATATTCTGGATAATGGCCTCAAAATACTGGTAAAGGAAGATCATCGCGCGCCGGTCGTGGTCTCTCAAATTTGGTACAAGGTGGGTTCCAGTTACGAATATAATGGTATTACCGGTGTTTCCCATGTTTTAGAACACATGATGTTCAAGGGCACCAAGAGTCTGGGGCCGAATGAATTTTCTAAAATCATCGCAGCCAACGGTGGTCGTGAAAATGCCTTCACCGGCAAAGACTACACTGCTTATTTTCAAACATTGCACAAAGACCGGCTTGAAGTAAGCATGCGTCTGGAAGCAGACCGAATGCATAACCTGTTATTACGCGAGGAAGATTTTGCGAAAGAGGTGAATGTAGTCAAAGAAGAACGACGCTTGCGTACAGAAGATAAACCAACCTCCTTAACCTATGAACAATTCACCGCGGCAGCATTTCAAACCAGTCCTTATCATCACCCCGTGATTGGCTGGATGGATGATTTGGAAAATATGGAACTGGAAGATTTACAGCACTGGTATGAACGGTGGTACTCGCCTTCAAATGCAACGCTGGTCATTGTTGGTGATGTAAAAGCAGATCATGTTTATCGTATGGCTAAAAAATACTTTGGTGTTATTCCGAATGTAAAAATCAAACCGGTTAAACCGCAGCGTGAAACAAAACAACGTGGTGAACGCCGTATTAAAGTCCGTGCACAGGCCGAAGTGCCTTACCTGTTAATGGGCTACAAAGTACCTGTGCTGACCACCGCAAAAGATAAAGATGAAGTGTATGCGCTAGAAGTAATGGCCGGTATTCTTGATGGGGGTAACAGTGCACGTTTATCAAAAGAATTAGTACGAGGTAAACAAATTGCCGTGTCTGCGGGTGCAGGTTATGACATGTATGATCGTATTGATAATTTGTTCTTATTCGATGGGCGGCCTTCAACCGGACATAGTATTGAAGAACTTGAAACATCACTTCGTGAACAGGTGCAACGCTTACACACTACCCTGGCAACGCAAGATGAATTAGATCGAATTAAAGCACAGGTGGTTGCCTCTAAAGTTTATGAACTTGATTCAGTGTTCTATCAGGGAATGCAAATTGGCACATTGGAAACAGTTGGGCTTGACCATAAGCAATTAGATGAATACGTAACTCGAATTCGTGCCGTAACGCCGGAGCAGGTGCAGGCAGTAGCGAAAAAATATTTGATTGATGAAGGATTAACCGTGGCAATACTTGAACCTGAAAATGCGAAAAAAGAAATGGCTCCCGCCGTTGTTAATAAAGAATCAGGAGCCGACAATGCGAAATAAATTATTAGTGCTACTGAGTTTATTGTTAGTCAGCAGTTTAAGTATCGCTGGCCCAAAGATTGAGCAATGGAAAACCAAAAACGGTGCAAGGGTATTTTATGTTAATGCACCCCAGTTACCAATTGTGGATTTACGGATTGTTTTTGATGCCGGGAGTGCGCGTGACGCGGATAAACCGGGGCTCGCCGCATTAACAAATAGTTTGTTAGATGAAGGCACCGGCACATTAAATGCAGATCAAGTAGCCGAACAATTTGAAGGCATAGGTGCACAATTTGGCGCATCATCGTTACGAGATATGGCAGTGGTGAGTATCCGTAGTCTTAATGACAAAGTGACTCTGGATAAAGCACTGGATTTGTTTAGTAATGTGGTTGCAAAACCGACACTTCCTGAAGAGTCGTTTCAGCGTAATCGTAAAGCCATGCTGGTTGGCTTGAAGGTGGCGAAGCAGCGACCTAATTCAATTGCGAGCAAAGCCTATTATAAACAGGTCTTTGGTGATCATCCTTATGCTATCGATGGTAGTGGTACAGAGGAAAGTTTAACGGCAATGAAACGTCAGGATGTTATCGACTATCATGGGCGTTATTACGTTGCGAACAATGCAGTGATTGCAATTGTCGGCGCTGTATCACGAGCTGATGCGGCAAAACTGGCAGAAAAAGTCACCAGTCGTTTAGCGGCTGGCGAAGCGGCTGCTACATTGCCTAAAGTAAAGCCGTTAACGGCAGCGACAACGAAACGCATTAAGCATAAATCACAACAAACCCATATATTGGTGGGGCAGCCGGGAATGCACCGCGGCGATCCTGATTACATCACCTTATATGTTGGTAATCATGTGCTTGGTGGAAGTGGGTTGGTTTCTCGGCTGAGTGAACAGGTACGCGAGCAACGAGGATTGGCTTATAGTGCTTATAGCTACTTCTCACCAATGCGAGAAGATGGTCCGTTTACGATGGGTTTACAAACAAAAAATTCTCAAGCCGATGAAGCGCTGGCGTTGTTGAATAAAATCATTAAAGAATATGTAGAGAATGGACCGACTGAACAAGAACTAAAACGTTCCAAGCAAAATATTACGGGTGGCTTTGCCTTGCGTGTAGACAGTAATAAAAAGATTGTTGAGTATATTGCCATGATCGGCTTTTATGGTTTGTCATTAGACTATCTTGATACCTTTAACGACAGGGTAGAAGCGGTGACGGTTGAAAAAATCAAAGACGCGTTTAAACGTCGCATTCACCCTGATAAATTAGTTACCATCATGGTTGGCGGCGAATAATTAACCATGAAGTGGTTATTGTTGCTGAGTTTGTTTTTGGGTGGGTGTGTAACGACTTACGCACCACCTAAAAACAAAGTGCAGCCGACAATCCGTATTGATATGAAAAATATTAAACGGCTTAAATTCTTTGAAGAAGGCAAGGATTGTTCACAAGCAACGGCTTTGCAATCACCGTACAACCCCTATCTTGCTGATGCAAAACCGATCCCGGTTCGAGGTAATCAGTTATTAGCTTTTCAGTTAGATTATTCAAATAGTCGGGAAGCGTGTAATACGATTGTTTCTTTTTACCCAAGAATTAATCATGATTATGTTATTTACAATAAGATAAAGTACGATCAGAGAAACAATATAAGCTGCCGTTTCAAAGTAATAAGAAAAAATCGGGCGGATAAATCGTCACGTTGGCAGGATGAGGATACCGTAAAAGTTAGAAAGCCCGTCAAGGCGTTGAAGTCTGATGCGCGGCATTGTCGCTAAATAAATATCTATGGCAAAACAAACAAACACCTTACGTATTATTGGCGGCACACATCGTGGTCGTAAACTCAGTTTTGTTGATGCACCGAATTTGCGACCCACGCCAGATCGACTACGTGAAACATTATTTAATTGGTTACAGCCGGTTATCTATGAGGCACGTTGTCTGGATTTATTTGCCGGCAGTGGTGCATTAGGACTGGAAGCGTTGTCACGTGGTGCGCGAGAAGTCGTGTTTGTGGAAAAAGACCGGAAGGCCGCACAGCGCTTGTCGGAAAATCTGGCTTTACTGGGCTATGACCCCTCACAATGTCTTCAGCAGACCGCCCAAGCTCTTTTCGCCACGGAGGCCTCATTGTTTGATGTGGTGTTTTTAGATCCTCCTTATAAAAGTGAGCTATTACCTGAAATCATTACGCAGTTGAATAATGGCTGGCTCGCAGCGGGCGCGCGTATTTATCTTGAGCATGATAGCCACCAGGATGCACCGGCATTGCCAGAAGGCTGGCAGGTGCTTAAACAAACCAGGGCGGGGCAGGCAACCGCGTTATTATTGCAATTTGGCGATAGTTAATGACGTAAATGGCTGACAATGAGGCGTCTGCGTGGTAATTTGCTCGCCATGAAAATGACAGCCGTCTATCCCGGTACCTTCGATCCGGTCACCAATGGTCATAGCGACCTGATTCAACGCGCCTCAAGGTTATTTGATCGCGTTATTGTCGGTGTGGCGGAGAATCCTGGTAAGGGAGCCACGTTTAGTCTTGAAGAGCGTGTTGAAATGACCACTGAGGCATTGTCTGGCATATCGAACATTGAAGTGAAGGGCTTTAATAGCTTACTTGTTGATTTTGTTGCGGATAATGGTGCGCGTGTGATCTTGCGTGGTTTGCGAGCGGTGTCTGATTTTGAGTATGAATTTCAGCTTGCCGGTATGAACCGCCGTCTGGCACCTGAAGTAGAAACCTTATTTCTAACCCCCGCCGAGCAATATGCCTATATTTCCTCGAGTCTGGTCAAGGAAATCGCCGCTCATGGGGGCGATGTTTCCGCATTTGTCCACACGAAAGTCATGGCTGCACTCTCTGACAGGATCGGCTAATATACGCACCGCTGCCCGACCTGATGGGCGTCTTATTGATTGTATGGAGTTTTTAGCATGGCCCTGATGATTACCGATGAATGTATTAACTGCGATGTTTGCGAGCCCGAGTGCCCGAACGAAGCGATTTATCAGGGTGATGAGATCTACGAGATCAACCCCGATTTATGTACCGAGTGTGTGGGTCACTATGATACGCCGCAGTGTGTTGATGTTTGTCCGGTTGACTGTATTCCCGGCAATCCTGATCGTGTTGAATCTGAGCAGGAGCTGCAGGTTAAATATGAAAAATTACAGGCGGAAGGCTAAATCGCCGAGTTCGAGCCTGATGTGTTAGATTTATAAAGGTCCCGAGAGGGGCCTTTTTTGTGTGTGCGTAGGGAGTAGGAGAAAAAATGTTGATGAGAAATCTGATTGTTTGTTTGTTGTTGCTAACAAGTACAAATTTATTCGCGCAGACACTCCCGAATGCAGCCATAGCCACGGCGCACCCGCTAGCCACAAAAGCAGGCCATGAGGTACTCGCTCAAGGTGGTAACGCCTTTGATGCCGCGATTGCCGTGACCGCAACCTTGGCCGTCGTGGAACCCTACAGCTCGGGAATAGGCGGTGGTGGATTCTGGTTACTGCACCGCGCCAGTGATGGCAAACAAGTCATGCTAGATGGACGCGAAATGGCACCGGGTCGCGCACATCGAGACATGTACCTGAATGAAAAGGGTGAGGTACGAGCGGGGGCATCCGTGGATGGCCCTTTGTCAGCCGGTATTCCGGGCGTACCCGCCGCGATAGAACATTTGGCAGTTAAGTATGGCAATTTAGCATTAAAAGATTCCTTAGCCTCGGCGATTAGTATTGCTGAGAATGGATTTGTCGTGGATGATTTTTATCAGCGCATGGCAGGGT
>JALTKS010000103.1 GCA_027006175.1 Gammaproteobacteria bacterium
GCTGCACTTTATACAGAATTTGCGTTATCCTTAGCGGCACCGGCTAAGGCGTTGCAGGTGGCTACGAGGAATGCGTTGCCTGTTGCGGTTGTGCAGGAGGTGGGGAGTGCTGGTAGGGGTTTTGCAAACAATATACCAAACAAAAGAGCATCAGAACTTTTATCAGATCCAGCTTTTGCAAAAAGAGTTAATGATGTTGATTGTACTGACTGTGATGATCTTGCAAGAATGTTCTTTAAAGCTTCGGGTGATAAAGGAAGTATATTAGACTTTACGACACCTAGTGGTGCAATAAGAGTAAAAGAGTTTGGCCGAGTAGAAGACTTTGTTGATCATCGTGTTTTTTCAGATGGTAAGTTCATATTTGACCCAAGGTTTTCTAGTAAACCTGTTCCAGTGAAACAATTCATAGATGAATTAAAACAATTGAACCCAGAATTAGTGATTAAGGATGTTACCCCTTAGTTTATGTAAGGAGTTTGTATTATGCGTTCTAAAGAAACTACGGTAGAAAAAATAGAGCTTTTACAGAAAAAGCTAAACGCACGAGAAAATGTACCGAGGCTTGGGTACCGTAGAAATGTTTCTGTTTATGAATTAGTGTGTTATTTGAATAACATCACAGGCTGCTATATATCGAAAAATTTTGGTCCAATACCTGTGTTTATTGAGAGAGCAAGAAATTACATAAACGAAAACGAGGCAGAAGAACTGATGGAATATTATAATTTAGCATCAGAATATTTAAATACTATTGAAGATTGTATTTAAAAAGGTAAAAAGAAAAAGGGAGGAAAAAGGAGAAAAAGGTGCCGGAGGGATTAAATTTTAACCAATCTGGCACGCGATTCAAAATCCATAGAAAAAGCATTTGCCTGCCTTGAATCAGGAAGTGACATCAAAACGGCGCTATTATCGCCAGCAATCAAAGTGCAATTCAAAACAATAAAAACCAACTGACCACCGGCACCCTCACTACCCGCAATCTTGAAACCATCGCTGAATTTAAAGCCGATGCGATTGGGTTCAGTGCGTCAGTGAGCATTAACAGCAAGGATGATGTCACCGGCTTAATTGCGCAATCCGTCGATTTGCTAAAAACACTGCAAAACAATGTGGTCAGGGTGTTGTTAGATGCCGGTGTTGATAAAGCCTCTGCAGATGTAGTCTCACAAGGGGTTTCTCAGTTAACAGCATTGGGCGTTGGTAAAGTCATTGGGGGGACGAATGGCGCGGTAGTTGCATTAGCGGTTGATACCAATAATCGACAGTTACACCAGTCCGAGATTGATAAAGCCAGGCGTTACGTGGGCTTGTTCAGAAAAGTTGTACAGCGGCGAGGCAGTGAAAGACATAACGTAATGACTACTAACAGCTAATGGTTGCTAACTGCAACGTAGGCAGTATTTACCTGGGCGTAATAGTTGCATTCTGCAGTTTTTATATAAGTTTGAAACGAGTGATAGAATCCTTTTCGTTTTTTTAAGTTTATAAATTCATATAAGGAAATTAGGTATGTTAAAAGGGTCTCGTAAGCGTATTGCGCTTGTCTGTTTTATTTCAAGTATTTCAATGTTGTCGTCTTTGTCGGTCACGGCTGATTCAAAGTGGTATGCAGGTGTGGGTATTGGATCGGCTGAAGCGGATATCAGTAGTTCACGGGCGGGAAGTCGTTTGTTAGGAGAGGGTGCTACGGGTGTAAATACGTCTCTTGATAATGATGATACTGCATACAAAATTACGGTTGGCTATGATTACAGTAAGCATTTTGCCGTTGAAGCGGCCTATGTAAATTTTGGTGATTTTAATCTTGATGCGAATGAAACCGGTGTCGCTAATCCATTGGTTGGTAGTTTTGATGCTGACACAGACGGTATTTCACTTGCGATTGTCGGCAAATTACCGTTGGCGAATAATTTCTCGTTATTAGGTAAAGTGGGTGCGTATTACTGGAATTCAGACACCGATACTTCAGTGACACAATCAGGTGCCCCTGTTGCAATAAATGAAGTCGATGACAATGGTACTGATTTTTTCTACGGTGTCGGTGCACAATATGATTTTAATCAATTTAGTGTGCGGGCAGAATACGAAAATTATAATGATATTATTGATGAAGACTACGATGTGTATACATTGAATTTAATGTATCACTTCTAAACTTCATTAAGTATTGATAGAAAGGCCGGTTTTGATACCGGCCTTTTTTTTCATCAGCATGATTATAATTAAGTCATAAAATAACACATTGATTATAAGTAAATAACCAGTGAAAACCGTTATTTAGTCATTTCAGGCTTGACTTGCCCGCTGCTACGCATAGACTGCCCAACCCATATATAAGGAATAGAGGGTTTCAGCATGAGTGGTGGTTGTTCTTCAAACGATGTAGAGCCATTTGCTTTGATGGTAATGGGCGACAGCATGACGCCTGAATTTCCGGATGGCGCAATTATTATTGTTGATCAGGCGGCACCCTGTGGTCCTGGTGCGTATGCTGTGATTGATTATCAGGGCGAGACGACGTTCCGCCAGTATGTTGAACGTGATGGCAAGAAGTACTTGCACGCGCTGAAAGGCGATGAAGATGATATTGAATTGGTTGAAAAATACACGGTACGTGGCGTGGTGATTCAGCAAAAATTCAAACGCAAGGTGACACATTATGATTGGTCTCCTGTGAGTAAGTCACACTAATGTCGAACGACAACCTTCCTATTGATGAACTGCATACCTTAGTCGATTTTATTCGCTGGGGTGCCAGCCGTTTTGTTGAAGCAGAATTGTATTACGGTCATGGTACGAATAACGCCATTGATGATGCGATGGCCCTGGTGTTGCATGCGTTGCATTTGCCGTTTGGCATGTCGAGCGAGTTGTTTTCATCACGCTTAACGCGTACAGAAAAACAAAC
>JALTKS010000104.1:0-31105 GCA_027006175.1 Gammaproteobacteria bacterium
CGCCGTCCCAACTTCTAATTGCTCAAACCAGTCCAGGAAGTTCTGAACATCATCACCTTTGAAGATACGCCCATGTTGTGGTGCCATGTATTCAATGTCTAATTCACGCACTCGTTTTATCCAATCATTTTTAGCACGGTTAGAGGGCATCCAGCGTTGGTGGAACATTTGCATTCTTGGAATATGTTCATTGAAGTTATCGACGAACACAGGGCCTTCAGGTGATTCAAGTGCCGCACCGACATCACCACTCATGAGTATTTTTCCGATGGGATCATAAACATGGTAGTTACCAGAAGCATGAAGGTAATGTGCCGGGATAAACTGTAATTCAACAGAATTAAGTTTAAGGCTGCTGCCTTCATCAGGTATACCGACATATTCAATGTTGTTCATGCCAAAGTGACGAATGAAACCTTCCCATATCCACGGTGCATGTAAGCGAGCCTGGGGTAAGGCTTGATCCCACAAGCCTAATGAAGAAATGATGTCGGGATCCTGGTGTGAGGCAAATAGGTCAGTGATCTGATCGGCTTTGGCGTGATGAAGGATAGCCCCCAGCATCGGCGCAAAAACTTCTATACCACCTGGATCCATCAGTAGGGCTCGGCTACCATCAACAATCATGTATTGGTTGGTATCAATAATGCTTTCGGGTTTTTCAGGATCACGACCGAACATAAACCATTGATGACTGCCATCAAAGATTTTAGTAACTTTCATTTTTTCTACTCACTATGCTTGTGCGCGAGTTAATGTTTTAACTCTGTCCAAATGTTTGTAACTGTCTGACACTTTGTCTTTAATAAATACGGCTGCATTATCGAGGTTTGATGCAACAACTTCGAGCTTATTACGAAACTCCTGAGCATCAGAGGTAACGATGCGAGATACGGATGCGATAGCGCGTGCGGATAGCATATGTTCATTCATTTCTTCCAGCAGCATAAACAAATCGTTCATGCTTTTTTTGAAATCTTTAAATGAATCGATCATATGTGATTCAACACGACTCATTGCAGGATCGAGTGAACCGAGAAATTTAGCATCTTTATGTTTGGTTATGACGGAGTTAAAACGTTTGTAAGCATCGTAGGAGCGTTGTTCATGAACGGCAATTTTTGATAGTTTCAAGGCATTGTCGTTAATGTGATTCACGCTATTGATAGCCAGTTGAGATATTTCATCAATGAAGTCAGTAATGGGTTGAAACCCGAGCCCTTTTTCACCAGCTTGCGCAGAAATAACCTTGGCATTTTTCGCGGCTAATGACACACCATAGGCTACATTCATGACAGCGTGTAGTTCTGCTGCAATGCTGGCTAAGGCGACTAATCTATCTTCATCTGTAATGGGATCTTTACTCATGTCCTGTCCATATATACGAACTATAAGTAGCCTATCGGCAAGAATGAAGATAACATAACTTTATTTTTCCCAATAACCCAGTGATTTGCTTCGTTATTGTTGACGTACAGAGGCACATAGAGATAGTCTGGCAGAAACAGTAGGTGTGAATAATGGTTAATAAACGTAATAGCAATAAGAATGGGGTAATACTATGAAAGCATTGAAAGTTATATTGATTGCAGGCGTCATAATTGTCGTTGCTGTCGGAGTATTTTTGTTTTCTTCGTTAGATGGTCTTGTCGAAGCCGGTATCGAGAAAGCCGGTACACAGGTGACACAAACCAATGTTGAAGTGGGTGGTGTTAAATTAACCTTATCATCGGGTGAGGGGACTATTTCTGATTTACAGGTAGCGAGTCCTACAGGCTTTTCACGCAAACAAATATTTACATTAGGTGAGGTAAGCGTTGCAGTTGACCCTAAAACAGTGACTGATAAAGTGGTCATTATTGACAGGGTCATTATTAAAGCGCCACAAATTTTCTATGAAATTAATGATAAGGGTGATTCTAATCTTGATGTATTGAAGAAGAATGTCCAGAAAGCCACCGCGGGGATGGGCTCATCTGATAAAGCGCCAAGCAGTGGTGAAGAGGTTAAATTAATTATTCGTAAATTAGTGATTGATGGTGCAGAAGTGGATGCACGAATTGCCGCGTTAGGTGGTAAAGATTTATCTGCTAACCTTCCTCGTATTGAGTTAAATGATATTGGTCAATCATCCGGTGGTGCATCTGCAGGTGAAGTTGCCGAGAAGGTGACAAAGATTCTGATTTCTAAAACCACAACAGCGATTGCCGAGATGGGCGTGCAGCAATATTTAGGCAAGAGTGCTGAAGAAGCAAAAGCGCAATTACAGGAAAAAGCAAAAGGTGTCATCACTGATAAGTTAGGTGATCAACTTGGTGGTAAGTTAAAAGGTTTATTTTAATTAGTTTAGGTGATAACCGTTGGTGATACCATGCCTGTATGGGTTTGAATGCCAGCAATGTCATCAGCAATTTGAATTAATGTTTTAAGGTAACTCTGCGTGTTTTCATTGTGGCGGTTCGTGTCATCGCAAAAATCCTCAATGTAAACACGCAGGGTTGCACCACTTGTACCTGTTCCGGAAAGCCGGAAAATAATTCTCGCGCCATTCTCAAATAATAGTCTTATGCCCTGGTGTTCACTCATGGAATGATCGATGGGATCTGTGTATGAGAATTCATCGGCACATTTTACTGTGTAGCCATTGAATTCCTGCCCCGTTAAGTTAAGTAAATTATTTAACAGGTGCTCAACAAGTTTTTTTGCCGATGTGCTTTCAACACCTTCATAGTCATGGCGGGTGTAAACGTGTTTACCAAACTGTTGCCAATGTTGCCTAAGAATGTCGCTCACAGATTGTTTGCGTACAGCAAGTATATTTAGCCAGCACAGTACTGCCCACAGTCCATCTTTTTCACGGACATGATTTGAACCTGTGCCAAAACTTTCTTCGCCACATAGCGTGATTTTGTTGGCATCAAGCAAGTTGCCGAAGAATTTCCAACCAGTCGGCGTTTCATAACAATCAATACCCAGTTTTTCCGCGACCACATCAACGGCGGCACTGGTCGGCATTGAACGGGCGACACCGGTAAGCCCGTTTTTATAGGCAGGAATAAGCGCTGCATTGGCAGCGATAATGGCAAGGCTATCACTGGGGTTAACAAAACACTGATGACCTAAAATCATATTGCGATCGCCGTCACCATCAGAGGCAGCGCCAAAATCCGGGGCAGTATCAGAGAACATGCGTTCAGCGAGTTCATGTGCATAGGTGAGGTTAGGATCAGGATGACTGCCACCAAAATCCGGCTTTGGCTCACAATTTAACAAGTTACTGTTCGCAACGCCTAGTAGCTCACCAAGAATATGCTGTGCGTAAGGACCGGTGATGGCATGCATCGCATCAAAATAGACTTGAAAGCCATTATCAATGAGCGATTTAATGGCATTAAAATCAAATAATGTCTGCATGAGCTCGGCATAATCAGCAACCGGATCAATAACTTCAATCACAGTATGACCAAAATTGTATTGGTCGAGCTGGTCTAGTGGTACTTCAGGTATGTCGGCGTAGTGATAATGGGCGACCTGCGTGCTATGTTGAAAAATCGCTTCAGTGAGCACTTCTTGAGCAGGGCCACCATTGGCTGTGTTAAATTTAATACCAAAATCGCCTTCCGGCCCACCTGGATTATGGCTGGCAGAGAGAATAATACCGCCAAAGGCTTCATTCTTACGGATAAGGTGAGAGACAGCAGGGGTGGACAATAGACCATCGCGGCCCACCAAAATACGGCCAAATCCAGCGGCAACCGCCATACGGATAATAATTTGAATGGCGGTGAGATTAAAAAAACGACCATCACCACCAAGCACGAGGGTTTTGCCAACGTAGCCATCGAGCACGTCAAACAGGGATTGAACAAAGTTCTCCAGATAGTGTTCCTGTTGAAATGTACTGACCGATTTTCGTAGGCCAGAGGTACCAGGACGCTGGTCTGAAAAGGGTTGGCTGGCGGTGGTGATAATTTGCATGCCTTGATTCTAGCAAGACTGATGAAAAAGTGGCAGATTCATTGAAATAGTCTTGAAATAACAATTAATAAACCCCATCTAGCTGCGATAACAAACTTATTTTCAATTATTTTCGGAGGAAGTTCTTATCATGACCGTTGAAGCGCATAAGGAAACCATGGAGTTTCAAACAGAGGTGCGGCAGTTGCTGCAGTTGATGATCAACTCTCTGTACAGCAATAAAGAAATCTTTTTGCGTGAATTAGTCTCAAATGCTTCGGATGCTTGTGACAAGCTACGTTTTGAGGCCTTATCTGATGATGCCTTGATGGAAGGTGATGCTGAAATGGCAATTACGGTTGAGTTCGATAAGGACGACCGCACGATCACTATTTCAGATAATGGCATTGGTATGAACCGTCAGGAAGTGATTGATAATATCGGTACGATTGCCAAATCCGGAACCAAGCAGTTCTTTGAAGCCCTCAGTGGTGATCAGGCCAGTGATGCCAATTTAATTGGTCAATTTGGTGTTGGTTTTTACTCGGCATTTATTGTTGCAGATAAAGTCACGGTTGAAACCCGTCCTGCTGGTAGCACCGCAGAACATGGTGTGCGGTGGGAATCAGCGGGTGAAGGTGATTTTTCATTAGAAACGATTGAGAAAGCATCTCGTGGCACATCGGTTATTCTGCATTTGCGTGAAGATTCAGATGAGTTTCTGGATGGTCACCGCTTACGCCATATTATTCGCACCTATTCTGATCATATTAGCTTACCGATTAAAATGTGGTCTGAACCAATGCCTCCTATGGGTGATGATGATAAAGAAAAGGAAACACCAGAACCAGAATTGGAAATGGTAAACAGTGCCTCGGCGTTATGGGCACGACCTAAAAGTGAAATAACCGATGAAGAATACAATGAGTTTTACAAACATGTCGGGCACGATTTCCAGGATCCACTGTGTCATGTACATAGTCGGGTAGAGGGTAACATTGAATATACTTCGTTACTCTATGTGCCATCAAAAGCACCGTTTGATCTTTGGGATCGTAATTCACAACACGGCATTAAGTTATATGTACGCCGTGTCTTTATTATGGATGATGCTGAACAATTAATGCCACAGTACCTGCGTTTTGTTCGTGGTGTGGTGGATTCATCTGATTTGCCATTGAATGTCTCGCGTGAAATTTTGCAGCACAATAAAGCCATTGACAGTATGCGTTCGGGTTCTGTTAAAAAGGTATTAAGCATGCTGGAAGGCATTGCCAAGAATGATCCTGAAAAATACACCACCTTCTGGAATGAATTTGGTCGGGTCATGAAAGAAGGCCCTGCTGAAGATACAGCGAACAAAGATAAAATTGCCAAGCTGTTACGTTTTGCTACTACGAAAACTGACGAAGAAGCGCAGACTGTTTCGTTGCAGGAATACATTGAACGTATGCCAGAAGGGCAAGACAAGATTTACTACATTACGGCTGATAGTTTTAATGCGGCAAAGAATAGTCCTCACCTTGAAGTTTTCCGTAACAAAGGTATTGAAGTATTGTTACTCGGGGAACGCGTTGATGAATGGTTAGTGTCGGCATTAACTGAATTTGATGGTAAACCTATGCAGTCAGTCGCTAAAGGTGATTTAGATCTGGGTGAACTGGAAGACAAGGAAGAAAAAGAAAAGCAAAAAGAAGCCGAAGAAGAAAACAAGGATTTTGTTGGTCGTATTAAAGATGCACTGGGTGATACCGTCAAGGATGTACGAGTGACGCATCGCTTAACCAGTACCCCTGCATGCCTTGTGGCGGATGCACAGGATATGAGTGGTAACCTTGAACGTATTCTCCGAGAAGCCGGTCAGGAAATTCCAACCATGAAACCGATTCTTGAAATCAATCCAACTCATGCCCTGGTTGAAATGCTGAAGGAACAGTCTGAACAGGAATTATTTAAGGACTGGTCACAAATCCTCTTTGATCAGGCATTACTTTCTGAAGGTGGTCAGTTGGAAGATCCGGCCGGATTTGTAACCCGATTGAACGCTATGTTATTGAAATTAGCTAAATAAATGCACTAAGCCCGTTCGGCACTCAAGTCGGACGGGTTTTTGCCGACATATTCCCTATAGACAGTCATAGGGTGACTGAGGAGGGTATGATGGCCAGGTTTCGCACATTTTTATTATGTTTTAGTTTGAGCCTGATGGCTTCCGGTTTTGTTTATGCTGAAGAGGAAGCGGCTCCAAAATCGATAGCGAGTCAGGAGCCCCGTTTCGATTTTTCAAAACTGAAACAGTACATACCTGATATTTACCCTGGTCCTCAATCACCAACGGCCAATACCGGTGATAGCTTAAAAACCTGTGTGGCGTTAGATGATGAGATAGTGACATTATTACCGTTAACGTATCGTACTGTCCCCGATTTCTATGATGATCCTAAAGTGGCAGCCGCAATTTGGTTAACAACAATGGGTATCACCTTATTTGATATTTTCCCTGAAAATGTTCCGTTAACAAAAATCCCGCTCGGTTACGCCACACTGGCTTATCCTGAATATAAAAAATACAATGAAGAAAAACGTATTCGTGAAGTCAGTTTGCGTATTGATTCATTGCGCCGTACCAAGGCGCGTATGAGATGCTTCGAGATTTAAGGGTTATTTTAACTTCCAGTTTTTCTTATATTTAATTGTTTCAGACCAGATGATGCCTTTATAGGTATTATCTGGTGGGTAATGTTCAAAACGAACTGAAATGGTTTTTGTAGAAGAGCGAGTTACCCATTTCTTTTTCATATTACTTTGGCTTAAACCAATTCTGGCTCGCCCAACATTCAATCCCTCTTCAGCCTGTATATGATTGACAGCCCAGTATGGGTGATCGGGGGTGACAAAAATACGTATCTCATTGGCAGGAATTTTATGTTTATAAGTATAAATGACATCGACAACAAGCATGTCATCGGTTTCAGTAATAACTCTAACTTCATTGACCTTAATGGAATAAGGAGGAGAGAGGCGCTTCTTGTTTAAGTAAATTAATTTACCCGGCTTACCATCATCAATAACGGTATTTTGTAGCTCTTTGATTTCACTGGGTTCAACTTTTGAGGCATTGTCTTTTAAGTCAGGACGAATAACACTATTGCTACTGCCGCATTCACTGTCTTTAAAAACAAGTTTCCCGTATTGATCTTTACATTGGAAAACATCAGCCTGAATGATTGTTGAGGATAGTATTAGTAAAGATAGTAATAATAAATGTTTCATGATTTCTGCCACATCAATGTATGCGATAGCTAAACAATATATCAATATATTTATAAATCAAGATATCAGGCATACTTATCGTCATGGCAGAAGCAATCACCAGTATGCGTTTAGATAAATGGCTATGGGCCGCACGGTTCTTTAAAACCCGCGCCCTGGCAAGCGAAGCCGTCAGTGGTGGAAAGGTGCACCGAAATGGCTGCCGAGTAAAGCCGTCACAGTTATTACAGGCTGGGGACAAGCTGGAAATTACCAAAGGCGCATTTCGTTTTAATATTGTCGTTAAGGGATTGCAGAAACAACGTGGCTCAGCCACGGTTGCCCAAACCCTGTACGAAGAATCTGCAGAGAGCATTAAGGCGCGATCTCAATTAGCCGATCAGCTGCGCGCAGAGGCGGCACAAAATCCCAGCACACAAAGACGACCAGATAAGCGTTCTCGACGGCGCATTATTCGTTTTACCCGTAAACAAGAAAGCTAATCACCTGTCAACAATACGGGTATCACGACAAGTACCGCCGCATTAGACTGCGAAACCCGCATTGATTCTGGTAAACTTCCTGTTTTGATTAATATGAATGCAGTCCGATGGAGGTCACATGCGTCCGGCCCAGTTATTAGCCGTTTTGGAAAGAGAATTTAAGAGTACTGATGCAGGGCATCATACGCCCGTTATGCTTTGGGGACCTCCAGGCGTGGGTAAGTCGCAGATGATTGCGCAAGTGGCTGAACATAATAATGTTGAAGTGATTGATATTCGTCTTTCGCAAATGGAACCGACTGACTTGCGTGGCATTCCTTTTCGCGTTGATGATACGGTTGAATGGGCTATTCCAGGTATTCTTCCTGATGTAAAACGTCATGGTGAAAAGGGCATTTTATTTTTAGATGAAATCACCTCTGCTGCGCCAACGGTTTCCGCCGCAGCGTATCAGTTAATTCTGGATCGCCGTTTAGGTGAATATAAAGTACCGGATGGTTGGGCTATTTTTGCTGCGGGCAATCGTCAGGGCGATCGTGGTGTAACTTATACGATGCCAGCCCCGCTTGCGAATCGTTTTTCACATTTTGAAGTTGATACACATTTAGATGATTGGGTTGCATGGGCATACAGCAATGGTATTGATGAAAAGGTGATTGCCTTTTTACGTTTTCGCCCTGAATTATTATTTGATTTTGATCCGGCACATAACCCCGTGGCATTCCCTTCACCCCGTTCATGGGAATTTGCTCACCGTGGTCTGCAAAAATTCAGTGATCACCCTGAATTACTACTTGGCACATTACAGGCATGTGTTGGTCCTGCTGCGGGTATCGAATTAAAAGCCTTTGTTGATAACCTTGATAACATGCCTGACATTGATGCTATTTTGCGTGGTGAAGATATCAGTGTTCCCAAAGAAGTGGATTTACAATATGCGGTGGCCGCGGCTCTGGTTGGACGTGCTATTCGAGCTAAAGGCGAAGGTAACAGTCAGGAGGTGTGGGGACATATCCTCGATTACGCACGCAGCTTCCCACAACGTGAAATGGGTGTGATGCTGGTGTCTGATATGCACCGTGCAGTGGGCGAAGAAATGTTTGCTGTGCCACAGTTTGGGGTTTGGGCAAAAGATATTGCCGATGTCATGTTGTATAACTAATTATAAGTATGTCGAGCAACGTTGAAACAAAACTGGCAGCAGCACGGACTCGGCTTATCCTGGATAAGCCTTTTCTGGGAGCATTGGTATTACGCTTACCGATGAAACAGGCCGATGCCAGTTGGTGTAAAACAACCGCGACGGATGCAAAAACATTTTTCTATAACCATGAATACATCGATGCCATGTCGGTGGAACAAACTCAGTTTATTCTTGCGCATGAAGCCTTGCATTGTGCCTTGTCTCATTTTGCACGACGACAACATCGGGTTAAGCATCGCTGGGATCTCGCTTGTGACCTGGCGATTAATCCGATTTTAATTAACGAAGGCATGCAGCCGATTCCCGATACGCTTTACGACCCGCAGTACGCGGAAATGACAGCGGAAGAAATTTACCCCACGATTGACGATCTTGATGATCGTGAAACACAAGATCAACATGTTTACGATGAAGATGATCGTGAGCAGAATGAACATAATGATTCTTCGCAGGGCGATCAGGAAAATGATGATGGCGACAAGGGTGATGAATCTGATAAAGACAAAGGCACCGGTGGTGATAAACCCCAGACAGATCAAAACAATCAATCCAGTGGTAATGAAGCCGAGCTAGATGAGAATTTAGGCGGGGCAGCAGCACAACCACCGCCACTCACGGAAGCTGAAAAAGAAGACCTCTCCGTACAATGGCAGCAACGTCTTGCGGGTGCGGCACAAACAGCCATGCAAGCAGGGAAGATGGGTGATGCCCTAGCGCGATTGGTTGATCACCTGTTGCAACCACAATTACCCTGGCGCATGTTATTAGCACGCTACATGACAGCGATTGCCCGTGATGACTATAGTTTTCAACGTCCATCACGGCGTGAAGGAATGGCTATTCTACCGAGTCTTCGCAGTAGTCAACTGGATGTCACCATTGTGATTGATACCAGCGGCTCGATTAGCGATGCCGAAGTGAGTGAATTTATTTCTGAAGTTGATGCCATTAAAGGTCAGATGCGTGCACGGATCACACTTATCGCCTGTGACGATAAAGTCAGTGAAAACGCGCCGTGGAATTTTGAACCATGGGATAGCTTTGACGTACCTGATGATATGATGGGCGGTGGCGCAACTGATTTTCGTCCCGCATTTGAGTTTGCAAATCAGCAAGGCAAGCAACCCGATTTGTTAATTTATTTTACAGATGCTGAAGGTGAGTTTCCTGCGTATGAACCTGCATTCCCGGTTATATGGTTAGTCAAAGGACGCGCTAAGATCCCGTGGGGGCAGCGAGTGCAATTAAATTAGTGACATGCTGATCGGCTGTTTCAATATTATTGGCATAGCAGATAACGCCATCAAGATGTCCAAGCATGGCAATACATGATTGACTTTGTTGTACACAATCCTGAATCGCAACAGCCATTTCAGGTGTGCCATAATCAATATCAATGGCGGTGGTAGCAAGTTGTAAGTTTTGATGCTGTTGCCAGATAGTCGGGCTGTGAATATGAATCACGGCCATGATGTCAGGATCGGCAGCATAAATAGCGGCATGGCTCATGCACTCAGAAGAGGGCTTAACGGGGCCGCGTGATTGAACGGTATTATTAGCAATATCACACTGGATGACATGCGCGTAGTGCTGGGCAGAAAGCACGCTGATGCCAGCGGTTTGTGTGCCACTGATAATGAATTCGTTATCGCGAAGACGATGGCTGATATTGCCATAGGCATACCCATTGTAACGAGAAGGGTCCTGGTTGATTAACCCGAGCTGGTGCATGTGTTGATGGCATTGAATTAATGCACCGAGTTGAGGATAGGACAACACGTCACTGTCCTTGTGTAATAAATTAAATTGAATAACGCCTTCTTGTTCGCTCATGGTGAATAAGGATCTTTATTTAGTAAACAAAATGTAATGGTAAAGGTACGCAGAGTGTCACTTTCTACAGAAGACAATTTACGCTTAAATGTCATGTTAGCAAATAATATTAATGCAGTACGGATTGATGAAGGACGCATGATTGTATATGGCATTGCCGATGGCAATGAAATGCAAATCCAGCTTAATCCTAATTGCCATGATGATAAATACATCAAACAAGTAAAAGAATTATTGTCCAGTCATGTGCTGGGTTCCCCGGGTGGCTACCCAGTGTACTTAAAACGCTGGACACGTATGGGACAAATGAAAGACGAAAGCCTTGCTGATTTATTAAAGCTGGGTGAGCCTGAAGCGATCATGGCAGTTGTTTGTGCGCAGGGCTTGACGGATGAGCTTGCAAAACTGGCATGGTGGGCAGCACCAGAAGCTGAATATGCTCGTCGTATGTTAGAGAGTGAGCAGGTTGTCAACGGTGAAATGGGTAAAGTGTTGGCTGATTTCTTAATTGAATTTTTACCCTTTGAAGAAGACCCTTACGCCATTGTGCGTAGTGTTCGTTTGGTACTGCAGGGCGATCTCATCAGCGAAGATGTTCGCAAGATACTTTGGTCTCGCGGGATTAAAAAAAATGTATTCCGTATTGGTTTTTTAGAAGCCTGTCCTGATGATTTACCTGAGCCTGCTCCGATGCGCAAGGATGCAGAACAGTATCAACAGAATTTGGCAGACTTAAAAGAACAGGGTAATCGTTATGCTGTTCAGCTTGAAAAAATACTTTCATCGGCAGGACAAAGTTTCATACATACCTGCGAAACTATTTTAAAAAAACCGGCGAATCAGGAAGCAGTTTGTGCCTTATTTAATGCGGTAGGTAATTATTTTAATCCTGATTTTGATGTGAATGCCCAGCGTTACGATGAAATGCAATCGAATGCGATGGCTGAGCAGGATATTTTGATACTGGTTGAAAAGGCCAAACAAAAGACTGCATCAAATGATGAGGAGCTAAATACATTGCTTGAGGTTTTACCGTCACTTAAAAAAGAGGTTGAAGCCATGTTGTGTCTTGCCAGTGTTACGGATGCCATTGCGACTCCGGTTTTTGCCCGTACGGATGCGATCGGTAGCGTGATGCGGAAAAAGCTCGCACCCGTGACGGAGCCATTATTTGCGCAGTTCGCGGTTTTACGTCAGCCAAATCATTAAAATTATATGAAATAACTGCATTTAGCCCACAGATTGTTAACTTTTATGACTGTAATCGTGTAACATCATAGAAACAAAAGAAAAAATAATGTGAACTGTGTCACCATTTCTGTGAACTATGTCCGTATCGTTCACAGCTTGATCTACTATATTTGTACGTAGGGAATAAAAATAATCGAAGTGGATGCGAGTGGAAGCAAGACGTGGGACTATTTTTTATAATGGTAGGTAAATAATGTCAATCTCGCAGTCAGTAGTATCATTTTTACAGCAACGTGGTGTTCATTACACGGTTCTTTCGCACGACAAGACTCGCACACTTGAGGCGACTGCTGATAATATTCATGCGCCTTATGCAAAAATGTTACGAGCGGTGATCATGACTGATGGTAAAACGCATTTCATGGCGATTCTTCCTGTTACGCATGTTCTGGACTTTAAAGCATTGCAAAAAAAATTAGGCCATGAGCTGTTTGTTGCAAGTTATAAGAATTTTTCAGATAAGTTCGGTTGTTGTGAGCGAGGTTCAGTTCCGCCAATAGGCGAGCCATTCGATCTACCTGTTTTTGTCGATCAAAGTATTGCGAAATTAGATGAAGTTTATTTTGAACCAGGTTCTCATTCAGCGGCAATAAAAATGAGTGCCAGTGATTATATTCAATTGGTTGGTCGAAACAATATTGGACAGTTTGCATACCCATTAACCGCACTCGCAGAAAAAGATGTTAGTTCCATACGCTATGCCTCACCACTTGATATGAAGCGTCGTATCGAGGAAATTTATGAACTGCCCTCCATGCCAGATATTGCAATGCGTATTCTTGAATTAAGCAAAGACGAGGACGCATCAATTGTAGAACTATCAAAAATTGTTCAGGATGATCCAAGTCTTTCTGCTCAAACATTACGCTATGCTACATCATCATTGTTTGGTTACCGCGGTAAAATTGATTCAATCCAGGATGCTATTGTACGCGTACTTGGTTTTGATATGACTATGAATATGGCCTTAGGCATATCAGTCGGGAAAAGTTTCCGTAACCCAACAGATGGTCCCCTGGGGATGGATGCATTTTGGCGGCATAGTGTCGCATGTGCCATTTTAACGCAACGTCTCGCTAAAATGATGCCAGTGAAACAGCGACCCAAAGCTGGTGTGGTGTATTTGGCGGGGTTGTTACATAACTTTGGTTTTTTATTGCTCGGTCATCTATTTCAACCTGAGTTTTATTTGCTCAATAAAATGGTAGCTGCTAATCCAGATAAACCGATTACTGATCTTGAACAACAAGTACTAGGGATGGGGCGTGCGCGTGATGTTATTGATATGGGGCATGCACAAATGGGCTCATGGTTAATGGATGCATGGGGGCTTCCTCCTGCCGTTTGCACAACGGTACGTGAACATCATTCCGAACATTATGAAGGTGAAGATGATGTGTATGTCAATCTTGTGAAGGTAGCAAACAGATTATTAAAACGTGTCAATATTGGTGATGAAAATAATGGAGAACTTCCACAAGAATTGTTAGAGAAATTAGGACTTAATGAAGATGATGTGGTTGCAGAATTTGAGTCATTAATCGACGGTGAGTTAGCCGAAGTAGAGGCAATGGCTAATCAAATAGCCGCTTAATAAAAAAGTTCAACGTGTCGTTCGCCAGGGTATTTGGGGGTCATAAAAATACCCCATTGGCCTATAGATTCATAAGTCTGGTATGCAAGCAATGGCTGTGCATAATTGCAGGGTGCATATAATTATAAAGAAGGAAAAATAACCATGCGAATTATCTTATTAGGTGGACCGGGCGCAGGTAAAGGAACACAAGCGACTTTTATCAAGGAAAAATTTAATATTCCACAAATCTCGACTGGTGACATGTTACGCGCTGCAGTAAAAGCGGGAACCCCGTTAGGGCTTGAAGCTAAAAAAGTAATGGACTCAGGTGGGCTTGTTTCTGATGAAATTATTCTTGGTTTGGTTGAAGAGCGTATCAAAGAAGCAGATTGTGAAAATGGTTTCTTATTTGATGGTTTTCCAAGAACTATCCCTCAAGCTGATGCATTAAAAGAACGTGGTGTACCAGTTGATGCCGTGGTTGAAATTGATGTGGATGACAGTGAAATTGTTAAACGTATGAGTGGTCGTCGTGCGCATTTGGCTTCTGGTCGCACTTATCATGTTATTTATAATCCACCGAAGGTTGAGGGTAAGGATGATGTCACGGGTGAAGATCTTGTACAGCGTGATGATGATAAAGAAGAAACGGTTCTTAAGCGTTTAGATGTTTATCATGAACAAACCGAACCATTGATTGCCTATTACACCAGTTGGTCAACGAGTGGTGAACAGGGTTCACCAAAATATGTAAAAGTGGAAGGTGTCGGTTCGGTCGAAGATATTCGTGATAAAATTTTTGCAGGACTAGAATAACGCTAGCATGACACAAGAGATAACATGGGAAAAAGATGGCTACATCATCGCTGTTACTGGCGAATTTGATAATAGTTATCTTGATGTTTGTCTAAAGGCAACGGCAGATGAACGTTTTCCTCATATCAATTATGTCATCGTTGATTTTAGTGATGTAGAAAATTTCCCGATTGATTCTGATTTTGTCAGGAAAATTGCAATATGTGATGCTAAGGCTTATAAATCGAATTCAAATGTTAAATTGGCAATTATTACAGGTAAGTTAGTTTTAACCGGTTTGGTAAGTATGTATAAAACATACTTTGAGTTGAATAATAATGATAAAACCTGGCCAATAAAAATTTTTGAAAGCAAAGCCAAAGCTAAACAATGGATTGATTCATAATTTAGTTGATTATTTTCCAGTTACCATCATGGTCTTTACAGGCAGTGCCCGTTGCTCTTTCATTGCGTCCATCGATCACAACAGATGATGTGTAATCTCTACATTGTTGTCCGTTGTTTTGTGTGTAGGTGCGTTGAGGGGTGACAGTGTATTCCTGATGAGTATCAGGATTAGTCCACGCAACGGCTTGATTGTCTTGTGCCTGTCCGAGGGCTTGACCCGCACAGTAACGATCTCGTTCATTCATGGATGAGCCAACCTTATTGCCTACAGTACCCCCGACAATAACGCCTGCAATGGTAGCAAGGGTCTTACCTTTGCCTTTACCTATATTCGAACCGAGAATGCCGCCAATGATACCACCAATAACAGTACCGGCTGTTGAGTCGGTGTTCGCATTTGGATCGCATCTGAGTTGCGGTTGATTATTTGAGCTATGTTGGTTGTAAGACCGGTAACGATCATCCCGGTAGTTTCCGTGTTGATTGTTGTTGTAGCTTCGAGGTTGTTGGTATCGACTATCATGATCGTCATATCTTTTGCGCTGGTTGTAATCATGTCCTTGATTATTGTTTTTATAATAGCCATGGGCAGGAGCATGCTCGGGTGGATCAGCAAGTGCTAAATTGGTGCCCAGAGAAAGACTGAGAATAATAGAACTGATAAAAATATTTGTAGAAGCCAAGGTGCGCATTTGTTTACTCTTTAGTATGCTTATTGAATAATGATACAAAGTATAGCAGTGTCAGGCAAAAAGTCCTGATGATGTATAATCTTCATTAAAATCTCATAGAGCAAGAAAAATAATGACGCAAAAATTTATTGGTGAAGCAGACTACGATCACGAATCAATTGATTCTACGGGGGTTTTACTCTGCAACTTAGGTACGCCAGAAGCGCCTACAACCGGCGCGGTGCGACGTTTTTTGCGCGAATTTTTATCCGATCCGCGAGTTGTTGAGATCCCGCGTCCTGTCTGGTGGGTATTGCTTAATTTTATTATTTTGCCGTTCCGTCCACGTCATGTTGCAAAAGCCTATGAAAGTGTCTGGATGAAGGAGGGCTCACCTTTATTGGTGATTAGCAAACATCAGCGTGATGCGTTGGCTGCAGAGTTGAAGACACAGGCAGGAGCAGATATGCCCGTGGTATTAGGCATGTGTTATGGCAAACCCTCCATTCCAGAGGCAATGGAAATCTTAAGAAAGCAGGGAGTTCGGCGTTTATTGGTATTACCTGCCTACCCGCAATATTCAGGCACCACTACCGCTGCGGTGTTTGATATTGTGAGCCGTGAATTACAAAGGGTGCGCTGGATACCGGAACTTCGTACTATTAATGATTATCATGATAATCCATTGTATATAGAAGCGTTGGCTAACAGTGTGCGTGAATTTCGAGAAACAAATCCGGCGAGTCAACGTCTGCTTATGTCATTTCATGGTTTGCCAGAAGCGATGTTACTCGCGGGTGATCCTTATTTTTGCCAGTGTCAGAAAACAGCACGCTTATTAGCTGAAAAGCTCAAGTTAGCCGATGATGAGTGGGCAATTAGTTTTCAATCTCGTCTTGGCAAGGCCAAGTGGCTACAACCTTATACAGATAAGACGCTTGAGCAATGGGCGAAGCAGGGCGTGGAATCTGTCGATGTTATTTGTCCCGGATTTTCTGCTGATTGTCTGGAAACGCTGGAAGAAATGGCGATGCAAAACCGTGATGTGTTTATGGATAATGGTGGAAAGCAATACCAGTATATTCCTGCTTTAAATGCCAGTGATGCACATATTCATTTATTTGCCGACCTCGTTCAGCAGCACAGCCAGGGGTGGCCTCAAATTGTTCAAGAATCGAGCAATTTAGCCCAAACAAGCCAGCGTGCGCGTGATTTAGGTGCTAACAAGTAAGGCTAATACCCTGATAACAAACGGAAATGCTCATTAATCGTCTGTTTGCTAATTATTCTGCTATGATACGCTCCGCTATTTAGACCAGTTTAGAGGATTTGCTATGTCTGAGAAACACCCGATTGTCGCAGTGACCGGTTCTTCCGGTGCAGGCACAACGACCGTCAAAGTTGCTTTTGAGCACTTGTTCCGTCGCGAAAATATTAAACCTTTGGTGATCGAGGGTGATAGTTACCATGCCTACGATCGTCAAGAAATGAAAGCTGCCATTGAAAAGTTTGCAAAAGAAGGCAAG
The DNA here is from genome assembly GCA_027006175.1 of Gammaproteobacteria bacterium. GTDB lineage: Bacteria > Pseudomonadota > Gammaproteobacteria > AKS1 > AKS1 > Sulfuriflexus. The sequence continues at coordinate 16,977 of JALTKS010000104.1, forward strand.
CAACTGAGCCACTTTGGTCCAGAAGCTAACTTGTTCGGCAAATTAGCAGATACGTTTAAGGAGTACTCTGAAACGGGTACTTGTGAACGTCGTTACTATCTCCATAGTGATGAAGAAGCGGCTGAACATAACGAGCGCCTCGGTTTAAGTAATGTTCCTGGTCAATTTACGCCATGGGAAAAAATTACTGAAGAAACTGACTTGTTGTTCTATGAAGGTCTGCACGGTGGTGCTAAAGATGGCGACATTAATGTTGCTGCGCACACTGATTTATTGATTGGTGTTGTGCCGATTGTGAACCTCGAGTGGATTCAAAAAATTCATCGTGACACAAGTCAACGCGGTTACTCTGCTGAAGCGGTCACTGACACCATCTTGCGTCGTATGCATGACTATGTTCATTACATTACACCGCAGTTCTCACAAACAGATATTAACTTCCAACGTGTACCAACGGTTGATACATCAAACCCGTTTATTGCACGTGACATTCCTACACCGGATGAAAGTTTTATCGTGATTCGTTTTAAAGATCCAGCGAAGAGCTGTGTTGATTTCCCTTACTTGTTGAATATGATTGACGGTTCATTCATGTCACGTCGCAACTGTATTGTTGTACCAGGCGGCAAGATGGGTTTCGCAATGGAGCTGATTCTTGGACCGGTTATTCATGACATGATGGAAAAGCAACGTAATAGCTAAGTTTTAAATGCTTGTACGTTGAAAAGAAGGGTGGCTATTTAGCTGCCCTTTTTTATGAATAAATATTTAGACAGGATTAACAAGATTGACATGATTTATAAAGAAAAATATAAAGAAACAACTTCCTGAGCTTTAACGATTTTAAAGCACTTAGCTTGCCTTGGTTACAAAAAACACTTTAATCCTGTCAATCTTGTTAATCCTGTCTAAAAATATGTTGATCTGTTACGCGTTGTTTTCCGCGCTGTTCATCAATTGTTAGCAAGATAACAATTCCTAAAATAAAAAACACCAGTGTAGTTAGAATACTATCCCGATGATTACCGTTGTTTAGCCAGTTAATCAGACCATAACTTATTGGTCCGATGATGGCGGCAAGTTTGACGCACATTCCCCACAAGCCAAAAAATTCACCATAACGTCCGGCAGGGCTAAATAAACCGACTAATGCGCGGCTGGCAGACTGTGATGCCCCGAGAGATAAGCCAATAAGATTAGCAGCGATCCAGAAGCTGTTGATATCCTGACTCGACCACGCAGTGATAATCGCAATACACCATAGTAAAAGTGTGAAGAGTAATGTTTTGATAGAACCTGATTTATCTTGCAAATGACCAAAGCCGAATGCACCAATGGCGGCAGTAATATTGACGATGCCAATTAATATTATATTTTGTTTGGTATCAAACCCCATTACTTGTTCCGCATAAACAGCGGCCAGTACGATGACGATGTAAATGCCAGCCTGAAAAGAAATAATAGCCATCATAAAACGGCGTAGTTCAGGATAATGATTGAGTGATTTTATTGTGCTGATAACACGCTTAAATGCATTACTGGCAATATGATCTTTATTAATATGAGCGTGTCCACGTTCTTTTAGATACAGCATGGTTGGTATGGTTGCTATCGCAAAGAATAGCGCCACAATAAGCATCGTCACAGGCACATAATCGCTTGCCACTTGCCCCACTGATTCTGCCCAAAGCACGTATGCCATACATAATGCCAGCGCAACAAGCCCACCGAGAAAGCCAATTGACCAACCCATACCGGATAAGCGGCCAATGTCATTATGTGTTGTAAGTTCAGGTAAGAAGGCGGCGATTAAATTTTCACCGCTGGCGAACATAAAATAGGAAATAATAATAAAAACCGAAGCAAGCGCAACATCGCCTGCTTCAGGTATAACAAGTAATGCCGTAAAAAGAATACAAGCAGCGGTCACAATAAAGAGCAATTTCTTTCGTGCTTGATGAATATCTGCATAGGCACCCAGGATGGGTGCTGAAAATAGAACGAGTAAATTACCGATTGCTATTGTAAGTGTCCAGATCAAGGTTGCCTTAGCACTATTGAAACCATTATTCATTGCAATGGTCGAAACAAAATAGGCATTGTAGATGGTGGTTAATACAACAGTGGTATAACCTGAATTGGCAAAGTCGTACATAATCCAGGCTAGTTTTTCTCGGCGAGTTACGGGCGTAGAAATGTTAGTATTATTTTTTGGCATTGTTTTGAGGTGAATATGAAACGGTTCTTGGTATTGTTAGTATTAATGTTTTCGCAGAAGTTACTCATGGCTGCGCCCATATATGTTGACCATGACTGGTTGGCAAAAAACCTCAAGCAAGACAATCTGGTTATTGTCGATATGACCAGTGATGGCGTTCAATACCTACGTTATCACATTCCTGGTGCGGTGCGTTTGTCTTATCAGGACATTGTCATGAAGCGTAAAGATAAAGTCTCTGTGCGTTTACCGAATAAGCAGCTAGATAAGGTGTTAGGGAGCCTTGGCATTACCGCAGATAAGCATGTGATTATCTATGATGATATGGGCGGTTTGAATGCAGGGCGCTTGTTCTGGGAATTAGAGCGTATCGGTCATGCTAATGTGTCGGTATTGCGTGGCGGCCTGGTTAAATGGGTATTAGAAGGGCACCGTGTGGACAATGTGCCGGTTAATCGATTGCCTAAAGTACATAAAGCAGCAAAAAATGGACGTAATAATGAAGCAACGCTGGAGGACATTAAAAATAACAAATCAGCCAGCCTGTTAGATGTGCGCTCAATGGAAGAATATCTGGGGCATCCCCGTTATCCGCGCAGTGGGCATATTCCCAATGCTAAGTGGTGGCCCTGGGAGGCAAATGTTGATTTTGAACATGGCTTTGTGCCACGTAGTAACGAGGTATTGCAAGGTGAATTGACGAAACTCGGGATAACAGACAAGGATAAGCCATTGATTGTGTACTGCCGTTCAGGTCATCGTGCCAGCCAGAGTTATTTGACCCTACGTAGTTTGGGTTATAGCAATGTGAAGCTTTATGATGGTTCGATGTCCGAGTATGAAAAGCAACGTGATCTGCCTTTAAACAAAGGAAAATAAGCCTAAAGATCCGATTAAATTGGACGTTACAGCAGTGATGGCAATGAAAATTGCCTGATCTGATGGGTAATAGTGGGTTTCAACGATGGCAATTAACTCAGTACTGGCAACCGGTGTTCAAGGTATTCAGCGAGGTTTGAATAGCGCGGCTGAGAATGCTCAAAAAATAGCCAGCTTTGGTACGACCAGCGAGAATACAACCTTATCCGGGCTTGCCGAGCCGATGGTGGCATTAAGGCAGGATCTGGCTCAGGTCCAGGCCTCTGCCAAGGTGGTTTCAACGGTTGACGACATGCTTTCCAGCTTGTTACGCGATCTTAATGAGAATAAGTAGCTTATATTGGTAGAAAAACAGCGGTAGCAAGCCGCTGAATAATGTTTTTGATGCGTCGGCGTGAGCTTTCCGCAATAATCTTTGCCATGGTGTCTTGCGTGGCAACCAACTTCCCAAATAATCGTTCAAAACTCAGGTTAGCGATGCCTGTTTCCATACTATTGGTGATTAACAGAAGTTTGCCTTTATTATCCCGGAAATTACTCAGCCGCCAGACGGCAATTTCAATATTTCGAGCTGAATTATAGAGTTTTTGCGGATCCAGCTCATCAAAGAAGAAAAACTCGGTTTTATTGCTGTAGGCACTATGAAGCATTGAGCGAAGCCCGAGTATAAAGCGCCCAACACGATCCCCTGTAAAATCTTTATCCAGACTTAACTTTATGTTTTTAATTGATTTTTCACTCGATGATTTGGGGTGGTGACTGGTTTTAAAGAGTTGTTTAACGCACTGGTCAATCTTTGGCGTTCCTCCCTCACAATGGCGTGGATTTCGTCGGTAGAGCTTGTATGAGAGCTCTTTTAAGTATTGGTCAATCTGGCGCAGGTGTATATCAGCCACCGTGTCGATGTCGCTCTTGGCGAGGTAGCCAATTTCAGATTCTGCCGGTTTATTTTGTGGCGAAGTGGCTGTGCAGGCACTTAAAAATAAGGCAAAAATCACTATTATTTGTCGATACAGCATAAAAGCACATTTCTAACATTGTTATATCGTCATTCTAACGGTCTATCAGAGCTAAAGAAATGCCCATGCTTGCCGACTCAGTATCAGTAGCCAGCCGATAATGGTTGGTTTCAGCGCATTGTGCGCCAAGCAGAGTCTCTGAAAAGGCAAAATGGGTATAGATAACAACAATGGTTGATTCCTCGAAAACGCCTGACGCACAGTATCTGGAGAATTGTGGTGGGGTTGATGAGTTGGTTATACAACACGCAACCCTGGTGAAGCGAATTGCTTATCATTTAAAGGCACGCTTACCCGATTCGGTACAGGTTGATGATCTGATTCAAGCTGGCATGATTGGTTTGATTGAAGCAGGTCGTAATTTTGACTCTGGGCAAGGCGCACGGTTTGAAACCTATGCGGGTATTCGTATTCGTGGTTCCATGCTAGATGAACTTCGTAAGAATGATTGGGCACCAAAGTCGGTGCATAAAAAGGCGCGTGATTTAGCCGAAGCCATACGCATTATTGAAGGTAGAACAGGGCGCGATGCACGTGATCAAGAAATTGCCCAAGAACTAGGTATTGAATTAGATGAGTACTACCTGATTTTGCAAGACAGCCATGCCTGTATTGTGAGTATGGATCAATATGGTCTGGATAAAGAAGATTTTTTACCAGGCTTAGTCGATAGCAGCAGCGATCCAAGTCAACTGTTAGTGAAGGCGCGTTTTAAGGAAAGCTTAAGCCATGCCATTTCAGGGTTACCCGATCGCGAACGAATTGTTATCTCACTTTATTATGAATCCGAATTAAATCTACGCGAAATAGGTTCTATTATTGCAGTAACCGAATCACGCGTAAGTCAATTATTAAACCAGGCACATGCACGCCTTAATGCACGATTGCGTAGGTGGCAAGAACAGCAAAGTCAAGATTGATCTCTGCGGCAGACTCAACGATAGTTAGCGTTATGAAGATTCGGAACGAAAACAAATGAGTCACACGATTAATCATAAACGTAGTCATGATTTAGAACGACTCCACGAAATTAATTTCCAGTTATTAATGAAATTAATTCCGCAATTACGTCAAATGACAGATGGTTGCGTTTCTTCAGTGTTGAATGCCCCTGATTTACACCTGCGTATTATCGAACGCAGTCCTTACACAACGGTTATATCGTTAACCCATGAATTCATGGCTGGTCCTGCATCATTACCCGCACCTGATTTGTGGTTAAGGGTTTGTCATGATGCACGTGTGGCTGAAGCCATTGCAAATCAAGATGGTTGCAGTCCTGCTCATGCACGTACCTATACATGGCATCGTGGCCTGGATACCGATATAAAATGGCGTCTTAATACCTTTGCAGAGAAATGGTTAAAGGATTGTCTTAAACAAGGACATGAATTTAATACACCTGAATCTTATTCAAAGGTCTTATCAGTCTAATAAAAAAAATTAGCTATTTTTTTTGTTCGGATGGGGCTTTAATTAGGATCGTAAACGTTGGAGGTGTAGAAGATGAATCGAACACATCAACATAATCGTGAATACCTTAAAGTGAGTCGTGATCAACAACTCAGGGATATGGATAAAGATCTTGATGATCGAGTGCCTATTGAAGGTATTCATCAAAGCATTATTATTACTGATACATTTGGCAATGAGTGGGATGATACTGGTGATTTTGGTGAGATAGATTTCCGTACCGTTGATGAATAGTCATCGCAATTGAGATCGGGTTTTTTATTTTTTTGGTATAAGCGCAGGTCGCCACTTGGCTTGTGTTACTTTCCATTGCCCATCTGTTTTTAACCAGCGTGTGCCTACTTTAAATAATCGACCTCGTTCAGGAATCTGATTCGGACCACCCGCCACACCACTATAGAAAATTACTTTTGCGCTATCACCATCAATGTCGATTTCTATGTCAGCCAGGTAAAGATGAATAACACGGTTATTACTGAGGTGATAATTAACAAACGTATTTAATGCCTTAAAATTAAGATGCGCAGGGCTTTTATAGCTCGAGTCGATGTGTTGCATTAGCTGTTCTGGTTTATGCGATGTAATGGCTTTACGCATGGAGGTTATATTCTCGCGAAGTGCCAATTCATCTTCTGATGTATCGCAACCGGAAAGGGAAGTAAGGCTAAGTGCCGTTATCAAGAATGTTTTTAAGATTAATTTATTTATTATAGACATCATCCTGTCCTGTTTTATTTTAAACGTGTTATTCCACTGCTCATATCGCCATTCGGTTGCAGATCAAACCAACGGTATCCCGGGTTGATATTATCAACGGCAAAATGTTCGCTGTTGGGTAAAAATTGATGGCAAGTTGAAGGGCAGGCAAAGAACTGAATATTGTCGATAGTGGTATCGTAATGTTGGTGTACATGCCCAAAGGTAACGGCTTTAATGTTTTTATAATGAGAAGTCAGCATTTTAAAGTCATCACCATTGTGTAAATTTATTTTATCAATCCATGCCGAGTTAATATGAATGGGAGGATGGTGCATGGCGATAAGAACATATTTCTCCGTATGAGCGCCAAGTAACACGTTAGCCTGTTCGAGTTGCTGTGTCGAGAGAAGTCCGTGTTCTTGTTTAGGTACATGGGTGTCAAGCATGAGCACTAGCCAGTTTCCTTGTACAAAGTGAGAAACTGATTTTAGTTTGTTTTTATTTAGATGGTTATTGATATGCTTTGGGTTATCATGGTTGCCCGCGAGCGTATAGACATCTTTGTTAAAATCAGAAAACTGTTGAGACAGAGTGAGATAACTTTTTTCTGAACCGTCATGACTTAGATCGCCGGTGGCAATAACAATACTGTCACTCGGTTCGTTATAATTAACAAGTGTAATTATTTCTTCAAGAGAACGGGCAGGGTTACGCTCAAACCATTGTTGTTGCGCGTCTGCGGACAGATGACAATCACTGATCTGAATAATCCGTATTTTTTTATGTTTAGTCATTTTAAGGGCTTAAAACTATTTGTTTTGTGTCTTTGGTCACAGTTCACCTGATCATAACAGGCTAGAGTGTTTGCTCATACTGTGAGATTACTCGATATGCGAAAACCTAAATGGCAATTAGTCGCTGTACTGTTTAGCAGTATAACGTTGACAGCTTGTGAACCAGTAACGTTAACGTTATTAGGTGCAGGAGCATCAACAGGGCTATCTCATGGCTTGGGCAGTGTTGCTTATCGAACCTTTACCGCACCGATGAAACACGTTAAAAAAGCAACTTTCGTGGCATTGAAAAGAATGGGGATTAAGGTTAAGTCGGTAAAGAAAACGGAAAAGGGAAAAGTCATTAATGCAATAACACAAGATCGTACGATTGAAATAACACTTGAGGCGGTGAGTAAGAAAGCAACCAGAATTCGAACGATTGCTTTACAAGACAGTCTGTTTTTTGATCAAGCAACTGCCGCTGAAATTGTTAATCAAACCGAGAAGGCATTAAAACGTCGGCGTGCCTAGGCGGTTTCCTTATCAGCAAAACGGATTGATTCAATACGCCAGTCTTGTTCGCTTGCTTCAAGAACAAGACACGAAGCGCCCCCTCTGGTGCGTGTTTCTCCTGCTGCCCCGGGATTAACAACCCACGGTGATTCATCAGTATCACATACCATCTTATGACTATGGCCATAGACAATCGCGCGAGCATCGGGAAATTGATCACGCATTATCGTATGGCAGGGATGGTTGCCACCATGCATGTGCCCATGAACCACAACAAGCGAACCACCGGGGAGCTTAAGGTGTTCTACATGCTCAAGTTTTTCGAGAGTAGAGTGTTCTGCCGTATCCCAAATAGCCTCGATATCATTATTGCCGCGAACAGCAACAATCTCGCCGCTACGAGGACGCATTTGTTCTAAAACGTGCTGTCCCATAATGTCGCCAGCATGGATAGCAATATCACAGCTGCTGATAACGTCAGCAATACGTGGGTCAAGCACACCATGTGTGTCAGAAATAATGCCAATACGGGTTACAGATGTCATGATGAAAAATAATTCTCGAGTTCGGAAATTGTGGCGCGCATAATAACGAAAGATTATGCTTACGTCATCTGTAAAAATGAAATAATGAGGAATGCAATAATGACAGATTGTCTATTTTGTAAAATGGTTTCAGGTGAAATAAAACCGGACACTGTTTATGAAGATGAAAATGTACTTGCCTTCAGAGATATCAGCCCACAAGCACCATTACATGTGTTGGTGATACCAAAGCGTCATATTTCAACTTTAAATGATTTGGATGAAGCGGATGCCCAATTGGCAGGGCAGCTTACCCTTGCCGCAGCCAAAATAGCCGAGCAGGAAGGGGTAGCAGAAGCAGGTTATCGCGCGGTTATGAATTGTAATGCAGGCGGTGGGCAAACCGTGTTTCATATCCACATGCATGTGTTGGCAGGGCGTAATCTTACCTGGCCACCGGGCTAGGGCCTATTTCATTTCGTTATAATGAGCCATACCAACCATCAGTACGATGAGCGGTAGAAATAGGCTAAGGGGGTTAAAACCAACAAAAGTAATTAATGTCGCTTGCTCAATAACAATCATACTGGTGAACAATAACACGCCCCATTTGCGCATTTGCCAATAGCCGATTATCGCCACGAGCTGACCAACACTTAAGGCAAGGTAATAAACATTAAACCATTCCGGCATCGCCGCCAGGTTAGCATTTGACAGGTTATAGAGACTGTAAACAACTAATAAGGTCCAGATTAGGCAAATTGCGTTAATTGGACCGGGACGATCATCAAAATTCATGGTAAATCCGCTTAAAAATGAGAGCGGCTGTATTTTGGGGCTTTAGCCTGCTTCATGCAATAAAAAATGCGGTATTGATGGCTTATATTATCTCATTGACCTTTTTTTCAGCTATTAACCAGTCTTGAATTTCATTTCCAGGAGCAAAACCACGCTGTTGAGCAATGAAATAGGCGGTTTCCTGGATTAATCGCTGTTTTTCAGCGGCAGATATTGAGCTAGCACCCGGGCCAGACTTAGTCGCAGGCTTATTCTTGGCTTTGGTCTTCTTTTTAACGGTTGGTTTTTTCTTTGCCGCAGGTTTTTTCTTACTCTTTGCTTTAGATTTAGATGTTGCCATGAGAACGTCCTCCGTGATGATATGTTGAATATACACCTTTACGGCTATACTAGCTGAATAAAAACATGCTCGAATACTTAATTTAAGTGCGGTTTTACAAGATGATTTTTACTAAAGGGCGGTGATACAATCCGTCAGATTGCTATCATCGAACAGGGACAAGGATGCAGGTTCGTACACTTCCAGGCATAGTGCCACCACGGTTGCCGACAAATTCGTCACAAGGTACAGTTGCGCCCGTTCCGGCTCAAGATGAGCGTAGCCAACCTGCTGTCAATATTCCGGTAAATCGCGGCCGCCAGGCAGAACCCACTAACATAGAAATATTAGCGAAACAAAATCAACGCTACAGTTATGTAAAAGTTGATGTGGATAACGCTAGAACATCCAACGCACTTCAAACTTATTTCAATATTGAAACACAAGATGATCAGGAACGATCTCAGGCATTATTCGGAGTAGATATTCTCGCTTAATTCATTGTGAGCTAAAGCAAATAAACGTAGTGAAAGCGAAGGAGACAGCTATATAAAATTATTTATTGTAAAGAGCATTGTTTATACAGTGTTCCATTCCTATTTCGAAGACTAATGTTGCTCTCGTTGGCATTTCTTTCAGACAGTTGCGTGTAATTCTTTCAAAATGCATCGTGAAACGTTCAATTTCCTGTTCATTCATACCCGCATACTGACCTGACGAATTTTTAAGCTTGGTTTCCTGTAGTTTTCTCCACTCAATCACTTTTTGAAAATCAGGTATTTTCAACATAATTAATTCATCAATTTCTGAGAAAAGTGTTGTGTAGGTATCTTTAAGTTGATCATTGATGTATTTGCGCCAATGCATATTAATGTCTTCTTTCTCTTCTAATAAATTAATGGCTTTATTTAGTGATTGGTCTGTTTCAGCTTGGGCACCAACACACCATCCTTCGAATAATATAATATCGGGTTTGATTAATATTTTTTGCCAGTTATGTTGGTTGTTTCGGTCATCTATTGCTTTGTTGAAGGTTGGGATATAGGTAGGTGATTTATTATCGCCTTTTAGTTGCTGAAAAATATCGAGACCAAGTGTAATATCATGCGTGCCAGGTACGCCTCGTGTTGCTAATAGGGGATGCTGCGACTTACTCAGTTTTAAGCGTTCTTGTTGAGTTAAATATAAATCATCAATCGAAAAGCTAACGACCGATTTTTTGTAAATATGGTTGAGCAATAGTTTAAGGATTTTGGTGAAAGTGGTTTTCCCAGAACCTTGTGCACCATTAATGCCTAACGTAAAAGGCTTTTCCTTTTTCAGGGATAACCAGTAGGAAAGAGGGATATAAAGTTTACTTAGTAGTTCAATATTATCTTTTGAGAGCGGGATGGCTTCGGCGGTTAGGAGTTTTTTATATTCGCTCTTATAACGTTCAGCGAGGTCATCAATGGACTTATCCGTGAGCATAGTGAGCTCACCGGGCCATAATCTAGTTTTTTTATCAGGGTGGCTCATCGTTATTTTGCTAAATAATTACGATTCATCACCTTAACATGCCAAGCAATATTTCTGTATAGATTATTAAAGACAAAAGCCTGACTCAATAATGAGTCAGGCTTTTGTTTAAACGGTTATTATGCCGCCGCATCTTTCTGAAGATATTCTTCTAATTCTTCAGAACCACCAATGTGTTGACCTTCAATAAATACCTGAGGTACTTTTTCATATCCTGTCATGGCACGAACTGAGCGAAGGCTTGCATCTTTGCCTAATACGATTTCTTCAAAGCTCATTTCATTGTTTTTAAGAAGATCTTTCGCCTTTGCGCAGAAAGGGCAGCCAGGGCGTGTAATGACGCTGATAGCAGCCGGTTTCCTGGCATCTGGGTTAATGTAATTAATCATTGTATCGGCATCAGAGACTTCAAATGGATCACCCGGTACATCAGGTTCAATGAATTGTTTTTCAACAACACCATTTTTAACTAACATCGAGTAACGCCATGAACGCTTGCCAAAGCCAAGATCAAACTTATCAACTAACATATCCATACCAGCTGTAAATTCACCATTTCCATCCGGGATAAGCGTAATATTTTCTGCTTCCTGGTTTTCTTTCCATGCATCCATAACGAAAGCATCGTTGACTGATATACAAATAATGTCATCCACGCCATTTTCTCTGAATGTACTGGCTAGTTCATTGTAACGTGGCAAATGCGTTGACGAGCAGGTTGGTGTAAACGCACCGGGTAAAGAAAAAACAACAACGGTCTTATCTTTAAATAGGTCATCAGTGGTAACATCGACAAATTCATTATTTTGGCGTGTCTTAAATACAACTTGTGGTACATTTTTTCCTTCAAAACTATTCATTGTGTATCTCCTGTTTGTGCTATTTATTTAATTTCATGTTTGTTGCTACGATGTGGCTATTATTCACCATACTAAATAATTGTAAAAATCGTTTATACCTACTAAAATGATAGGTAATAACTATCATTTGGTTTGTTTATGAAATTACGAGATTTAGAATATTTAATTGCAGTCGCGGAAGAACGCCATTTTCATAAAGCGGCAGCGCGTTGTTTTGTGAGTCAGCCAACATTAAGTGGTCAGTTACGCAAGCTGGAAGAGGAGTTAGGCGTTTTACTGGTAGAAAGAACCAATCGACATGTTGAAATGACTGAAGTCGGACTCGCTATCTATGAGCAAGCTCGCCGAGTCATATCAGAAACAAAGGTTATTGAGGATATTGCTCAGACATACCATGACCCGATGAACGGTGATTTGAAAATGGGAATAATTCCAACGATTGCCCCGTATCTTCTACCTATAATAATGCCGGGGCTGAGTGAAAAATTCACTAATTTAAAAGTTTGGTTATATGAGTATCAAACTCATGTCTTACTCGAGAAGCTCGAACATGGCGAGCTTGATTTACTTATTCTTGCGTTACCGATTGAGAAGCATAATTTTACTGAATATGATTTATTTAGAGAGCCATTTCGCTTAGCGTTACATCGTAAGAATAAATTGGCAAAGAAAAAACAAATAAGCCTGGGTGATATTAATAATATTGAAATGTTGTTGCTCGAAGAGGGGCACTGTCTCCGCGGACATGTATTGGATATATGTCACTTGGCGGGAGCCAGTGAAGGTACGCAATTTCAGGCAACCAGTCTTGAAACATTACGCCATATGGTGGGTGAGAATATGGGTTTAACCTTAATGCCTGAGCTTGCCGTACCAAAGAAAACAACTAAAAAGGATGCCGTTCAGTATATTGAATTTAGTGATCCTAAACCGTACCGTAGAATTGGCATGTTATACAGAAACAATAGTTATCGAGAAGATGTTTTTAAAAATATCGGTGAATTAATATCCACACTTCTGCCTGTGAGCATCTTTTACTAGCTAAATACCAAATTGTTTTACCATGGTATCAAGGCGGGTAGTAGCATCCGCCAATTTGCTATTCGCCTGGCTTGCTTCTTGTGTTGCGTTCAGCGTTTGGTCTGTTGCCGTACTAATATTGATGATATTGCGATTAATTTCTTCAGACACAGCACTTTGCTCTTCTGCCGCAGTGGCTATCTGTGCACTCATGTCTGTAATTGTTTTCACCGCCGAGGTAATCGTTTCAAGAGATTGGCCTGCTGCACGTGCTTGTTCGACACTGCCATTTGCTGATTCCTGGCTTTTGACCATGACTTCAGATGCTTGTTTTGCAGATAATTGGAGAGATTCGATCATTGATTGAATTTCTGATGTCGCATCTTGCGTTCTACTTGCAAGCGTACGAACTTCATCGGCAACCACGGCAAAGCCACGGCCTTGTTCACCTGCTCTTGCTGCTTCAATTGCGGCGTTAAGTGCCAGCAAATTAGTTTGTTCTGATACACCACGTATCACATCCACCACAGAACCAATTTGATCCGTATCTTCTGCAAGTTTATTGATAGTTTGGACCGCTTTCTCAACTTCATCAGCGAGACCATTGATTCGATTGATTGTGTCATCGACAATGTTCTTACCATTGATTACTTCCTGGTCAGCACTTTCGGTAGAGCTAGCCGTTAACGCTGCATTTTGTGCAACTTCGTGAACCGTTGCTGTCATCTCATTCATGGCGGTAGCAACCTGTTCTACTTCTGACATCTGGTTTCTCATATCCTGTTCAGTTTGTTGCGTTATATTGGATGCGTGTTCAGATATCTGTTCAATATTTCCAGTGAGGTCGCCGATACGCCAAACAATGGTTTCTTGCTGTGCATGCTGCATTTTAATAACGAGCTGCAGTTGACCTAATTCATCATGCCGGCCCGTGTAAACATTCTGTGCAACCGCATTATCAAAAATACTTTTGCTTTCTTCAGCGGCTTTTTTCCATGGCCATGCTATCAAGTGTGCTGTGAAAATGCCTACTGCAATCATGAGTGCAATAGCGGTAAACCATGAGAAGTAAGTATCAGTGCCAAAACTCATAATACTAATGACACCGGCAAGTACGGATGCAATTTGACCTAGAACAATTTTGCCCGTTAGCTTGGGTGATATAGCAGATATAAATTTTGCAAATCCTGATGCAGGTTTCCATAAGGTTTTGTATAGTTTCTCAGCGTTTTTAACGTGTTCCTTATTAGGTTTAAGGCGTACAGATTGGTAACCAGTGATATTGTCACCATCCATCGTTGGTGTAACAAAAGCATCTACCCAATAAAAATTACCATTTTTACAGCGATTTTTTACAATTCCCATCCATGGCTTTCCGGTTTTAATGGTTGCCCATAAATCGGCGAATGCAAGAGGGGGCATGTCTGGGTGTCGAACGAGGTTATGGTTTTTACCCAGAATTTCTTCTTCGTCAAAACCACTAATGGCTACAAAATCACTATTGGCATAGGTG
>JALTKS010000104.1:31205-37216 GCA_027006175.1 Gammaproteobacteria bacterium
TGCTTGTTTGCTTATTGAACGTTCAACAGCAACATAAGCAATATAATCAAAGATATCTATTTTTCCGATTTGCTTACCGTTGATGATTTTATTGGCCGTTAGGGCGCCTAAAATATCACCGGCACGCACTTTATCTTTACGGCCACCATTAATCGACAATGTCACCATGGGGGGGATGAGCTTGAAATGTTCTCGCGCTTTAAGTGTTGCAGTGTGATCGATTCGTATAGCGATGTCTTGATATTTTTCAATGGCATTAACTTTGGGTGACTCCGATGCCGTAAACAGACTGAGTGCCAGGCCGGTATTTCCTGCACGACCCGTACGACCAATTCGATGTACATGTACATCAGGATCAGGTGATAATTCATAGTTAATAACGGCTTCTAAATCTTTGATATCAAGACCGCGTGCGGCAACATCGGTTGCAATAAGAATAGAGCTGCTTTTATTTGAGAACTGAACCAGGACTTGATCACGCTGTTTTTGTTCCAGATCGCCGTGTAAGGCAAGCGCATGGAATCCACGTTGCCAGAGTTCTTCAGCGAGTTCCTGGCATTGGTATTTACGGTTACAAAACACGACTGTCGATTGAGGGCGGTAGTGGTGTAAAAGTGCAACAAGGTTCCTGGTGCGTTCTCCCTTTTCTACTTCATAGAATACCTGTTTTATTTTATGTGTATCGTGTGTTGTTTCAACACGTATATCAACAGGGGGGTTTTGTATCGCATGACTAATATCTTTAATTTCATCGGGGTAGGTTGCAGAAAATAATAATGTTTGGCGTTGCTGTGGCAGCATGTCAATAATTGCCATCATGTCATCTTGAAAGCCCATGTCTAACATGCGGTCAGCTTCATCAAGCACCAATATTTTTGTCCCGGATACGTCTAAGGAGCCTTTGATAAGGTGCTTTAATATACGACCGGGTGTTCCCACAGCGATATGCGGATTATGTTCCAGTGAGGCAAGTTGGGGGCCAAACGGTTTACCGCCACAGAGGGTGAGTATTTTAGTATTGGGCATAGCACGTGCCAGGCGGCGGATTTCTTTACTTACTTGATCGGCAAGTTCGCGTGTAGGGCAGAGAATCAGTGCCTGAGTGGTATAGCTTTGAGTATCAAGTTGATGCAATAAGCCAATTGCAAATGCGGCGGTCTTTCCACTACCGGTTTTTGCCTGTGCCAATATGTCATTCCCCGCAATAATCGCTGGAATACTTTGAGCCTGAATGGGCGTCATCTCGACATATTCTAATGATTGAATATTGGCGAGAAGCTCAGGCGATAAGGCTAATGAAGAAAATGAAGTATCAGTCACGTGGAATATGTCTTTATTTATAGTAAATCAGTAAGATAGGCGTGAATTCATTTTAGCACACTTTCTGGTATGATCTGCGGCCTGATATAGACAATTAATGTGGAGAACTCTCATGGCAACAGCCAGCGCAAGACATATACTCGTAGAAACAGAAGAACAATGTGAAGACTTGAAAAAACAAATTGCCGATGGCGCCAGTTTTGCTGATATTGCAAAAGAACACTCAAAATGCCCATCAGGTCAAAGTGGTGGCGAGCTAGGTGAGTTTGGTCAAGGTCAAATGGTGCCTGAATTTGATAAGGTTGTTTTCAATGATGAACTGAACGTTGTGCATGGTCCTATTCAGACACAGTTTGGTTACCATCTGTTAGAAACCACCAGCCGTTCAGACTAATTTATCGATATTGATGATAAGAAAAAGGCTGACCACGTGTTAGCCTTTTTTATGCGTTGAGTATTTCTGGAGAAACAGGCTTTGTCATTGTTGAAAAATAAAATCTTTATTTTATTTTTATTGTTGTTATGCAATAACAGTCTTGTTGCCTCCATAATGGAGGAACTAGAAATACCTGTTGGGCAACAAGAGCTTTTTGTGACGCGATACCCTGCAACAGGAGAGGAACTTGTTATATGGATTGCACCAGGTTATGGCTCGCATCAACGTTCAAAAAAGATATCTGAAAAATTAGTAAAGTATGGTGTTGAAGTATGGCATGTTGATTTAGCGGATAGTTTGTTTTTACCTAAAAACACCACGACAATGCGTGGGTTTAATGGGAGCTATGTAGCGAGTTTAATTGATGCTGCTTATAAGAAGACAGGTAAGAGGATTACCTTATTAACCCGTTCTTATGGTGCGTTACCATTATTACGCGGCGCAAGGGTCTGGCAGCAACGACACCAACAAGATAATAGCCATTATTTAAATGGCGCTATTTTATTTTCTCCAGAACTCTATAGTACAGTTCCTGCGCTTGGTTTGCCGCCTGTTTACGCTGATATTGCTTATTCGACCAATATTCCAATAATGATTTACCAAGCGGGGAAACGAGGTAACCGTTGGCAGTTGACTGGATTACTCGAAAATTTAAGAAAGGGTGGTGCACAAGTTTTCTTTAGAATTAAAAAAGATGTGATTGGTCTGTTTTATTCAGGTGATACATCGAGTAACACAACGTTAATATTAAAAGATATTCCTGTGGAAGTAACAAAGGATATTAAGTTATTAAGTTGGCTCGATGTTCCTAAGGAAACAATTCAACTAGCACCAGCAAGTAAATCAACAACGAATGGTCTGGATATTTCATTAAAGAAATTCAAAGGTAACAGATTGCCGCTTGCATTAAATTTAAAGACGATCAATGGGCAGCAATTCAAACGTGACAATTATTTGGGCAAAGTCACGGTTGTGAATTTCTGGGCGACCTGGTGTCCGCCTTGTGTTGAAGAAATACCTTCATTAAATAATTTACGCCGAAAAATGCAGGGAAAGCCTTTTGAACTTATTTCGGTGAATTATGCTGAAAGCGAGCAAGCGGTTAAACAATTTCTAAAAAAGGTCAATGTTGATTTTCCAGTGTTGCTTGACGAATCGGGGCGTGTATCGTCTGATTGGCAGGTGTTGGTTTATCCTTCAACATTTGTCATTACCCCATCAGGAAAGATCGAATACGGTGTTAATGGGGCGATCCTTTGGGATAGTCCGGAGGTGGTTGATACATTAAAAGGCTTATTGCCACCCTAAAATGACAGGTTTCATCAAACTGTCATTATCTTGTTTTATCCTTTTATTTTTCTAATAAGCGTAGAAAAAATGTGATTTTTTGATCTTGCTCAATGATTTTTTGTGTTGACACCTTCAAACTGTAATCATCATAGAAAAGGGGGTGTTGAAGTGTTTGGTGAGCATCATTACTTGGCAGATGATTTGCCTGAATATAAAGAGAAAATTCATCAACTTAACTTGGGTGATACACAATTCTCAAAATTATATGATGAATATCAGGATATTGATAAAGAAATTTATCGTATTGAGGAAGGTATTGAAAACAGCTCAGGTGAGTATATTGAAGAATTAAAGAAACAACGAGTTCTATTAAAAGATGAACTCTATGACATGTTAAAGCGTTTAGAACGAAGCAGAGCAGATGTAGAAGATATGCAAAAAATGAATGAATTGTTAGCGCGACGAGAAGAGCTTGTGGCACGATTGGAATCAATTGAATTAGATTATCGTAAAGGACTTGATGCAGATTCGGAGGAGCGGGCTTTACAACTGGAAAATGCTGAAGTGCTTGATCGAATTGCGAGTGCGGCGGCGGATGAGTTAAAGCGAATTGAAGCAAAGCTGGAGCGTTTTGCGTAGCGTTATGTTTGTGGTGAAAGCATAAAAAAAACCCGCTATTGCGGGTCTTTTTTATTGTGCAAGGGCTTATCTTGCAGCAATGAGGAAACGAAATTAATTGCTTTCGTTACGCTCTTTAGCTTCCTTAATAACTACTTCAGCCACATTCTTGGGACATGGCATGTAGTGTAAGAATTCCATTGAGAATTGACCACGACCGGAGGTCATTGTACGTAAGTCACCAATGTAACCAAACATTTCAGAAAGTGGACATTCAGCCTTAATGCGAACACCTGTAGGACCGGCTTCTTGATCTTTGATCATGCCACGACGACGGTTTAAATCGCCAATCACATCACCAACGTTATCGTCAGGTGTGAATACGTCAACTTTCATAACCGGTTCCATTAGCTGTGGACCCGCTTTTGGCATGGTTTGACGATAAGCACCTTTAGCCGCAATTTCGTAAGCAATGGCAGAGGAGTCAACCGCGTGGAAGGCACCATCTGTCAAGGTTACTTTGAAATCGAGACAAGGGTAACCAGCAAGTACGCCTTTATCCATGCTTGTCTTGAAGCCTTTTTCTACTGCAGGCCAGAATTCACGAGGTACGTTACCACCGGTAACGGTTGATTCGAATTCGTAACCTGTGCCTGGTTCACCTGGCGAAATAGTGTATTCGATTTTCGCGAACTGACCAGAACCACCTGATTGTTTCTTATGTGTGTAAGAATCTTCAACAGTCTGTGTAATTGTTTCACGGTAAGCAACTTGTGGTTTACCAACTTCAACTTCAACACCGTGAGTACGTTTAAGAATATCAACTTTAATATCAAGGTGAAGTTCGCCCATGCCTTTAAGAATGGTTTCGCCACTTTCTTCATCTGTTTCAACACGGAATGAAGGATCTTCTTTGACCATTTTACCAATAGCAATACCGAGTTTTTCAGAGGCTGCTTTATCTTTTGGTGAAACAGCGATTGAGATAACAGGATCCGGGAAAACCATTGGTTCGAGTGTACCAGGGTGTTTAGGATCACAAAGAGTGTGACCTGTTTGTACATTCTTCATGCCGATGAAAGCAACAATGTCACCCGCTTCACAGCCCTCAAGTTCTTTACGATCTTCGGCTTCCATTTCTACGATACGACCAATACGTTCCGTCTTACCGGTGAAGGTATTCAGTACGCTGTCGCCTTTCTTTAATGAACCAGAGTAAACGCGAACGAAGGTAAGGGCACCAAAACGGTCATCCATAATTTTGAATGCTAATGCACGGAATGGTTCGCTTGCATCAACTGTTGCCACTTCACCTGTTTCTTCGCCTGCTTCATTTGTTAACGGTTGTGGGTCAACTTCAGTAGGGTCGGGTAGGTAGTCAACAACAGCATCAAGAACTAATTGAATTCCCTTGTTCTTGAAGGCAGAACCACAATAAGTAGGGAAGAAGTCGAGAGCAATAGTCCCTTTACGAATACAACGTTTAATATCTTCGATAGAGGGCTCTTCACCTTCCAGGTAAGCTTCCATTAGATCATCGTCTTGCTCAACAGCTGTTTCGATAAGTTGTTCGCGGTATTCTTCAACTTTATCAACCATGTCGGCAGGAATGTCTTCAATCTTGTAATTTTCTGGTTGGCCAGAGTCATCCCATACCCATGCTTTGCGAGAAAGCAGGTCGACAACACCAGTGAAGTCATCTTCGATACCGATAGGTAACACCATTACAAGAGGTGTTGCAGCAAGTACGTTAGTGACTTGGTCAACTACGCGGTAAAAGTCACCGCCCATACGATCAAGTTTGTTAACGAAGATAACGCGTGCCACGCCAGATTCGTTAGCGTAACGCCAGTTTGTTTCTGATTGAGGTTCAACACCACCTGATGCACAGAAAACACCAACACCACCATCAAGAACTTTTAACGAACGATAAACTTCAATAGTGAAGTCAACGTGACCTGGTGTATCAATGATGTTCATGCGGTGATTATTCCACTCACATGAAATGGCAGCAGATTGAATCGTAATTCCGCGCTCGGCTTCCTGTTCCATGAAGTCAGTAGTCGCTTCACCGTCATGTACTTCACCAGTTTTGTGAATGGTACCTGTGAGTTTTAGAATTCGCTCAGTGGTAGTCGTTTTCCCCGCATCAACGTGGGCGAAAATACCAATGTTTCTGTATTTGCTTAAATCTGCCATAACTCTGCTCTGTTAGTTGTTCAATTAACGAATGCCACTGATTGTTGGCCGCGGCTGGCACCATGTAAGTCCGCCGACTTCATTAGAAATCGGCGGCGACGCATTATAGCTAAAACGGCGGCCAATGGGTACGGAAAATCATCATTTT
>JALTKS010000105.1 GCA_027006175.1 Gammaproteobacteria bacterium
TTCGGCGCTGCACAACAACCGACACCAACTCCTGAAAATAAGTAATAAACCTAAAACATCAGCAATGATGTCAGTGATTAGGTGATGGCGAATTACAAACGTCTCGCAGAGCGTTTGTTCAGCCAGCAGCTAAGCACTGGCAGCAGTGCGAACCTAATTTTAAAACTCTATTTTTTATAATAAGCCTGCGCAGCCTTAACCGCATCACCACTATTAATCGGCGCACCCATATCAGTCAACACCGCATCCAACGACTGCAAACAGAATAAAACATTACGTTGATTCGCCGCATAGCCCATCAAACCAACACGCCATACTTTGCCTGCCAATGCCCCCAGACCTGCACCAATTTCCAGATCATATTCATTTAATAAACGACCACGAACCGCCGCTTCATCCACACCTTCTGGAATAGTCACTGAGTTTAATTGAGGTAAACGATGTGCTTCATCAACAATAAATTGTAATCCCATTGCTTCAAAACCTGCACGTAATGCAGCATGGTGATGTGCATGACGATCCCATGAATTTTCCAGCCCTTCTTCTTCCAGCACCACCAGTGATTCATGCAAACCGTATAAAGCATTAATCGGCGCAGTATGATGATAAGCACGCTTGGCACCACCACCCCAATAACCCATAACAAGGTTTAAATCCAGGAACCAGCTTTGTACTTTAGTTTTGCGATTTTTAATCTTCTCTAATGCTGCATCATTAAAACTGATTGGCGAAAGACCCGGTGTACATGACAAGCATTTTTGTGTGCCCGAGTAGATGCTATCAATGCCCCACTCATCAACCTTAATTGGCGTACCACCGAGTGAAGTCACTGCATCAACAATGGTTAAGCAATTATATTTATGTGCAATTTCAACCAATGTTTTGGCATCAGACTGTGCACCTGTTGATGTTTCAGCATGAACAAAGGCAACAATACAGGCATCCGGGTTGGCTTTAAGTGCTTCTTCCAGTTTGGCAGGATCAACAGGTTGTCCCCATTCATCATCCACTAAAATAGCTTCGCCACCACAACGCTCAACATTTTCAGTCATGCGCATGCCGAAAACACCATTACGACAAACAACAACTTTGTCACCAGGCTCAACAAGGTTGGCAAAACAGGTTTCCATACCAGCAGAACCCGGTGCAGAAACAGGCATGGTTAATTCATTTTTAGTTTGAAAGGCGTATTGTAATAAGCTTTTCATCTCATCCATTAAGTCAACAAACACGGGATCAAGGTGTCCAATAGTGGGACGGGACATCGCTTCGAGAATACGTGGATTAACATCAGAAGGACCGGGACCCATCAGGGTGCGTTTGGGTGGGTGAAATGACTTGCTACTCATGATAATGCCTCTTAGCATGTAGGTGTAATGGTTAGTAATATTAAAGCGCGCTAGTTTGTCTTAATCGGAACATAATTTCCAGCAAAAAAGGTCGATTCTCATGCGGTATGTAAGAACATTCAATACCTTAGGTATCAATGATATCGAAATAGTGGGCGGTAAGAATGCTTCTCTTGGTGAGATGATTACTGAACTCAGCCCGCTAGGGCTGCGCATTCCAGATGGCTTTGCGACTACCGCAGAGGCTTATTGGCATTTCCTTGACCACAATGGTCTTCGTGAACCTATTACTAAATTATTGGCGGAATTAGACGTTCGTAATGTCAACCAGCTTGCTGAAACAGGAAAAAAAATACGTCACTGGTTTCTGGCTGGCAACTTGCCTCCTGATCTGAGTGCTGAAATAACACAGGCATATGATGATTTAACCACGCAATACGGCATGATACCGGATGTTGCACTGCGTTCCTCTGCCACCGCAGAGGATCTGCCAGGTGCATCATTTGCAGGCCAACAAGAAACCTATTTGAATGTACATGGTATAGAGTCTGTTCTCACCACCTGTCTCAAAGTCTTTGCGTCACTATTTACTGATCGTGCGATTGCCTATCGGGTTAATAAAGGCTTTGAACATATGAAAGTCGCTCTTTCTATTGGCGTACAGAAAATGGCACGATCCGATATTGGCGCATCCGGGGTGATGTTCACGCTTGATACAGAAAGTGGTTTTCGTGATGTCGTACTCATTAATGCTGCCTATGGTTTAGGTGAAAACGTTGTGCAAGGTGCGGTTAACCCGGATGAGTACCACGTATACAAACCCAATATTAATGAAGATCATCACCCTATTATAAAGCGTCAACTTGGTGACAAAGCACTGCGTATGATTTATGACGATACCGGCGGCGTACAGAATATTGATGTTCCTGCCAGTGAACGCGAACAATTTGTACTCAATGATGATGACATTGTTGATCTGGCACGACAGGCGGTGATTATTGAAAAACACTATTCAACACATCATGGCCACCATCAACCCATGGATATTGAATGGGCAAAAGACGGGCGTGACGGTTTGCTTTATATTTTACAGGCACGTCCTGAAACCATTCACAGTTCTGATGAACATTCTCACTTTACCCAACATATTCTGGAAGAACACGGTGAGATACTCTGTACCGGAAAAAGCGTGGGTCGTATGATCGGCAGCGGTCATGTTCGTGTCATTCCAAATGCCAGTGACATGAGCAGCCTGCAAGCCGGTGAAATACTCGTCACAGATATTACCGATCCCGATTGGGAACCGATAATGAAAATTGCTTCAGCGATTGTCACTAATCGTGGCGGTCGTACCTGTCACGCCGCAATCATTGCACGCGAACTCGGTATCCCTGCCGTGGTCGGTTGCGGGAACGCCTCAACGGTATTGCAAACGGGGCAGGAGGTAACCGTCTGTTGCTCCGAAGGTGATACCGGTACTATCTATAAAGGCTTGCTGCCGTGGCATACCAAAACAATTAAGCCTTTTAAAGGC
>JALTKS010000106.1 GCA_027006175.1 Gammaproteobacteria bacterium
TCTGGAACCTATTATTTTTTATAATCACCTTATCCATATTTTACCTATAGCTTTAATAACCGTTCTCGTCCAGAAGCGAGTACTATAATCTATCTATTTCTTTCAAGCACTAAATCTTCTTACATAGAATATCAAAGTCAACGTGATAATATTCATCATGTCTTACCCACGAGCGTTTCTTTGAAAATTTAATATGCTTCTTTAAATAACTTCCGTATTTTGTGCTTAGAAGGTAAGGCTGTAATTTAGGATCAAAAATAACTCGCCATAGACCTGCACCTTGCGCAATGGCCATTTTGTTTAAACTTACCAGATGAGCTGCCAATGCCTCATAATCAATTCTATATTTGTCATAAACTCCCGCCGCATCAAACTCAATATCGTAGCTCAACTTGTTAAAGTAATGCGTAGGTAAATGAACAGATTGACCCTCTGCATTCACGACAGGCACCATAAAATCAACAGACAACCCATTTTGATGGGTTTTATGAGGTTTAAATGAGCCACCTTCTTTAAAGCCTGTTTCTGCATATTTATAGACTGATTCTGGTGCTTCCGCTTCCAACAACTGATAAGACGCTACTATAATATTTCGTACTTTTGAGTGAACGTATGTCCTTCCTGCAATTTCTGCAGTTGTACTATAACTAACAAAATTACTTCCTGAGCTGGGTAGTTTCTCACCACCCTCAAGTTTCCCATTTGATGTCGTCCCATAGCATGTACTTTCTTTGGCAAAAGCTATTGAAGATAAAAATAAGCAATATATTAATAAGAACATCTTCACATTAACGTACTGCATTGATCAGCCCTCTTCCGACCAATAGAAAATATTCAGTGTTGATTGATAAGGCGATCTGTTAGCAGCCATCATTATTTTTTGCTCTTAATAATCTAAAATCACCTTTGCTAGCAACACCTTCAAAAAGATTCCACGTCCATTCCCCAGTTGTTTCAATACCATCCTCTCCAATGGCCAAGAATATATTGGCATCCTTAATGCTGGGGTGCAGATTTATGTATAATTCTCTTCCTCCGTCGTTCAATGAAAAAAAGCCGACATCATTTGACTGAACAATCGTCTTATTCCAAGTGATTTTCCATTTTCCAGCAACTATGATTTCTGTTTCAGCTAAAAAACACAAGTAGCCGATTCCAGCCTGAACATTATTCTTGGTATGCGCAATAAATTTATATTTCTCTGCAAACAATGGTGATGCACCTTCTGCTGCAGAAGCACTGCCTAATGACAAGATAAGAATCAATGCAAAAAGCTGGTTTTTCATAATAGTGAAGCAACTTGATCTGTTCAGCATGTTATTCATTAACGACATTACACCTAAAACTAACGCGAACCTGAAAAACTAAACGCCCGTATGCTACCCAGAACAGTAGAAATAGCACCAATTGAACTGTGTAATCTCCGTAATTCACATAAAAAGCGCTAATGTAAGTAAACATCATAGAAAGCACTGCAAAAACCGCTAGAGAAACTGCTTTAAACCTA
Source organism: Gammaproteobacteria bacterium (assembly GCA_027006175.1). Taxonomy (GTDB): domain Bacteria; phylum Pseudomonadota; class Gammaproteobacteria; order AKS1; family AKS1; genus Sulfuriflexus. The sequence goes on from JALTKS010000106.1 coordinate 1,508, forward strand.
CGCACATACAAAAGTGACACTACAGCAGCGATTTGAATAATTATTTGCGCTATCACCCATTGCTGATATGCATTATTTTCAGTGAATAATAATAAAGCAACATGTAGCACGGTGCTTAACACCAAACATCCGATAATTATATTCGTTGTTATATTAAAGACTTTGAGCATAGTCCTTTATATACCTAACTTTAAATTGTAGCCACAAACAAATGGCTGGGAGTTTAATTCAAGAATCAAGTACAACACGTCTCAGCTAGTCTGACAGCGATCAATTAAACGCAACAACTTATTCACCTGAAACAATTCCCTCTAGGCTATAGATGTCTATATTGCCTATCTTACCTTTAACAGTAACAGTGTCCTTTTTTTCTAGTAAAAAATCTTGTGAGAGTTTCTTTTTGGTTGTGTCCGACAGTAGTATTGTAGAGTGGTAGCTCGGGTTAGCATTCGATAATCGTGAAGCGAGATTCACATGATCACCAACAACCATGAATTGAAGTCTCTCAGCAGAACCAAAACTACCAATATAGGCACTACCTGTATTGATTCCGATTTTCATCTTTATATCATCTATGAGTGGAGCGACTGACTTATGAGAGTTAATCTTGTTAACGATACCTAATGCAGCAAGACATGCGTTAGCCTCATGATTTTGCTTATCTCCATATCCGAACACCGAAAATACGGAATTACCAATAAACTGAACAATAGTGCCTTCGTGCTGATGTATGATTTCTGTACTAACCTCAAGATAAGCATTCAGCCAATCGAGTACTTTATCTGATTCTAGTTCTTCGGCGATACTTGTAAAAGAGCAAATGTCTTGAAACATGATGGTTAAATATTGCTGCTCATTATAAGGCTCAAGGGATTGTTCACCATTATTTTCGATGTCTTCTAATACCACGTTACCAGTATAGGCTTTAAGTGCTTTTTTTAAGAGTGTATTCATACATCATCATTCTTTATTTTTATTTGTGACTGTTTCCAACTGCAGATTCAATTGAACCTGACCCTATTGATTCTGAGATAGGAACCGTCAGGGTTTATTGCTTCTTCATCACGTAGTGTTGGGTAATATGCTTTCTTCTCATTTAAACCATAAAAAATTGTGCCATGTATACCTTGTACGTTTTTCTTTAGTACTGGACGAGACCACAGTTTAGTAAATGCTTCTTCTAGTGCTTTTGGATTTTCTAAATTACTAATATCTTCTGCGAAAGCAATATTTGTCTTTTCTTTAAATAATAAATTAAATTCTTCTTCTGTAGCAGCGTAAATATCATATACGCAATTTTCAGCACCGTCGATAATTTGAATATTTTTCATTTTTATTTATTTGGCCCTA
>JALTKS010000107.1 GCA_027006175.1 Gammaproteobacteria bacterium
GCTGCGCTCATTCTGCGCATCTCCGATGCTTGTCGAACCAAACCATATTATATGTCGTAGGTTCGAACCCTACCCCTTATATAAAAAAAGACCGCTATTGCGGTCTTTTAAGTTGGTAGCGGGGGCAGGATTCGAACCTACGACCTTCGGGTTATGAGCCCGACGAGCTGCCAGACTGCTCCACCCCGCATCAGTGGACGGCACTATACATAACTCACCGCATAACTACAACATATCCGAGCTTAAATCCTGATTTTATTATTAATTATTTTATTATTTGTTTTAGTTAGAGGCAAATTTCAAATACGTCAGACAAAAGAAAAGCCGGGCAAAGCCCGGCTTATCCATACCTTGGGAGGTATTATTTAAGGCTTAACGTAAACGTAGCCTTTGTACTGCAATTCAGCTACTTCCGCAACGCCAGAAGGAACGATTTCAGCATTCAAGTTGATCTTATCTTTAGGGATCTTCTTACCACGTACTGTGTTTGCACAAAGGGCAAATTTAACACCACGGTTAGCAAGAGCCTGGATTTGATCACCGAAAGTATGACCTTTCTTGTCTTTCTTACCATCTACAACGATGAAACCACCAGAGCTATGGAAAACCATAACCGCTTTCAGGTTCTTATCACCTAAAGCATTTAAGTGGTTCTTCATATTACGTAAACCACGGTAACCCCAATTGATGTCGTTCATGTGGTAAACAACTTTTTGAGCTTTGTAACCGTTCTTAGCTGGAGCACGATCAGCGCCGCCGCCAGATGCACAGCCTGTTAAAGTTACAGCCAATACGCCAGCTGCAGCCAGCATCAAAGCATTTTTAATTTTCATTATTTACTTCTCCTCTCATTATTATAATCTCAAAGCAACAATATTGTCGTTTGCGCAGTATTGATTTAACACTCATACAAGCTGGATTGCCAGCAACTCAGACAAATATTCGTATAAAATCAACAATTCTTTAAATTTCAATGAGTTATTGTGCATTTATCGTTATATTATTATATATATACATTGCAAAAAGCACTGCATTACGCACCATTATTTGCCTGTACATTGTAATTTACAACGTTTTTAGCCATTTTCACTTCGTTTTAATTTACGCCACAGCGTTGTCTTATCAATACCGAGTATTTGCGCTGCCCGGCTCTTTTTACCTTTAGCATGACTTAAAACATGATTAATATAGGCTTGTTCGAGTTCTTCTAGTGAAACGAAATTTGCGCCGGAAAATAACGCTTCATTAAATGCCTTATCGCTATCCGTATCAATGGATTCACTCGACCAATTTAACACCGCACTATCCGCTAAAATAACACAGCGCTCAACCGCATTACGTAGTTCACGAATATTGCCAGGCCAGGGCGCATCGTAAAGGCGACGCATGGAGGCAGAATCAAAACCTTTTACCTGGCGATCATAACGAGAACTGAATTCTTCCACAAAATGTTCAACGAAGGCAGGAATATCTTCGCGGCGTTGATCCAGTGTCGGTACACGGATATTCACAACATTAAGACGATGATAAAAATCATGTCTAAAGGTACCTTCCTCAACCAACTGTTGAAGATTTCGGTTCGTTGCAGCAACAATACGTAAATCAATCGGAGCAGGACGCGTTCCACCAACACGTGTAACATGCTGTTCTTCGATTGCCCGCATCAATTTCATTTGCATTGCATCAGAAATATTACACACTTCATCAAAGAACAACGTGCCACCACTCGCTTGCTCCATGAGACCTTGTTTACGTTGGCTCGCACCGGTAAACGCCCCCTTCTCATGACCAAACAGTTCTGACTCAAGTAATGTTTCGGTTAATGCACCACAATCAATGACAACAAACGGGGCATCTTTACGAGGACTGTAATCATGTAATGCATGTGCAACCAGTTCCTTACCGGTTCCTGAGTCGCCCGTGATGATCACATTACAACTCACTTCAGCGACTTTCTCAATTGAATTAAACAATGAACGCATCACGGGACTATCGCCAATCATGCCAAAACGATTGCCAGAACGACGTAAGCGCTTTTTAAGTAATTTATTTTCTTTCTTCAGTTGTTGCGACTGAATACTGCGTTCAACCGTTAATGTAAACTCATCAAAGTCGAAAGGCTTTTTAATAAAGTCTGCCGCGCCGCGCTTCATGGCTTCGACCGCATTTTCAACCGAGGAGTGTCCTGTCATTACTAAAATGATAGCTTCACGATCAATCTCTCTCATCTTCGTGAGTAAATCAAAACCATTCATTTCTGGCATTCGTAAATCAGTGATAACAACATCTGCACCGGACTTGGCAAACTCAGCCAGGCACTCAATAGGCGACTGAAATACGCGCATATCAAGTCCTGCACTGTCACATTGGCGCTGCATTACTTTACATGTTACCGGGTCGTCATCCACAAATAACATTTTTATATTCGATAAATCCAAATCAACCTCCCCCTGAGTTTGATGATGCACTATCAATATTACCGAAAGGCAACTTAATCCTTACGCATGTACCATGACCAGCTTCACTTTCCAGACTAATTTCGCCATCATGCTTTTTAATTATTCCATAGCTTACAGATAACCCTAAGCCAGTCCCCTCACCTTCTGGTTTCGTTGAAAAAAAAGGATTGAAAATGTGAGACATATCTTTATCTTCAATCCCTTCTCCCTGATCAGCTATTTCAATCAAAATATAATCATCCTCTGAAGTCAATGAGAGTTTAATCACATCCCCCGCAGCAGATGCATGAATAGCATTTAAAATAATATTCACCAGTACTTGCTGAAGCTGATTCGGGTCGCCCTGTATAGATAAACCTTTCACCAAGCTCAATTCAAATTGAACTTGTTCAGAGTCTGCACGATGCCGCAATAAATCAACGGTGTCCTCTAACAAAACATCTATCATGAACTCTTCATACCTTGGTTCACTGGCACGAGCAAACTTAAGTATCCCTTGTACTATTCTTGCACAGCGTTCGCCCTCTTCCTGTAGCGTATTCAGATCGGATTTTATTAATTCAGATTTACCTTTTTCATCCAGTGATGTTTCAACCAAACGTGCCAATGACATAATATTCATTAATGGATTATTAATTTCATGTCCAATACCCGCAGCCATTTGCCCCACTGCTGCCAACCTGTCCGATTGCCTTGCTGCACGTTCGGCTTTATCGCGTTCACTACGAGTGTGTTCAAGTGAGCCACAAAGATAGTTAAAGGCACGACCTACAATCCCAACCTCATCACTACGTCCACCATCTAAATAACGTGCTGTTTCATCGCCATCGGCATATTGCTTAATGGTTGTTGCTAATTCCTGCACGGGCTTTGCCAATTTATCTGCCGCCCACCTTGCTATCAATAGGCTAAGTAATAATAAAACCACCACCAACAACCAGATTGACGTACGCAACTGTTCTACCGGCGCGAAGACAGTGTCATAGGCTGTTTCAATCACCAGCATCCAACTCGAGCGGCCATCTTTGTATGGTGAGTACAGAGTATAAAAATACATTCGACCATCATCGAGCAACATATAACCGGGGTCTTTTTTATCTCTTATACTATTCCAGTTACTTTCACCAATGTCCGATGAGAAGCGAAAATTTGTGCCCAATTGATTGGCAAAACGATGATTAGTATCTTCATGAAAAAGATAAATACCATCTCTGGATTTCACTTTATCATTCACTTCAATCACATATGCTTTGCCATTAAGCCCACTCATTGCCGACATCACAGTTTCATCAATACGTGTACCCCACATATTAATGATCAATAAACCTTCAAGATCATACAACTCATCACGAATGGGCACAGAGTAACGCACCATTGACGGGCAAAAATCAGCATTAACCTGAACCTGGCCTAATTCAAAATCAGAAATATAAACACCTACTTCTTCATCAATGGCATTTTTAAAGAAAGGACGTGTGGATTGATCTGCGACATAGTAGCGACCTTTATCTTTATCGAGTAACTCAGCTTCAATGCTGCGACCTTCTTTTATTTTTACCAGGGTCTTACCCGACCAATCGACATAACGCATGGCCTGAATAGTCGATACCTTACGTTGAAAATTAATAAAATATTCTTGCAAGGCTTGTGCGTGTTCGTCGTAATGAATATCTTCATTCGTCACAGACATTGAACTGAATTTCTTAAGTATGGGGACTTCGGCAAGCCCTGCGGCTAATGACTTTTGACTGTTTATAAGCGTATCAAGCTCATCAGCCATATTTTTTAATTTTTCATGAAGTTCTGCGGTAATTCGTTTTTGAAGATCGTCTTCAATACGACTCACAACACCGAATTGCAGTACCAACAAAGGAACGAGCGCCATTATCCCAATGATGAAAAATAACTTTTGGCGTAGCGGCATAATTGACGTCCGAAAAAACGTTGCATTATGCATAATACTAACACAATAAATCGTTTCGCCTAGCTACTTAATGATGCAAATAGCTGATAATAAAGGATATTAGTACTTTCTAATTATGACTGACAATCAAGTGGGCTTGCTAGCGCCTGGAGAATAGAACCATCATTAGCTTGTTGCACAAAAACAGCCAGACCTAAGTTTTTTTTATTCCAGCCCTCTTCTATTTGTAGTTCAATAACATTGGTCATTTTCAGCTTACCTGAAAATGGAATTGCCACTATTTTTCTAACAACATAGTCATGACGTAACGATCGCCCATCATTTTCACCCGCTGTTACGTTACTCACCAGGCTGTTTTCATACAATGCGACAACTAATGTCGGTTTTGAGACCTTTTTATTCGTTAGTTCTGATGTAATCGATGCCGACAATGTATTTTTAGCGATTGATTGCCAATGAAAAGATAATTTTGCGGTAGCAGGCCAGGTATTGACCTTCTTGAGTAACGAGTTGATATTGTTACTTCGCCAGCCACGATAATCACGTCCATTAAAGACCAGTTGAGGCGTATAGATTGAACGTAAGCGATTCCGCTGTGCGACCTGACGTTGCCGCTGGGTATATTCAGATGAAGAATAAGGATCTCGCCAACCAATATAGTTCCAATAATCAACATGAAAAGAAAGGGGGACGACTTTATCTAAACCTATTTTGCGCTTAGAGAGATTGCCTAACCATTTATCTGCAGGAGGACAACTACTGCATCCTTCTGAGGTATAGAGTTCGAGTAAAGCAACACGATTTTTACCACTCTCTACACTGCATTCCGTGGCGCTTGCTAAGGTAGTGTGAAAAGAAATAGTGATAAATATAATAAGAATATAAGCTGAACGAAATAAATGCATAACGGCTTCCTTGCGATTCAACTAACGATGGGCACGGTCCAGTAAGCGTTTAAGATCATGTCGATATATAAAACCGGGTAAAGCAAATATCATGAACAAGAATAAAGTAACCCAGTAAAACTCCCAGTCCTGACTTTGACTACCACCGGTTGCTTTAATCTCTAAACCAATAGCCACACCGCCCATAATGATATAAAGAACAAACCATTCAAGCAGACGCATTAAGATCGGCTTACCTGAAGGATTTGGGGCAAAAACCAAGAAGCTACGTTCCGTCAACCAGGGAAGGTTGGCAGCAATAATACTGGCAATGAGAAGAATTGTAATAAGCATGCTAGCAGTATACCAGCAAATGCTGGTTAATGATGATTTACGCTAAGGCGGCAATACAAACAGCCATCAATGCGCCCGGGAATAACCCGACGAAGAGTACGGCCAATGAATTAGCGCTAAACATGACATTCATTTCAGCGGATACTTCAAGTGGTTCAACGCTATCCGCTTCATCAAAAAACATCATTTTGATAACCCGTAGATAGTAGAAGGCACCAATCACAGAGAAACCAACGGCGACAATCGCCAACCACACCATATCAATATTGACGATCGCCTGTAACACTAACAGCTTGGCATAAAAACCAACCGTAGGTGGTACACCTGTCATTGAAAACATTAACAATAACATCATGAATGCAATCCATGGACTACGTTTACTAAGACCTTTAAGGTTGTCCAGTTCGTCTGCTTCCGAGCCACGTTTGCTCAATATAATGATCAATGCAAACGCTGCCATTGCTGTCGCAGCATAAGTAATGATGTAAAACATCGAAGCAGAATAACCGTCAGTTGTACCAGCAAGAATACCCAGCAAAATAAAACCAACATGAGAAATCGTTGAATATGCCAACATACGTTTCAGATTAGTTTGCGCCAGAGCAATAATATTACCCACTGCTAGCGACAACACAGACAGAATAACCAACATGTCCTGCCAGCCTGCATGCATATCAGCCATGCCCTCGGCAAGTAGACGCATGAACAGTGCAAAGCCTGCAATCTTTGGTGCGCTACTAATAAACATCGTCACTGACGTTGGTGCACCGTGATAAACATCCGGTACCCACATGTGAAAAGGAACTGCACCTAACTTAAATGCCAAACCAACAATCACAAATACAAGGCCGAAAATAAGCACGATATCGTTACTCTCTTTGCCTTGTATCGCTGTGGCTAATTCACCCAGATCTAAAGTGCCAGTTGCACCATAGAACATCGACATACCGTACAGCAACATACCCGATGCAATCGCACCCAGAATAAAGTACTTCATCGCCGCTTCTGATGCCTGCATTGATTCTTTATGGAAAGCAACCATCGCATACAGTGATAATGACAATAATTCCAGGCCAAGATAAATAGTTAGGAAGTTGTGCGCAGAAACCATGATCATCATGCCCAACACACCAAACAAACCGAGTACATAGTACTCACCTTTAAAGATATCTCTATCCATTAAGTAACTACGCGAATACAGGAAAACGGACGCTGTAATAAAATAAATAGCCGTCTTTAACAAGGTTCCCATTGGGTCGCTAACGTATGTACCGCTAAAAGTATAAGTAGCTTCAGCAGGTGCCACATAAATAGTTAGAATTAAGGTTCCGAGTAATGACAATTGAGCCAAAACATATGTAAGAACACGGTTCTTTTCACTAATAAATAAATCAGCAACCAACACCAGGCACGCCATTGAGAGAAGAAAAATCTCTGGTGAGGCAAGTACAAAATCTGGAATAGTGAATGAATTTGTCATAACAACCCCGTTACAGCTTAGACTGCGCAACATGTTGCAGCAGATTATCTACAGTGACATGCAGAACATCAACTAATGGATCTGGCCAAACACCGAGCGCGAGAACAGTAACTGCCAAGGTGCCAAGAATAAAGAATTCACGCCCTGTTACATCACTCATTTCAGCCACTTTTTCATTTGTGATCTTACCGAACACAACCCGCTTAACCATCCACAATGTATAAGCAGCGCCAAGAATTAATGTTGTTGCGGCAAGGAACGCAATCCAGAAATTGGCTTTAAAACTGGCAAGAATAACCATGAACTCACCAACGAAACCGGAAGTACCAGGTAACCCTGCATTAGACATCGCAAAGAACACCATGAACGCAGCAAATATTGGCATTGAATTTACTGCACCACCGTAATCATTAATCAGACGGCTGTGCATACGGTCATACATCACACCAACACAAAGGAACATTGCCGCTGAAATAAAACCGTGCGAGACCATTTGTACAATACCGCCTTCCATTGCCAATGCTGAACCAGAATAACTACCAGTGGATTCAAAGATCATAAAGCTAATGAAAAAGCCAAGTGTGACAAACCCCATGTGTGCAATCGATGAATAAGCAATGAGCTTTTTCATATCTTGTTGCACAAGCGCGACAAAACCAATGTAAACCACCGCGATGAGTGACAAGCCAATCATTAACCAATCAAGGGCATGACTTGCATCCGGTGCAATGGGCAAACTAAATCTTAAGAAACCATAACCACCAATTTTCAACATAATTGCAGCAAGTATGACTGAACCACCTGTCGGTGCCTCAACGTGTGCATCGGGTAACCAGGTATGCACCGGCCACATTGGCACTTTCACCGCAAACGCCAACAAGAATGCAATAAAGATAAGTATCTGTTCTTGCATCGTCAGTTTCACTGCATGGAAAGCCAGAATATCAAAACTGCCTGCCTGGAAATACAGGTAGATTAACGCAACCAACATAAACACCGAACCGAGGAAGGTGTACAAAAAGAACTTAATGGTTGCGTAAACACGATTAGGGCCACCCCATATACCGATGATTAAGAACATCGGTATTAACATACCTTCCCAGAACACGTAGAAAAGAATCGCGTCTAATGAGGCAAATACACCATTCATCAAACCTTCCATGATCAGGAATGCCGCCATGTATTGTGAGACGCGGAACTTAATCACTTTCCAGCCGGCAAGAATAACCAGGATCACAATAAAGGTTGTGAGAATGATCAACGGCATTGATATCCCGTCAACACCCAGGGCATAACGAATATTAAATGCTTCAATCCAACTCGCACTCTCAGCAAACTGCATGGCAGCCGTGGTGGTATCAAAACCGGTGTAGAGGAAAATACTTAGTATGAAGGTGATAACAGAAATAATTAATGCAACAGGTCGTGCACCCCATGGGTCACGATCACCAACGGCAAGAACAATCAGACCACCGAAAATCGGCAACCAGATAACAAGACTCAATAACGGTAAATCAGCAAACATGCTTGTATATCCCCTAGGCCCCCAAAATAAACCAGCTAAGTAAACCTAGCAGGCCAAGTATCATCGCGAATGCATAGTGGTATAAATGCCCGGTTTGAACAACACGCGCTACGCCAGCAAACCAATTAATGACTGCGGCACTACCATTCACCATTAAACCATCAATGACATTTACATCACCCTGCTTCCAGAGTCCTTTACCAAGTAAACGACCACCAGCAGCAAAACCTTTGATGTAAAGATCATCCATGTAGTATTTGTTATCCAATAATTTATGCAGGAAGCCAAGTTTTTGTTTGGCTGTGTCGGCAATGTCAGGACGCTTCATGTAAATAAACCATGCTGTGAACAAACCAGCCAGCGCTAACCAGAAAGCGGGCCCCATAATACCGTGTTGAATAAAGCCAACAATGCCGTGGTAGTCTTCACCTAACATACCAATGACATTTTTAGACTCGCTAAACATGATGGCGTCACCGAAGTAATCACCAAACACGACATCACCCAGGAAGTAACCGGCAACTACCGATGGAATCGCTAACAGGATCAATGGCACTGTCACCACTGCCGAACATTCATGCAAATGCTCACGGGTATGATCATCCATACGTTCTTTACCGTGGAAGACGAGGAAGAACATACGGAAACTATATAGCGCTGTAATAAAAACACCCGCCAAAATAGCATAGTAAGCAAACGTATGAACCCATGTTGCATGATCAAGTGTTGTAGACAAATGCACGGCTTCGATAATCGTGTCTTTCGAGAAGAAGCCTGCAAACCCCGGGAAGCCAATTAATGCCAAGGAGCCAATCAATGAAGTAATATAAGTAATCGGCATGTATTTACGCAGACCACCCATCTTGCGCATATCCTGTTCATGATGCATCGCAATAATCACTGCACCCGCGCCAAGGAACAATAGTGCTTTAAAGAATGCATGCGTCATTAAATGGAAGATGGCAGCTGAATAAGCTGAAGCACCTAAGGCAACTGTCATGTAACCCAGTTGAGACAATGTTGAATACGCCACAACCCGTTTAATATCGTTCTGAATTAAGCCAAGGAAGCCCATAAACAATGCGGTCACCGCGCCTATAAACAAGATAAAGGTGAGTGCTGTTGTTGTGAACTCATAAATCGGTGACATCCGCGCTACCATAAAGATACCCGCTGTCACCATGGTTGCTGCATGGATTAATGCAGAGATAGGTGTTGGGCCTTCCATCGAATCAGGTAACCAGACATGCAGTGGTACTTGTGCTGATTTACCCATCGCGCCAACAAATAATAAAATACCCATGACGGTAATCACTGACCAATCTACACCGGGGAATATCTGCATGGTTGTTTCGGTCAAACCGGGGATTTTCGCAAATACAGTCGCGTAATCTAATGAACCGGTGTACATCAACACCGCGGCAATACCGAGTAAGAAACCAAAGTCACCCACACGGTTGACCAAAAAGGCTTTCAGGTTTGCAAAGATGGCTGTATCGCGGGTGTACCAGAAACCAATCAAGAGGTAAGAAACCAGACCAACCGCTTCCCAACCAAAGAATAACTGCATGAAGTTATTCGCCATGACCAACATCAACATAGAGAACGTAAATAATGCAATGTAACTGAAGAAACGCTGGTAACCCGGATCATCCTTCATGTAACCAATCGTGTAGATATGCACCATTAGTGAGACAAAGGTAACAACCACCAGCATAATGGCGGTCAACTTATCAACCAGGAAGCCGACTTCAAACTTAATACCGTCACTCACCAACCATGTATAAACAGATTCATTGTAGCTTGCCATGCCATCAATCAAGAATAACTTCATGACATAAAAAGACAGCGCACAGGAAACGGCAACACCTGAAATTGTCACCCAGTGTGACGCGGTGCGGCCAATCTGTTTACCGAACAGACCTGCCAGTATCGAACCAACGAGTGGTGCAAGAGCAATTGTCAGAAATAGATTTTGCATACAATTAAACCATTTAGCCTTTCATATCACTAACATCATCTACATTAATAGAATGACGTTTACGGAACAGGACGATGAGGATAGCAAGACCAATCGCTGCTTCAGCAGCAGCTACCGTCAGAATAAAGAACACAAATACTTGTCCGGCTGAATCGCCAAGGTAATGTGAGAAAGCAATGAAGTTTAAATTCACTGCCAACAACATCAGCTCAATTGACATCAACAGAATAATTATATTTTTACGGTTAATAAAAATACCCGCAATAGATAATGAAAACAGAATCGCCGCAACAATTAAATAATTAGACAATGGAATCATAACTTACTCCCCCGCCTCGTTGGACTCGCTCGCCATTTTCACCACACGAACACGATCAGGCGCTTTAACCGCAATCTGCTCTTCAATTTTTTGATGACGCGTGCCGTCTCGGCGACGCATGGTTAATGCAATCGCGGCAACAATTGCCACTAATAGAATTGCGGCGGCAATTTCAAATGGGTAAAGGTAAACAGTATATAAAAGGTTACCCAGCTCTTTGGTGTTGCTGTAATCCGATGCATGTCGAGCCGGCTCTGCAAATTGTGCCAGACCAAAGTGTTCAGGTCCTACCACAAGAATCATTTCAATTGCCATGATTACGGCAACGACAGCTGCAATGGGTAAATACCGGGCGAAGCCATCTCTTAATCGTGCAACATCGATATCAAGCATCATAATCACGAACAAGAACAGCACCATCACGGCACCCACATAAACAAGCACTAAAGTAATTGCGAGGAATTCTGCTTCAAGCAATAACCACAGTGCAGCCGCATTAAAGAATGCCATCACTAGAAACAATGCCGAGTGGACAGGGTTGCGCATGGTAATCACCATACTCGCCGCGAAAATCAATAACCCGGCAAAAACATAAAAGCTAATTTGTTCAATCATAATTCTTATGTACCCTTAGCGATATGCGGCATCTCGCGCACGATCAGTGGCAATTTGATCTTCATAAAGTTCGCCATTACGGAGTAACTTTTCTTTTGTCATGACATTCTCGCCACGATTTTCAAAATGGTATTCAAGGTGTCGTGTCTCTACAATCGCATCGACCGGACATGCTTCTTCACAGAAGCCGCAATAAATACATTTAAATAAATCAATATCGTATCGCGTGGTACGGCGAGAACCATCTTCACGTTGTTCTGACTCAATCGTAATAGCCAGCGCAGGACATACCGCTTCGCAAAGTTTACAGGCGATACAGCGTTCTTCACCATTTGGGTAACGGCGTTGTGCATGCAAACCACGGAAACGACCTGATTGAGGGGTTTTCTCTTCCGGGTAAAAGAGCGTAAATTTTTTCCGGAAGTAATAACGCCCCGTAACACTCATTCCCTTTAATAATTCAGTGAGGAATAAACTCTTAAATACACTTTTCATGGAATTGATCATTGTACTCGCCCCTTAATCAAACCATGGGCCGACGTTAGCGAGAACCATCACCGCCACAACCAGCAACCAGACAATTGTAATAGGAATAAATACCTTCCAACCCAGACGCATGATCTGGTCATAACGGTAACGCGGGAATGTTGCACGGAACCAGAGGAAGAATATTAGGAAGAAAGCTGTCTTGATAACAAACCAGTGAATACCACTACCAATCAACAAACCAAAAATACCATCTGGCACCATGGCTGCAGGGAAAGGTGTGTACCAACCACCGGCGAACATAATCGCTGTTAGCGCGGCAATTAAAATCATATTGGCGTATTCCGCCAGGAAGAATACCGCAAACGCCATACCGGAATAATCAACATGGAAACCGGCAACGATTTCTGACTCACCTTCTGCTACGTCAAACGGTGCACGGTTGGTTTCTGCGACACCGGAAATAAAGTAAACAACAAATAACGGCAATAACGGCAACCAGAACCAGTCCAGAAAACCTAAATTACCCTGCTGTGCTTCAACAATTTCACGTAAATTCAGACTACCGGCTGCAATCAATACACCCACTAGCGCAAAGCCCATGGCGATTTCATACGCCACAATTTGTGCTGATGAACGCATGGCACCTAAAAATGCATACTTGGAGTTTGATGACCAACCCGCAATGATGACACCGTAAACACCTAAGGATGTAATCGCGAGCACAAATAACAAACCGGCATTCACTTCATCCGCAATACCGAGAAAATCATTCAGCGGAATAACCGCCCATGCGGCCAAGGCAGTTGCCAGCGAAATAACCGGCGCCATCAAGAACAGGAATTTATTTGCCTTGGTGGGAATAATAATTTCTTTGAACATTAACTTCACGGCATCAGCAATCGGCTGGCCTAATCCCCAAAGTTTGTAACCAAAGAAACCAACACGGTTAGGTCCAATACGAACCTGCATGTAACCAATAATTTTACGTTCAGCAAATGTCAGGTATGCCACACAGAGCATTAACGGCACCATCAAGGCGACAATACCTAATACGATCTGGACTATTTGAAATGACCAGACAAATTCGCCCCAACCCCAAACTGTATCGAACAACTCGCTCATAATCTTTCCACTAGTCCTTCGTTACCGTAATGGTTTGATATGGAACACCCAAACCACTACTTAAAACGGTACCTGAACTTACCAGCACACAATCATCGGCAATGCGTGCATCAATACAAAGTTCACCTGAAATTTCATCATCATGTTGTGCAACAACAACGCGGATTGCACCGGATACACCCAACTTGTCTGCTGTTGCCTGATTCATGGCAATTGTTTCACTTACGGCATGAACTGTTTGTTGTAATGCATCGGCACGACGCACAACATTATCGACAGCATAAATAGGTAGATCAGTAATACGAACAATACCGCTTGCACCACCCAGACTGGCTGGACACTGCCAGTCCTGTGTATTATCCAATTTAAGCTGTCCCGTATCACGCGCTACTTCTGCGCGAACTTCTTCAGAAGAAAGGTAGTCGTAGCCATTCAAGTCTAATAAGTTGCCTAACACGCGTAACACTTTCCATGCGGGTCGTGTTTCACCGAGTGGCGCACAGTTTGCAGAGAAACGCTGCCATGTTCCTGCTGCATTCACAAACGTACCGGATGTTTCCGAGTAAGGTGCCGTTGGTAGTAAGACATCGGCATAATCGCGCATCACATCCGATGCAAACGGCGTTAAACACACCACAAAATCAGCCGCTTTCAAGGCACTGGTTGCTTGAACAGGATCAATGCAATCATGTTCAGGTTCAACATTCATTAACATGTAGGCTGCAGCAGGTGAGTCAAACATTTCCTTTGCGTTTCTACCTGCACTGACTGCTTTGCCACCCACACCGGCATAAGGCACAGCACCCGCGAGGCTCGCACCAATGCTGTTAGCACCGCGTGATAAATACCCAAACTGAGCATTCGTTAGTGTTGCTAACAATCCTGCCAAACTGCGAATAACCGATAAATCAGCTAATGCCATTGCTTGTGCGCCAATAATAACGGAACTGTTATTCGCGCTAGTTAAATTAGCAACAATGTCTCGATGCACATCTGTGACGATAACATCATTAATTAATGCACCAAGACCATCAGGCGTAGCAGATGAATTTTGCTCCAACGCCACTTTAACCATGGCAGCTAAATCAGCGGCGAAGGCATCTGGATGGGTAATAATAAATTCAGCAATTGGGAAATTAATATCAAAGTCGATGCTGTTTAACAGCATCACTTTGGCACCATTATCAGCCGCCTTACGTAAACGGTGTGAGGCTATGGGCTGGTCATGACGAATATTTGAGCCAATTAATAATGCCGCATCCAGTGATTCTAATGCCTCAACAGAAGAACCCAGTGAAGACGCAAGGGGCGCTTGTCCATCATCAGAAAAATCTTGCTGACCGATACGATGGTCAACCGAGGTTGCGCCCATATCACGTAATAACTTCTGCATTAAAAATGCTTCTTCGGTTGTTACGTTAGGTGACATTAAACCGGCAAGGTTGTCTTTGTTAGCACGCATGCCTTCAACCACTTCTTCCAACGCGGTATTCCAGTCTGTTTCCACCCATTCGCCATTGACTTTAATCATTGGGGCAGTCAAACGTGAATCACTGTTCAAGCCTTCATAGGCATAACGATCACGATCTGAGATCCAGACTTCATTAATTTTTTCGTTTTCAGCGGGGACAACACGTACCACTTCTTTATTGCGAATATGGGTATTGATGTTTGAGCCAATACAATCATGACCCGCAACACCGGCTGTTGAACGCATTTCCCAGGCACGTGCGGCGAAGCGTGAAGGCTTGGCGGTTAATGCACCAACAGGACAAACGTCAATGACGTTACCTGACATTTCAGAATTAACACTGCGTTCAATGTAAGTGCCAATTAAGGTCTTGGTGCCACGCCCCATGCCACCCAGTTCTTTGTCACCACCGACTAATTCAATGGTGCGAATACAACGGGTGCAATGAATACAACGTGTCATTTCGGTTGCGATCAAAGGACCGATATTTTTATCTTTAACAATGCGTTTCTTTTCAGCAAATCTGGAGACGCTACGACCATAACCCATCGCAATATCTTGTAGCTCACACTCGCCACCCTGATCACAAATAGGACAATCAAGTGGGTGATTAATTAACAGAAACTCCATCACGCCTTGTTGGGCTTTTTTAGCGAAGTCTGAACTGGTTAAAACCTTCATACCGTCCATGACCGGTGTTGCACAGGCGGGTAATGGTTTAGGTACACCTTCAACTTCAACCAGACACATGCGGCAGTTAGCCGCTATCGGTAATTTCTTGTGGTAGCAGAAACGTGGAATATAAATATTCGCATCATCGGCTGCGTGAATAATCATTGAACCTTTAGCCGCCTGCATTGGCACGCCATTAATTTCAATATTCACCATGTCGTCCGCGTTGATTTCAGGTTTCGCGCTCATGCTGCGGCTCCTTTATCATCTTTTCCTACCAGACATGTTTTATGTTCAATGTGGTATTCAAATTCGCTGCGGAAGTGTTTAATAAAACTTTGTACCGGCCATGCAGCCGCTTCACCAAACGCACAAATCGTTTTGCCTGCAATTTGATCGGCGGCAGATTCAAGTAAATCCAGATCTTCAGGGCGACCCTGACCATTTTCAATGCGCTCTAAAACGCGGTACATCCAGCCGGTACCTTCACGACACGGTGTACATTGCCCACAGGATTCTGCGTAATAGAAACGCGATAAACGCATTAACGCTTTGACCATACAGGTTGTTTCGTCCATTACAATTACGCCACCTGAACCTAAAGCAGAACCGGCTTTAGCAACAGAGTCATAATCCAGATCACATTCCATGATGACATCAGCTGGCATCACAGGCATTGAACAACCACCGGGGATAACCGCTTTTAATTTATTGCCGTCACGCACACCACCGGCAAGTTCCAGCAGGTCTTTAAAAGGCGTACCCATCGGAATTTCATAAACGCCTGGCTTATTCACATGCCCTGCAATGGAGAACAGTTTCATGCCGCCGTTATTCGGTTTACCTAACTCGAGGAACCAGTCTGCACCATTACGAATAATCGCCGGTACCGAAGCAAGTGTTTCAGTGTTATTAATTGTCGTTGGCTTACCGTACAAACCAAAGTTGGCAGGGAATGGTGGTTTAAAACGTGGCTGGCCTTTCTTGCCTTCTAATGATTCAAGTAAGGCGGTTTCTTCACCACAAATATACGCACCGGCACCAAGATGCCCGTACAGTTCAAAATCAAAATCCGAGCCTAAAATATTTTTACCCAGGAAGCCTGCTTCATAGGCTTCTTTCAGTGCTTGTTCAAAACGTTCAAAAGGTTCGTGATGGAATTCACCACGCAGGTAGTTGTAACCGGCGGTTGCGCCAATCGCATAACCAGCAATGATCATGCCTTCAACCACTGAATGCGGATTGAATCGTAGAATGTCGCGATCTTTAAAGGTACCCGGTTCACTTTCATCCGAGTTACAGACAATGTATTTCTCACCGGCTGCGGTGCGAGGCATAAAGCTCCACTTCAAGCCTGTTGAGAAACCAGCACCACCACGCCCACGCAAGGCAGAACCTTTAACAGTCTCAATGACGTCTTCCTGCGAGATGTTATCTGCAAGAATTTTTTTCAGCGCTTCGTAACCACCGGTCTTGATATAATTATCAAGTGTCCATGGTTCGTCGAATTGCATTGTCTGGAAACAAACTTCGTTTGCCATGATGAGTCGCCCTAACCTTTTTTAATCCAATCCATCAAGGATTGTGTCAATTTTTTCGGGTGTTAATTTTTCATAGTAATGACCATCAACAACCATCATTGGACCGCCACCACACGCTGCCAAACATTCTTCTTCTATTTTCATTGTGAACTTGCCATCAGCCGTTGTTTCGCCCTGCTTGATGCCAAGTTTGTTTTCGATGTATTCAACCACCGAGTCTGATCCCATCAACATGCAACAAATGTTGGTACAGACATTAATTTTATGACGACCACATGGCTCACGATCAAACATTGAATAAAATGTTGCCACTTCGTAAACACTCACGCGAGGCATACCAATATATTCTGCCACGGCATTCATAATTTCTTCGGTTAACCAGCCACCGTTTTGTTCCTGTGCGGCAGTGAGTGCAGGAATAACGGCTGACTCACGACGGTCTGCTGGAAATTTTGTTAACCAGTGTTCAATTTCCTTGCGCACTGATTCACTTAATACGTCATTGACTGTTTGCATTTGTTCACTCATTAGCGGTCAATCTCACCAAATACGATATCCATGGTACCGATAACCGACACAACGTCTGAAATCATGTGACCCTTAACCATTTCATCCATAGCGGATAAATGGGCAAAACCCGGTGCACGTACTTTTACGCGATAAGGTTTGTTGGCACCATCAGACACCATGTAAACGCCAAATTCGCCTTTAGGATGTTCAATGGCGGCGTATGCTTCACCTTCGGGTACACAGTAACCTTCGGTGAATAATTTAAAGTGATGGATCAATGCTTCCATATCACCTTTCATGTCTTCACGATGTGGCGGTGCAATCTTGTTATCTTCCAGCATCACTGGTCCCGGATTCGCACGTAACCAGTCTACACACTGTTGAATTATGCGGTTTGATTGACGGAATTCTTCCATACGCACCAGGTAACGATCATAGCAATCACCGTTAACGCCAACCGGAATATCAAAATCAAGTTTATCGTAAACTTCGTAAGGTTGTTTTTTACGTAAATCCCACTCTACACCAGAGCCACGTAACATTGGGCCAGTAAAACCAAGTTGTAAGGCTCGTTCTGGTGAAACTGCTGCAATACCCACGGTACGTTGTTTCCAGATACGGTTATCGGTTAAGAGTGTTTCGTATTCATCAATGAGCGAAGGGAAACGGTGGACAAAATCTTCAATAAAATCGAGCAAGCTACCACTGCGTGCTTCGTTCATCATCGCGACATCTTTCGCGTTATGCCACTTTGAAACATTAAACTGCGGCATGGTGTCTGGCAGATCGCGGTAAACGCCACCGGGACGATAATAGGTGGCATGCATACGCGCGCCTGAAACCGCTTCATACACATCCATTAAATCTTCACGTTCACGGAAACAGTACAGGAACAAGGTCATTGCACCAATATCCAGTGCATGCGTTCCTAACCACATTAAGTGATTCAGGATACGGGTAATTTCATCAAACATGACGCGAATGTATTGCGCACGTTCTGGCGCTTGTACGCCAAGTAATTTTTCAATTGCTAAAACATAACCATGTTCATTACACATCATCGAAACATAATCGAGGCGATCCATGTAACCAATGCTCTGGTTATACGGTTTGCTCTCGGCTAATTTTTCAGTACCGCGATGTAATAAACCCACATGTGGATCGGCGCGCTGAACCACTTCACCATCTAACTCTAACACCAGGCGTAATACACCATGTGCAGCAGGATGCTGGGGACCAAAGTTCAATGTATAGTTTCTAATTTCAGGCATTATTCAGTTTCCGCTTCATCAACACCGTGAAGATGTTCGCTACGAATAACACGCGGTACATTCACGCGCTCTTCAATCGTCACGGGTTGGTAAACAACACGTTTTTTCTCTGCATCGTAACGCATTTCCACTTCACCAATTAACGGGAAGTCTTTACGGAATGGATGCCCAACAAAACCGTAATCCGTCAGGATACGACGTAAATCAGGATGACCGTCAAATAAAATACCGAACAGGTCAAAGGCTTCACGTTCAAACCAGTTAGCCCCGTTCCAGATACCAACCACCGAATCAACTACCGGAAATTCACTGTCGGCAAACGTACGCACACGCACACGTTTGTTATGACGGTAAGAAATTAAATGATAAACAACCGCGAAACGATCTTTTAGCCATTTTGCTTCGTGTTCTTCATTATGATTCACCGCACGACTAAAACCGCTGGTGGTGGCATGATTGGTTTCCCATTCAACTTCACCATAAGTAGAGTAATCCACACCACAGACATCCATCACCTGGCTGTAAGCAAGGTCTGGTTCATCACGCAGTGCCGTACAAACTGTAATTAAATGTTCACGTGGCACTTCCAGGGTGATTTCACCACGTGCCACCAGTACGTCCACTGCCTGTTCTGCAAAACGTTCCTGCAAATCATCAGCGCGTTGCTGTAGAGGCGAAATTGTTATTTCTTCTTCACTCATGTGCGTGCAATCGTATTAGTACGTTTAATTTTATTTTGTAACTGCATGATGCCGTAAATCAGTGCTTCTGCCGTAGGCGGACAACCGGGGACATAAACATCAACCGGTACAATGCGATCACAGCCGCGTACAACCGCATAGGAATAATGATAATAACCACCACCGTTAGCACAGGAACCCATTGAAATAACCCAACGTGGTTCTGCCATCTGGTCGTAAACTTTACGTAACGCCGGTGCCATCTTGTTGACTAATGTTCCAGCAACAATCATCACATCTGATTGACGTGGACTTGGGCGGAAAATAATACCGAAGCGATCTAAATCGTAACGACTTGCGGCTGAGTGCATCATTTCTACCGCACAACAGGCAAGACCAAAGGTCATTGGCCACATGGAACCGGTGCGCGCCCAGTTAATCAGCTTGTCAGCATTAGTGGTGACAAAGCCCTTTTCGAGTATGCCTTCTACTCCCATTCCAGCGCCCCTTTCTTCCACTCATAGATAAAGCCAATCACCAAAATGCCCAGGAATACTGACATTGCAGCAAAACCAAACCAACCGACTTGCTCAAGCACAATCGCCCATGGGAATAAAAATGCAATTTCCAGATCAAAAATGATAAAGAGGATAGCAACCAGGTAATAACGCACGTCAAATTTCATCCGCGCATCTTCAAAGGATTCAAAGCCACACTCATAAGGAGAGAGTTTTTGTTCGTCAGGACGAGTGGGTCCCAGCATCCAACCCATTGCGAGCATGACACAGCCAACCGCACCACCGATGACGATAAATACCAGAACAGGTAAATAGTTCTCAAGCATCAGCTTTTGCCCCCTCCGCAATTCTTCTTATGTTATTAATGCACATTGTTCTTATTGTTCTAATACTGCAAGTGGCAGGCAGTATGGCCAGCCTAGAAAATTGTGTCAAGTCTGCTGGCTGAGCAATATTCACATTAAATCAATGACTTGAAGTAGTGTTTTTGCGGGTATAAAAAAACGGTATCACTAAAATTAATGATCCCGTTTGAATATGCTGAATTTATGAGCAAAAAAAATCCCTGTTAGATAAACAGGGACTTAATATATGGTGCCGAAGGCCGGACTCGAACCGGCACCTGCTAATGCAGACCAGCCCCTCAAGCTGGCGCGTCTACCAATTTCACCACTTCGGCTATATTTATTACTCTGGAATATCGCTTTTAGCAGGGACGGCAGGCTTATCTTGTTTCGCTGCCGGTTCTGCTGGCATGTCTTCAGTAAGGCTCATTGGTAATGTTGGCTTATCACCTGTATCTACCGCTGGCACTTCAGGAATTGCCTGATCTTTAATCTGTTCAACCGGCGTCGGAATATCGACTTCATCCTTACCCGTCACATTACTTTTAGTGTTGTAAGCAAGTACCAATGTGGTCACAAAGAATGCTGTCGCTAAACCGGCCGTTAAACGGGTTAAAAATGATGCACTACCCTGACTACCAAACACCGTTGATGATGCGCCGCTACCAAAGGCGGCACCGGCATCTGCACCCTTGCCATGTTGAACAAGAATAAGGCCGATCAAAATAACGGCGATAATGACGTGGATACTTAAGATAATGGATGACATATTCGTCTCTAAACTATATAAATTTCAATTAAATCAAGAAGCTGCTGTGCAAATCGCAAGGAAATCTTCAGCATCTAGTGAAGCACCACCAATCAAACCACCATCAATATCTGGCTTAGCAAACAATTCTTGTGCATTTGACCCCTTCACACTACCACCGTAAAGAATTTGCACTTTTTCAGCCACATCGGCATCAATCTCAGCAATACGTGAGCGGATAAAGGCGTGAACATCTTGTGCTTGTTCGGGTGTGGCTGTTTTACCTGTACCAATAGCCCAAACAGGCTCGTAAGCAATTACGCCATCGGCTAATGCTGTAACGCCTTCCATTGCGATCACTGCGTCTAACTGGCGACCAACAACTTGTTCTGTAATACCGGCTTCACGTTCTTCAAGCGTTTCACCAATACAAAGGATAGGTATCAAACCTGCTTCGCGAGCCACACCGTATTTTTGTGCAACCAGCATGTCACTTTCATGGTAAAGCGCACGACGTTCAGAATGACCAACAATCACGTACTTACAGCCATTATCTAATAACATAGCTGAAGACATTTCGCCGGTAAATGCGCCATGTGTTTCTACTGACAGGTTCTGTGCACCGACACTAATTGGTGTGCCATCAGTTAATTCCTTAACCTTATGGATGTAGATCATAGGAGGACAAACCACGACAGTCGTTTTGTCAGCAGCATCAATACCAGCCTTAATACCATCCAATAAAGCGGTGATGCTTTCGTTGGAACCGTTCATTTTCCAGTTCCCTGCTACCATAATACGTCGTGACATACTGCTTTCCTCAAATCAGAATTTTAAACGGCGGCAAGAATACCGGTCATAGTCAAAAAAATCAATCAATATCAGTGCTTAGAGGCTTCTCGCACGGTATCCGCCAGTGAGTCAGCCAACTTATTCACCAGTGTTTCATCCTGACCTTCCACCATGACTCTCAATAAGGGTTCCGTGCCAGAGGCGCGAAGTAAAATACGACCGCTATCACCCAATTGCTTTTCCGCATCTTTCATGGATGCTTTCACCATGGCAGATTCATCATGATTGAATGGTGTATCAAGGGGAACATTAACCAGTTTTTGCGGATACAACTCTAAACCTGTCAATAATTGATCCAGTGATTTTTGCGATGACACCATCGCATACAAAACTTGTAATGCCGCCACGATGCCATCACCGGTACTGGTGCGATCAAGGCAAATTATATGTCCTGAACCTTCACCACCTAATGACCAACCCGACTCACGTAACATATTCATAACATGACGATCGCCTACTTTAGAACGTCGGAAACCAATTCCCTGTTTTGTCAGTGCGTGTTCAAGCCCTAGATTACTCATTACCGTACCAACAACCGAACCATCTAATTGTTCATCAAATAATCGTGACATGGCAATGATATAAAGCACCTGATCACCATCAACTAAATTGCCTTCCGCATCCACCATAATTAAACGGTCACCATCACCATCTAATGCAATACCGACATCAGCACTTATTTCAACCACCGATGCTTGTAACGCTTCGGGTTTTGTTGAACCACACTTATCATTAATATTCAGACCGTTCGGTTCAACACCAATTGAAATAACTTCTGCACCCAGTTCTTCTAAAACACGTGGTGCAATATGATAGGTCGCGCCATGTGCGCAATCAACGACGATACGAAGTCCAACCAAACTAATACGGTTTGGAACCGTGCTCTTACAAAATTCAATATAACGCCCAGCCGCATCAGTGATACGAGATGCTTTACCCAACCTGGAAGAATCAACCGTGGTCATGGGTTTATCAATCTCAGCCTCGATCGCCAACTCAACCTCATCTTCTAACTTGGTGCCATCACCTGAAAAAAACTTAATGCCATTATCGAAGTAGGAATTATGTGAGGCGCTAATTACAATACCCGCTTGCGCATGAAAGGTACGAGTAAGATAAGCAATCGCCGGGGTAGGCATCGGACCAAGTAAGTTAATATCGATACCCGCTGCAGACAAGCCTGCCTCAAGTGCTGACTCAAACATATAACCAGAAATACGGGTATCTTTACCAACTAGAACAGTGCCATGGCCTTGTCGTGATAACACGCGCCCTGCTGCCCAGCCTAATTTCATAATAAACTCAGGCGTGATCATGTCGCTACCAACACGCCCGCGAATACCATCTGTACCAAAATACTTTCTCGTCAACGTACTAGACCTCTATCATTGCCATCTGTTTAATTATGGCAGTTTAGCGTTTTTACCGCCATTGCAATTTTTACTGCTTCAACAGCTTGTTTGACATCATGAACACGAATAATATCCGCGCCTTGCCAAATAGCCAGTGTCTCAAGTGCAACACTGCCAATAAGACGACCATCAACGTCAACATCGAGGATCTGACCAATCATCGATTTTCGTGATACACCGACTAACAAGGGACAGTCTAATTTTTTAAATTCAGACAAGTCGCGCATAAGCTGCAAATTATGCTTTAAGGTTTTACCAAAACCAAAACCGGGATCAATCAACAGTTTTTCTTTTGCTATTCCTGCATCGCGGCATGCATCAATACGCTGTTGTAAAAAATTTATTACATCACTCGTAACATTGTCGTAAACAGGATCTGTTTGCATTGTTCTAGGCTTACCTTGCATGTGCATTAAACAAACCGGAACATTGGAATCAAACGCTGCATTTAATGCATCGTCTGCCTGCAGTGCATTCACATCATTAATCAAACCAGCGCCTGCTTTTACCGCGGCACGGATCACCTCGGCTTTACTCGTGTCTATAGAAATAATTGTGTCGAATTGATTTGATATTTTTTCAATCACAGGGATAACGCGATCAAGTTCTTCATTAACCGAAACATTTACCGCGCCAGGTCTTGTTGATTCACCACCCACATCAATAATGCCAGCACCTTGGCTTAACATAATTTCCGCTTGTTGAATTGCAGAATCAACCACATTAAATTTTCCGCCATCAGAAAAAGAATCTGGCGTGACATTTAAAATACCCATTACTTGCGGTGAAGTAAGGTTTAGAATTTTATTTGCGCAATCAAGTTCTTTTAACACAGCGCCTTGCTCTTCCCGGTAAAGAAAAACGCCCCGAATTAACGGGGCGAGTTTATTGGTATTAACCTATATAGATAGGCTTAGTGTTCGCCTGCGGGACCACCAATCGGTTTATCCGCCGCTTTTCTGGCTGTTGGTTTGCTATCATCATCATTAGATGAGTCGTCACTATCAGACCAATCTTCCGGTGGTCCTGGAATCTTGCCTTCCATGATTTCTTCAATCTGTTTCGCATCAATGGTTTCGTATTTCAATAATGCTTCTGCCATAACATGGAGTTTATCCATATTGTCATTCAGCATTTTCTCAGCACGTTCATAGTTACGATCAATGAACAAACGAATTTCTTCATCAATAGCATGTGACGTTTCATCCGAAACAGATTTATGTTTTGTAACCGAGCGACCAAGAAAGACTTCGCCTTCATCTTCTGAATAGGTTAACGGTCCCAGCTTGTCAGATAAGCCCCACTTGGTAACCATATTCCGTGCAATTTCTGTCGCACGTTCAATATCATTTGATGCACCCGTTGTAACGGCGTCAGCACCAAAAATAATCTCTTCAGCAAGACGACCACCAAACAAAGTAGAAATTTCACTTTCAAGACGCGTTTTACTGTGGCTATAACGATCTTCCTCAGGCAAAAACATCGTTATACCTAATGCGCGACCACGAGGAATAATCGTTACCTTGTGCACTGGATCATGTTCGGGCACCAATTCACCAATAATGGCATGACCGGCTTCATGGTAAGCCGTGAGTTTTTTCTCATCATCACTCATCACCATTGAACGACGTTCTGCACCCATCATAATCTTGTCTTTGGCACGTTCAAAGTCATCCATATCAACAGTGCGTTTGTTGCCACGCGCAGCAAATAATGCGGCTTCATTAACAAGGTTTGCTAAATCTGCACCTGAAAAACCAGGTGTGCCACGAGCAATAGTACGCGCATTCACTTTGTCTGAAATGGGTACTTTACGCATGTGTACTTTTAAAATTTGTTCACGACCACGAACATCCGGTAATGGAACAACCACCTGGCGATCAAAACGTCCCGGACGAAGTAAAGCAGGGTCCAATACATCAGGACGGTTGGTTGCCGCAATAACGATGACGCCCTCACTCCCTTCGAAGCCATCCATTTCAACCAGAAGTTGGTTCAAGGTTTGTTCACGTTCATCATGCCCACCACCTAAACCGGCACCACGATGACGACCAACCGCATCAATTTCATCAATGAAAATAATACACGGTGCATGTTTCTTGGCTTGTTCAAACATATCGCGAACACGTGATGCACCGACACCCACAAACATTTCAACGAAATCAGAACCGGAAATAGTAAAGAACGGTACTTTCGCTTCACCAGCAATCGCTTTAGCCAGTAAGGTTTTACCCGTACCAGGACTACCCACCATCAAGACACCTTGAGGGATCTTGCCGCCCAGTTTTTGAAACTTGGATGGGTCACGTAAAAATTCAACAAGTTCTGACACTTCTTCTTTGGCTTCTTCACAACCAGCGACATCATTAAAAGTAACCTTGACCTGATCTTCACCCAGCATACGTGCTTTACTTTTACCAAAAGACATCGCCCCTCGGCCACCGCCGCCGCCTTGCATCTGACGCATGAAGAAAATCCACACACCAATAAGCAAGATCATTGGGAACCAGGAAATAAATATCTGACTCAAGAACGAAGGTTGTTCTGGTGGTTTCGCATTCACCAATACCTTGTATTTAAGTAAGTCACCAATCAGTAATTTATTATCAGTTTCTGGACTGTAGGTTTTGAACTGTCGGCCATCCTGGTAGGCACCAATCAGTTCACGCCCTTGTACCAACACACTTTGAATCTGCTGAGACTTCATGTCTGAGTAGAACTGTGAGTAGCTAATTTCTTGAGTCGCTGTGCCAGTCGTCTTAAAATTACTGAACACTGCGAGTAATATCGTACCGATCACTAACCACAGTACTAATGTTTTTCCCATATCACCCAAAATCTATTCCTCTTAAATCAGGTTCGTTTGAAACCTTTAATATGGACAGTTTACCTGTCAACAAGTGCCACGCAAGTGACTTTGTTCACGATTGCCCTTTAAAACCACGCCCAACAAGGTAAACTTCGCGCGATCGAGCTCGCGAAGCATCTGGTTTTCGTGTCAACACTTTCGTAAATACGCCACGTAATGCTCGCAAATACTCATCGAAACCCTCCCCTTGGAAGACCTTAACAACTATATCGCCCCCCTCACGGAGAACTTGATTCGCTAAATCCAGTGCTAATTCGGTCAAATACATGGCTCGGGGCTGATCCATGTCCTTCATACCACTCATATTGGGTGCCATATCAGACATTACAAGGTCTACAGGCCGATCATTAAGGGTATTTATTAGCTGCTCAAGTACAGAATCCTCACGAAAATCACCTTCAATCACCTCAACACCCGCCAAAGAGCTCATTGGCAGAATATCCAAAGCAACCACTTTACCTTTATCACCGACAATATCCGCTGCAGCCTGAGACCAGCCACCCGGCGCGGCCCCCAAATCAACCACAGTCATACCCGGCTTGATAAGTCGGTCTTTCTTCTGTATTTCCAATAACTTATAGACAGCACGAGAGCGAAAGCCCTCCTGCTGCGCCCGCAGGACATATTCATCATCAAAATGTTCTTTTAGCCAGCCTTTACTGGATTTACTGCGTGCCATGCCACATACTCTGCGCCCTAAAACTGGGTTTTAACTGTTAACTGGATACATTATGCCACTTTCTTCACAACAGGTACGCAAACTACGCGGATTTGCTCACGCACTCAAAGTTATTGTCATGGTCGGTAACAACGGTTTAACCGAAAATGTCATCAATGAAATAGATAATGCACTTGAACAGCATGAATTACTCAAAGTTCGCGTTAGCGCTGGCGATCGTGATGAACGAAATGCGATGATTCAAGTTATTCTGGAAAAAACCGGTGCCGAACTGGTGCAGCGCATTGGCCATGTTGCCGTATTATTCCGCCCTAACCCGGAAATGCCAAAAGTCGATCCCGGTAAAGCTTAACGCCAGCTCATTGTTTCTTTTTGCAAAGGATTGCAAAATAAAGTCATGCAACGCGCTCAACAAATTCTGCAAGATACCTTCGGTTATCAAGCATTCCGTCATCATCAGGCAGACATCATTCAGTCCTTACTCAATGATCAAGATGCGTTAGTTCTTATGCCGACCGGTGGCGGCAAATCACTTTGTTACCAACTACCCGCCATGATTCGTCAGGGTACCGGTATTGTTATTTCACCATTGATTGCCTTAATGCAAGATCAGGTCGATGCCCTCAATGAACTGGGCGTCAACGCGGCTTTTCTTAATTCCAGTTTAGATAGCCAAACGCAATACCAAACCGAACAACAATTAATTAACGGTGAGTTAAAACTGTTGTACATTGCGCCAGAACGATTACTCACTGAACGCATGTTGTCGTTACTTGATAAAACCGATGTTGCCCTGTTCGCCATTGATGAAGCGCATTGTGTTTCACAATGGGGGCATGATTTTCGTAAAGAATACCAACAGCTCAATATCTTACAGCAGCGTTTTCCAAACGTACCCCGTATTGCGCTAACCGCAACCGCTGACCAACGTACTCGACAGGAAATTATCGATCAACTGCAACTTCATGATGCTGCCATTTATATTAATAGTTTTGATCGACCGAATATTCGCTACACCATCAGTGAAGGACAAAACCCCAAACAACGTTTATGGAAATTTATACAGCAGCATCATGCTAATGATGCAGGAATTGTATATTGCCTCTCTCGTAAAAAAGTAGAATCCATTGCCGCCTGGTTATCGCAACAAGGACGCGAAGCGCTCGCCTACCACGCCGGCATGCCCGCCGAACAGCGTCAGCTTCACCAACAACGATTTTTGCGCGAAGAAGGTATTATTATTGTTGCCACCATTGCCTTTGGTATGGGTATTGATAAACCAGACGTGCGATTTGTTGCACATTTAAGTTTACCTAAAAGCATTGAAGCCTATTATCAGGAAACTGGTCGTGCCGGTCGTGATGGTGAGCCGGCGAATGCCTGGATGGCATACGGTTTAAACGATGTTATTACCCTGCGAAAAATGATGCAAGACTCTGATGGCGCAGATCAATTCAAACGCATCTCACAACACAAGCTCGATGCCATGTTAGCGTTATGCGAACTCACCAGCTGTCGCCGCCAAAGCATACTCCGTTATTTTGATGATAAACTAGAACAAGCCTGTGGCAATTGCGATACTTGCATCAACCCACCACAAACATGGAACGGTACCGAGGCGGCACAAAAAGCCTTATCCTGTGTCGTCCGTACCGGTCAACGCTTTGGCGTGAACTACGTCATTGATGTACTCATCGGCGATGAAAATGAACGTATTGAAAAATTCGGTCACGACAAATTAACGACCTACGGTATTGGCAAAGAACTCAGCCATAGTGAATGGCGTGGTGTGTTTCGCCAATTAATTGCGCTAGGGTATTTAGGTGTCGATTTAGAGGGCTATGGCGGTTTACACCTTAATGAACAGGCACGCCCCTTATTGCGCGGCGAAATAAATTTGCAACTTCGTCATCAATTAAAACCTGAAACGCTTAAAGGCAGCAAAAAACCTAAAAAAACCTCTGCATTACGTTCTGTTGATGAAGAACTGTTTAACGCCTTGCGTGATCAACGTACGGCTATTGCTAAAGAATCAGGCGTGCCACCCTATATCATTTTTCATGACAGCACCTTGCAGGAAATGGCCAACACGCGACCGGGTTCTCTTGATGCCATGCGCTACATTTCAGGCGTTGGCGAACAAAAGTTAAACAAATATGGCCAGCAGTTTTTGGATATTATTCTTCTGCATCCTTTGCCCGAAGTGCTCGATAACAATCTGAGCGACACAATCAATGACACCTTAATGCTTCACTCAAAAGGCCTTGATCCTGAGAGCATTTCACAACAACGTGAAATTAAAATTGCGACTGTGTATGCGCACCTGGCAGAAGCGATCAGTAGTGGTTTACTCGATGTAAAAAAGGTGGTTGATTTAGACGAACCAGAATACAACGACATCATCAACGCACTCGAAATGGTTGATGACAACGAAGACAACCCACCGAAACAGAAACGCTTAAAACCTGTTTTCGAAGCACTTGATGGGACTTATGAATACTGGGTTCTAAAATGCATACAGGCAAGTTTGTAACAAACTGTAACAACCCAATATACTGATAACATTTGTTACAAAAAACCGCTTGCACGACACTCTCCTGTTACATACACATGTTTAAATACTAACCGTGGAATAAATATTGTCATTAATACTTTAAAGGAGAATGTCATGGACAGCACAATGTACCTCGGAATGGGTTTTTACTGGTTCGTCCCTCTTGTCGTAATGGGATTATTCGTTTGGTTACTGGTCTCTTTTCTGAAAGACTGATAGCAAACCTGCTTTAACAACGGAGAACAAAATGAAAAGACGTGATTTCTTATTAGGTGGATTGGGTGTAACAGCCGGTATTGCAACAGTTACATCCGGATCGTTTGCAATGGGGCAGATGATGTCAGGTGGTAACGATGCTTATCGCCCACCCCTTTCATTACAAGACTATGCACTACCCGCACTGGATGAAGGAACCAGTATTCAGGGCAAACAAGTCTTTAAGTTGACGTTACAGGCAGGTGAATCACAATTACTACCCGGCTTAAGTACCGAAACCATTGGCATTAACCAAAACTTTCTTGCGCCCGTTTTACGGTTTAAAAAAGATCAGACTGTCCGCATGGAAGTCAGCAACAGACTGAATGAAACCGCGGCTCTGCATTGGCATGGTATGATCTTACCTGCGACACAAGATGGCGGTCCTCACCAGGCCATTAAATCAGGTGACGATTGGGTCGCTGAATGGAAGGTTATTAATGAACCTGCCACCTATTTTTATCATTCACACACTCATAATCATACCGGCGAACAAGTCTGGCGTGGTCTGGCCGGACAAATGCAAATTATTGATGAAGATCGCGATGCCGAATTAGGTATTCCTCACCAATATGGTGTTGATGACTACCCCGTTATTATCACTGACCGCGCCTTTGATAAATCCGGTGCGCTGTATTACAGCAATACTCGTATGCAAAAAATGCAGGGAATGCAAGGTAACGTTATCTTGGTTAATGGTGTCGCAGACTCCGTATTAAAACCCAAGAAATCATTGGTTCGCTTACGTTTGCATAATGCATCCAATGCACGCTTTTATGATTTACATTTTTCAGATAACCGTCCTTTCCAATTGGTTGCTACTGACGGCGGTATGCTTGAACAACCACAAACCCTAAACAGAATTCGGCTCACCCCTGCCGAGCGTGCCGACATCATTGTTGATTTATCGGATGGCAAACCGGTATCACTGCAAAATCGTAAAGGTTACGGCAATCTCAACACGGGCATGATGAGTAACGGTGCATTAGATACCAATTTCGATATTTTTCATATTGAACCCAGTCAGGCTGAAAAAGTACCTGCCTTTACAACAGCACAATTGATTCGCTTACCTAACTGGTTTAACGCACAAGGCTTCAATGTTGATATTGCGACAACACGTCACTTACAACTCGATATGCAAATGGGACCTGCGATGATGTTCGGTTCAGGTGGTTTTTTCATCAACGAAAAAGCCTACGAACTCAATACGATCAATGAAGTGGCAAAAGCCAATACCTATGAAGTTTGGGAACTGAGAAACCCTTCGATTACGCACCACCCTATTCATATACATAACACACAATTCAGGATTATTGATCGTAATGGTCGCATACCTTCAGCGGCGGAATCTGGGCTGAAAGATACCGTCATTGTACACTCTGAAGAAACGGTTAGAGTCTTATTACCAACAGGGCCATACAAAGATGCTGACAACCCCTATATGTACCACTGTCATATTATTGAACATGAGGATGCCGGCATGATGGGACAATTTACCGTCACGTAATCACAACCAGCTTAGTGAAATAGTCTCCCCTATTTCACTAAGCAGTTTTTGGTTTAATGACAAGGATAAGTCCAGCAATACTGGTTATCATAAACAAGATGGACGATACGCCATGAAGTTTACCGAAGTTAGCGGCAGCAGATGAACCTTCTACCAAGCCTTGTAACTTCAGATCTGCCATCATAGGTTGAAGAATGAACTGACCGATGGCGATAAGTAACAACATCAGTAATAAGATGTAATTGGTTTTGTGCTTAATACCCGAGCGATAGATATTACCAAACAGTAGTAAACCGCCACAGACGAAGCCAATATAACTCATGCTGGTAAAGAGATGACCTGCAATCATGCCCGCCAATTGACGATCATCAAGAACGCCAAATAATGTCGGCGCGACGATATAACCCACTGTCCACATACCGCCCACCCAAAGGGTGAGTAAAATACGTTCCGTAGGGAAAAGCAATTTCACGTTAAATATATTTAACCGAAAGAATTTCGTATTCGATGACGCCACCCGGAGCCTGAACAGCAGCAACATCACCTTCTTGTTTACCGATCAAGGCGCGAGCTATCGGTGAAGTGACAGAAACCATGCCGGCTTTAATATCAGCTTCGTCTTCGCCAACAATACGATAAGTCACTTCTTCACCTGTGTCTTCGTTACATAGCTCAACTGTTACGCCGAAAATAACTTTGCCTGTTTGAGGCATTTTGGTGACATCAATAATTTCCGCATTCGACAGTTTGCCTTCGATATCGGCAATACGACCTTCAGCAAAACTTTGTTGTTCACGTGCCGCGTGATACTCGGCATTTTCTTTTAAGTCACCGTGTTCGCGCGCAGTTGCGATTGCTTTAATAATCTTTGGGCGTTCAACAGTCTTTAAGTGATGTAATTCTTTTTGCAGCGCTTCAGCACCGGCAGCGGTTAATGGCACCTTATTCATTTCTTTAACTCCTCGTGCAGGGTTTGCAGACAATTCACATTACCCTCACATTCATACCCCATAGCGTCACACATTGCTTCCGCACCTGCAACAGTCGTGGTGTAAGTCACCTTATGTTGCAGTGCGGCACGGCGAATTGTTGATGAATCGGCAATTGCCTGACGCCCTTCCGTGGTATTTACGATCAGATCGATTTGATCGTTCTTAATAATATCGACAATATGTGGTCGACCTTGTCCCACTTTGTTAACTATCTCACATTCAATATCTGCATCGGTAATAACCTTTGCTGTACCTGATGTGGCGACCAGTTTAAAACCTAACTTAGCCAGATTCTGAGCAACCGATAAAATTGATTCTTTATCCGCATCTCTAACGCTAATAAAAGCAGTACCGTGATACGGTAAATTAACACCCGCACCTAATGATGCTTTCAGGAAAGCCTCACCAAAAGTACGACCCACACCCATTACTTCACCAGTCGATTTCATTTCTGGCCCAAGGATAGGATCAACACTTGGGAATTTTACAAACGGGAACACCGCTTCTTTTACCGAGAAATAACCCGGCACAATTTCTTTTGTTACACCTTGTTCTTCTAAAGATTGGCCTACCATGCATCGTGCAGCAACCTTTGCTAACGAACGACCGGTGGCTTTCGATACAAATGGCACGGTACGGGAGGCACGTGGATTCACTTCTAAAATGTAAACTTTGTCGCCCTGAATCGCAAACTGTGTATTCATCAAACCAACCACTTCCAGTTCGATTGCCATCACGTGAATCTGCCGGCGCACTTCAGCAAGAATGTCATCGGACAAATTATAAGGTGGTAGTGAACAAGCTGAATCACCTGAGTGAACACCCGCTTGTTCAATATGTTGCATGACGCCACCGATAACCACGTCTTTGCCATCACAAATGGCATCAACATCAAGCTCAACCGCATCATCAAGGAAACGATCAAGTAACACAGGCGAATCATTGGATACTTGCACCGCATCGGTCATGTAACGACGCAGTTCTTCTTCGTTATAAACAATTTCCATTGCGCGCCCGCCTAATACATAGGAAGGACGCACAACCAGTGGATAACCAATTTCTTCCGCCTGCGTGACAGCAATTTCCGGATCACGCGCAGTACGGTTTGGTGGCTGAAGTAAATTGAGCTTTTCAATCATTTGCTGGAAGCGTTCGCGATCTTCGGCTTTATCAATCGCATCCGGTGATGTACCTACAATAGGTGCACCGGCGGCTTCCAGTGGGCGCGCCAGTTTCAATGGTGTTTGACCACCGTATTGAACGATCACGCCTTTTGGATCTTCGCGATCAATAATTTCAAGCACGTCTTCCAGTGTTAATGGCTCAAAATAAAGTCTGTCGGAGGTGTCGTAATCGGTGGATACGGTTTCAGGGTTACAGTTAACCATAATGGTTTCATAACCCGAGTCACGCATCGCAAATGCGGCATGCACACAACAGTAATCAAACTCAATACCCTGACCAATACGGTTAGGACCACCACCTAACACCATAATCTTATCGTTATCAGTCGGTTCAGATTCACACTCTTCATCGTATGATGAATACATGTAGGCTGTGCCCGTCGCAAATTCTGCCGCACAGGTATCAACCCGTTTGTAAACAGGTCGCACATCCAGTGAATGGCGGTGTGCACGTACTGTTGTTTCATCTTTACCAAATAATGTTGCCAGGCGGCTATCTGAGAAACCTTTTTTCTTCAGGTTAAAGAATTCACGTTTATTGATGCCTGCTAAATCTTTACCACGTACATCATTTTCGGTTTTAACAATGTCTTCAATCTGTGCAAGAAACCAGGGATCAATCTTACAAACATCAAAGACTTCTTCCAGACTCATACCGGCACGAAATGCATCGGCAACATACCAAAGTCGGTCTGCACGAGGGTTGCCCATTTCCTGTTTGATGCGCGTCATTGCATCGTCATCATCCAGGTTAATCATTTCATTCAAACCATCGGTGCCAATTTCCAGACCGCGTAACGCTTTTTGTAATGACTCCTGGAAAGTGCGACCTATCGCCATCACTTCGCCTACCGATTTCATTTGTGTGGTCAGGCGATCATCGGCATCCGGGAATTTTTCAAATGTGAACCGGGGGATTTTGGTCACAATATAGTCAATGCTCGGCTCAAATGAGGCTGGTGTTTGACCACCTGTAATATCGTTACTTAATTCATCTAAGGTATAACCAATCGCTAACTTCGCCGCGATTTTTGCAATCGGGAAACCCGTTGCTTTGGATGCCAATGCCGATGAACGTGATACGCGCGGGTTCATCTCAATAATAATCATACGACC
This sequence comes from Gammaproteobacteria bacterium, assembly GCA_027006175.1. Classification (GTDB taxonomy): domain Bacteria; phylum Pseudomonadota; class Gammaproteobacteria; order AKS1; family AKS1; genus Sulfuriflexus. The sequence continues at coordinate 34,331 of JALTKS010000107.1, forward strand.
ATTTTCAGGGTTAATCGCAAACTGTACGTTTGAACCACCAGTATCCACACCAATTTCACGCAAGACTGCCAAGGAGGCATTACGCATGATTTGATATTCTTTATCGGTCAGCGTTAAAGCCGGAGCAACCGTGATGGAATCGCCGGTATGCACGCCCATCGGGTCAAGGTTTTCAATTGAACAGATGATAATGCAGTTATCTTTATTATCACGCACCACTTCCATTTCGTATTCTTTCCAACCAAGAATGGATTCTTCAACAAGCAGTTCATTGGTAGGCGAAAGATCCAGACCACGTGCGCAAATTTCTTCAAACTCTTCCTTGTTATAGGCAATACCACCGCCACTGCCGCCCATAGTAAACGAAGGACGAACAACCGTTGGGAAACCCACTTGCGCCTGTACCTGCCAGGCTTCTTCCATGCTGTGTGCAACGGCGGCTTTTGGCATATCAAGACCAATCTTTTGCATCGCAACACGGAAACGATCACGATCTTCAGCTTTATCAATCGCATCACGTGAGGCACCGATCATTTCTACGCCGTGTTCTTCTAAAACACCTTCGCGCACCAGATCCAGTGCACAGTTCAATGCAGTCTGACCACCCATGGTGGGTAACAACACATCCGGTTTTTCTTTTTCAATAATATTGCGAACGGTTTGCCAGGTAATCGGTTCTATATAGATAGCATCCGCTGTTTCAGGATCGGTCATGATGGTGGCTGGATTCGAGTTCACCAAAATAACCCGGTAGCCTTCTTCGCGCAGCGCTTTACAGGCTTGTGCGCCGGAGTAATCAAATTCACAGGCTTGCCCAATGACAATGGGACCCGCACCAATAATCAGAACACTTTTTATGTCAGTACGTTTTGGCATAGTTACTCTTTAAAAATAAAAACCAATTTGGACAAGATTTACAAGATGAACATGATTTTAAAAAATGTTCTTAATCTGTTAGTAAAAATCCTGTCAATCTTGTTAATCCTGTCGAAAATTTTTTCAGTTCTTCTGTTTCATTAATTCAATAAAATTGTCGAACAGTGGTGATACATCGTGCGGCCCCGGGCTTGCTTCAGGATGCCCCTGAAAACTAAACGCGGGTTTGTCTGTGCGCGCCACACCTTGTAAAGACCCATCAAATAATGAGCGATGAGTCGCTTTCAAACAATCGGGCAAGTTTGCATCATCGACTGCAAAGCCATGGTTCTGGCTGGTGATCATGACTTCTTTTGATTCAATATCCTGAACCGGATGGTTGGCACCGTGATGACCAAATTTCATCTTCATGGTTTTTGCACCGGAGGCCAGTGATAACAACTGGTGACCAAGACAGATACCAAAGATAGGTAATGATTTTTCAAGAATTTCTTGAATAGCGGAAATCGCGTAATCACAAGGCTCAGGATCGCCTGGACCATTTGATAAAAACACACCATCAGGATTCATCGCCAGCACATCTGCAGCACTTGTTTGTGCGGGTACGACCGTTACCTTACAACCACGTTCAGTCAACATGCGAAGAATGTTGTGTTTAACACCAAAGTCATAGGCAACAACATGGAAAGTTTGTAACTTAGCTTCTTTCTCAAGATAACCTTCACCCAACTCCCAAGCGCTTTGAGTCCAATCGTATTGAGAATCAGTAGTGACTTGTTTCGCCAGGTCCAAGCCTTTCAGACCGGGGAAATTTTTGGCTTGTTCTAATGCGGCGACTTCATCAATGTTCTCACCTGCGATGATACAACCACTTTGCGCACCTTTTTCACGTAAAATACGCGTTAGGCGACGAGTATCAATCCCCGCAATTGCCACAACATTATTTGAAACTAAATAATCATC
>JALTKS010000108.1 GCA_027006175.1 Gammaproteobacteria bacterium
CCGTTAGACGATGACCGTAGGTTAAAGTCATCACCAAAAATCTCATATAAGATACGTATATTACGAGGTTCATCATCAACTATTAATATATGTGGTTTATTACTCAATATTCATTACATCATTAATTAATGATGTGCCTCCTTTATATTCATTTCATCACTATCTATCCTTGAAATATATGGAACTGTCACAACAAATTTAGCACCATCTTGTATCCCAGTGACAACGCTGATAGATCCGTTGTGTCCTGACTCAATAATCTCTTTACAAATGGGCAGCCCTAGTCCTGTACCACCTGCATTACTTTTAGTGTTGCTGCTTTGTAAAAAGTTCTTGAATATAAGCTCATTTTCATCATCTGGAACAGGTACACCATGATTAAAGATAGAAAAGACCAATTTTTCATCCGCACTATAATCAATATCAAGATCAATCTGTGTTCCACTATCCGAGAATTTTATGGCATTGGCATACAAATTTCTTACTACCTGAGTCATTCTCATCTCATCCATATCAAAATAAATTTCATCACCTTTAATAGAAATGTTTAGCGATACATTTTCACGATCAGCCATAGCTGACATTTGTCTTTCAATATTTTTTACAATATTACTGAACAATATCCTTGAATACTGATATTCCATCATGCCAGCCTTCATCTTGGACAAGTCGAGTAAGTCATTAATAATATCTAATAAATTATTTCCGCTATTTTTTATTTCATTAAGAAACTCTTTGGTTTTTTCAACAGGAACCGTATCGATCTTTTTAATTGCTATATTGGCAAAGCTCAACACCCCATGCATCGGCGTTCTCAACTCATGTGACATATTGGCAAGAAAAGCAGACATCGCCCTCTCTCCTGCCATAGCTGCATCTCTGGAAGCCGCTATATCTTTAGTCTGCTCTGCTACCATTGACTCCAGATGTAACCTGTAATCGTTTAATTCCTCTTCTGATTTTTTTCGTTCAGTTATATCCCTGACTGTTACCAGATAATGCTCATACCCGGAGAAATCCATTAAACTGATACCTACTTCTGTCGGTATATGTTTACCTGATTTACATATCGCAACAGTTTCGTAATTAGCCACCTTTCTTTCTGTATCCTTGTCCTTTAAACCACTTATAGCAATTTTAAGGAACACAGACTTCATTATTAGATTCAGTTCACTTCCAATTATTTCATTGTTCTGATACCCATATATTTTATTTGCGGACATATTCATTGAAACAATTTTACAGTTTTTGTCTACAACAATAATTCCATCCGTCACATTATCAAAGATGGCCTGCAGCCTGTATGTAATTCCTTTTAATTCTAATTCTACTTTTTCACGAACGGCGATCTGTTGTTCAAGTGCGCGCTTTTGCTCTAACAAATTCTCTTCTCGTCGTTCTAATACGGCGATCATTGCGTTAAATGAGGTTGCCATTTGATAGGCTTCACTTGCGCCGCTTGGCACAACCCTTACACCACGCTGTCCTAGTTGAGCATTCCCCATTGCTTTTGATAAACGGTTAAATGGATCCGTGAACTTTCTAATAACAATGACTGCAAGCAGCATTGTACAAATAGCTGCCACCATTGACACAAGAAATGTCCATACAAATGCTTTCTGAGCAGTACGGAATACCAAATCATCATGAATACTTAAAACAATTGTTGCCAATTCATACGAACCAGCAGCAGAATTACTATTTGATTTATATATAGATGGAACACTGAACTTATAATAACGCATGTTATTCTTTATAACTGGCACAGAGATATCTTTATACTCCATGTCAAATATCTTTTCAGGAACCGTATAACCAGAACCTGTATAAACAATCGCCTCTCTCTTTACGTTATATAAACCAACTGCCTCAATATCATTATCTGTCACTATTTCATTAATCTGATTTTGAAAGTCATCTAACTGAATATCATCTTGATGGGTAATATATTCATTAAACACAGATTGGATATAACGTGCTGCTTTTTCATTTAAGTCCTTTTCAAAGTTACTTGTCGTTATCCAACTATTTAAAAGTGACGCAAAAACGCCAAAGGCGAGCATAATCGCCATAAACATTAAAGCAATTTGACTCTGCATCGGCAGGTGCCGATGCGAATCTGGTAATGGGTGCTCTTCCCTATGTCCCGCTATGATTTCCATTTTCGTTACTAGTTAACGACACCCATTCTGAATATATTTGATTTTGTTTGCGTCTGTTCAGGCAATAAACGTCCGGCTTTTAGTAATTTTCCCATATGAGTGGCATCGACAGGCCGACTAAATAAATACCCCTGTATTACCTTGCAATTATGATTCAGCAGCAGCGTTGCCTGTTCCAGTGTTTCAACACCTTCAGCAACAACCTTCATCGAGAAGACCTTACCCAAGGATAAAATACCAATGACAATTTTCTCATCATCTGTATCCGTTGCTAAATCCATCACAAATGCCCGATCAATCTTTAATGTATCTATCGGGAATCGTTTTAAATAGGCTAATGATGAATGTCCTGTACCAAAATCATCTATTGCCAGCCCTACACCTAGTGATTTTAATTCATTCAAAATGGGGATTATTTCTTCTGGTGAATTCATCGCCGTTGTTTCTGTTATCTCTAATGTAATATCACTACCCTTCAGCCCACATTTTTTCAATAGTTCTTTAACTCTAGCAACCAAATCAATATTGTAGAAATGTTTTGTTGAAATATTAACAGCAATATGAGGCACACTAATGCCTTTCGATCGCCACTCTGACATTTGTTGACATGATTTTTCCAAAACACTGTCACTAATTGAAACAATCAAGCCATTCTCTTCGGCAAGCGGAAGAAATGCGGCAGGCGAGACGAGTCCTCTATCAGGATGTTGCCACCTTACCAGTGCCTCCATACCTGTTATATATCCCGTGGCAGCTTCTACCTGAGGCTGGTAATAAACAACAAACTCATCATTTTTTAATGCCTGATAAAGGTCGTTACTAAGAGATAGCCGATCTGAAATGTGTTCTGCCATCGAAACCTGATAAAAACAAAAGCGATTTCTGCCCGATTCTTTTGCTTTATACATGGCTGTATCAGCATGCTTCATCAATCGCCCAATTGATTTACCATCATTGGGAGAAAGTGCAATCCCTATACTTGCCGTAACATGAAGCTCATCACCATTTATATTAAAGGGTACGGTTAAAATCTCGTTAATACCTAATGCTTTAACCGCAGCATCAGCTGGCGAATCTATTGATTCAAGCAATATAATAAATTCATCACCACCTATTCTCGCAACCGTATCAAGACCACCTACTTGTCCCTTTAGTCGCAAGGCAACTTCTGCAATAAGTTCATCTCCTACTTCATGTCCTAAGGTGTCATTGACTAATTTGAACTGATCAAGATCGAGTAATAATAAAGCAACTTTCTTATTCTGACGTTCAGCGCGTGAAACAGCATGTTCTATCCGGTCAATTAGAAGCAAACGGTTAGGCAATCCTGTCAATGCGTCATGATATGCCATGTGGTTAATACGCATTTCATCATTATAGGCTTTAATGATATTGCTAATTCGGTTAGTTAATTCTGTAGCCGATGTTTTGCAATCAATATGTTCAGAGATACCCTTATCAAACATCCGAATCATTGTTGCTTCATCTGGACAATAACCAATTGATAAAATTCGTGTATAAGGTGAGCTTGGTTCATCATAGATACGTTGAGAATATTCCCCGATGTCCATATCGACCATTGTATGATCCAGGAAAACAAAATCGGGAGTCTTATCCTCAAGCACAGAAAGAATAAGTTCAGGTGATTCAAGCCACTCAACGGAATAGCCGTTATCTTTTAAAATTTGAAATAATGGTAGAGATAAAGCTGTTTGTTCGGCAACAATGATCGCAACCGAAGTTCTCGCTAATGGATTAGACATACCTGCTTCTCTCAATCTAGCTTCATAAAATTTATACTATCTATATCGACCATGTTTATAGAATATTAAGAGTCTTTATTATTCAAATAGTTATTATTATTAACTATTTACATTTGTTAACAGACAAAAAAATACCCCAGAAAGACTCTGGGGCAAGAAGATTCTGCAATGTTGCAGATATTGGGAAGCAAAACACCATGAACATAAATACATTATGTTCAAAGGCTTTAACGTCCAGGTTTGGAAAAGCTTTATACTAAAATATGATAATTATATAAATTTTATGTTATTTTCTCATAACTCACTGTATTAAATAATAAATAATAAATAATAAATAATCAATATTCTTCAGTCTGGAACGAGCGTTGATATTTCTCAAGAACTCATCAGACTAGCCGATATATAAACAAGATTGTTACTTCATCTGATGCCGAAGGATATAACCATGAAAAAATTAGCAACACTTCTTGGTACCTTATTATTGTTATGCTTTACAACACTATCAATGGCTTCGGTCGATAGTGGCGGTGACGCAGAAGCGAAAGGTTCAGGATATCTACCATTAAAACCTGCTTTCGTTGTGAATATTCAAGATGGAAAGCGATCACGTTTTTTACAAGTGCAAATACAATTAAAATTATCTGACATGAGCATGAGTGAAAAAATTCTGCACCATGACAGTATTATCCGTCATACCATGCTGATGCTTCTCAGTGGACAAAAAGCGATGGATCTATACTCAACAGTCGGTAAAGAACGCCTGCGCGTAAAAGCACTTGAAGCTATTCGTACAGCACTTAAAGACGAAATTAAACATCTGCCGATTGACGATCTCTATTTTACTAATTTTATTATTCAATAAACTAAGGCAAATTTATAAAATTTTCACGGTAGTACTTTAATTCGTTAATCGAATCACGCACATCGTCCATTGCCAAGTGTGAGGAAGATTTTGAGTGTCCCTTATAAATCGCTGGTGCCCAGCGGCTGGCTAATTCCTTTAATGTACTGACATCCAGATTTCGGTAAAGGAAATAATCTTCGAGTTCAGGCATCAATCGCGCCATAAAACGCCGATCCTGACAAATACTATTACCACACATCGGTGACTTCCCTTTAGGTACATACTCTTTAAGAAACGCTAACGTCTGCTGCTCAGCATCGGCGGTGGTAAAGCGACTCTGGCGTATCCGCTCAACCAACCCTGACTTACCGTGCTGTTTCGTATTCCAGTCATCCATACCATCCAGGATTTCATCTTCCACATGAATGGCAACAATTGGGCCTTCAGCAAGGATATTCAGCTCATTATCCGTCACAATCGTGGCTATTTCGATAATATGATCATTAAACGTATCCAGACCCGTCATTTCCAGATCGATCCAGATAAGATTTGTTGCATTTTGTGTCATTAGTGGCTCCATAGTAATTACGACTTGTCAGACATTGAAGCAAAGGCTACCCTGACACCCTGTTAAACACAATCTACCATAAATAGTTACCCATTATGTCAGCATCCGTATTTACAATCTTATTTCTTATTGCGCTAGGCCTCTACTCTGCCATTCAAATATGGCTTTCAAACCGGCATTTACGCCACGTAGCCGCTCACCGAAGCGCCGTACCCGACGCCTTTAGCGATCAAATCGATCTTGATGCGCATCAAAAAGCCGCTGATTATACACTGGCAAAAACCTCATTGGAGCGTATTGAGATCATTATTGGTGCCGTTATTCTTCTGGCGTGGACATTAGGCGGTGGATTAGAATGGCTAGACTCTGTTTGGTCAAGGATTGATTTATCCACTCTCTGGATAGGTACCGGTTTCTTATTAAGTTTATTCGCCCTGCTTTCAATTATTGATATACCGATGTCGATTTATCGCACCTTTGTTCTGGAAGAAAAATTTGGCTTTAACCGCACCACGGTAAAAACCTTTATTACTGATCAAATTAAACAATTCTTTTTACTGATCATTATTGGTGCGCCACTGATCGCTACGGTACTTTGGCTCATGGAAAATATGGGTGAGTTCTGGTGGCTATGGGTATGGGCTGTATGGACCGGTTTTGGACTACTCATGATGTGGGCATATCCTGCCTTTATTGCGCCGCTGTTTAATAAATTTAACCCGCTTGAAGAAGGCTCACTCAAGCAACGTATTCAGGATTTAATGACACGTTGCGGCTTCAAGAGTAACGGTATTTTTATTATTGATGGTTCTAAACGTTCAGGTCATGGTAATGCCTATTTCACCGGTCTCGGGCAGAATAAACGCATTGTGTTTTTTGACACCTTAATTGAAAGCCTCAGCACCGATGAAATTGAAGCGGTGCTGGCACATGAACTCGGCCATTTTAAACGTAAACACATCATCAAGCGTATTGTCAGCATGGCCATCTTTAGTCTGGCAGGTCTGGCTATTCTTGGTTGGCTGATGACACAAGACTGGTTTTATACTGGCCTGGGTGTTTCAACACCTTCTTTACATGCAGCACTGGCATTATTCTTGATTGCGCTACCCGTTTTTACTTTCTTCCTGCATCCAATCACTTCATGGGTATCACGCAAACATGAGTTTGAAGCCGATGCCTATGCCGCTGAAGTAAGCAGTGCAAAATCATTAACCGATGCGCTGGTTAAACTTTATGAAGAAAATGCCAACACATTAACCCCGGATCCACTTTATTCGGCATTTCATGATAGTCACCCACCTGCTGCAGTTCGCATTGCACACTTAGCCAGCTAAGGTTTTTTATGGCTAAAAATAAACTGACTGATCAACAGCGACGGCGTATTGAATCTAACCAACAAACGCGTGTTGCTAAAAAATCAGATGCCATGCAAGGACTGGTTATTGGTCAGGCAGGTCATCAGTTGGATGTTGAAACATCGGCGGGAGTTTTACGTTGTGGTCGCCGTAAAAATACCGGCACTATCGTAACCGGTGATCATGTCATACTCGAAGCCGTGCCACCGGCTGAGCATATCATAACAGCTGTTTTGCCTCGTAGTAGTTTATTGGCACGCCCGGATTTTCGGGGGCAAATGAAAGCGATTGCAGCCAATATTGATCGTATTTTTATTGTCTGTTCGACTAGACCCGAACTTAACGAAGGACTTGTCGACCGTTACCTCGTTGCTGCAGAAACACTCCATATCACACCAGTCATCGTATTAAACAAGATTGACCTCGCTGAGACAGAACAGCTAGAAGAACTACGCCAACGTATTTCAATTTACTCTGACCTCGGCTACGAGGTCATCGAGAGCAGCGCTAAAAACCAACATGGTATTGATATGCTTTTAGATAGCCTGCACGATCATACCAGCATCATGGTAGGGCAATCCGGTGTTGGTAAGTCATCATTGGTTAATGTCTTATTACCCGGCATGAATATCAAAACCAGAGAAATTTCTGAAAAACATAATAAAGGTACTCATACCACCAGTGCTTCACGCTTGTATCATTTACCGGATGGCGGCAGTCTGATTGATTCACCGGGTGTGCGTGAATTTGGCATGTGGCAAGTCAATGAAAAAGAATTATTTAACGGTTTTGTTGAATTCAGGCAATATCAGGGCTTATGTAAGTTCAGTAATTGCCAACATAAAACAGAGCCACAGTGCGCCATTATCGACGCAATAGAAAAAAATGAAATCAGTAAAGCACGTTACGAGAGTTACAACCGAATTCTTGAATCACTGACTGAATAATTAAAGTGCTCGCCGCCCACTGAAGGCATGAAACAGCGTTTGTCCATCTACGTATTCTAATTCCCCCCCCAAAGGCACACCGTGTGCAATACGGGAAACAGTAATATTATTATCTTGTGCAAGACCACTAATGAAATGTGCGGTTGCTTCACCTTCTACTGTAGAATTCGTAGCAACAATTAATTCTTCAATCGCCTCACTTGTCAAACGTTGCGCCAACACATCCAGGCCAATATCTTCTGGGCCAATGCCATCCAATGGGGATAAATGCCCCATTAAAACGAAGTACAAACCATCAAATCCGGTTGATTGTTCAATAGCATATGCATCTGCCGGTGACTCAACAATACACAGCAAGGAACGGTTACGACGAGGGCTATCACAAATCCCACAAATATCAGCTTCGGTAAAGGTACGACATTCTCGACAGTGCCCTACTTTCTCTGCCGCACTTTCTAATGCGTTTGATAATAACTTGGCACCATCGCGATCACGTTCCAGTAAATGATACGCCATACGTTGCGCACTTTTAGGGCCGACCCCCGGCAAGCAACAAAAGGCATCAACGAGTTGCTGAATTAATGGACTATGCGACATACCGATAATTTGCTAAAAAGGCATCTTGAAACCAGGCGGTAAGGACATACCACCCATCATGCCTGACATCTTCTCAGATGAGGTTTTTTCAACCATTTGTACCGCATCATTCACTGCTGCGGCAATCAGGTCTTCAAGCATGTCTTTATCTTCACTCATCAGGGTATCGTCAATATGCACACGCTTAACATCATGGCGACCCGTCATAGTGACTTCGACCATGCCACCACCGGCTTTACCCACTATTTCCATATCCGCTAATTCTTCTTGCGCTTTTTGCATATTTTCCTGCATCTTTTGCGCTTGCTTCATCATTCCGCCGAGTCCGCCTTTCATCGTTTCTATCCTCTTCTTGAATTTAATCTATTGGTTTAACTGCTTGCACTGTTGCACCAAAGCGTTCCTGTAATGATTTCACAACAGTGTCACTGGCAACATCATTTTCAGCTGCTTCCTGTCGCTCCTGTTTTTTACGTTCGGTTTGCATGGCCGGCGTTTCAGCTTGCTGCTGTCCTACCTGAATATCAATACGCACATCAGACTGCAAGTAGGCTTGTAATGCCTCTTCCAGGCGTTTTTCAAATTTTTCACTGTGCAGTTGTTTATTTTCATTGCCTAATAGTAATGACCACTGCTTGTCATCACGAGATACCAGGCTACAGTTCACCGCTAACTGCTGCACCATTCCAACGATACCCATTGCCTCAACAATACTTGACCAATCTGAATTCGCCGATGGTTTCTCAACAACCCTTGTTTCCGCTACAGGCTGCGCGGGTGGTGATTCAGCGACAGCGGGTGTCGCTGTTGGTGTCTTCTGTTGCGAAGGGGTGTTACTGACAGGCTGCGAACCAACTTCAGCAGGCTGAAAAGACAACATGCGTAATAAAACCATTTCAAAACCACCACGCAATTGCGGTGCAAGACTCAAGTCACGCCGACCAATCAACGCAATTTGATAATAAAGTTGTACATCTTCCGGCGAAAGTTCTGCTGCGAACCTCAATATTGCATCTCGATCACCTTGCGTATCATCAATGGCATCAGGAGCCGCTTGTGCAATTGCAATTCTTTGTAGCATACTCAACAAATCAACCAGTACTGACTCATAGTCAACCGATTGCTCTGACATGGTTTGCACACAATTCAGTAAACCCATTGCATCTCGCGCTATTAATCTATTCAGCACATCTGCAACATGATGTTTTTCAATGACACCCAGCATGTCACAAACATCTGCTTCTTTGAGTTCACCGCCACCAAAAGCAATCGCTTGATCGAGTAAGCTCAAGGCATCACGCATACTGCCCTGTGCTGCGCGCGAAATATGTTGTGTTGATGCTGCATCAGTCTGAATATTTTCTTTCTCAAGCAACAATGCCAAATGATCGTGAATTTGATCTTGTGGCAGAGCCTTCAAATTAAATTGCAAACAACGCGATAAGATAGTGACGGGTAATTTTTGTGGATCAGTTGTTGCCAATAAAAACTTTACATGCGGAGGGGGTTCTTCCAACGTTTTCAATAAAGCATTAAAACTATGATTAGAGAACATGTGAACTTCATCGATGAGATAAACCTTATAACGACCACGCGTAGGAGCGTATTGAACGTTATCAAGCAATTCCCGGGTTTCATCAACCTTGGTACGCGAAGCCGCATCGACTTCAATCAAATCAACAAAACGCCCTTCATCCACTTCAATGCAGGTTGAACACTCACCACAGGGTGTTGAGCTGACCCCTTTCTCACAATTCAGTGATTTGGCTAAAATTCGAGCAATCGTGGTTTTACCCACACCGCGTGTACCGGTAAACAGATAGGCATGATGCAAGCGATCATTATCTAATGCATTAATAAGTGCCCGCAGAATATGGCTCTGACCGACCATTTCATTGAAGCTGCGAGGACGCCATTTCCGCGCCAACACCTGATAGCTCATGCAAACTCTCTAAAGGGGTGATTAATAGTGCGACCTATTCTACCGGCTCAAGCGGCTCACTGCACCACTGATTTACACACTTGGACTATGGAAAAACAATCACTTAGAAGAAAAGTGACTCACGCCAGCCACACTCCGGCACACGATGCAGCTGCTGCGGCTGCTCCCTTCCAGGCCTGACCGGGTTCACAACATCTCGTTGCGGAAGGACCGACGCGAGTCGGGCGGTATTATCGCTGAGCTGACGCCAATGTACCAGCCCTTAATCACAATCAAACCGCATCAATGCTTTTGATATGTTACAATCTGCCGCCAGATTTTAGGAGAAGTGTCCGAGCGGTTGAAGGAGCACGCCTGGAAAGTGTGTATACGTTTATAGCGTATCAAGGGTTCGAATCCCTTCTTCTCCGCCA
>JALTKS010000109.1:0-1680 GCA_027006175.1 Gammaproteobacteria bacterium
TGATTTAAAAACATTTTCTGTGGGCTTTGATGATCAGCCGGAAGAAAAAGGTAATGAATTTGAATTCTCTGATCAAATTGTTGAACGTTATGGCACCGACCATCATAAATTTTTAATCCCTAACGAAGGCGTTTTAGAACGACTGCCGGATGCGGTTGAACACATGGCTGAACCGATGGTGAGTCAGGATGTGGTCGCGTTTTATTTATTATCAGAACGTGTTTCGCAAGAAGTGAAAGTGGTGCAAAGCGGTCAAGGTGCTGATGAAGTCTTTGGCGGTTATTTCTGGTATCCCCGCATGGCGGCGGAGCAGGGCACAGCGTTAGAGAAATTCAGTCAACATTATTTTGATCGTTGTCATGATGAGTGGTTAGGTGTTGTCGAACCTTCGTTACATGGTTTGGATTACACCTCGGGCATGATCGATGCAAGATTAAATCAGCCGGGAGCCGATACCTTTACCGATCAAGTATTGCGTATGGACTCCACCATGTTGATTACCGATGATCCGGTTAAGCGGGTTGATAACATGACCATGGCATGGGGGCTGGAAGCACGTGTTCCGTTTCTTGATCATGAGTTGGTGGAGCTTGCGATGCAAATGCCACCCGAACTTAAATTACATGAAGGTGGTAAGTATCCCTTGAAAGCCGTTGCGCGTGGTTTGATTCCTGATGCAGTGATCGATCGTCCTAAGGGTTATTTTCCTGTGCCAGCCCTAAAGTTTGTGCGCGGTGAATTTTATGATTTCATGCATGATATTCTGCAATCGAAAGCCTGTCGTGAACGGGGCATGTTACAGCGAGCCTATATTGATCGTTTATTGGCGGCACCCGAGAAGTATATGACCGCGATTCAGGGCAGTAAGCTATGGCACTTGGCATTGTTGGAGTTATGGTGCCAGACACATCTGGATTCATAGCGCCCATCTATACCCAAGTAAATCACTATGGTAATTGCTGCCGAGTCTGGGTAGAATGCCGACCCCAATTGGAAAGTTGGCTTGAAAGTTGTATTTCTCGCCTCCATATTAGGTAGCAGAATCAGTCATTAACAGATAAATGAAGAGGTTGTAGCGGTTATGGATCCATTAGCTCGTATTAAAGAACAGGTCGAAGGTACTCCGATTGTCCTGTACATGAAGGGAACACCGCAGTTTCCTCAGTGTGGTTTTTCAAGTCGTACCGCTCAAGCGTTACAGCAGTGTGAAGTCGAATTTGGTTATATTAATGTTCTGGCTGACCAAGAGGTTTATGAAAACCTGCCAAATTACGCTGACTGGCCTACCTTCCCACAGTTATATATCAATGGTGAGTTAGTAGGTGGTTGTGATATTACTCTGGAGTTGTTCCAGACAGGTGAGTTACAGAAAATGACCAAAGCAGCGGTGGAGAAGTCTGACGCTAGCGAGTAAGGTTTGAAAAGTTGTTTTAAAAAAACGTTGATGTGAAAGCATTGACGTTTTTTTTTGACTGGGGTATTGCTGCCTCACTCTTTTCTTCCCCTCCACGCTGAGTGCTTGACGTCGGTGAAGAAAAGAGTGAGGCAGCAATCGTGCAGGTTTTGGGCTTTGGGGTGAGAAGGTCAGTTAATCCAGTTTCATCATGAAGCGAAGTGTCTCTGTTTATCCGCGACGTCAAGCACTCAGCGTGGAGTGGATGAACAGAGGCACTTCGCTTC
>JALTKS010000109.1:1780-10544 GCA_027006175.1 Gammaproteobacteria bacterium
CACTTCGCTTCCCAAATACAATTCCTGTTTAGCCTTTAGCCTGACTATCCAACGAATGCCACCGATTCATGATATTGCAGAATAAGGCAGCCGTTCGTTCTGTATCGTAAACAGCCGAGTGTGCTTCTTCATCATTCCACTCGAGCCCCGCCGTTTGAACAATACGTGCCAGTACCGTTTGACCATAGGCGAGTGCGCCCAGTGTGGCAGTATCAAAACTACTAAAAGCATGGAAAGGGCTTTTTAGTTTGCAGCGTTTAACTGCCGCGTTAAGGAAATTTAGATCAAAGAAAGGATTGTGGCCGACTAAAATGGCGCGGCTGCAGCCAGTATCCTGTAAGGCGAGCTCGACAGATTCAAAGACTTTTTCCAGCGCTTCCTTCTCTGGTAATGCCATACGAAACGGATGCCAGGGGTCGATGCCATTAAATGCCAGTGCTTTTTCGTCCAGGTTTGCTCCCTTAAAGGGCTCTACATGGGCGGCGGTGGCTTCTCCCTGATGAAGTTTGCCTTCATCATCCATATTGATAATAACCGCGGCGATTTCGAGTAAAGCGTCTTTATCAGCGTTAAAACCAGCTGTTTCGACATCAATCACAACGGGGAGGAAGCCGCGAAAGCGTTTGGCTATGCGGTGTGGGCTTTGTTCATTATTCATCCCTATAGCATATAGCAAAGCGGGCAATGAGTGAAAATTACTGTAATTAGCTAATGCTGGGCTTTTTGCTGCGATAAAAATAGCTTATAATCATCGCCCCGATTCGGGGTTAGGGTCGTTTTACAAAATTTAGGGGTAGGCATGGCTGATCGCAGATTACAGGTTTTTCATACAGTGGCACGGCATTTGAGTTTTACCAAAGCCGCTGAAGCATTGCACATGACACAGCCTGCCGTGACCTTTCAGGTTCGACAGCTGGAAGAATATTTTAATACCCGCCTTTTTGACCGTACCCATAACAGAATTAGTTTGACCGATGCGGGTACGCGTGTGTTTAGTTATGCCGATAGTATTTTTGAGCTATATGGCGAAATGGAAAATGCAGTGCGGGAATTAACCGGTGAAGTCAGTGGTCTGTTAATTCTTGGTGCGAGTACGACGATTGCGGAATACATGTTACCTGCTTTATTGGGTGACTTTAAACGCAAATACCCGGATGTGAATGTTCGCCTGAAAGTATCTAACACCGAAGGTGTAGTGCAGATGGTTGAAAACAACGTGATTGATTTAGGTGTGGTTGAAGCACCGGTGAGTAATAAGAATCTCGCGGTTGAAGTTTGTCGTAATGACCAACTTGTCTTAATTGTGCCGGTAGGACATGAGCTTGCCGAACGTGAAAGTGTGCCGATTAATGAGTTAACCGAGTACCCTTATATTTGTCGTGAAGAAGGTTCGGGTACACGTGAAGTGATTGCAGAATACATGCAAGAGAATAATTTGAAGGGCTCGTTAAATATTAATATGGAATTAGGTAGCCCTGAAGCAGTGAAAGGGGCGGTTGAAGCCGGCATGGGTATTTCAGTGGTATCACGTGCAACAGTGAGTAAAGAATTATTACTGGGCTCTTTAGTGGCGCTTAACCTTGATCCACAACTTGAACGTCCATTCTCGTTTGTACATCAAAAACAAAAATTCCGTTTGCGTGCAATGGATGAGTTATTAACCTTTGCTCGTCAATATTGTGTTGACCATGCCAAGGATAATATATAGGTCATCGCTTTATGAGTAAGCTTACGGATAACTTACAAGCACTCGCTGAAAAGTTGAGTCCAGATGAACAAAAAACCTTACTCGACTATGCAGAGTACATGGTGTCGCGTTCAACACATACACCTGCAGTAGATTCAGTGAGTAATGTGCCGTTAGATATTTTACGTCCAGTTGAAGAAACGGTTGTTGCGGCGATGAAACGACTTTCACAAACCTACCCTATGTTGAATATGGATAAGTTATTACACGATGCCTCTGGTTTAATGTCTGATCATATTATGAAAGGCAGAGAGGCACTGGAAGTGATTGATGAGCTTCAGGTGTTGTTTGAAAAGCATTACCAAGAATACATAGACGAATCCAAATAAGTTCTTTTGAGTTTAACGCTTCCTATATTATATTCATTTCGGCGTTGTCCTTATGCGATGCGTGCAAGAATGGCGGTATCGTATTCAGGTATTAGCGTTGAGTTGCGTGAAGTTGACCTACGCAATAAACCACAAGCAATGTTACAGGTTTCACCAAAGGCAACAGTGCCGGTATTGGTGTTGGATGATGGTTCAGTGCTTGAAGAAAGTCTGGATATTATGCGATGGGCATTGGCTATTTCTGATCCGGATGGGTGGTTGACTGACTTAAATGAACAATCGCGTTCTATTGCAAAAGATATTATTGCCGAAAACGATGGCAGCTTTAAACAGCACCTCGATCAATATAAATATGCAGACAGGTTTCCTGAGTTAGCGGTGCAAGAAACAAGGCGTAAGGGTGAGGAGTTTCTTGCGAAGCTGGACGAACGTTTACAACAATCCCGTTATTTAATAAGTGATCAGCCTGGTTTTGTTGATGTTGCTGTTTTTCCCTTCATACGACAGTTTGCTTATGTTGACAAAGCATGGTTCGATGCAACAAATTTTGTTCATTTGCAGCGCTGGTTACAGCGACAGCTGGATTCCAGATTATTTCAAATGGTGATGAAGAAAGAACCTGTTTGGGTCGCAGTAGAGTAAAGGCTTATAGTGTGTCTGATGCATAATCGGCTAAACGAGAGCGTTCGCCTCTTTGTAATGTAATGTGTCCACTATGAGGCCAGTTTTTAAATCTGTCTACCACGTAGGTTAGTCCGGATGTAGTTTCCGTTAAATAGGGCGTATCAATTTGAGCAACATTGCCTAAACAAACCACCTTGGTTCCGGGGCCTGCGCGGGTAATCAGTGACTTCATTTGTTTTGATGTAAGGTTTTGTGCCTCATCAATAATGATGTATTTTTTCAGAAAGGTACGTCCACGCATAAAGTTAATTGAGCGTAGTTTAATTCTGTTTTGCAGCAGGGCACCGGTAGCGGCGCGCTCCCATTCGCCTTCAGATTCGACACCGGTTAATACTTCAAGGTTATCCATTAAGGCGCCCATCCAGGGTGTCATTTTTTCTTCTTCAGTACCGGGCAGGAAACCGATATCTTCACCCATGGGGATGGTGACACGGGTCATGATGATTTCATTATAAAGATTTAAGTCGAGTGTTTGGTGAAGACCTGCCGCCAGGGTTAATAAGGTTTTACCTGTTCCGGCCATGCCGAGTAAGGTGACAAAATCAACATCTGGGTCCATGAGCAGGTTGAGGGCAAAGTTTTGTTCTTTGTTTCTGGCTTTAATTCCCCAGATAGCATTATTGGCCTGGCGATAATTTTTGGTGCGTTCTATAACGGCACTTTCATCGTCAACTTGTCGAATAATGGCTTCGAATTCGTCACCATCAACAGATAAACATTCATTGCTATACCAGTCTGTTATTTGTGGGCCAGAGATACGATAGAACGTTTTGCCTTCTTCCTGCCAGGATTCCATGTCTTTGTCATGTTCAGTCCAGAAGCTTTTATCAAAATCAGTTGTTCCTGAGTAGAGCAGGTCGACATCTTCCAGTACCTGGTCGTTGTAATAATCTTCATTATGAATACCAAGAATAGATGCTTTAATGCGCAGGTTAATATCTTTGGAAACAATCGTGACTGAAAGTTCTGGTTGCTTGTGCTTTAAACCAAGCGCTGTGGCGAGAATATGATTATCAGGTTTGTCGCCAGGCAAGCTTTCGGGTAAATCTTCGTGCAGTGATTGTGTTTGTAAAAAAAGCCGACCAATTTTATCGGGTGTCGTTTCGCTGCCATGAGGCAGTTCAATCCCTTGTTCGATATTATCCGCATCGACATCACGTAATAGATCATCGAGGAAGCGGCTTGCCTGGCGTGCGTTACGTGCTACTTCGGATGCGCCACGTTTATTATCATCGAGCTCCTCGAGCACGATCATCGGGATATAAATATTATGTTCTTGGAAACGGAAGAGAGAAGAAGGGTCGTGCATCAGCACATTGGTGTCGAGGACAAAGGTTCGTTTAGCGTCACTTTCTGTATTGCTCATCGTTGCTGATTGCCCCTATCGATTGAGTGAAAACAGTTACCCTTTGTTAAGTTCCTTTACGGCAGCCAGTACTTCATCGACATGGCCATCTACTTTTACTTTACGCCATTCCTGTTGTAATACACCTTGTTTATCAATCAGGAAAGTACTGCGTTCAATGCCCATGACTTTTTTGCCGTACATATTTTTTTCTTTAATCACATCAAATTGATTGCACAGTTTTTCTTCTTTATCCGAGAGTAGCTCAAAAGGAAATTCCTGCTTGGCTTTAAAATTCTCATGAGCCTTGATGCTGTCACGGGAAACACCCAGTATGACTGTGCTGGCGCGTTTGAATTTAGCAATGTTGTCACGGAAATCCTGCCCTTCACGAGTACAGCCAGGGGTGCTGTCTTTGGGGTAAAAATACAAAACAATATTTTTACCTTTGAAGTCAGATAACTTCAGTTCCTGATCACCTGTTGCGGGCAATTTAATGTCAGTGACTTTTTTACCTGTTTTTGCTTTTGCCATGCTTGTTATTATCCTTTTACTGGTTCCATGATTGCATCAAGGTTTAAGTTGTCGCAAAATTCTGTGAACTGCTCGCGTAAGTCACCAAGGTGTAAATCTGTGGGGACGCTGATAACCATTTGCATGGTAAACATATTGGTGCCGGTGTGAGCTGCGGAATAACTACCGGTTGAAAGATCTTCAATATTAATATTTCTACTGGAGAAAAAATCAGCGACATTATTGACAATACCGGGGTGGTCCATCGACACCACTTCAACCATGTAAGGTACTTTTTTACTGGTTTGGTCGCGTGACTCGGTTTGTTTGGCAATAATAGTCAGTTTGAGCTGTTTTTCTAACGCCGGCAAAGTACTTTCAAGTTTAGCGATGGTATTCCAACTGCCTGATACCATGACAATAATGGCGAATTCACCGCCTAAAACGGTCATGCGACTATCAATGATGTTGCAGTCGTTCTCAAGAATTTTTTCAGAGAGCGTATTAACGATGCCAGGTTGATCTTCACCAACCGCAGATATAACTAGAAAATTATCCATAGCAATAAGGTATCAGCCTCGCAGCGGTTTGACCAGTGGCCTTAGTCATCATCAAGTTGAATTTCTCGCAATTGTTGTGCCGCATCTTCAGGGCTGATGGTGCTGACAAATAAACCCGAGCCTAATTCGAACCCCGTTGGAATGCTGGTACGCGGGCAAACTTCAATATGCCAATGGTAACTGCTGTTACAATCCGAGTATTTATCACCTTGAGGAATAGAGTGCAGGAAGAAGTTGTACTGTGCACCACCAATTACGGCATCTAAACGCGCCATGGCTCGGCGCGTAACACGGGCAAGGTCTTCCATGTCTTCCTCCGCCATATCAACATAATTGGCGCTGTGGTTGAGTGGCATAATATGAATTTCCCACTCATAGCGACTCGCAAACGGTTTAATCGCAATAAACTTCTCGCCACGTTCAACCACATATTGGCCAACATCAATCTTACGTTTAATTTCCCCCGAGTCACGATCATAGATAGTGGCCTCAAAGGTCAGCGCTTCATTGATGAGTGAGCAGTAGATGCATTGATGATGTTTGTCGTAATGCACTTTGGCGTATTCGACTTCGTTTATAACGTTTTCAGGTACCACTGGCATAGCAATGATCTGGCTATGTGTATGCGGAATACTCGCACCTGCGGCAGGACCGAAGTTTTTGAAGACCAATACATATTGAATACGTGGGTCGGCGTTATAAAGTTTTTCCATACGGTCGCGGTAGGCACCAAATAAAGTGACAAGGTGTTCAACACTCATATTATGGATAGCGATACCATGATTATTGTGATCAATAATCACTTCATGGCGACCATAACCTTCAACTACTTGTTGTAAACCGAAGACGAGACCATCATTTTGGCTGTCCTCACCAAGGATAGGGTAGAGGTTTTCCACCACGCGTACTGCCCATTTATCTTCCGATGGCCATGCGGCGATGGTGGGCGGTGTTTTGTCTTCGTTGCCGAGACAGAAGGGGCAGGTATCCTTATGTTCAATGGTTTTTTGCTCAACACGCTCTTCTTCTTTGCGTGGGCGCATGCCACGCGCGGTTGCTACCAGTACGGATTCGCTTGGCATAACAGGGTTGATACGGATCTCACGTACGGATGGGCTGGGTTGTTTACTCACCGGATTCTCCTAATTGGGTCTTTTTACTTATTTCACGGGTACAGTGAAAGCCATTAAACACGCCCAAACGGCAGATGGCACGCTGAAAAACTCAATGCGGCTATAGCTAGAGTTTATTGCATTTTCGGCTTGTTGGCTTGTGTTCCGGCGGGGGCGTCAGTAACATGCGCCTGCGTGTTTTTTATAGAAATGATGGAGACGTCAATGTTTCACGGCAGTATGGTCGCCTTAGTGACCCCCATGCACCAGGATGGCTCAATTGATGAGCCTGCTCTAGCGGCATTGGTTGAATGGCATATAGAGCAGGGAACCGATGCGATTATCGCAATGGGGACGACGGGCGAGTCGGCGACACTGGATCAAAAAGAACATTGTCATGTTATCCGCTTTATTGTGGAGCAGGCTGCAGGCCGCATGCCTATTATCGCTGGGACGGGTGCCAACTCGACCACCGAGGCGATTGAGTTGACCCGCTGTGCGATGGAAGCAGGGGTTGATGCCTGTTTATTGGTGACACCTTATTACAATAAGCCAACCCAGGAGGGCTTATATTTGCACCATAAGGCTGTGGCTGAAGCCGTACCGGTGCCTCAGATACTCTATAATGTGCCAGGCCGCACAGCCTGTGACATGTTGCCTGAAACGGTGATTCGTCTGGCGGATATCCCTAATATTGTGGGTATTAAAGAAGCGACAGGCGATATTGAGCGTGCAAAAGAGATTCTCGACGCTTGTGGTGATAAAATCGACCTGTATAGTGGCGATGACGCAACGGCATTAGACTGTATTTTAGCGGGCGCGAAAGGTGATATTTCGGTGACAGCGAACGTGGCACCGAAAGCCATGCATGAGATGTGTGCTGCGGCCCTTGCCGGTGATGAAGCCACAGCGAGACAGATAAATGAGCCCTTATTGGGCTTACACGAGAATTTATTTCTCGAGGCAAACCCTATTCCGGTGAAGTGGGCACTGACCGAGATGGGTAAAATGCAGAGCGGTACCCGTTTACCAATGACGGTGTTGTCGGATGAGTTTCACGCACCGCTGCGGCAAGCCATGCAAGCCGCCAAGATAGTGCCAAGTTAATTAATGGGGAAGGTAATGAAGGTTTTAAATCGAATTTTAGTGCTGAGTGTACTGGCAGCGGTTATTGCTGGTTGTGGCACAGTTAAAAGTATCAAAGAAGAATTCCTCCCGGATAAAAAGAAGGTTGATTACCGTGAAGCACGTGAAGAACCTCAGTTGGAAGTGCCACCTGATCTAACCTCTTCAACCATTGATGATGGTTTGATTATTCCTGATCTCGGTCCTGGTTCCGGTTCTGCCAGTATTTCGGATTACAACCGTGAACGTGCAGGTAATCGTACACTTCGCAGTGCAACTGTATTACCGAAGCAAGATGATATTCGTTTAGCGCGAGACAATAATTCTCGTTGGTTGGTGATAAAAGGCTCAGCGCAACAAGTATGGCCGCGGTTACGTGAATTCTTTTTACAGAATGGTTTCCTGATTAAACGTGAAGATCCTCGTATTGGTATTATTGAAACCGGTTGGGCAGAAAACCGTGCGGATATTCCGCAGGATTTTATTACGCGAAACATCAGTAAATTGTTTGATTCTATTTATTCTTCTGCAACGCGAGATAAATACCGTATTCGCCTTGAAGAAGGCGTTGAACCAGGAACGACTGAACTTTATTTAACTCATCGTGGTGCTGAAGAAGTTGCAAATAGTTCTGATGGATCTAGTACTAGCACGGTATGGGCTCCTCGACCTGCTGATCCGGAGCTTGAAGTAGAAATGCTTCGTCGTCTCACTATTTTCCTTGGTGTTGAAGAAAACAAAGCACGTACATTATTTGCTAAACGTAAGAACAGAATTGAGCGTGCACAGTTAACACGTAATGGCTCAGGTGACGCTAAATTAACTGTGAGAGAAAGTTTTGCACGGGCATGGCGTCGCACAGGTTTAGCGTTGGACCGCGTTGGTTTTACGGTAGAAGATCGTGATCGCTCACGTGGTCTTTACTATGTGCGCTATATCGATCCATTGAAAGACAGTAACTCTAAAAAAGAAAAAGGTATCCTGGATAAGCTGACCTTTAATATGTTCAGTGGTGACGATGATGTACAAGATAAAAGTACTTATCTTGTTAGCCTTAAAGAGAAAGGCGAACAAACCAACGTGACTGTATTGAATGATAAAGGCAAGCTTGAGACATCAGAAACAGCCGTGCGTATTTTGACCTTATTGCACGAGCAACTTAAATAATTACCAGCAAACGTGATTCGGTTTGCATCGCTCGGTAGCGGCAGTCGTGGCAACGCCACGATTGTCGAAGCAGGTTCTACTCGGGTTATGCTGGATTGCGGGTTTTCAGAAAAACGTTTTCGACAACGACTCGCACTACGCCATTTAGAACCCTCTCAAATTGATGCCATTTTGGTGACGCA
>JALTKS010000110.1:0-35416 GCA_027006175.1 Gammaproteobacteria bacterium
TAGCGAATTTTCGCTTCCTTGGAAGCAGACTCACCCTTGTTATCGACCCAGCTGATTTTAATGCTGTCACCCTTGGCGCCACCCTTAAACTTGAACGACAAGTAAGGATTTTTTGAGATAGCCGGTCCCCAAAGGGCGGTCATCATTTCAGTGCCATTGTGCTCAGCTTTCACTTCTTGAATGTAGTGTGCCGGGATCTTCTTGCCGGTTTTCTTGTTTTTACGAAGACCGGTGTGCATTGGATGGCTCATTAAGGCTTTGACTGTTGTCACGCCTTTCTTTGCCTGTGCACGGATTTTTATACCTTTAGCCATTTTCTTCTCTCCTTATTAGCCGCCACAGCCGCCGATAGTTACTTTCACATCTTTTTTGGCCGTATATAACTTGCCATTCGCTTTGACAACCGCGATGACTTTTGATGTTTTACGGACCTTGATGCGGGTGGAGACATACCCTTCGGTATTAGCGCCCAAGTTGTAGCTTGAGGTTAATGGCGAAGGATTCGAAGAAGCCAGAATTGAAATGGACTCAACGCCTGACTGTTTAGCGGTCACGCTAACAGGGACGACTGCGCCATTTTCAGCAATATCCGGGGCTTTGATTTTAATGTCTTTACTGTCAGTGGCTTTCGCGCCGCCAAAAAGTGCCGACATGGTGCCATCGACACCTTTGGCCGTAAATGCTGCTTTTGGCCATGCCGCTAGTACAGTTTGTGGGGTCAGAAGACCGGCACCAACCGCAACAGCAACAGCACCTGTGGCCATTGAGCCCTTGAGGAATGTTCTGCGTGTTTGATTCATTTTTTAATAACTCCTGTGTGTGTTTTTCTTTTCACACTATTACCTATCGCAATTGTTGTACCAACTTTCATAAACAATATAAAACAATAACTTACTGTTTTTTTATACCCCAAAAACAAAAATGCGGATTGCATATCGCAATCCGCACATTGCAAAATCAATACACTGTCTATTTAACTAACAGTGACATCCGTAGAGGCTTGTTCGCCTAAGTTATCCAACCAGCTAATTGAAATTGGATCACCTTTGACTGCACCATCAATTTCAACGGAGAGATAAGGGTTCTTGGATACTGCAATACCCATATTAACCTTAATTACTTCAGCATCTTTATGCTTAACAGAGACTTCTTGAATGTAATGAGCAGGAATGACTTCACCTGTTTCTTTGCTCTTACGAAGACCGGTTTCCATTGGGTGGAATAAGATTGCTTTAATAACAGCGTAACCCTTCTTACCACTCGCGCGTACTTTTAATTTTTTCTTAGCCATGTCTATCTCTCCTTAACCGCCACAACCGCCAAGTGTTACCTTGACTGTCTTTGTTGCACCGTAAAGCTTGCCATTCGCACGAACTACGGCAATCACCTTAGAGGTTTTACCTAATTTGATACGTGTAGCAAGAACTGGGCGTGCTTTCGCACTCATATCTGCTGAAATAGCCAGTGGGCGAGCATTTTCCATTGCGAAGATACTAATAGACTCTACACCCGTAATTTTAGTTTTCACA
This sequence comes from Gammaproteobacteria bacterium, assembly GCA_027006175.1. Classification (GTDB taxonomy): domain Bacteria; phylum Pseudomonadota; class Gammaproteobacteria; order AKS1; family AKS1; genus Sulfuriflexus. Next base: position 1,530 of record JALTKS010000110.1, read on the forward strand.
GTAACCGGTACAACAGAACCGTTTTCTGCAATATCAGGTGTACGAAGTTTAATTTTATTTGTTTCTTCGAACCCTTCGCTACCTAATAAACCTTTCATCGCTTGTTTGGCATCTTTCGAATCAAAAGCGGCTTTTGGCCATGCTGCCAACACGCGTGATGGTGTTAATAAACCTGAAGCGACAGAGACAGCAACTAGACTACCTGCCATTGAGTTACGCAAAAAACTGCGTCGTTGGTTATTCATCATTATTATCCTCCTAATTTCTAGTTTGTACTGTACCAGAACTTGTAAATCGTCTCTGACTATAAAAAACGGTGCATCTCGCACCATTTATAGTGCAGACTGCATTAAGTCTTTGACTCTTCACTTTTCTGGTATTGCTGTAACCGTCGCCATAAAGTTGATTTATTGATCCCAAGGGCTAAGGCTGTTTTTTCTCGGTTACCCGAGTATTTTTCTAATAATTTCAATATGTAACGTCTTTCTAGTTCTTCTAATGAAGGCAAATCTGCATCAATTGAGTCACCTCTAGACATTGTTGGCAGTGCTTCAAGCGTCAAAATATCCTTCTCAGCCAATGCGACATGTCGCTCAACCAGGTTTCTCAGCTCTCTTACATTGCCTGGCCACTCATATTCACACAATTTCTGCATGGATTTAGCATCAAAACCTTTCACATCCCGATTAAAGCGATCCGCGAAATGATTTATAAAATGCTGCACCAATTCAGGTACGTCATCTCGCCGTTCTCGCAATGCTGGCATGCGCAAATTCACCACATTAAAACGATGATAAAGATCATGCCTAAATTTATTTTGCGCGACCATTTCTTCAAGATTACGATTGGTTGCCACCACAAAACGCACATCAATTTGTACTGGTTTGATACCGCCCACTCGTTGCACCGTTTGTTCCTGTACAACACGCATTAATTTTGTTTGCATCGCATCTGAAATATTACAGATCTCATCCAGAAACACTGTGCCACCGCTTGCCATTTCCAATAAACCTGGCTTGCTTTGAGATGCGCCGGTAAAAGCCCCCTTTTCATGACCAAATAGTTCCGATTCAAGTAAGCTATCGGTCAATGATCCACAATCTATAACAATAAATGGCCGATCAGCGACACTGCTCTGATAATGAATCGCACGCGCCGCTAATTCCTTACCACAACCCGACTCACCTTCTAAAATCACATTACACCGAATGTCGGCTATTTTCTCGATTGTTGCGTAAACTTTATGCATCGCCTCGCTTTGACCTAACATGCCATAGCGGTGCTGCTCATCACTCAATTGTCGTTTTAATAATAAATTTTCTGTTTCAAGTTGATGGTGTTTCAAGGTTTTATCAATCAACACTAACAACTCATCCATGTCGTATGGTTTTTTAATAAAATCAGCTGCCCCTAAACGCAAGGCTTCAATGGCATTATCAACGGTGGAAAATGCTGTCATCATGATCACTGGCAAATCATCATTATGATTTTTAATTTCTGCCAACAAATCCATCCCTGTCATCCCCGGCATGCGTAAATCTGTGATAACTAAATCAACCTGATTTTCATTAATAAATTCCATCGCATGATCCGGGTTTTTAAACACTTCACAGCGGTATTTCTTATCATCAATAAATCGCAACATCAGCTCACCGGCTTTTGCATCATCATCAACGAAAACGATTAATGGACGTTCTTGCTTTTCTGTCATAGCGTTAACCTTGTTTCGCCTTTGTCGGCAATGTCATCACCGCCAATACACCTACTTCGTTATTACGAATTGTTAATTCGCCATTATGCTGTTCCATAATACCCATACTAATCGACAGCCCTAATCCGTAACCCTCGCCCACTTGCTTACTACTGTAAAATGGATCAAAGATTTTATCTAAATCATCTGACTCAATTCCAATACCGCTATCTGAAACAGAAATAGAAACGGTTTCTTCATTTGCATCAACAAGTACTTCTACCACACTATCGCGCGCACTCGCCTGAATAGCATTCAATAACAAGTTAATAAGTACTTGTTGCAGCTGCCCTCGATCACCATAAACCGTAGGCTCTAAATTACCACCCGATACAAGCAAAATAGCATTTTTATTCGCCTGTTGTTGTACGAGCGCAAAGGTATCTTCAATCCATGCTGAAATTTTAAACTCGGAAAAATTAGGTGGAACCTGGCGTGCAAAATTTAAAATGCCCTGAACAATGCCGGATGCGCGCAATGTTTCTTCGCGTAATGAAATAATATCCTGCTTACTGCTTTCATCAGCACAGTTTACATTCCGTTCCAATAATTTACTTAAGGTTAAAATATTATTTAACGGATTATTGAGTTCATGGCCAATGCCTGCTGCCATTTGACCAATGCTCGCCAGCTTATCCTGCTGCAACATAATATGCTGCGTCCGATCGCGTTCCTCTGCTGCTTTATCTAATGTATCTGCCATGTAATTAAATGAATGAGCAAGCGCTTCGATTTCCTGGCTACTGTCTTTTATATCGACACGCACCTTGCTGCGTCCATTAGCATAATCTTTAATTGTTTTCGCTAATTGTGTCACCGGCCTGGCAATTTGATTGGCAGTGATGCCCGCCAACCATAAACTTATAATTAATATCACTGCCACCACGATCAAACTAATAATACGTACTTGTTTGAAGGGTGCATCAATCGCAGTTTGATCCACTCGTAACATCACTATCCAGTGTGCTAATAAATCCGGATACGGCATATATTCCACAAAATAAATCGACTCTGAATTATCCTGACTGGTTACATAGCCTTCTGGTTCACCAATAATCTGTTTATACAAATCTTCCGGTAAAACATTTTTTAAACGTCTTTCCAGTGATTTATTATCTGTAAAACTTAATGACTGGCTATCATCATAAAGAATCACTTCATGGCGATCCGTTTCTTCCGGGTTTATCTCTGCAATCAAAATCTTTGCCTTGCGCGGGCGATGCGTATATTCAAGAATACGATTTATCTGTTCACCCAACATATTCACCACCAAATACCCGACAAAGATTCCATCACGTGACATCGGTAAAATATAATCAAGCATCGGTAAGCTGGTATTTTCTTCTTGCTCGGATTTCGTTTGATTCAGTAGCGTTACACCCACCTCATTGTTGGGTAATTCATAAAGACGATTTAAATATTGTTCATCATCTATTTCCTCTTCCGCAAAAGGAAAACTTTCAATGCCATCAAAGGATGCTGGTGCACTCTGCCCAAATCTTACCTTCACCAGAGTGTTTGCCTGTGAATCAAGTACCCGCAAGGTATTCATCGATGGCACAACCTTCTGAAAGGCTTCTAAAAAACGATTAATACTGTCGGTGCGTTCAAAAAATTCCGGGTGTAATTCACCTTCTGCCGCGGCCTGCATCACAGGTATGTATTGTTCAATCGCCGGTGCGGTTGCCAATGCCGCGAACATCTCGCGGTCGGATGCCAAACGACGGTCAATCTCACCGGTTAAACTCTCGAGACTACCTGCCAGCTCAATACGCACGCCTTCTTCATAACGTTGCTCCGTGTAATAGGTTGCTGCCAACACCAATACCGTCATCGGCAATAGAATTGACAAGGCAACACGAAGAAATATGTCATTTTTAAGCTGCAAACGGCTTCCTTTACTGTTAATAGTGATGCTAATTTACACAATTATATAGCGAAGATCGTGCCAGACGCGTGCATAGCAGCAAGTTTCGTTTATACTGCATCAAAATGACTGTTCTGCCAGGATTTTATTGATGAAAACACACATTATTGGTCTTATATTACTCGTTGCACTGCCTCTGCTGCTCACTGGTTGTGGTCAAAAAGGTAAACTTTACCTGCCTGACGAAGCATCAAGCCACACACAACAGCAAGCCTAATGGAGAATCACCATGACTGATACTGCATTTCACTATGCAGACGGAACGCTGCTTGCTGAACGTGTCCCGTTAAATGAAATAGCGGCTCAATTTGGTACGCCGAGCTATGTTTATTCGCGTGCAGCCATTGAATCCACCTGGCGGGCTTATGCTGATGCGCTGGCGGATTGCCCTCATTTAATCTGCTATGCCGTCAAAGCCAATTCCAATATTGCGGTACTCAATATCCTTGCTCGTCTTGGTTCTGGCTTCGATATTGTTTCAATAGGTGAGCTGGAACGTGTGCTTGCAGCAGGTGGTTCAGCAGATAAGGTGGTTTTTTCCGGCGTTGGTAAGCAGGTTATCGAAATTGAGCGTGCACTTGAGGTGGGCATTCACTGCTTCAATGTTGAATCTGAAGCAGAGTTACAGCGTATTAATGAGGTAGCAGGGGCATTGGGTAAAATTGCTCCCGTTTCGCTGCGCGTTAATCCGGATATTGATGCCGGCACCCATCCTTATATATCAACCGGATTAAAAGAGAACAAATTTGGTATTCCAATTGAGCAGGCACTGGATGTTTACAAAATCGCGGCTGAACTCGAACATTTAGAGATTCGTGGCATTGATTGCCATATTGGCTCGCAATTAACCGAATTATCACCCTATGCCGAAGCCATGCAGCGCACGCTCGCCCTGGTCGATAAACTCGCTGAAACAGGTATTCAGCTACACCACATTGATATTGGTGGCGGCATTGGGATTCGTTATGCCAATGAAACACCCCCTTCAGCGGCTGACTATGCCGCTATTATTAAAGATGCTCTGGCTGGTAGGAATTTATCTGTGGTGCTGGAACCAGGTCGCTCAATCGTGGGCAATGCCGGCGTATTACTCACCAAAGTTGAGTACCTCAAGCACGGTGATGATCATAATTTCGCCATCATCGATGCGGCGATGAACGACCTGATGCGCCCAGCCTTATACGGTGCATGGCAGGCTATCGATGCGGTTACTCCACGACCAGCACCCATGGCGCAGCTTTATGATGTAGTTGGCCCTATTTGTGAAACCGGTGATTTTCTGGGTAAACAGCGTTTATTGTCGCTTGAACAAGGCGATTTACTCGCCGTACGCTCAGCCGGTGCCTATGGGTTTACCATGAGTTCTAATTACAATTCTCGTCCACGCGTGGCTGAAATCATGGTGGATGGCAGCGAACTGCATGTTATTCGTGAACGCGAAACGCTCGCCAGCTTAATAAACGGCGAACATTGCCTACCTGAATAGCGGCAAGGGCTTAAAAACCTGCTAACCTGTGCAGCATGAATTTTTCATTCTCAAAAATGCATGGCCTCGGCAATGATTTTGTTGTCATCAATGCCATTGATCAAACGCTTTCTCTAGATAGCGAGATCATTATGCGCATAGCTGATCGCCATCGCGGCATTGGCTGCGATCAAGTTCTGATCGTTGAAGCCCCGCGTAGTGAAGAATTTGATTTCTTCTACCGTATTTTTAATGCCGATGGCAGTGAAGTTGAACAATGCGGCAACGGCGCCCGCTGCTTTGCCCGCTTTGTGCGAGACAAAGCACTCACCGATCAAGACACGATTCGCGTTGAAACCATTTCAGGACCGATGAGCCTACAAATTGAAGCGAATGATCAAATTACCGTCAACATGGGTGTGCCTCGTTTTGAGCCTGACGATATTCCCTTACAACGTGAACAACGCCAACTATCTTACAATATGGATATTGATGGCGAGGTGATCCAGTTTGGTGCTGTATCAATCGGTAACCCGCATGCAGTGATCCGTGTTGATGATATTGATGCGGCACCTGTATCAACGCTCGGCCCCCTTCTTGAGTCGCATGAAGATTTTCCGCAACGCGCCAATATTGGTTTTATTCATGTTGCCAATGAAAACCAACTTAACTTACGCGTTTACGAGCGTGGCGCCGGTGAAACGGAGGCCTGCGGCAGCGGTGCCTGTGCGGCGATGATTATTGCTCGCCAACAAGGGTGGGTTAGTGATAGTGTTACAGTTACGTTACGTGGCGGGACGCTTCGTATTAGTTGGAAAGGTGAAGGCGAACCCGTCTGGATGACAGGACCGGCAACGCACGTTTTCGATGGTCAAATTACATTATGAGTTCACATCAAGAACAAGATTTAAATATCGATGGCATTGCTGAAAAAGACGTTATTGAATTTTTACAAAAGCACCCGCGTTTTTTTGAAAACAATCTCGATATTCTATCCGAGCTTCGCTTGCCCCATCCTAGCGGAACCGCTATTTCGTTAATTGAACGTCAAGTAGATGTGCTGCGCGATAACAATCATAATCTTGAACAAAAACTCAATAACCTGATTCAAATTGCGCGTGATAATGATCGCCTCAATGGACGTATCCAGAAAATGGCTCTGGCGCTAATGGAAACGACCGAGCTTGATGAAGTGTTTTACGCCGTACAAGTTATTTTACGTAGTGAATTCGATGCGGACACCACAACCTTGCGTTGCTTCGGTACGCCCAAATCACCAACAAGCCTGGACGAAAATTCATTTGTTGAACGTGACGCTGCACTAGAAAAACAATTTGGTAAATTCTTTGACAAAAACAAACCTGTTTGCGGCCCGCTCAATGCATCACAAGCCCAATATTTATTTAGTGATAATGCAGAGTCTATTATTTCTGCCGCATTAGTTCCGATTAATGGTCAACAAGATCTCATTGGCATGCTTGCCATTGGTAGCTTTGATATTAATCGCTTCCACCCGGCTATGGGAACCGTGTTCCTGACCTACATTGGTGAAATGATTGGTCGTAGCCTCGAGCCCTACTTAAAATAACCCGATTATGAGCTCACAAGCAGAATGGACCCAACGTTTTCTGCAACACTTACAGCACGAGCGACGCCTTTCTTTACGCACAGTTGAAAACTATCAACGCGATCTTATACGCATTCAAGCCTACTGCCATGACAGAAAAATAACCGCATGGGATCAACTCGACATTCATCAGGTGCGCGCACTGGTTGCACACCTGCATCGACAAGGTTTACACGGGCGTAGTATTGCTCGCTTGCTTTCTGCGCTACGAAGTCTGTTTAAATTCTTACTTCGCGAAGATCATGTCACGCATAATCCTGCTGAAGGTGTGAGTGCCCCCAAAGCAGAACGGCCTCTCCCTAAGGTGCTCGATGTCGATCAAATGTCTCGACTCCTCGACATTAAAGGCAAAGAGCCATTAACCTTACGCGACCGCGCTTTAATGGAATTAATGTATTCTTCCGGGCTTCGTCTTTCCGAACTGGTTGGCTTGAATCTTAATGATCTTGATTTACGTGATGCACTGGTGACCGTTACCGGTAAAGGCAATAAAACTCGTGTGCTGCCGATAGGTAAACTCGCCTTGCAGGCAATTCAAATCTGGCTAAAAGCCCGAAGCCATTTAGCCGCTATTGATGAAACAGCATTATTTGTTAGCCGAAAAGGAACCCGACTATCTGCACGCGCTGTGGAAGCACGTTTACGCCAATGGGGACTAAAACAGGGTCTTGATGCCAAGGTACACCCGCATCGACTCCGCCACTCTTTTGCCAGCCACATGCTCGAATCAAGCCAGGATTTGCGTGCTGTGCAAGAACTACTGGGTCATGCTGACATAGGAACGACCCAGATATACACTCACCTTGATTTCCAACACCTTGCACAGGTTTACGATACCGCCCATCCACGCGCAAAACGCCGCAAATAAGGGTTAACCCCTGATTTAACACGGAAAACTCACCCTTTTCGCCTTGAAAAATCGCGTCCTTGCCACAAGATCGTGTACAATCGTCTGCCTTTTCAGCACCAAAGTAAGGAAATCAGCTTGGAACAGTTTCGAGGTACCACCATCCTGTCAGTTCGCCGTAACGGAAAAGTCGTTGTCGGTGGTGATGGACAAGTGTCTATGGGCAATACCGTGATGAAAGGTAATGCACGTAAAGTTCGCCGTCTTTATAACAATCAAGTACTCGCTGGTTTTGCCGGCGGTACCGCCGATGCCTTCACTTTATTTGAACGCTTTGAAGGCAAACTGGAAAAATACTCAGGTAACCTCACTCGCGCTGCCGTGGAGCTCGCCAAAGATTGGCGTACTGATAAAATGCTGCGCCGACTTGAAGCACTGCTTGTCGTAGCTGATGCAGAAGCCTCCTTAATCATATCGGGTAATGGCGATGTGATCGAACCTGAAAACGATATTATGTCGATTGGTTCAGGCGGCCCATTTGCACAAGCGGCGGCCATTGCCCTGATGGAAAACACCGAACTCAGTGCACAAGATGTCGTCACCAAAGCACTTAATATTGCTGCTGACATCTGTGTTTACACTAACCGCAATCTGACTATTGAAGAATTATGACCACACCACTTACTATTGATGCCGCCTCCATGACGCCACGCGAAATCGTGCAGGAACTCGACAAACACATCATCGGTCAAGCCGATGCTAAACGCGCGGTCGCTATTGCCTTACGCAACCGCTGGCGTCGCATGCAAGTACGCGATGATCTGCGAAATGAAATTACCCCAAAAAATATTTTAATGATCGGACCTACCGGTGTCGGTAAAACCGAAATTGCACGACGTCTGGCAAAATTAGCTAACGCCCCTTTTATAAAAGTTGAAGCAACCAAATTTACCGAAGTGGGTTATGTCGGACGCGATGTCGAATCCATTATTCGTGATCTTTCAGATATCGCGATTAAAAATATTCGCGAGCAGGAAAAAGCCAAAGTAAAACACCGTGCTGAAGATGCTGCCGAAGATAAAGTACTTGATGCCTTGCTCCCGCCGGCTCGAGGGATTGATGAAGAAGAAAAAGAAAACGACACCCGTCAGAAATTTCGCAAAATGTTTCGTGAAGGAAAACTTGATGACAAGGAAATTGATATTGAGTTAAGCGCTGCCTCTATGGGTGTAGAGATAATGGCGCCTCCCGGCATGGAAGACATGACCTCACAATTGCAAAACATGTTTCAAAACATCGGCAGTGATAAAAAACGTAACCGTAAATTAACAGTTCGCGAAGCCTTTAAACTTCTTGTCGATGAAGAAGCCGCAAAACTGGTTGACGAGGAAAATTTAAAAATCATTGCCATGGAAAATGTTGAACAAAATGGCATTGTGTTTCTTGATGAAATGGACAAGATCACCAAGCGCGGCGAATCAAGTGGTCCGGATGTTTCACGCGAAGGCGTGCAACGTGATTTACTGCCACTGGTTGAAGGCTGTACTGTTTCAACCAAACTTGGCATGATCAAAACCGATCATATTTTATTTATTGCTTCGGGTGCGTTTCATTTATCAAAACCTTCTGACTTGATTCCTGAATTACAGGGCCGCTTGCCCATCCGTGTTGAACTCGATTCACTCGGCAGTGAAGAATTCAAACGCATTCTTACCGAACCGGATGCCTCGCTAACGGAACAATACAGCGCCTTGCTTGAAACAGAATCACTAACACTGAAATTTGCTGACGACGGTATTGCTCGCATTGCTGAGGTTGCCTTTCAGGTTAATGAAACAACTGAAAATATTGGTGCACGTCGCCTCCACACTATTATGGAACGTTTACTCGAAAACATTTCATACGATGCTTCTGAACACAGTGGTGAAACTGTCACCATTGATGCCGACTATGTTGACGAGCATCTTGGCCCACTCGCCGAAGATGAAGACATGAGTCGCTACATACTTTAAGGAATTTATTATGTCGAACACACCCATCCCTACCGAGATCAAATTAAACAAACAGGCACGTATGCTCGAGCTGACGTTTGATGATGGTCAGAAATTTGAACTCAGTTGTGAATACCTGCGTGTTAATTCACCTTCTGCCGAAGTACAAGGTCATGGACCGGGCGAAGGCGTACTGCAAGTTGGTAAAGAAAATGTCGGCATTGACGGTATTGAAGCTGTCGGCAGTTACGCCGTATTACTTCGATTTGATGACGGTCATGACACCGGCATCTATGCATGGGATACACTCTATAAACTGGGCGCGAATAAAGAAGCGATCTGGAAAGATTATTTAGAACGCCTGGAAGCCGCCGGCCATAAACGTCGCGAGCCTACTGCGCTATAATAAACCCACACAGTGTCGGGATAACGGTCATGGAAACAAATAAAGAATCATCATCAAAGACGCATTTTGGCTTTGAGCAGGTCGATACCGCTGCAAAACAAGAACGAGTTGCGGGTGTATTCCATTCCGTTGCCAAACAATATGATGTGATGAATGACTTAATGTCGTTCGGCATTCACCGTCTTTGGAAACGTTTTACTATAGAAGTCAGCGCCTTACGTCCCGGTCAGCATACGCTGGATATTGCCGGTGGTACCGGTGATCTAACCGCGTTGATGGCTGATCGTGTTGGCCCTACCGGCAGTGTCATTATCAGCGACATTAACGGCAGTATGCTGGGTGTCGGCCGGGAAAACCTCACCGATCGTGGTTATGTGGGCAATATTGAGTATGTTCAAGCCAATGCTGAATCTCTGCCCTTTCCGGACAATAGCTTTGACTGCATTACCATCGGCTTTGGGCTGCGTAATGTTACCGACAAAGACAAAGCCCTCCGCGCCATGTATCGTGTGCTTAAACCGGGTGGTAAATTACTGGTATTGGAATTCTCAAAGCCTGTCGTGCCAGGTCTTAGCAAAATCTACGATGTTTATTCGTTCAAGCTACTGCCACTCATGGGCAAACTGGTTGCAAATGACAGCGATAGCTACCGCTACCTCGCAGAATCTATTCGTATGCACCCCGACCAAAACACGCTCAAAGGCATGATGGAAGATGCCGGTTTTGAACGCTGTGAATTCTACAACCTGACCGGCGGTGTTGTGGCACTGCATAAAGGTTACAAACTCTAATGCATGTTCCTGTACCGCTCATTATTGCCATCGATAAAGCCATTAATGCCTACCTGCAATTGGGCGACGACGTTGCCAGCAAGCTAAACCAACTAGATGACAAACTTGTCGCGATTGAATTACGCGGCCTAAACATGAGCCTGTACTTTCTACGTGACGGAGACAAACTTAGCGTACGTAGTTTTGCTGACGAAACACCGGATGCCACCATCAGTGCAACACCGCTTGCACTGGCTCAAATGGCAGTACAAAAAAATACCGATAAAGCTCTGTTTGCAGGACAAATGAAAATCAGTGGTGATCTGGAAGCGGCTCAAACACTACAAGATATTCTTTCTGGCGCCGACATCGATTGGGAAGAGCACCTTTCAGGGCTTGTTGGTGATGTAGTTGCCCATCAAATAGGTCGTGGTGTACGAGGGCTTTTTAATTGGGCAAATAATAGCCAGTCTTCATTACACGCAGATTTATCTGAATACCTGTTACACGAAGCCAAATTATTACCCGATCGAGAAGATCTCAATAATTTTCTTAATGATGTCGATACGCTTCGTTCTGACATTGAACGCTTTTCGGTGCGACTGGATCGTTACGAATCAATGACAAAAGCATAAGCGAGTAACTGTGCCCGGATTTCAACAAATATTACGCCTTATCTATATTAACTTTGTCCTGACCCGACACGGACTGGATGAATTTATTTTCGCCACCCATCTTTTTCGACCTGTACGCTACCTTAACCTGTTATTACCTTGGAACTGGTTACGCCGGGTCAACGCACCACGCGGTGAACGTATTCGACTGGCACTAGAAGACCTGGGTCCGATCTTTGTTAAGTTTGGACAAATACTCTCTACTCGTCGCGATCTGCTGCCTGATGACATCGCAGATGAACTCGCCAAATTACAAGATAATGTACCGCCGTTTCCTAATCAGCTGGCTCGTGACATTATTGAAAAAGCTTACGGTGAAAAAATTGAGAACGTGTTCAGCCAATTTAATGAACAACCCCTGGCCTCAGCGTCTATCGCACAGGTACATGCGGCAACATTACCCAATGGTGATGACGTCATTATTAAAGTACTGCGCCCCAATGTAGAAAAAATTATTCGACGTGATTTAATTATTCTTAATTATATGGCACGGCTCGCTGAACGCTTCTGGGCAGATGGTAAACGTTTACGCCCTGTCGAAGTTGTTGAAGATTACAAGCACACTATTCTCGATGAACTTGATCTTATGCGTGAAGCGGCTAATGCTTCTCAATTAAAACGCAACTTTCGTGACTCTAATGATCTTTATGTACCGGAGATTTATTGGTCACTTGCACGTAAAAATGTCATGGTGATGGAACGTATTCATGGTCACCCAGTTAGCGACATCAATAGTCTTAAAAAACACGGTGTCGATTTAAAAGAATTATCTGAACGCGGTGTTGAAATATTTTTTACTCAGGTATTCAAACATAATTTCTTTCATGCTGACATGCATCCTGGCAATGTCTTTGTTTCTGATAGCGGTCAATACATCGCAATTGATTTTGGCATCATGGGTACACTTAGTCACGATGACCAACGCTATTTAGCAGAAAATTTCCTTGCCTTCTTCAACCGTGATTATCATCGTGTGGCTGAGCTGCATGTAGAATCTGGCTGGGTACCTAAAACAACGCGTATTGAGGAATTTGAATCAGCCATTCGCAGTGTTTGTGAACCTATTTTTGAACGTCCATTAAAAGAAATTTCATTTGGTAATTTATTACTACGCCTGTTCCAGACTGCACGACGTTTCGATATGCCAATTCAGCCACAGTTGGTTCTGCTACAAAAAACGCTTCTTAATATTGAAGGTCTGGGTCGTCAACTCTATCCTGATCTGGACTTATGGCAAACCGCCAAACCCTTTCTAGAACGCTGGATGAATGAGCATCTGGGCGTACGTGGCTTGCTCAAATCACTTAAGAAAAATACCCCGCTTATGGCAGAGAAGCTTCCAGAACTGCCTCTGTTTCTGCATGAAGTCCTTGATAAAGCTCAACATGGCAAACTAGAAATTAAGTGGAAATCGGAAGAACTAGAAAAATTGCGCCATGATTTACGTCGCAATAGTCGCCGCAGCTATGCCACAATTACCGGTGCAACCCTGCTTATTTCAGCCTCTATTTTTATTACCTTAGGCAATCAATCTTCCAGCCTGATTGAAAACTTACCGTTAGTCGGTTGGGTACTGGCGGGTTTAGGTGGGTTTATATTACTTGCGGCATGGCCTTCACATAAAGACTAATACTATCTGACTAATCCCTTTTCGACTTCTTCACGCTTTTCTTTACCAACTAATTTTTCAATCAAAGTCAGCGCAAAATCCATCGCAGTCCCTGGACCACGCGATGTAATGATATTTCCATCTTCTACGACTGCTGTGGCTTCTGAATTAACACCAATGGCATCCAGCACACCCGGATAACAAGTGGCTTTTTTATCTTTAAGAATACCTGTGCTGGCTAATACTTTTGGTGCAGCACAAATCGCAGCAACATATTGACCCTCATCTGCCATTTGTATTAAACGCTCACGAATACGTGAATCAGCATCTAAATGATCTGCACCGGGAAGCCCGCCGGGTAAAACAATCATGTCGTACTGTTTTTGTAATGCGCTATCTATATCTGTATCGGGAACCAACACAACACCACGACTTGCCTTAACATGTTTTTCGTCTAAACCGGCACTGGTTACATCTACACCTGCACGGCGCAGCAAATCTATAATAGTAATCGCTTCGAGTTCTTCGCAACCTTGAGCTAACGGGACAAGAACGCTTGCCATGCTGAATTACCTTTCCGGTATTTAAGGAGTGTTGAAACAGGGACTAAATCTATTTGTTCTGAATCAAGTTGTAACAGTTTTTTCTTTAGGACTTTCATCGTGGCTGGATAGGGATGACCAATTGCAAGAGCATAGCCATGTACTCGAGCTATTTTTAATAAGCGGTCAAACTGCTTTTCAACAAATTCCTCGCCTTCGTCTGCATCAAGAAATACGTCTCGGGTTAAACTTGGCACATTATTCTCGTTCGCCACCATACGCGCAACGCTATGTGCTGTTGTACGACTATCAACAAAAAACAAACCACCTTGACGATTAATTTCCTGCATTAACCAAAGCATGTGCCCGGGGTGCCTTGTTAACAAACTACCCATGTGATTATTGATACCTTGCACATGCGGAACAGACGCCAGGTCACTTTGCAGTGTTTTAATAAATTCAGCTTCGTTCATGTCAATAGTCAAACTACCCGGACCCAGCTTTTTATCATCATGTATTGATTGCATCGGCGCATGCAGTAAAATTTCTTTATTATTGGCATGTGCTAGCTTTGCCAGATGTGGTGTATGCGGTGTATGTGGAAGAAATGCCAGGGCAACAGCGCCAGGTAATCGAATAGCCTGTTCATCACTGCTCTTGTTTCCAAGGTCATCAATAATAATCGCGATCACAGGTCGCTGTGCCTGTGCAGCTAGCTGCCAGAATAAAAATAGACAGCCAATAATTATTCTGATGCTAGACACGTGAACCTATCGTGCCATACGGGCATGTAGCAAGTTCATGCCTTTAAGCAAGTTAAGCGCTTCATAAAGCTGAAAGTCTTTTTCAGACAAAGGAAGCTCTTTGTTTTCCTTATCTTTTGATCTGGATTTTTTCTTTTCCTTGCGGCCATTACCATTACTTAAATGACCTGACAGATCGGCTTCTTTAATACGTTCAAGTTGTTTTTCAGTATGCGCAATTTTCAGTGGTTCAACTTTAATGTCTGGCACAATTCCTTCAGCCTGAATTGAACGACCATTCGGAGTAAAATAACGTGCTGTGGTTATTTTAATCGCCGTACCGTTATTCATAGGCAGGATTGTTTGCACCGAGCCTTTACCGAAACTTTGTGTACCGAGAATAACAGCGCGTTGATGATCCTGTAACGCCCCTGCCACAATTTCTGATGCGGAAGCCGAACCACCATTAACTAATACTATAAGAGGCGCACCTTTAAGCAAATCGCCTGAGGTAGCGTGAAATTTATTGTCTGAATCATTCGTACGGCCTTCAGTATATACAATCAGGCCTTTATCAATAAAGGCATCTGATACCGATACTGCAGCATTTAACACGCCGCCCGGATTATTTCGTAAATCCAGTACCAATCCTTTCAGGCCATCATTTTCGTCTTTAAGCTTACTGATTGCCTCTGCAAGGTTATCGCCGGTACGACTCTGGAATTGCGTAATACGAACATAGCCATAACCTTTTTCCAGACTACGTGACTTAACACTTGTCACCTTGATAATGGCACGTGTTATGGTAATTTTAAGTGGCTTGTCTGCACCTTCGCGCACAACCGTTAACTCAATATCTGAACCCGGCTCACCACGCATTACCTTGACTGCATCACTTAGACTCATTCCCTTAACGGTTTTATCATCAAGGCGAATAATTAAATCACCTGCTTTCATACCGGCTCGCTGTGCGGGGGTGTCATCAATCGGGGTAACAACTTTTACAAAACCATCTTCCATACTGATTTCAATACCAAGACCACCAAATTGCCCTGATGTTCCTACCTGTAATTCTGTGAAGGCTTCTTCATTCAGAAAAGCGGAATGAGGATCAAGACTAGATAACATACCGCCGATTGCATACTCAATAAGGTCTTTATCGGTACGTGTTTCTACATAATCATTCTTGATTTTTTCAAAAACCTCGGTGAAAACCCGTAAATCCGCCAGTGGTAACGGCGATAATTCTGCCTCTGCACGCTCCGCCAGCCCAATGCGCCCCAATGATATAGAGACACCTAAAACTAAACCAACGAATAAAATCAAAGTGTTACGGGTAAATGTGTTCATTAACTGCTCCGTGCAGATCAAAGTTTAAGTATTTTCGATAATCGCCTGATATACAAGTTATTACCAGCTTATTTTTATCGGAACGCCAAAAATAGCGATCAGTTCCGTTTTACCCAGCGCATTGGGTTGGTCGGCTTACCATTGTGGCGTATTTCAAAGTAAAGCGCTGGTTTTTTTCTACCGCCACTGCGCCCAACCGAGGCTATTTCTTCTCCGGCCTCAATCCAATCTCCGGTTTCTACATAAAGACTATCATTATGACCATAAAGACTCATGTATCCCTGCCCATGATCAACAATAACCATTAAACCAAAACCACGTAACCAATCTGCAAAAGCAACGCGACCATGTGAAATGCTACGCACACTCGCCCCTTGCCTGGCACGAATAACCACCCCTTGCCAACGCAGACCGGTACTACCTCGGCGACTCCCATAACGCGAACTAATACGCCCTCTAACCGGTAAACGAAAACGTCCTTTTTGACTACGGAAGGATTTCCGTACACCCGCATTTGCTGGGACATCTGCAAGCGCACGTCTTAAGCCTTGCATTAAATCTTCTAATTGTTTTGCATCTGTTTTTACTTGCGCTAATTTTTGTTTTCGGGTGCGAATTTTTTTATTAAGCGCCTCTAATACGCTTGCACGTTTTTTTCGATTTGATTCCAGTGCCTGTTTTTGCTTTAAACGTTTTTGGCGTGTTGAATTTAATTTTACTGTTTGTAAATTTATCTTTTCTTCAACCGACTTTAATTCTGTAACTTTTAATGCAATTTCACTAATGCGTTCTGTTCTGGCTCGATTCAAATAATCATAAAGCACCAGCGTTCGGCCCATCAAGGCTGGATCCTGTTGATTCAGTAATAGCTTTAAATATTCTTGTCTGCCTATCGCATAAGAGGTACGTATTTGTCCTGCTAATGCATTGCGCTGCTGATTAAGTGCAAAGTTTAAATTTTTCTTTTGTTTATTTAATTCAGATAATTGTTTTTTTTGCTTACTTAATTTTCGATTTATTGTTTTTAATTGACGGTTTACTTTGCCAATTTTCTTTTCTGATTTTTTTAATTTTTTACGTAAGCGACTATGTTTATCTTTTTGTTTATCAAGTTTGGTTTGAAGTTTTTCAATTCGTAAACGTAACTCATTCAGTTTTTGTTGTTGTAAAGTAACATCAGCATTAACATGAGAAGGAATGGCTGTTGTTAAAGCAAATAGAAAGAAAAAAATAATGACACTTGTAAATCGATACACAACTCTGGAGTTCAGGTTATGAATTAATTTCTTCACGCGTTATCTTGTTCCACATCTATTTCAATAAGCTGTTTACCGTTCATTTCATACGGTGGCTGTAGGCCCATTAGATAAAGCATAGTGGGAGCGATATCTGATAAGGTTCCGCCATCAACAATAAATTTAGCCGCGCGTTTACTATAGTAAATTAAAGGGACTGGATTCATGGTATGTGCAGTATGTGGCTGACCGGTTTCCGGGTTCACCATCATTTCAGCATTACCATGATCGGCCGTCATAAGCATTTCACTGCCCGTTTTATCCAGGGCAACACAAATTCGTGCGATACAGGCATCGAGTGCTTCAATCGCCTTAATCGTTGGCTCTAATTTACCCGTGTGCCCAACCATGTCCGGGTTTGCATAATTACAAATAATCGCATCATACTTACCACTTTCAATAGCTTCGACTAATTTATCTGTTAATTCAGGTGCGCACATTTCAGGTTGTAAATCATATGTCGCAACATTCGGTGAATTAATTAAAATACGATCTTCACCTTCAAAAGGTTCTTCTTCACCACCATTAAAAAAGAACGTAACGTGTGCATATTTTTCTGTTTCTGCAATCCGTAACTGGTGCATACCTAAACTGGATAAATAAGCACCAAATACATTATTCAGTCGTTCCGGTGGGAAGGCGACAGGTACGTCAAAATCATCTTTGTATTCAGTCAAACTGACAAAGCTGGCTAATTTTGGAAATACCTCACGCTCAAAGCCATCAAAATCCTGTTCAATAAACGGTCGTGTAATTTGGCGAGCACGATCTGAACGGAAATTCATAAAGATAAGCACATCACCGTCTTCTATTTTGACGAGGGGTTGTCCTTGCTCAACAATGGCTGTCGCTTTTACAAATTCATCTGTTTCATCACGCGCATAAGCCTGTTCCAAGGCAGATAACGCAGTAGTTGCAGTAAAGTCTGCCTTACCTTGTGTCATTACATCGTACGCAGCCTGAATGCGGGGCCAGCGATGATCACGATCCATCGCATAATAACGACCAATTATTGATGCAAACCGACCTTCACCCAATTCTGCGAAAACACCTTCCATTGCCCGAATTGATGCTTCAGCACTCTTGGGTGCCGTATCACGTCCATCAAGGAAAGCATGCAAATAGACCTTACTCATGCCGCGTTCTACCGCTAATTTTACAATCGCTTGAATGTGTTCTTCGTGACTATGAACGCCACCATCTGAGAGCAAACCAAGAACATGAATCGCTTTATCCGCGTCTTTAGCTAAATCGACTGCATCCGTTAGGGTCTGATTATTAAAAAAGGAACCGGTCTTAATTGCGCGAGAAACACGGGTAAATTCCTGATAAACCACCCGACCGGCACCTAAATTAAGATGTCCAACCTCGGAATTGCCCATTTGCTCTGCGGGTAAGCCCACATCTGCGCCTGAGCCACGGATTAAGGTATGTGGTCGCGTTTTCCACAAATTATTCCAAACGGGCTTATTTGCAGCATTCACCGCATTCGCTTCTGAATTTTCACTGTACCCCCATCCATCAAGGATAAGGAGCAACATTGTCTTAGGAATCAATGAGTTATTTCCAAGTAATTAATATTGGGGGTGCTATTCTACCCAAAAGTAAAGCAAATTTGTATCATTTAGACTAAGTCAAAATTCGACATTATCTTCTGTAGCAAAGTATATCACAGCGACTTTAGACTATTCCTCACTAAAGATGGTGACAAAATGCTTTCCAAGCAGTACATTATTGTATAATCTTTTTATTATATATGAACATATGAAAATATGGGTTGTATAAATAAACAGCAAACAGACAATATAGGGTAGTCAGTATGAATATGGTCGCACTTGATAATATTCTCATTTCACGGGACGAAGATATCGACCGCGCTTCACGTTCACTCAAAGCAATGTCTCATCCGCTTCGATTGAAAATTCTCTGTACGTTGGGTGATCAGGAAATTAGTGTTCAGGATATTGTTGAACATGTCGGTACATCGCAGAGTAATATCTCTCAACACCTTGCTATTTTACGTGATAAAGGCATTTTAGCATCGAGAAAAGATGCTAACCGTGTTTATTACCGTGTTGGTGATGAGCGTACCTTACGTTTGATTGGTATGATGCGCGAAGTATTTTGCCATACATCCCTATAAGTATTAATTCAGCTAATTATTGTTCGACTGTACTGCCAGGTTCCCTGTGTAGTCATACTGACATTTAATTTTTAACCAACTTTACCCAAATAGACACTTTAAAATGGACCAACTTCTAACATTTATCTCTAATCACTGGGATTTATTTACTGCTCTTATCATTATTATTGCCTTATTGTTTGGCAGTACTTTCCTTGATGCCTTACGTGGCATAAAGCAAATTGGTCCCGCTGAAACAACTCGTCTTATTAATCATGAAAAAGCCATTGTGGTTGATGTACGCGAAGACAAAGAATTCGCAACTGGCCATATTATCAACTCGCTACATATTCCAATGAGCAAGGTTCAAGAACGTTTAACGGAACTTGAAAAACATAAATCATCCCCGATTATTGTTAGCTGTCGAAGCGGAGCTCGCTCAAATAGTATTTGTGGCCTGCTTCGTAAGAATGGTTTTGAAAATGTATCAAACCTTAAAGGCGGTTTAATTGCATGGCAGAATGCCAATATGCCTGTTAGCAAAAACTAGTCTGTACAATATTTAATTTTATAATGAGATCTTATTACTATGCCTGAAGTGATTTTATACGGAACTTCTTCCTGCCCCTACTGCATACGTGCACGAATGATGCTTGATAAAAAAGGCGTCAACTATGAATACATTGGTTTGGATCAAACACCTGAACGACGTGCTGAAATGGAATCCAGATCAAACGGTCGCACCAGCGTTCCACAAATTTTTATTGATGACCGTCATATCGGTGGTTTTGATGATATGGCTGAACTGGATATCGATGATGAACTCGATCCATTACTCGGTATTAACTAATACTTAACCTAAATTATTGCGAAAAAATATCATGACTGAAACCAACGAAGCTGCATCTAACAATGAACAAGCCTTTGCGATTCAAAAAATATTTGTTAAAGATATTTCTTTTGAGTCACCTAACTCACCCAATATTTTTCTAGAAAAAGATTGGCAGCCTGATGTAAACCTTAATCTGCAAAGTACTTCTCGTGCGCTGGATGAAGATGTTTATGAAGTTGTTTTGAGCATTACCGTAACGGCCAAACTTAATGAAGAAACTACCGCCTACCTTGCAGAAGTGCAATACGCCGGTATTTTTAATATTAAAAATTTCCCGGATGATGACAAAACCTATATGTTAGGGAGTTATTGCCCGAACTTATTGTTCCCCTATATTCGCGAAGCAATCTCCGATGTTGTTGCAAAAGGTGGTTTCCCGCAATTATTGCTGGCACCTGTTAACTTTGATGCCTTATTGCAACAGAAACTAGAACAACAAAAAGCAGAAGGCGCGACAGTTCAATAAGCCCCAAAAGGATAATATGAAGGCAGGTAGTATTTGTGTTCTGGGAGCAGGATCGTGGGGAACAGCCCTTGCGATCTTGCTTGCCCAACAAAACAAATCCTGTTTACTCTGGGCGCATAATGCCGAGCACCTGCAACATTTGCAAAATGAACGCAGCAATCAACGTTATTTACCCGATATCACCTTTCCCGATAGTCTGACGATAGAACCTGAACTAAAATACTGTATTGAAAATAGCGAAATAATTTTAATTGCTGTGCCTAGTCATGCGTTTCGCCAAACACTGCAAACCATTTCTGCCTATATTCAGCCCAATCAAAAAATTGCCTGGGCAAGTAAGGGGCTCGAGGCTGAGTCACATAAACTACTTAGCCACATTCTTGTTGAAGAGCTGAGCGATAATACCGCTTTTGCCGTGGTATCCGGTCCAACTTTTGCCAAAGAAGTGGCTAAGGGTCTTCCCACTGCAATAACTATTGCCTCTAACGATGATAATTTTTCGCAGCAACTTGCCGATCGGCTTCATACCGATACGTTTCGTGCTTATACCTGTCGTGATGTGATTGGTGTACAAATTGGTGGCGCGGTTAAAAATGTTCTCGCCATTGCTGCCGGTATTGCAGATGGATTAGGATTTGGTGCGAATACGCGTAGCGCGCTTATCACACGGGGGCTGGTAGAAATGTCTCGTCTTGGTCACCAACTAAACGCGGAGCCCACAACCTTTATGGGGCTTGCAGGTCTGGGTGATCTGGTTCTGACGTGTACGGATGACCAATCACGTAATCGCCGTTTTGGTAAAGCACTTGCAGCAGGGTTAAGTACCGAACAAGCTTTTGCTGAAATAGATCAGGTCGTAGAAGGCGCATTAACCGCCAAGGTCATTTATGAATTTGCCGCTAAACTCAATGTTGATATGCCCATCTGCGAACAGGTTTATCACATCATTTACGATGGCTTACCCGCCAAACAAGCCGTTACTGATTTGCTCCTGCGTACGCAAAAAGCAGAATAATTTTTATTGACCGCCAGCAAACCCTTGTTGACGCCATGCCTCATATAACATCACTGCGACGGTATTTGATAAATTCAAACTACGAGAATCTGCTTGCATCGGTACCCGTAGGCGTTGCTCTGCTGGCAAGCCATTGATCACTTCTTCGGGTAATCCTCGTGTTTCTGGTCCAAATAACAAAGCATCACCGGCTTGATAGGACACCTCAGCATAATTTTGTCTGCCCTTGGTCGTGCAAGCAAACATTCGCCCGGGTTGAATCTCCTGAAGAAACTCATCGAGGCTGTCATGCTCAGTGATTGTCGCCGTATCACGATAATCCATTCCGGCACGGCGTAACTTTTTATCATCTAAAACAAAACCCAATGGATGAATAAGATGTAATCGTGTACCTGTGTTGGCGCATAAACGCATCACATTACCCGTATTAGGCGGTATCTCGGGTTCAAATAACACAATGTGAAACATAATTTAGCCTTAGTGGTGATTTATTGATAAGTATACGTGTAAAATAATGCTATGAATCCTTTAGCTGTCGAATTTTGTGGTCTTAATTTTAATACACCGCTGGTGCTTCTTTCAGGTTGCGTTGGTTTTGGACATGAATATACCCGTGTTGAAGGCTATTCGAATGCCGATGTTGGTGCGGTGTGCCTGAAAGGGACAACACTTGAACCGCGTCTGGGCAATATACCGCATCGTGTTTATGAAACACCGGCAGGCATGTTAAATGCCATTGGTTTACAAAATCCCGGCACTCCCCATGTGATCAACACTATTTTACCAACACTGGATTACACGGAAACGCGTTACATCGCTAACGTATCTGGCTCAACTATTGAAGAATATGCAGAAGTTGTATGTTTATTCGATGACTCACCAATTGATGCCATGGAAATCAATATTTCCTGCCCAAACGTTAAAGAAGGCGGTGTTGCCTTTGGTAATGATCCGGATATGTCTCGGCGAGTTGTTGAAGCCTGTCGTGCGAATACATCAAAACCATTAATCACCAAATTATCACCGAATCAAACCGATATTGCCGGAAATGCTAAAGGCTGTATTGAAGCCGGTACAGATGGTCTGGCTGTGATTAATACCCTGATGGGCATGGCAATTGATATTGATAATCGCCGACCCATCATCGGTAATGGTCAAGGTGGTTTATCCGGTCCGGCGATTAAGCCCGTTGCCCTACTTAAAGTACATCAGGTATCACAAGTTGCGAAACCGCACGGGATTCCAATTATTGGTCAAGGTGGTATTTGTTCTGCGAATGATGCAATTGAATTTTTGATTGCAGGTGCAACCGGTATTGGCGTGGGGACAGCTTTATTTTATGAGCCACTCGCATGTAAAACAATCAATCAGGGTATTAACGACTACCTTGTTAAACATGACTTAAGCTCTGTTAAAGACCTTATTGGCACATTGGATATGAACCCCAACCCACCGGCTTGCGGTAATTAACCCGTCACAGAAAAAATACCCTGCGCCGTTTGTTTATTGATCGTTAAGCGCATTTCACAATAAGCATTTATCATTGCAGGATCATCACCACAACTACATCCGCTAATAATTTCTGTAAAAAATACCGCTAGCTTAACCTCAATATCGGCATCATTTTCATGATGTGTTAACACCGTTACTTTCGTTGGCTGTTCAGATGCCATATCACCCTGCGTTAAACCCTGCTGCAAAGGCAACACACCTGTTTCAAACGACATAATTTCATTGATTAAAGTCTGTGCAAATAAATCTGTATTCCAGGCATCTAATGATGCTCTCAACATAACGTTTTTTACATTCATCAGCTACGTTATACACAACTAAACGATTTAAACAAACTTAATATTTGCATTTATCTCCGCTGATAATGCCGTTAACAAATCTACCACCTTCATGCTTGCATCTTCCATATCGGCTAAACAAGTAACCACCTCGGATTTATTACCATCTGCAACGGCTTGTAAGGCATCAATACCATTTGTATGAACATACATATGCGGTTTCTCAAGGTTACGAAAAGCATTCTTCGCAGAATATTTGTTAGCACCTTCGCCTTCATAATACCATTTACCTAAACGACACATCGTATGATCTGCAAATTCATCTATCGGCTTATCTGACTGGCCTAACATGACCTTATAGACATCTAATTTCCAAACAACATGATCCATTTTAACTGTTTGTATAAATGCATTGTCTGTTGATTGAGTAATCACGGCACTCATATTTTTTGCCATATCAACAATACGTTGAGTCGTAGCTTCTATTGAGGATGTATTTTCATGAACTCGATTACTGACTTCACTAACATGCTCAATATCTAAAACAACTGTCTCCATTTCCTGATTAACCTGATCAATTAGACTCGAAATTTCATTCGTTGCTTCAGACGATCGTTGCGCCAATGTTCGAACTTCATCAGCAACCACGGCAAAACCGCGACCCTGTTCACCAGCACGCGCTGCTTCAATGGCTGCGTTTAATGCCAATAAATTGGTTTGCTCGGAGATACCTCGAATCATATCAACAAAACTATTAATACCTAACGTTACTGATTTAAGGTGATTAACCGAACTTGATAATTTGGTCGTATCTGAATTAATGGTATTGGTTTCAGAACTTGTTGTTGCAAGTAACTCCATTGTTTTATTAAATAGTTCGTGTGTAGATTCAAAGCTATTTCGGTGCTCAATCAATTCCATTGAACTTGCTGCAATATCTTCCCTAATGGCATTTACAATCGATGAAGAGCCCAACCACAAATTATTGAGCTGACGTTGATAACTTGAATCATCTCGGAGTGATGCTATTTCAGAATGTAACTGCTGATTTTCCGCTTCAAGCGTATCAATTCTGGCCTGTAGCGAATCTCTTTCCGCCACTGCCGACTTTGCCAATTCTACTTGTTCATCAAGCTTCTTCTTTAACCCAAAATTCAACATGCTAATCCCCATTAACTTAAGATATTCACGATCTACAGCATTACCAATATCGGTACCGATTCGTTTTACTTAAATTTCATTTATTCATACATCTCTATTGCATATATGGAATATTTTATATTACATAAAATCAATTAGTTACATGCGATCTCTGCTTATTTCTCATGAAAACTGCACTTCTGACGATACTTAGATGAAATAGCACTCTATATTTAATACAGGTTATTAACACTATTCTCTAAACTGCTTGATTTTATTCGATATTTAAGTAAATCTTATTGCAGTGCAAGACAAGAGGCAAAACCATTGGCAACGCAGGTCCGTAAAAAAATAAGACTCGGTGATTTACTTGTTGAGCATAAAGTTATTTCTGAAAGTCAGCTCATGCAGGCGCTTGCGGCACAGAAAACCAGTGGTCGAAAACTGGGTAAGGTATTAATAGAAGAAGGGTTTATCGATGAAGATAAAATGCTTGACTTCCTTTCTCGCCAATTACGCATTCCTTTTATTGATCTGAAATACTATAAATATTCTACCGATACCGTCAGATTACTTCCCGAAACATACGCTCGTCGTTACCGTGCCATTAGCCTGGATACAACAGAAGATGACATTTTAGTCGGCATGGCCGACCCTACCGATATTTTCGGCTACGATGAAATTGCCAACATCCTCAAGCGCCCCATTCGTCAAGCCCTTGTGCGCGAAACTGACTTACTCCAAACCATTGATACGGTTTACCGTCGTACCGAGGACATTTCAGCATTTGCCGAAGAATTAGGTGAAGAGCTTTCAGAAAACGACTTTGATGTCAGCCAACTCGGCGATACAACGGATGTGGCTGATGCACCTGTCGTTAAATTATTACAATCCCTTTTTGAAGATGCGGTACAAGTTGGCGCCTCAGATATTCATATTGAACCTGATGAAAACCAATTAAGAATACGCCAACGTATCGATGGTGTATTGCACGAAACCGTCATGAAAGAATCACGCATTGCTACAGCATTAGTGTCACGATTAAAGCTCATGGCAAACCTTAATATATCTGAACGACGACTACCACAAGATGGTCGCTTTAATATTGGCGTTAGCGGTAAAAATATTGATGTACGCTTATCAACCATGCCAATTCAAAATGGTGAATCGGTGGTCATGCGGTTACTTGATCAATCTCAAGGTTTACTCGATTTAGATCACCTCGGTATGCCTGAAGATATTCATGAACGTTTCAAAAAAATTATCACCCGACCGCATGGTCTGGTTTTAGTAACCGGTCCAACCGGTAGTGGTAAAACCACCACACTTTACTCTGCTTTAAATATTTTAAACAAACCTGAAACTAAAATTATTACTGTTGAAGATCCGGTCGAATATCGTCTACCGCGTATCAATCAGGTTCAGGTTAAACCGCAAATCGAACTTACTTTCGCGCGTGTATTACGCACTGCCCTGCGGCAAGATCCAGATATTGTTCTTGTCGGCGAAATGCGCGATCACGAAACAGTCGAAATGGGCTTACGTGCTGCAATGACCGGTCATCTGGTTCTTTCAACCTTACATACAAATGATGCCATCAGTACCGCTTTACGCTTACTTGATATGGGTGCGGAAGGGTATCTTGTTGCTTCTGCGCTGGATGCCGTGCTCGCACAACGTCTGGTACGCCGTATTTGTGAAAGCTGTGTTGAAGAATACAAACTCAGCACACATGAATGGGCATGGGCACAACAAATCATTGGCGACAAAACTGATAAAATTCAATTTAGACGTGGTTCTGGTTGCCCTCACTGTAATAATACCGGTTATCACGGTCGGATTGGTGTTTACGAATTACTGGAAATTAATAATAGCCTTGCTGATGCACTGCGTAAAAATGATGCTGCCGCATTTAATCTTGCCGCCGAACTCCAGACATCATTCAGACCATTAGTGCTATCTGTTATGGATCTCGCACAACAAGGTATCTCAACTATTTCTGAAGCCATGCGAATTGCGGGTGATATCTCTATTGATATTGATCAACCTGATATTTCCACAACTGACATTGATATTGATCCTGATGGACTACAAACTGAATTTTAATTATGGCTACTTTCTTTTATAAAGGTCGCACCAATCGCGGTGATTCCATTGAAGGCAACATAGAAGCCTCCAATGCAGATGCGGTTGCAACGCAATTATTTAACAGTGGCATTACCCCCATTGATATTTCGGAACAGCAACAACAAAAACCAATTGACCTGTCCCTTAGTAATCCGTTTGGGAAAAAAGTTGGCCTTGATGAATTAATTTTATTTAGCAGACAAATGTATACCTTAATGAAAGCGGGTGTGCCTATCACTCGCTCTATTACCAGTCTCGCTGAATCATCACAAAATGCAATGCTAAAACAAACGCTTTTAACCATTGTTGAAGACCTAGAATCTGGTCGAGAACTTTCATCTGCAATGAGTCCCTTTTCAAAAATATTCAGCCACCTTTATATTAGTATGATTCAGGTTGGAGAAAATACCGGTCGGCTTGATGAATCTTTTTTACAAATATCGGAATATCTGGAATTAGAAAAAGGCACACGTGATCGAATTAAAGCCGCCTTGCGTTACCCTGTGATTGTCATGGTCGCCATTGCTGCCGCCATTGCCGTTATTAATCTATTTGTTATTCCTGCCTTTGCCAAAGTGTATGCCGGGCTTCATGCTGAATTACCCTGGGCAACGAAAGTACTTATCGCGACCTCTAATTTTACGGTGAATAACTGGCATTTTATTTTATCAGGATTAATCCTCACTGTTGTTGGCATCGTCATGTATTTACGTACCGATGAAGGTCGCTACAAATGGGATAAATATAAACTTCGACTGCCTATTGTTGGCAGCATTATTAATCGTTCACTCCTGGCGCGCTTTTCACGCTCTTTTGCAATGGCAACACGAGCCGGTGTGCCCCTCATACAAACCATGACCGTCGTTTCTCGCGCGGCTGATAACGCCTATATCTCCGAACGTATTCTGGATATGCGTAATGGCATTGAACGTGGCGACACCTTAACTCGCACCGCCGCTGCAACAAACTTATTCACACCACTGGTATTGCAAATGATGGCCGTTGGTGAAGAAACCGGTGCCGTTGATGATTTATTACAGGAAGTCGCTGAATATTACGAACGCGAAGTTGACTATGACCTTAAAAATCTCAGCGCCGCCATTGAACCAATTTTAATTGTCGCTATCGGCATCATGGTATTCATACTTGCTCTTGGTGTATTCCTGCCAATGTGGGATCTTGCCGGTGCCTATAAAAATCGCTAATGCTTGATGCAATAATTAACTATTTACGCTCTAACTCATTGAACTTATAGAGAAGGTGTCTAAGCTTGTTTAAACAACGTGGTTTTTCTCTGCTTGAACTGATTCTGGTTGTTACCATTATTAGCGTGTTATTTGTCATTGCAGTGGATCGACTGGTTATTTTAAAAGTTGAAGCTGAAAAGACGGCCATGCAACAGGTACTGGGTACTTTGCGTAGTGCCATGAATATTCAGGTAGCAAAGCATATTGCGAGAAATAATTTAGCAAATTTAAGTGCGGCTGAGGGTCAAAACCCAATGGAATGGCTGTCAACAAAGCCAGAACGCTATATTGGTATTAAAGATGAGCCTGATCCGTCCGATATAGAAGGTTATCGGTGGTATTTTGATAGTTATAACAGATGGTTAGTCTATCGCGTTGGCAATAGTGACTACTTCAAAAGTTCACTAAAAGGACCTAAAAGAGCGCGCTTTCAGGTAATTCTTGACTATACTGACAGTAATAATAATGGAATTTACGATACAAACACTGAAGAAATCAGCGGTTTAAGGCTACAAAACCTTGAGCCATATGAGTGGTTAAACGAGCCCATCACTATTGATGACTACGTTAAACCTTAATACAACTAACAACTGTTCTACTGAGCGAAAATTTAAGGAGTTCTAGCATGAAAAAGCAACAAAGTGGTTTTACACTCATTGAATTGGTCATCGTGATCGTTATTTTGGGTCTTTTAGCAGCGACAGCACTCCCTCGCTTTGCCAACCTAACGGTTGATGCTCGTGTTGCTGCTCGCGCAGGTGCTGAAGGCGCAATTCGTTCTGCTTCTTCAATTGTTCATGCAAAAGCTCTTGTTGAGGGAGATGCAAGTACGGCAAGTGGTCAAAGCGTAACAATTGAAGGCGGTACTGTAGCGCTTGCTTACCTTTATCCTGCCTCAACAGCAGCAGGCATAGAGGCTGCGCTGGATTTAAGTGGCGCCTCTGTCAGTAGTACCGGTGGTACCACAACCGTTACTATTGATGGGAATAGTAACTGTACTGTAACTTATACTGCTCCAACAGCAACAAATACCTTGCCAACATTTGGTGGTACCAGTACTTGCCAATAATGAGTAACTTGTAAAACTGTTAATAATAAAGGGCGCTTACGGCGCCCTTTTGCTTTATTTTCATCATTGATTATTTATGAATAAATTTTACAAAATGAAAATTATGCAAGCATCACGTGGCTTTACCATGATTGAGTTAGTCACTGTTCTGGTGATTATTGGCATCATCTCGGCTGTTGCCCTACCGCGTTTTTTTAGTGCCGATAGTTTTAATGATCGTGGTTTTTACACTGAAGTCATTAATGCCATGCGGTTTTCGCAACAGCTTGCCGTGGCGATCAATTGCAATACACGCGTTGTGTTAAACAGCAACTCATACAATATAACTCTGGATGATGATCCCTCAACTTGTTCTGGCAACTCGTTTACAACACCGGCCCGAAATCCTGTTACAGGTGAAAGTGGTTTTAGTGGTAGTAGCTCTAATGTCTCCATCACCCCTGCTACCGTCACGTTTAATGCATTAGGCGCGGTTGCCAGCGACACGACTATTACGGTTGGTGGTCGTAGTTTTTGCATTCATGCAACCACCGGATATATCAGCGAGGGTGGAGGATGCTAAGTTCTCTACGCCAACAAGGCACGACACTGATTGAATTAATCATTTCAATCGTCATTATTGGTGTCGCACTCTCCGGTATTCTTTTAGTGATGAATCAGAATACAGGCGCGAGTACTGATCCGCTTATTCAGCATCAAGCTATTGCGATTGGAGAAGCGTACCTGGAAGAAATTCTTGAAAAACCGTTTGCTGATCCACAAGCACCTGACGGTGAAACCAACCGCAATCAATATGATGACATTGATGACTATAATGCAATTGTTGCCCAGGTACCCCGTGATCAAAATGGCAACGCTATACCCGGGCTTAGTAATTACAGCGTTACCGTTACAGTTGTAAACGAAGCGATCGGCCCTGCCGGCGATCAAGCACCTGCCGGACAATCTTTTCGTGTTACTGTTTCTGTTGCCACACCGATCAATTCTACTATCCAAATCAGCGGCTATCGGACGGATTTCTGATGGCTATGCGTTACTCAAATGGTTTTTCGCTAATTGAATTAATCATAGTGATTGTCATCAGCGGCATTCTTGCCGGTATTATTACGACATTTATAACCCAACCTGTTCAAGGTTTTATTGATCTATCCCGACGTGCCACGCTCGTTTATTCTGCCGAAAGTGCCATGCGTCGTATGCAGCGCGACATTCGGCGCGCCTTACCCAATAGCATTCGTGTCACCGGTGGCGGTACCACCATTGAAATGATTAACACGGTTGCCGGCGCGCGCTATCGTGCCGCCCCTCCTGGAGCACCCAGTACCATTCTTGATTTTGATAGCCCTGACAGTGACTTTGATGTCCTTGGAAATTTAACGGAACTCATTAATAAAAACGGTCTAAGAGTATCTGTTTACAACACCGGTGATGTTGATGCTTCCGGTGTTCCTATGCCAGGTCATAATGCCTATGCCGCCCCAAATACTGATGGTGAAAATGTCATTACACCCGCAAGCGGTACAGGCAGTGTCGTAACGATTAGCGATTCCGGCAATGAAGACAGCGTTAATATCGCCGGTGGTTTTGAGTTTACCGAAGAATCGCCCAGTAATCGTGTTTATTTTATCGATACCGCGATTACATACCGTTGCAGTGGAGGAGAATTGCTTCGTTATACAAATTATAACTTTACTAATGCCAACCAGCCTGATCCACCCGCAGTCACGCCTGCGTTAATGGCCGACAATATTGGTAATTGCAGTTTTACCTATGATGCAGGTAGCCCATCACGTTCAGGGCTAATGA
Source organism: Gammaproteobacteria bacterium (assembly GCA_027006175.1). Classification (GTDB taxonomy): domain Bacteria; phylum Pseudomonadota; class Gammaproteobacteria; order AKS1; family AKS1; genus Sulfuriflexus. The sequence continues at coordinate 32,200 of JALTKS010000110.1, forward strand.
CACTTGATCTGACTATCACCGATGCTTCAAGTAATGAGTCTGTCCGACTCTTGCATCAAGTGCATGTGGATAATGTGCCATGATTATGATGCATCGACAACATGGCTTTTCACTTATTTCTGCCATCTTTATTCTGATTGTACTGGCGGCATTAGGTGCCTACATGGTGAGTGTCGGTGGAACAAATCGTGCTGCAAGCACGGCTGCACTTCAAGGTGCGCGGGCTTATCAAGCCGCTAGAAGTGGTATTGACTGGTCTGTGTACACCATTATTACGGCTGCCGATCAGGCAACCGCCCGGAACAAATGCAGCAATATTATTAATGCAAATAGTTTTACATTAACGGCTGTTGGCTTAAGTGGTTTTAGTATTAATACGCTTTGCTCTTTTACCACGCATAGCCAACAAGGCAACAATAACGTGACTGTTTACAACATTACTAGCACGGCAACTTTTGGTGGTACCTATGGTAACCCTGACTTTGTACAACGACGTATTTCAGCGACCATTTCACCACCATAATGGGGCACACTCTGTTTGATATAACTTTATTTGCTGAATGAGCATTGAGACAAAATTATGATGCAAACAACTAATCGTTATCTTTTATTATGTATCTGTTTTCTATTGTTGCTAACACAAAGCGTGTTTGTTAATGCGGCAGTGTGTGGACTAATTCCCTCAACTTATCCTGTTTATAGTGCAGGTGATAATCTTGAGATTGATGAAGATGTCACTATCGACGTTGGTGGTGGAGCAGTTCCAGTACAAGAAGGCGAAAATAATGGCAATGCCATTGATGTTACTACCACCGTAGGTGACGTTTTCACTGCGAGTCAAACCTTACCAACAATTGATCCGGCAACATTTCCAACCAACAGTTCAAACGATAATCAAACCGTTAATAACAGCAATAGTCCTTTTACGTTTAATAGCACAGTTAAAAACACCTATAACAAAATTACTGTTACCAACAACACAACGGCTAGCTTTATCGGCGGCGGGCCTTTCTATATTGATAACCTGGACATCAATAAAAATACTACTGTGAACCTTGCAGCAGGTGATTATTTTATTAATGATTTAACCATTGATGATAATAGCGTTATTAACATTACTTCCGAACGCGTTAACCTCTATATCAATAATAGTGTTGATGTAAAAGGCTCAGATGTCACCATCAATGGTAGTGGCAACGTCGGTGGCTTAGTTGTTTATCTTTATGGTAATGCTGAATTTAAAGCCGAAGAAGATAACTTTGGTTTTACCGGCGTCATCTATGGGCCCAATTCGGGTGAAATTGAATTTGGCGAAAATGCCAATATTCGTGGAGCGATTATTGGTGGTGATGAAGTTAAGTTTGATGAGGACAGTACGATTACCTATACACCGGCCGATGCGGCCATAGTCGGTAGTATTTCAACCTGTGCTATCACAGTAAGCCATTACGCCATCAGCCATGCTGGAACCGGTATTACCTGTTACCCAACAGAAATAACCATTGTTGCTCATGATCAAAATCATGCCGCCACATTACCCGCGGCCGGAACAACAATTAACTTAAGTACGACCGTTGCCTCAACTTCACGAGGCAGCTGGACCAGTATCGTCACCGGTTCAGGCACCTTAACCGACACAACACTCGGTGATGGCTCAGCAAGTTATGTATTTAACGGTGCAGAGACGTCTGTTATTTTAAACTTTGATTATCCAGGTTTATTAGGTGCCAATTCAGACACGGTGAGTATCAATGTTGCTGATGGCGCGCTAACAGAACAAGAAGATCCAGACTTAGTTATCTCTCTAGCTGGATTTATTATTGACAGCATTCCAACTCAACTATCTGGCAAACCTTCTGATACCGGCTTTAATGCTACCACTATCAATATACAAGCCGTTCGCGCCTCACCGGTTGATACCTCTGTTTGCGTTCCTGCCTTTCCATCCGGTCAGGCACGCACGGTTGAATTTGGGGGAGAATGCCTTGATCCAGGTACCTGTGCTAGTAAACAAATCAGCGTTAATAGCACTAACATCGCAACTAATAATGATAATGCAGGGGCACTCACCACAAATTACACTGGCGTTAGTCTTAACTTTGGCGCAAACGCAAGCACCAGCCTCATTCTTAATTATCTCGATGCTGGTCAAATGCAATTACATGCGCGTTATAATATCCCGCTCTCTAATGGCAATCCATCAGGCGAATACATGACCGGTTCATCAAACCAATATGTTGTTAGACCCCTCGCCTTACGGATTCCCGCTATCACTGGTAACAATGCCGCCACAAACAATACTGGAGCAGCCTCCTTTACAGCCGGCGTTAATTTTAACTTTAATTTAGAGGGTATTCTCTGGCAGCAAAGCGATGATACTAATAATGACGGTATTGCAGATGGATTCAATGATAGTGACCCAACAACGAACCCTGCTAATATCTCTGACAACAGCATAGCAACTAACTTTAATGCCTCTGCAAGTTTAACAACAACACTGTTAGCGCCGAGTGGCGGCGCGAACCCGGCACTCTCTTCTGCTTCTGCTTCCATTACTAACGGTTCAGGAACAGCCACAACCAGTTGGCCCGAAGTCGGTATTATTGAACTTAATGCTGCTGTAACAAACTATCTCGGTAGCGGTGAAAATATTCTGGGTCGAAGCAGCTATGTGGGTCGATTTATTCCGGATCGATTTACTCTTAACGATAATGCTCCAGGTCTTACTGATAGTTGTGGTGCTTTCAGTTATATGGATCAACCTATCAACTTCACAACAAACCCTGTTATCACTTTAACCGCGCTTGAAGAAGGTGGTAGCCAAACGACTAACTATGACCTCGGCGGTTTCTGGAAATATACGGCTAATTTGTCTGGTCGAAGCTATTCTAATAATGCCACAACACCCGCCACACTTGATGCACCTGCATCCGGTACCGTGACTTTAACTAGCGATACTGACAGTAATGCTCAGGGTTTACTTACTATTACAAATGAACAAATTATGTACCAACGCCCAGCCGACCCAAGAGATACCGCCGGTGGCGGAACAAATCCTGCAATACCTTTCGCAGGTGACATTGATCTTAACTTTACTACCGCCGATCTAACCGATACCGATGGCGTTTGTTATGACTCAAACAATGATGGTAATTGTGAAACCTACTCTATTTCCAATATTACTGGAACCCAACTTCGCTTTGGACGACTTAATATT
>JALTKS010000110.1:35516-108453 GCA_027006175.1 Gammaproteobacteria bacterium
CTTTACTACCGCCGATCTAACCGATACCGATGGCGTTTGTTATGACTCAAACAATGATGGTAATTGTGAAACCTACTCTATTTCCAATATTACTGGAACCCAACTTCGCTTTGGACGACTTAATATTGCTAATGCCTTTGGATCAGAACTTGTTAACCTGCAACTTCCTGTAACCGCAGAATACTACGACAGTATCGTTAATGATTTTATTGCCTCAGCAGGTGATACCTGTACCGCTTTAACCGTCACCCCAATTGGACCGCCTAACTGGGGACACTTCAACCTGAGCAATTATCAAGGCAACTTAAATGCCGGAGAAACAACACCGACTCTTTCAGCCTTTAATAATGGAACAGCCACACTCAGCATGTCTGCACCCGGTGTTGGTAACCAGGGCAGTGTTCTTGTTACACCACTACTAACAAGCGGAATTGTTCTTGAACAACCATGGCTACAATTTGATTGGGACAATGACGGTAACCATGATAATGATCCCTCTGCCACTGCTACCTTTGGTATCTATAAAGGCAATGATTCGACAATTTACTTACGGGAACTGTATTAAAATGTGCAAGGAAGTATAGTTGGATCGTTTTGGACAAATCATGCTAAAAAATCACTATCGTTTGCCCGCTTATGGCTTAATCCTAAACAGCGATTGATAGTATGATTTGAGCGGACGCTGAGAATACGCCTTGTTTGTCCCTGTTTAAGGATGAATAACACCAAATAAAATTTTATAATAATTCAGGAATGTTATTAAACCTAAATGATAATTTTTAAGTCATCATTTGCGCCAACTACTTATAGTTAGGGCAAATTAAAACTGATCATAATGCCCGCCAATAGCAAAAATATAAATGTAATCTTTATCATACTTATAAATAATGCGATCTTTCTGGCTTATGCGGCGAGACCACAAACCAGAGAGGTTATGTTTTAATGGCTCAGGTTTTCCAGTTCCAGTACGTGGATCATCACGAAGCATTTCTTTCAATAAACGACAAAGCACCTTGTGTAGCTTTTTGTCTTTTACCCTAAGTTCCTCATATGCAGACCAGGTATTACCTTCAAATACCAGTGATCTCATCTAGCTCCCCTGCTGCAGGTTTATACCCTTTGCCCTTTGCATTCGTGGTAGTCGATGCCGCAATCTGCTTCATTAAGTCATTGTTTTGTAAAACATATAATGTTTCCTGTTCTCGCTCCCAATCATCCGCACTTAAAACCACGAAATCATCGCCACTTCTGCGTGTAACTTTAAGTGGCAAGTGATCTGTAACCACCTGTTCCACAAAGGTTTTTAAGTTATCTCTAAATTTATTTACACTAATAGTGTCCATTTCTTTTACCTATAAAGCGTACCGTAACTCCGTACATAATAGTAATTAAGCCCTAACAAGTCAATTAACATTGACCGGGTTTATTTCTGCATCCATTATCAGGTAGTCGCTCTAAAGTATGGTCAGTACGTGTAAATGGTAATTGGCGTAGTTTCACACATTAATTTAACTCCATTCCTAAATCCTTAATCTTCCGCGTCAAGGTATTACGCCCCCACCCTAATAACTTCGCTGCATCCTGCCGTCGACCACCTGTTCGCCGTAACGCACTACGAATCATAATACGTTCAAAGTCCGGCACAGCCGAATCTAATAAATCTTGATCACCGCTTACCAAACGATTATCAGCCCAACGCTCTAAGGCTTTTTGCCAATTGTCTGTTGTTGAATCTGAAGTAAATGATTCTCTTAATTCAGGAGGCAGATCATCCATATGCACTTCCTGACCTGGTGCCATAACCGTTAACCAGCGACACAAATTCTCTAACTGACGAACATTACCTTGCCATTCTATGCTGGTTAAGTATTGTTCTGTTTCAGGCAATAAACGTTTTACTTCTGAATTTAATTCTTTTGCCGCTGCCGCTAAAAAGAAATTCATTAACAATGGAATATCTTCTCTTCGCTCACGTAATGGCGGAACATGAATACGAATAACATTTAAACGGTGAAATAAATCCTCACGGAAACGACCTTCATCCACTAGCTTTTCTAAATTCTGATGCGTTGCCGCAATAATACGAACATCCACCTTCACTGCCGTTCGACCACCAACACGATAAAATTCACCTTCTGCCAAGACGCGTAATAGGCGCGTTTGTAGCTCGGCAGGCATATCACCAATTTCATCTAAAAATAATGTGCCGCCATCTGCCTGCTCAAACCGACCACGATGCAAACTTTGTGCGCCGGTGAAAGCACCTTTTTCATGCCCAAATAATTCTGACTCTAATAAATCTTTTGGTATCGCTGCGGTATTAATAGCAATAAAACTTTTATCAGCCCGTGGACTATGTCGATGCAAAGCATGTGCAACCAATTCTTTGCCGGTACCAGATTCGCCATTAATTAGCACGGTTATGTTTGAACGAGCAAGACGACCAATTGCGCGAAATACTTCCTGCATTGCAGGCGCTTCACCGATTATTTCTGTTTTAGTTTCCGCTTCATCGGGTACGAATGTTTGTTTTTCTCGACGGAGCTCTACTGCGCGGCTAACCATTTCAACGGCTTCATCAACATCAAAAGGCTTGGGTAAGTATTCAAATGCGCCACCTTGATATGCGGAAACAGCGCTGTCTAAATCGGAATGCGCTGTCATAATAATGACCGGCAAATCTGGATAATGATTATTTAATTTATCCAGTAACTCCAAGCCATTCAGACCCGGCATACGGATGTCTGTGACGATGGCATCGGGTTGTTGTTTTTCCAGATCCGCCATAATGCGATTAGCATTTTCATAACTGATGACGTCCATATCCGCCTTCTCAAGTGCCTTTTCAAGCACCCAACGTATTGACCGATCGTCATCAATAATCCAGATCTTATCCTTATTCATCTTGTTTCTTCTCCGTCTCAATCGGCAGTAAAATAGTAAAACACGTCTTTCCTGACTGTGTTGAACACTCAATCAAACCGCCATGTCGATTAACCAATGATTGTGCAATAGATAAACCAACACCCGTGCCTTCCGCACGACTCGTTACCATTGGATAAAATATTCGTTGCTGCATTTCTTCCGGAATACCAACACCATCATCGGTAATGTCTAAACGCATTACATGTCGATACCTCGTATTGCCAATTGTTAATTGTCTTTCTATGCGTGTTTTTAATTCAACTGTCCCTTGACCCTGTGTTGCCTGAATGGCGTTACGAACAATATTCAGGATGGATTGAATGAGTTGATCTTTATCCGCCATGAATTCAGGAATACTGACATCATAGTTTCTAATAATGCGTACCCCATCCGGGACTTCTGCAAGCACTAAACTTCTAACCCGCTCTATCACTTCATGTATGTTTAGCTTTTGTACATTAGGTAAACTATTTGGTCCTAGCATTCCATCAACAAGGCTTTGTAAACGATCCGCCTCACCAATAATTATCTGGGTATATTCTTTTAAGCTCTCATCAGGTAATTCTGCTTCCAGTAATTGTGCTGCACCACGTAAACCACCCAGAGGATTTTTTACTTCGTGCGCAAACCCTCTTACTAAAGCACGTGTTGCCACATTCTGTGCCAACAAACGCTCTTCTCGTGAAATTCGTAAATGTCGATCAACCTGTTTCATTTCTATTAATAAACGTGAATCAAGCTCTCCGTCATCGATATTGACCGTGCAATCCACGGTAATTTTCTTGTCTTCTGTTAAAATGAGAGCGAGTTCATGTTGAGTAAAGCCCTGGGCATCTTTTAAAACCTACCGAATTTTCTCAATGAATGCCGGTTCGGCAGGTAACAATTCTTTAATCGATTGCCCCTGGTTCTGTCTTAAACTCGCAGCAAACAATACCTCTGCCGCCGGATTCATATATTCAATCATCAAAAATTGGTTAAGAACCAGCACAGAAGTCGATAAATTGTCTGTAATATTGGACAACGGAACTTCCTTTTTTAACAACAGACTTGCCATGATAGATCTACAGTGCAAAAGTCGAACCACTTTTAACGCGGTAACTTATAAATTAATTCTCATTACAATGTGATTTAACTCATTGAATAATAATAACTATAATGAATCATCTTTGAATGTTTAATTTATCTGGCAAAAAAGACACAACAGGTTATGCACCATTATAGTGCATGCGCGCCCTATTGTAGAGAGATTATTATTTTTTAATTAGAGTCGTCCACCAGGAACGTTGGCGGAACCACCGGGAATGGTACCAACCCCACCAGGAATCGTATTGCTGCTTCCTGGAATACCTCGCGTTGGATCAGGTTGACCTGGTGTAGGAGTATTTAATCGCACTCTTCCTTTCATATGAAAGGTTACTATATTAGAGCTCTTCACTACTTTATCTTCTGCATCAACAACAAACACCTGTAAGGTATGTGTTCCAGGGTTCACGCTGTCTAATCTGATCTGATTAGTGACGCCTCGGCTTTTAAGTTTCTTTCCATCCAGCGCTATCGCAAATTTATGCCCCTTAAGGCTTAGTAAAGGGCCATCAATCCTAAATGTTACGTTAACCCTACCTGTATTTGAGCTGAGTAATTTATCATTTTTAGGCTTAATTATTTCAAACACTTTATAAGAAGCCGCCGGATCCTGTTGTTCTACATTTGCTGCAGCAGGAATAGGCACAATCGTGGGTGTATAAGTAGAATAGGGCGCAAGTTTTAATTCCTCACCTTTACCAACGTCACAGGCCTTATCGGTATATATCACTTCCCCCTGTCCATCCTTGCACTTATACAGCTTTGCAGAGGCAACACTCGGCAACACTAAACCTAGTACTGCTAACGTTAATAATAGCTTCTGCATGGTATATCTCCATTTCCTTGTCATTTCAGCATAGCAAGGTTTTGATTTTACTCAACATCTATTATGACAACTGCATCACAATTTCAGTTCAGTTTTATAACAGGCAATAAAAAACGCCTCCCCCAATCTAACTCGGGGAAGGCGTTTTTGAGTAACTTACCGTCTAACTTACAGGCTGTAGTACATATCAAACTCAACCGGGTGAGTTGTCATACGCATACGTGTTACTTCTTCCATCTTCAATGCAATATAACCATCGATGACATCATCCGTAAATACACCGCCAGCGGTCAGGAAGTCACGATCTTTATCAAGCGCATCAAGTGCCTGATCAAGTGAGTAACATACTTGTGGGATCTTGGCTTCTTCTTCTGGTGGTAAATCGTATAAATCTTTATCCATTGCATCACCAGGGTGAATCTTGTTCTGGATACCGTCAAGACCCGCCATCATCATTGCTGCGAAGCAAAGGTAAGGGTTGGCTGTTGAGTCACCGAAACGTAATTCAATACGACGTGCTTTAGGGTTAGAAACGAAAGGAATACGAATTGACGCAGAACGGTTACGTGCTGAGTAAGCCAACATAACTGGTGCCTCAAAACCAGGAACCAAACGTTTGTAAGAGTTAGTTGACGCATTTGAAAGTGCGTTCAATGCTTTCGCGTGTTTAATGATACCGCCGATGTAGTAAAGCGCGTTATCAGAAAGACCACCGTACTTGTTACCAGAAAAGATATTCTTGCCACCTTTACCGATAGACATGTGAACATGCATACCACTACCGTTATCACCCACCACTGGCTTAGGCATGAATGTCGCTGTTTTACCGTAGGCATGTGCCACGTTTTGTACACAGTATTTCAGGATTTGAACTTCATCCGCTTTAGCGACTAATGAGTTAAATCCAACACCAATTTCACACTGACCAGCTGTTGCCACTTCGTGGTGATGCACTTCGATATCCAGACCCATGTCTTCCATTGCAAGACACATCGCAGAACGCATATCTTGTAGTGAATCAACGGGTGGTACCGGGAAGTAACCGCCTTTAACACCCGGACGATGACCCATGTTGCCGTCAGCGTATACTTTTTCTGAGTTCCATTCACCTTCTTCTGAATCAATCTTGCAGAAAGAACCGGACATGTCTGCGCCCCAACGAACATCGTCAAAAACGAAGAATTCATTTTCAGGGCCAAAGTAAGCAACATCACCAATTTTGGTTTTCTTTAAGTAAGCTTCTGCACGCTTGGCAATAGAACGTGGATCACGTTCGTAACCTTGCATGGTGTCTGGCTCGATGATGTCACAACGAATAATCATGGTTGGTTCATCCATGAAAGGATCCATCATCGCCGTTGCAGGATCAGGCATTAAAATCATGTCTGATTCGTTAATGCTCTTCCAACCCGAGATTGAAGAACCATCGAACATTTTGCCTTCTTTGAAGAAGTCCGCATCGACAACTTTTGCAGGAATCGTTACGTGCTGTTCCTTACCGATGGTGTCGGTGAAACGCATATCAACGAACTGAACGTCGTTGTCTTTCATTAACTTTTTAACTTTTGCTACGGACATGGTGATGTCTCCTCCGCTAATATCCTAAAAATGACTATGTTATATAGTTGTATTTAAATTGGCCGTTTACACGACAGATTAAAATTTGTCCTCAAATAGTGCATTAATTATGCCACTAGATAAGTTGCTGTATATATTAATTTTATTATACCAATATCAATTTTTGCCTTAATATTTGCACCATAATAAAGCACAAACAACCCCAAGCGCACCAATATAGTGCGCTAGTCGGCGTAAAACCCAACCTTAATGTCTTTTACTTCATCAATCTGCTCTACAGACTGTTTAAAACGTCTAACCAATGCTTCATCCGCCATGGCTAAGGGCAGCTTAACATCAACATGAATATAGCCATCCAGATAATGCAGTGTTACTGACTGAATTTGTTTCGCCGCATCAATATGCTGCCATGCCTCATTAAGGCGAACCATTATCTGCTCTCTTGGCGGTAGTTGGCAACTAATTGCGGCAAATTCATCATCTTCCGGATCAATATGCACCGTTACATCCGACACATCTTCAATATTCTTCATAAGTTGGTAACGAACGGCTTCACTGATCTGATGCCCCTCTGACACACTTAAATAAGAATCGACTTGAATATGTACGTCAACCAGGGCATCCGAACCCATTTTTCGCGTTCGTAACATATGCATCGAACGTACACCTTCTACCCTGGTGATAATTTTTCTTATTCGCTCAACTTCGTCACTGTCTAAACCGGTATCAATTAATTCACGAACACTGTGCCAACCTAAATCCCAACCAATCTTGATAATCATTAATGCGACACCAATCGCGGCCATCGCATCCAGATAATCAAGACCCGCCATCGAACCCAGCACACCAACAAAAACAATTACCGATGAAATGGCATCTGTACGACTATGCCAGGCATTGGCTCGTAACAAACCCGATCTGAATTTTCGTGCCGCTGCCATGGTGTAGTGATAAATGGCTTCTTTTGAAACAATAGAAATCCCGGCAATCACTAATACAATAAGTCCCGGGTGCAATAATAATTCCGGTTCAAATAAACGGCGTATCGCATCCCACGCTATGCCAATACCCACCAGTATTAAGGCTGCACCAAGTGCAACGGTCATTAATGTTTCAATACGACCATGACCATAAGGGTGATCTTCATCTGCACCGCGACTTGAGTGCTTAAATGCAAATAACACCATGAAGTCAGTAACAAGATCCGACAGGGAATGAATACCATCAGCAATCAATGCCTGAGATTGACCCACATAACCAACGATAACTTTCGCAATCGCTAAAGATAAATCTAATGCCGAACCAATTAAGGTGACTTTTCGTATCTCACGATAACGCGCATCTTTATTATTTGCCGTATCATCAGACACTATGCGTTACCCACCTTAACAGTAATAACCACTTCACCTTTATGTTCACTGCTGCTAATGACTTCATGGCTGTTTATCCGACACCACGCGGGAATATCATTAAGCGCTCCAGGATCGGTGCAGGTTACTTCCAAAATATCACCCGGCTTTAATTCGGCGACTTTATCCTGGGTGCGAATCACCGGCATAGGACACATTAAGCGTTTAGCATCGAGTGTATAATGTGGCATAGAATAAACCTGTTTAATCCTTTATTTATAGATTCAAACTAAACTTGCCAGGTATCATCAAGCTGACTGACGGGCATTGGTATGACTTCAATTAATTTACTCACACCTTCTTTATTGGTAAATTCTACCTCTACTTTTTCTGCGGTGCGTCCCTGACTATATCGCGCTGAAATTTGTGCAGCTAATTCAATATCTTCGTCACTCACCTCACCATCAATTAAGGTTAATGGTCCGGCGTGGCTCGTTGTCTTAATACTGGCAAACATTTTACGATAGCCGGAAAGAAAATTATTCTCACCTTCTTCGCGACCAATGATCAATTTAAAATGTTTCTTCGGGCGAATATGACGACCGACTTTTAATAACATGATGTCATCGAGTTCATAACGACGTTCACCGCGCGATGTCCACAAGTCAGCAATTTTCTTCGAGTAATGTGCATCGGTTAAGAAACAACAGCCACCGGCAGGTTGTGCGTAATCTTCAAAACCATATTGTTCTGCCAGTGCCATTTGTGGCTTACGAGTACGACCACTGAAATCAAATAATTTTTCACGATCCAGCCAACCTTTCTGCTCTGGCAGAGTCGGCGGCAAATGCTGAGCACATAAAGGGCGTACTAATAAATCACCCGCACCAGACTCTCGTGCAATCACCGGCATGGTATCTTTACGCTGCGACATCGGGCGCTGCCCAATCACTTCACCGGTAATAATAAAATCAAAACCATTTTCTTCAATCCATTGATGGGCTTTTTTAACCATGAAACCTTTACAGTCCAGACAAGGGTTCATGTGTTGCCCGTAGCCATGCGATGGATTAATCACAATGTCTTTGTACTCTTCAATAACATCAACAATGTGTAGCTTAATGCCTAATTGTTCAGCCACCCATAGTGCGTTATTACGTTTTGGCTTGGCTTTGTCTTTTTTACGAATCGCGTGGGTATGACCTTCAACACAAAAGCCGGTGTAAAAATTAATCCCTTCCACATGCACACCTTGCTCCATCACCGCTTTTGCGGCAAGAAGTGAGTCGAGGCCGCCGGAAATTAAAGCGACTGCTTTGCGTTGAGTTGTTGCCATGCTGATCAATACCGATTTTAAAGGGGGCGCCATTATAACAGAGCGTTTCTCTCAGAAACTATGTTCACCCATATAATAAGGTATAAATAAGCGCTATAATTGCGCGCTAATTGTAAGATTTTGGGTTAAAAAACAAACATTACCATGAGCAACGCCACAGATATTTCGACATTTCACGGTCTCATTGCCACTTTACAGTCATTTTGGGCTGATCAGGGCTGTGCCATTCTGCAACCTTTCGACATGGAAATGGGTGCAGGCACCTTTCATCCAGCGACTTTTTTGCGCTCAATCGGCCCTGAACCGTGGCGAGCCGCCTATGTGCAGCCATCGCGCCGCCCAACCGATGGTCGTTATGGTGAAAACCCGAACCGTTTACAGCACTATTACCAATTTCAGGTGGCTTTGAAGCCTTCGCCAGACAATATTCAGGAACTGTATCTGGATTCACTGCATTTACTTGGTTTTGACCCACTCGAACATGATATTCGTTTTGTTGAAGATAACTGGGAATCCCCGACACTGGGTGCCTGGGGTTTAGGCTGGGAAGTCTGGCTCAATGGCATGGAAGTCACGCAATTTACCTATTTCCAACAAGTTGGTGGTATAGAGTGTCGTCCAGTTACCGGCGAAATCACCTACGGCCTTGAACGCCTTGCCATGTATATGCAGGGTGTTGATAGCGTGTTTGATCTGATTTGGTCGAAAAGTGACGCCGGCACCATTACCTATGGTGATGTATTTCACCAAAACGAAGTTGAGCAATCCACCTACAACTTTGAACATGCTGATGTCGATACACTTTTCGCATGGTTCGATAGCTGTGAAAAACAAAGCCAACAACTGATTGAAGCGGATCTTCCGATGCCGGCTTATGAGCAAGTGTTAAAAGCATCACATACCTTTAACTTACTCGATGCGCGCCATGCGATTTCTGTAACCGAACGCCAAGCTTATATATTACGGATTCGTACCTTATCACGAGCCGTTGCTCAGGCTTATTTTGCCAAACGAGAAGCGCTTGGCTTCCCAATGGTTAAAGGAGCTAAATCATGAGCAACGTAAATGATTTACTCATTGAAATTGGCACCGAAGAATTACCGCCAAAAGCACTGCTTACATTATCTCAGGCATTTGAAAAAAGTGTTGCCAGTGATCTAAACGATGCCGGTCTTGCTTGCACTAACATTAAAGCTTTTGCCGCACCACGCCGTCTTGCTCTGCTTATTAGCGATCTTGATGAAAAACAGGCTGACCGTGAAATTGAAAAACGCGGTCCCGCTTTAACCGCCGCCTTTGGTGAAGATGGTTGCCCAACCAAAGCGGCTGAAGGTTTTGCCCGTTCCTGTGGTGTTGAATCAGTTGATCAACTTTCAGAGTTAAAAACGGATAAGGGCGCATGGCTTGCTTATACCTTGCATGAAAAAGGTCAAACGGCCGCTGAACTTGTTCCTGATATTATTCGCAACGCACTGGATAAACTTCCTATCCCGAAACGCATGCGTTGGGGTGCTGGCGATGCACAATTTGTTCGTCCTGTTCATTGGGTTGTGTTACTGCTCGGTAATACGGTTATTGATACGGAAATACTCGGTATCCAGAGCGACAATAAAACCTGGGGACATCGATTTCATCACCCTGCTTCCATGACCTTATTTGATCCGGCTGGCTATGCTGATCTTTTAAAATCACAAGGGTATGTGGTTGCAGACTTTACTGAACGTCGTGAAATAGTACGCCAGGCGGTTACCGATATTGCTACAACGCAAAAAGGCACAGCTGTTATTGATGAAGCATTACTCGATGAAGTCACCGCCATGGTTGAATGGCCTGTAGCGGTACTGGGTAATTTTGATAAAGCCTTCCTTGATGTGCCAATGGAATGTTTAATCAGCTCAATGAAGAGCCATCAAAAATATTTTCACCTGGTTGATACTGATGGCAAATTAATGCCTCACTTTATTACTGTGAGTAATATTGATAGCAGCAATCTCGATACTGTTCGCAAAGGGAATGAACGCGTGATTCGACCGCGCCTGTCTGATGCTGAATTTTTCTGGCAACAGGATAAAAAACACCGACTCGATACACACCTTGAAAGCCTTAAAAAAGTGGTGTTTCAGAAAAAGCTCGGTAGTGTGCACGATAAATCTGAACGCATTGCCGCTTTAGCAAAAACCATTGCTGATACGCTCGGACAAGACAGCGATGCTGCCGTTCGTGCAGCCCAGCTTTGTAAATGTGACTTAATGTCTGAAATGGTTAATGAATTTCCTGATCTACAGGGTGTCATGGGGCGCTACTATGCTAGTGCCGATGGTGAGTCTGATAGTGTTGCGCAAGCCATTGAAGACCATTATAAACCACGCTTTGCCGGTGACGACTTACCCAACGACATTATTGGTCAAGCCGTTTCGATTGCCGACAAACTCGATACACTGGTTGGGCTTTATGCCATTGGTCAACCACCAACGGGGCAAAAAGATCCCTATGCATTACGTCGTGCCGCTCTTGGTATTTTGCGTATTTGTATGGAATGTTCTCTTAACATTAATGTGCATGATCTTATTAGCATCGCGGCTGATAATTATAAAACCTTGTCACCTAAACTGGATGTTGCCGATAAGGTCGTTGATGATGTGTTTGATTTCATTCTAGGTCGTCTTGCGGTTTATTACAGTAATCAGGATTTCTCTGCTGATGAAATCGATGCCATTGTTAGCTTACGCCCGGGGCAATTTAATGAACTTGATCAACGCCTACGTGCTGTTTCAGCCTTCCGCAAATTACCGGAAGCTGAAAGTTTAAGTGCTGCTAATACACGCATCACCAATATTCTTAAAAAGAGCAAACAGGCGATTGCTGATTCTGTTGATACAAATTTATTTGAAAGTACTGAAGAAAAATCTTTATATGATGCGATTCAATCATCACTTACTAACGTAGAGCCGTTACTTGAAAAAGGTGATTACACCACCGCCTTAACAAATCTTGCCAGCTTACGTGAACCGGTTGACCGTTTCTTTGATAACGTCATGGTCATGGCAGACGATGATGCCATTCGCAATAATCGCCTCGCGCTATTAAATACTTTACGCCAACTCTTTTTACGCATTGCTGATTTATCACGTTTACAAAACTAACGGAGGGCATCCATGAACAGTCCACAGAATCAGGATTCATACAACGAGATGCTGAGTGCTATTCAGGCCTTCCACGATAAACATGATTTCAAAGGCACTGGCGGTGAAGATCTTCCTTACCGTGTTGCCTTAATGGCAGAAGAGTTAGGTGAAATTTCTTCTGCCATTACTAAAGGCAAATCAAACCAACAACTTGCTGAAGAATGTGCTGACTTAATGATTCTGGTAATGGGAACAGCCATTGCCGCTAACTTTGACCTTAAACAATCATTTTGGAAAAAAATGGATAAGCTGATGAAACGTGAATCCAAAATGATTAATGGTAAAATCCGTGTATCTGAATTTAGAGATGTGAACTAACCATGCCACTTATTATTCTTGATCGTGATGGCGTGATTAATGAAGACTCTGATGACTTCATTAAATCACCGGATGAATGGCAACCCTTACCGGGTAGTATGGAAGCCATTGCTCAACTAAATAATGCTGGCTGGCAAGTGGTCGTTGCGACTAACCAATCTGGTATTGCACGAAAACTTTTTGATCTTGATACCTTGCATGCCATTCACGACAAAATGCATCGGCTAGCGCATGAATACGGTGGTGCTATTGATGCCATCTTCTTTTGTCCTCATGGTCCCAAAGATGATTGTGATTGTCGCAAACCCCTACCTGGTTTATTTGAACAAATTGCAAAACGCCTTAATACCAATTTAGAAGGTGTCCCCTGTATCGGTGATTCACTTCGTGATATTCAGGCAGCACAGGCGGTAGGTGGTCAACCCATCCTGGTTCGTACCGGCAAGGGAACCAAAACCCTCTATGCAGAACAGGGCATTGACGATGTCCCCGTTTATTGTGATCTAAAACAGGCCGTGCATGCTTTACTGGCAGGCACGCTATTAAATGACTCTTAACATGCTTTTTTTACGATCACTTATTTTTTCTATCGGCATGATATTAGCAACCATTATTCTTGCTACACCCTGTTTTTTAACGATTCTATTACCGCACCGCTGGCGTTATGCCTATCTGCACCTATGGCATCGCTTTGTTATATGGTGGCTAGAAGTGACCTGTAATATTCATTATGAAGTAGAAGGGCTTGAGAATATTAACGGTATCGATTCAGCAATCGTTTTCTGTCGTCATGAATCTACCTGGGAAACGCTTGCGCTGACTAATATTTTTCCCATTCAAACCTGGCTTATTAAGCGTGAACTTCTCTGGGTGCCCTTCTTTGGTTGGGCTATCTGGGTACTTGAACCCATCGCGATTAATCGCAAAGCAGGTCGAAAAGCCCTTAATCAGGTTATTTCGCAAGGAAAACAGCGACTTGAACAAAATCGCTGGGTGATTACCTTCCCGGAAGGCACTCGCCTTCAACCAACAGAAACGAAACCCTTTGGTGTGGGTGGCGCTATGTTAGCCGCTAAAACAGGTAAGCCGGTAATTCCTGTAACGCATAACGCAGGGGACTTTTGGCGAAAACGTGGTTTCATTAAATATCCTGGTACAGTCAAAATTGTTGTTGGTCCGGCAATACAAACCAAAGGGCGAAAAGCATCTGATATTAATAAAGAGGCTGAAAGCTGGATGAACTCAGAACGTAAAAAATTACTCACTTCATAAAGTAATGAAGTAGCCCCGTACACAGACGGGGCTAGTTGTTGAACATTTAAGATGGATTAAACGTTAGCTTTACGTCTTGAGAACCCAAACAGACCTAACATTGCTGAACCAAACAACCATGCTGCTGCAGGTACGGGTACAACTGATGCCGGTGCTGTTAGTGTAAATGAAACATTATCGGCATATCCGTCATTAGACGTTCCTTCGCGGCGTATTGATTCAATCATAAACCTGATAGAACTAGTTAAATTAGGGACACTATTTGCCTTTGATTGAAAGTTTGGCAAATTACCAGAAATAAGACTTCTTTCCCATATGCCCGGGTCATTAGTAGAAGACATAAGCGAAAAGCTGCTTAGCAAACTACCCGTTGCATCAGCACCATCAAAAAATGATGCAGTGTAGATAGACTCATCACCTTGAAAGTCGAAGCCAAACAAATCAGCTGACATTTCAAAGTTCAAACCTGTTGATGATAGGCTTGCTAAATCCGATATAGTTAGGTTGTATACCTGATTAATACTGTTATATTGTCCATCGCCAGCATAGAAATAAGGTCCTGTATCAATACTCGGGAAACCACCACTCCCACCCGGTTGAGAAAAATAACTTCCAATCCAGCCGGTTGTGTTATTGTCAAATGTTCCGTTGACGATAACATTTGCCATGCTAACACCTGGCAACATTAGTAATAGTGTCAGTAATAAACGATTAATATTATTCATTTTTACACTCCTTGATATTTTCACTGATCCTGAATTGCAATATAACAAGAATTGTGTGGGTATTAAAAGTAAGAATTTTTATATATGAAAAAAGACTAACAACTATAAATAAAACTAATAACTAAAAAACTTCTTTATCCAATATGTTTTTAACAACAGGCAGTAATTTGTTTACCCACTGCTTATACATTATTGCCGAAGGGTGCAAACCATCAAACGCTATCAGTGAGTTATCATTTTTCGCTTTTCTTGATATAAGCGTAATATCAACATAATACACACCTGCTTTTTGACTCAGTGTTTTATTCACTTTATTAAACGCATCTAGATCGCGGCTAATTGCCTCTGGATTAAATCTCTGAGCAAAGGGGGTTACACCATAATCAGGGATGGATAGATGACTGAAGTAGGCGTTTAAAGTTTTGTTGATAGGCATCGAGACTACCGCCACGAAATTGGTCATTAACCCCTATTAATAGTGTCACCACATCATAGGGCGTGTTTAACTGGCTTGCTGAAATTGCTTGTTCTAATTCTATTGTTGACCAGCCGGTTGCCGCTATTATTTCAACACTCGATTTTATATCTTGTTTTTCTAAGGCCTGTGCTAATTGAATGGGCCATCGGAGTTTTAGATCAACACTTTGCCCGATGGTATATGAATCACCCAGAGCGAGGATTTTGCTTGTTATTTTTTCTTGTGCAGGTAAAGATGACACGAACAATAACAACGTCCCTGTTACTAACAATCGAAACATTATGTGTCGGCTTTTGTTAGTTCAATTCTCTTTTTTATTAACGGAAAATAGTTCGCAAACTGCCACGTCATAATGATGATACCCAGTACCAACATGCTATAAGCAACATCCATATTATTTAAGATAGGAAGAAAAGCGTTACCTTGTGCACCCCAAATACCATATAAGGCCAAACCGACTAGAATATTACCGATGGCGCCAATAATCTGGATTTTCATTAAACGTTTATTGACGTCTTTGAGTGCTTGTTGTTTTTCTTGCTCGTTAACGATCATATTAAAGACCTCGAACTTATTATTGACTAGTAACGTACTTTAATAATTCGACAACCTGTTCTGGTGTTTTTGCCCAGGCCATTGCTGAGCCATCGACTTCTTTTAATGGATGAACAATATCTTCATCATGCAATGTTATATAGGGTTTTCCAAGTGCCGCACATTGGCCTGCGTCAAAAGCTGCATTCCACTGTTTATATTTATCTCCAAACCGAACAATAACCACATCGCTTTTTTCGATTAAGGTTTTTGTACGAATCGCATTTACTTTGGCTGATTTATTGTCACGCCAAAAATTATCAACTTCTTCACCAAGCACGTCACCGGCTGCATCGCTAGCATCATGGTCAGTCACTGCAGAGGTAAAATCGATAGGAAGTTTTGCCTGTTCGGCACCACTAATAATTTTCTCACGCCAGTCGGTGTGAATTTCACCGGATAGGTAAACAGTCCATCTCATTATTATACGTCCAAATTGCCTACTGATAAGGCATTCTCTTCAATAAAGTCACGACGAGGTTCAACTTGATCACCCATTAGCGTAGTAAATAAATCATCAGCTGCAATGGCATCTTCAATCTGAACTTGTAATAAACGACGTTGATTATAATCCATGGTGGTTTCCCAAAGTTGTTCGGGGTTCATTTCACCCAAACCTTTATAACGCTGGAAACTCTGACCACGTTTTGCTTCTTTCATTAACCAGTCAATCGCCTCACGGAAACTACTTATCTCTGCTTCTCGTTCACCACGTTTAATGGTTGCACCTTCACCAATTAAACCTTCTAACTGTGTCGCCATTTCAGCAATTTTGCGGTACTCACCGGAAGCAAAGAAATCATGTCCAAATACAACGCTTTTAGTTAAGCCATGTTTGATGACATCAAGCTGCACAACATTAGTGGCATGTTCACTGTCTTCAATCACTTTGCTTTCGTAAACAAAACCATCTTCATCCGCATTTAAGCGACTTGCCAATTCATCTGACCACGCTTTCATCGCCACGGTATCTTTCGTCATATTGTCATCAACGACCGTCATGTAAATCATTTTCAATAAGGCCGGGCTATTAAACCGTTTGCCAATTCGTTCTATCGTTGCCATGACGTTGGTGTAACTCTGGATCAACGTTTCTAAGCCTTGACCTGTAATCGGTGGCGTTTCCGGGTTTACCGTTAACGCAGCTTTATCGAGTGCTTCCTGAATCAGGAACTGATTCATTTCAACATCATCTTTGATATAACGTTCTTGTTTGCCTTTTTTAATTTTATACAGCGGCGGTTGAGCAATATATAAATGACCGCGTTCAACCAACTCATACATTTGGCGATAGAAGAACGTCAGTAATAGTGTTCGGATATGTGAGCCATCAACGTCCGCATCGGTCATGATAATAATGCGGTGATAACGTAATTTGTCTGGATTAAATTCTTCTTTGCCAATACCACAACCCAGTGCGGTAATCAGTGTACCCACTTCAGCTGATGACAACATTTTATCAAAACGCGCTTTTTCAACATTCAGGATTTTACCTTTCAATGGCAAAATCGCCTGGAACTTACGATCACGACCTTGCTTGGCTGAACCGCCAGCCGAGTCCCCTTCCACCAGGAAGATTTCCGACAGTGAGGGATCTTTTTCCTGACAATCTGCCAATTTACCGGGAAGACCTGCAATATCGAGCGCACCTTTACGGCGCGTCATTTCTCGTGCTTTACGAGCAGCTTCTCGTGCACGCGCTGCATCTACCATTTTGCTGACAATGGCTTTGGCATCAGCAGGGCGTTCTTGTAAATATTCGCTAAACTTTTCATTCATTGTTGTTTCAACAATGCCTTTTACTTCCGATGACACCAATTTATCTTTGGTTTGTGAAGAGAATTTAGGGTCAGGGACTTTCACTGACAACACCGCCGTTAGACCTTCACGGGCATCGTCACCGGTGGTCGAAACCTTATTTTTTCCTTTAGAATCAATGTATTGGTTCAATGTGCGCGTCAAGGAAGAGCGAAAACCGGATAGGTGTGAACCACCATCTCGTTGTGGAATATTATTGGTAAAACAAAAAATATTTTCCTGATAAGAATCATTCCACTGCATTGCCAATTCAACCGTGACACCTTCTTGTTCAGTTTGAAAATAAAATACATTTTCATGTAGCGGTTGTTTTTTACGATTTAAATGTTCAACAAAGGCCTGTATGCCACCTTTATATTCAAATTCATCTTTTTTGTCATTTCGTTCATCAATCAGAACAATGCGTACCCCTGAATTTAAAAAACTCAATTCTCTCAATCGCTTAGAGAGAATATCATAATGAAATTCAGTCTGAGTAAAGGTATCCGGGCTTGGTTTAAAATGAACTTCTGTGCCTGTTTGGTCTGTATCACCAATTTCTGCTAACGGCGCTTGCGGAACGCCATGAACATAATCTTGTTGGTGCACTTTGCCATGACGACGAATGGTTAAACGTAATTCACCTGATAACGCATTAACAACGGAAATACCCACGCCATGCAAGCCACCAGATACTTTGTAGGAGTTATCATCAAACTTACCACCGGCATGCAGCACGGTCATAATCACTTCCGCAGCGGCAACACCTTCTTCCTCGTGGATATCGACGGGAATGCCTCGACCATTATCGCTAACAGTAATAGATTCACCATTATGGATAACAACACGAATTTCTGAACAGTGCCCCGCCAAGGCCTCATCAATTGAATTATCAACAACCTCAAACACCATATGATGTAAACCAGTGCCATCATCGGTATCACCAATATACATACCGGGGCGTTTGCGAACTGCATCCAGGCCTTTTAAAACCTTAATATTCGAGGAATCGTAACTATTTTCGTCTGACATGTCTTACTCTCCAAAACAAGTCAATTATTATACCACTTCTTTTACTTCGCCGTGTTTCACGTGAAACATTGCTGGTATCTGGTCTTTTATATCCGGGAGTTGTTCGGGTGTTATCGCAGTGACGACTAATTGTGAGCCTGTAGCCAACAAAACCTTCATTAATTTACTGCAGTGCCCTGCATCAAGCTCAGCACTAATATCATCGATTAATACGGTACCAGGTTTACCAGTGGCATTCATTAGTAATTGTGCTTGCCCTAATACCAGAGCGCTGACTAATAACTTTTGTTGCCCACGAGACAAACGCTCTCTTGCGGCAACGCCATCTCGTTTAAATACCAGATCAGCGCGTTGTGGTCCGTACCGTGAGTAACCCAGTTCTCGATCTTTGTCTCGATTCTTCGCTAATAATTCATTTAAAGGGATATCTGCTTCCCATCCAGCCCGATATTGCATTGTAATATCGTCACAACCAAGCATTTCTCTTACTGAAGCACTAAATAGTGGTTGTAAACTCTTTACGTATTGGTTTCGGTAATCATGCAATAAAGCCGCTGAGGTCGCCATTTCTAACTCCCAGTGCTCTATTTGTTGCACTGATTGTCTTAACGCCGCATTTCGTTGCTTCATTGAACGCATATAACGCTGCCAAACCGGATAAAAAGATTGTTCCACGTGAAACACGCCCCAATCCAGAAATTTACGACGTTGACTGGGACCTTGATCGATTAAATCAAAGCTCTGTTGATTAATTAATTGTATTGGTAATAAATGCGCTAATTCTGCACCGCTACGAATAGGATTTCCATCTAATCGCAGTAATCGTTTACCTTGTTTATATTGAAAACCTAATTTTTGGCTTAAACCCGCTGTTGTGCGTAATTGGGCAAAGATTGTTAATGCCTCTTGCTCTGATTGAATGACATGATTTAAACGACTGGTACGAAAAGAACGACCTGTACCTAATAAATTAAAGGCTTCTAACAGGCTTGTTTTACCGCTGGCATTCGCACCGGTAATGATATTAAGACCTGACTTAAGTGTAAGTTGTGCGGATTGAATATTCCGACAATGGCTTATTTTTATTATTTCTATGCTCATTTCCTGGTTTATCCAGGAAAAAATCTAAAGACGCATAGGCATAACGACATAACGGCAATCTGCTGCCATTTCACCCACTGCCGTTATTAAACAACTGCTATTTGAATCACTTAATGCAATATTAATATTTTCTGTCGTAATCGCATTCAGTGCATCAAGTAAATACGTTACGTTAAACCCAATTTCCAATGCATCATAAGCATATTCAATTTCTATTTGTTCTTCTGCTTCTTCTTGTTCCGGGTTATTCGCCACAATACGCATTGTATTGCTATCCATTAAAAGACGAATACCGCGGTATTTTTCATTTGATAAAATAGATGCACGTGTTAATGCTTGACGGAAAATCTCTCTGTTAAGCACTAAGTTTTTATCACTGTTTTGTGGCAGAACTCGTTGATAATCAGGGAATTTTCCATCTATTAATTTAGAGGTGAAAATCAATGAATCAAACTTTAATCGGATATGATTATTACCAATTTCGATTTCAACGTCATTATTTTCATCGTCTAATAAGCGGGCTAATTCAGATATACCTTTACGAGGTAAAATAATCTGTTTTGCATCAATTGAATCAACCTCTGCGGTCATTTCACACATCGCTAAACGGTGGCCATCGGTGGCAACACTGCGTAGTTTTTTGTCTGCCAGTTCTAACATTAATCCGTTTAAGTAATAACGAACATCTTGTTGTGCCATTGCAAACTGAGTGTGATCAACCAATGATTTAAGCGCATTTTGAGTAATTTTAAATGATTTACCTTCTTCAGCGACATCAATATTGGGAAAATCTGCAGCAGGTAATGTTGATAATGTAAAACGACTTTTTCCTGCTTTTAAAATAGCGCGTTCACCATCTATTTTAAAATCAATATGACAGTCATCCGGTAATGTGCGGCATATATCAAGAAACTTCCTGGCGGGAACGGTTATTTCACCTGCAGTAGCACTCTCTGTTTTAGTACTGGCAATAATTTCAACTTCAAGATCAGTCGCAGTAAGATTTAATTGCTCCCCATCAGAAACTAACAATACATGTGAAAGGATTGGTAATGTCTGACGACGTTCAACAACTCCGCATATTGTCTGCAGAGGTTTAAGTAATGCTTCGCGTTGGATCTTGAAGTTCATATTATTAGTTCCTAAGTATATATATACTTATTGTTATTATTAGTACCGCGATATTCTGTGTATAAGTCAATTATTACGATACAAATCAATATATTAAGCCAATCATAAGCCTGTGTATAAGTGCTGTTTACACACCGCTAACTTGTGCACTACCTGTGGATAAATAAGGGTTAATATTTGTCCACATGTTTATCCACAGCTCATCCACATCATGTTGACAAAGTTCTTAACAAATTAGTGTAGTCTTCATGAATACGAGAATCAGATTCTTTTAATTCTTTTACCTTTTTACAAGCATGAATCACGGTTGTGTGGTCCCTGCCACCAAAAGCATCACCTATTTCAGGCAAGCTATGCGTTGTTAATTCTTTTGCCAGTGCCATGGCTATTTGTCGTGGTCGCGTAATGGAACGAGTTCGACGCTTTGAGTGTAAATCAGCCACGCGAATCTTGTAATACTCTGCGACAACTTTTTGGATATTATCTATGCTAACCAGCTTTTCTTGCAAGGCTAACAGATCTCGCAAAGATTCTTTAGCAAAGTCGAGTGTAATTGCTTTACCGGTAAAATGCGCGTTGGCGATAACACGTCGTAAAGCACCTTCTAGTTCGCGCACGTTTGAATAAATACGTTTGGCAATAAAGAAAGCGACTTCACGAGGCAGGTCAATTTGTACCAGGGAGGCCTTGTTCATTAAAATAGCAGCACGTGTTTCAAGTTCTGGTGGTTCTATTGCAACCGTAAGGCCCCAACCAAAACGAGATTTTAAACGCTCCTCTAAACCATCAACCTCTTTAGGATAACGATCACAGGTCATAATAACTTGTTGCTGGCGCTCTAATAAGGTGTTGAAAGTATGGAAAAATTCTTCCTGTGAACGACCCTTGCCAGCAAAAAACTGGATATCATCAATTAACAAGGCATCAACTGATCGGTAATAACGCTTAAATTCGTTAATGGCATTATGTTGCAAGGCTTTCACCATATCGGCTACAAAGCGCTCAGAATGAAGATAAACCACATGTGCTTGTGGGTTTTTAGCTAAAATAAGGTTACCAACCGCGTGCATAAGATGGGTTTTACCTAAACCAACACCACCGTAAATCAGTAATGGATTATAGGCGGCACCGGAGTTTTCACCTACTTGCATTGATGCTGCCCGTGCTAATTGGTTTGATTTACCTTCTACAAAGCTATCGAAAGTAAAAGTTTTATTCAGGGCGCTAAAATGAGCAGGTACCTGTTCCGGTGCTGTTTGAATCGAAGGACCTTGTTGTCCATTGCGACGCATTTTGGCGGAATCAAGTCCTGCTTCACTGGCTACTTCCGTGTTTGCGGTGAGTTGTCGACTGCCAATTTCAAGCTGTATGACAGGCGCAGTGCCGTTTACAAGCCGGGCGACGGTCGCGGTGATTTGCTCAATAAACTGTTCATTGACCCAATCGAGTACAAAACGGTTCGGTGCAAGCAGGCGTAAACACTCTGGTTCTTCCTCCGCGTGCAGGGGACGAATCCAGGTATTGAATTGCTCGGAAGTAAGTTCACCTTCCAGATGATTCAAACAGGCTTGCCAAAGTGGTGCTGACACCGTGTTTTTGTACTCCGTAGTGATTTTATGACGGGTCGTGGACGCAGAAGTGTACCGCCACAGCCAAAAGTTATCCACACCCATGTTATTGACTGATTTCTCATTAAAAATCTTGACTTTTGACCACGATCCAAAGTAAATTGCACCGCTTTTCCGCTCCCGCTTGAGGCGAGGGCATTTTTATAGTTTGAATTACGAATGCAGGCATCGTCATGAAGAGAACTTTTCAGCCCAGTTTATTAAAGCGTAAGCGTAACCACGGATTTCGTGCCCGTATGGCAACCAAAGCAGGTCGCAAGATCATTAACGCTCGCCGTGCAAAGGGTCGCGCTTCACTGAGCGCCTAATAAACGATGTCGCATTTTGTAGCTATACAAATTGCGGCAATGTTCGTAGCCTCTCAGCCCTCCTTTCGATCGTGAGTGATTTCGGCTTTAACCGTCGTCTCAGGATCAGCAGTCCGTCAGATTATCAGCGTGTTTTTGCAAAACCTATAAAATCCGGTAGCGCCGCGTTTACCGTTCTGGCTGCACCGAATAATTTGCAACGACCACGTTTAGGTTTGGCGATTGCTAAAAAGCATCTGCGTAGAGCGGTTGATAGAAATAGAATTAAACGTCAAATCCGCGAGAGTTTTCGTCTATATAGGGATACACTACCCTCGGTTGATGTTGTTGTCTTGGCAAAACATCTTACAAATAAAAAAACCAATACTGAGTTAGCCGGGGTTTTAAAAGATCATTGGCAAAATTTGGTAAAACAATGCGCAAAGTTCTCTTGATATTTATACGCGGTTATCAAATCGTGTTAAGCCCAATAATGGGACAGAGTTGTCGGTTTTATCCGACCTGTTCCTGTTATGCACATACTGCAATAGAAAGGTATGGTGCTTTTAAGGGAACCTATATGGCAGTTCGTAGAATTTTGCGTTGTCATCCTTGGCATCCGGGGGGCATGGATCCGGTGCCCGAATTAAAGACTGAATTAAAGAAGAAGTAATATGGAAACGATTCGCACAATGTTGTTTGCCGCTTTGGCACTGGTTTTGTTCATGATGTATCAGGCATGGCAAAAAGATTATCCGCCTGTTATGCCTGCGCCGGTTGCAACGACTACCGCGCCAAGTGTTAGCAGTGCTGCAATTCCATCAGCAGATGCCCCATCAGCGCCGGTTAATTCTTCAACAGCGACATCATCGATTCCTAAAATAACCTCAGCAGTTATTCCACAAGGTCAAAGCATTCAGGTTAAAACGGATGTTTACGATATGGTTATTGATACGCGTGGTGGCGATATCGTTAAAACAAGATTATCGAACTACCCGGATACAACCGAACCTGATTCAGAGTCTTTCCTGTTAATGGATAATGGCGGATCACATTTATTTGTCGCGCAAAGTGGTTTGTTGGCAAAGGGTAGCCCTGATCACACCAGCGTTTATTCTGCTGAGTCAACGCAGTACACCATGCAGGAAGGTGAAGATACCTTAAAAGTAAGCCTGGTCTGGCAGGGTCAAAATGGTTTACGCGTTAATAAGATTTATACCTTTCATCGAGGCCGTTACGATTTTGAATTGGATTACCAAATTTCAAATAATAGCAACAAGGCTTGGCAAGGTAGTGTTTATCGCCAATATAAACGCAGTGAAGGCACAGGTGTAGAACAGTCGAGTTTTATTTATACCTTTACCGGTGGTGTGGTTTCGAATGCAGAAAATCCATATGTAAAAATAAAATACGATGATATGGAAGAAGAAAACCTGAAACTGCAAATGACCGGTGGTTGGGTTGCGATGATTCAACATTATTTCCTTGCCGCATGGATTGCTGATCCAAAAGAAAATAATCATGTCTATACCAAAGTCACTAATGATAAAAGTTACGTAATGGGCATGGTGACACCGGCTAAAACCGTAGCAGCCGGTGAAACAAAAACCTTCACAACACGCGTTTTTGTAGGGCCTAAATTACAGAGTCAACTGGAACAAGCCGCACCTAATTTGGGTTTGGTCGTTGATTACAGTTGGTTAACCATTCTTGCTGATCCTTTATTCTGGTTATTAAGCTGGTTCCATAGTCTCTTTGGTAACTGGGGTTGGGCGATTATTGCGGTAACTGCAACGATAAAATTAATCTTCTTTAAATTGAGTGAAACAAGTTATCGCTCAATGGCGAAGTTACGTGTTGTGACACCCCGTTTAAACACCTTAAAAGAACGTTATGGTGACGATAAACAAGGCTTCCAGAAAGCCATGATGAAAATGTACAAAGAGGAAAAGATTAATCCTCTTGGTGGTTGTTTACCTATTTTGATTCAGATTCCGGTGTTTATCGCACTGTATTGGGTATTGCTTGAAAGTGTAGAAATGCGTCAGGCACCCTTTATTTTATGGCTTAATGATTTATCAAAAGCCGATCCGTATTTTGTATTGCCATTGTTAATGGGTGCAACGATGTTATTACAGCAACGTTTAAACCCCGCGCCATTGGATCCGATACAAAAGAAAGTGATGGGTATGTTGCCAATTGTATTTACGGTGTTCTTTGCTTTCTTCCCGTCTGGCCTGGTGTTGTACTGGGTGGTGAATAACACACTCTCAATTGCTCAACAATGGGTGATAACCAAACGTATTGAGTCTGGTGAGACTAAATAACAAGGCAGCGATAAATAATGACTAACGACACCATCGCGGCCCTGGCAACACCACCGGGTCGCGGTGGTGTCGGCGTTGTTCGTGTTTCGGGTTCTGCTGTTATTTCTATTGCTGAATCTGTTTTGGGTTCCTGTCCTGCGCCGCGACAAGCGGTATTAAAAAAATTCCTTGATAGCGATACGAACAGTATCGACAGTGGCTTGGCGCTTTATTTTCCTGGCCCCCATTCCTTTACGGGTGAAGATGTTCTTGAACTACAGGGACATGGTGGCCGCGTGGTCATGGATATGTTGTTAACGCGCTTATTTGAACTTGGCGCACGCCCTGCTCGTCCCGGTGAATTTTCTGAACGTGCCTTTTTAAATGACAAGATAGATTTAGCTCAAGCAGAAGCGATTGCTGATTTAATTGATAGCGGTAGTAGTGAAGCCGCACGAGCAGCAATGCGTTCACTGCAAGGTGAATTTTCCCGGCGTGTGCATGAACTCGCAGAACAGATGTTATATCTGCGTATGTACATTGAAGCAGCGATTGATTTTCCAGAAGAAGAAATAGATTTTCTGGCAGATACAAAATTACAACAGCGTATTGTTGAGTGTCAGGCAACCATGCAGGCTTTACTTGCTGATACAGAACAAGGTTGTGTATTACGAGAAGGCCTGGTGTTAGTTATCGCGGGTTTACCGAATGCGGGTAAGTCGAGTTTGTTAAATGCTCTGGCAGGTCGAGAGTCAGCAATCGTGACGGATATTCCCGGTACAACGCGCGATGTTTTACGTGAGCACATTCAAATAAACGGTTTGCCATTGGAAATTATTGATACGGCTGGTTTACGTGACAGCGATGACAGTATTGAAAAAGAAGGTGTTAAGCGTGCCTGGGCAGAAATAGAAAAAGCCGATCGGCTGTTATTTGTACTGGATGAAAATATTGGAATGGATACTGATACACAAGCATTATTAGAAAAATTGCCTGTAAATATGCCGCGTACGTTAGTACACAATAAAATTGATTTAGCTGATCATGAACCAGGTGTGGTAAATCAGGGAGAAGAAACCCATGTTTATGTATCAGCGAAGACGGGTCTTGGGCTTGAGGCCTTAAGTGAGCACTTACAAAATTGTGCAGGGTATCGTGAGGCAGGCAGTGACTCATTCAGTGCCAGACGCCGCCACCTGGAAGCACTGCGCCGCGCTGCAGAATGTGTAAACAAAGGGGTGGATGCCCTTCAACATCAGCAAGCGGGTGAATTAGTCGCGGAAGACCTACGTTGCGCGCATCAGGAATTGGGCAGTATCACCGGTGAAGTCAGTAGTGATGACTTGTTGGGTGAGATTTTCAGCAGTTTTTGTATTGGAAAATAGTTTTTTGCAGATTCAGGTAAAATAAACCCTATGTACGCAGAACATACATTTGATGTCATTGTCATCGGTGGCGGTCACGCCGGTACCGAGGCGGCGCTTGCGTCTGCGCGTACGGGAGCAAAAACTTTATTGCTGACCCACAATATCGATACCTTAGGTCAAATGAGTTGTAACCCCGCCATTGGTGGTATTGGTAAAGGTCATTTGGTGAAAGAAGTCGATGCGCTGGGCGGTATTATGGCGAAAGCCACGGATAAAGCCGGTATCCAGTTTCGTACCTTGAATGCACGCAAAGGTCCCGCGGTTCGGGCTACTCGTGCGCAAGCCGACCGGGTCTTATATAAACAAGCAATCCGCATTGTGTTAGAAAACCAGCAAAATTTGAGTATTTTCCAGCAATCAGCGGATGATCTCATTATGGATGGCGACCGTGTCGTTGGCGTTGTTACGCAGATGGGGCTCAAATTTACCGCAAAAGCGGTGGTTTTAACGGTGGGTACCTTCCTGGGTGGTCGCATTCACATCGGTGAAGCTAATTATCAAGGTGGGCGAGCGGGTGATCCGCCATCGAATGCCTTATCAATTCGGCTACGAGAAATGCCGTTTCGGGTTGAACGCTTAAAAACCGGTACGCCTCCCCGTATCGATGGGCGCAGTATTGATTATAGTCAGCTTGCTGAACAGCCGGGTGATACACCCTTGCCGGTTTTTTCATATATGGGCTCAGTGGAGGATCATCCTGAACAAGTCTCTTGTCATATTACTTATACCAGTGAAAAAACCCATGATTTAATTCGCAACGGGCTGGATCGATCCCCAATGTACACCGGCGAAATCGAAGGGGTCGGTCCGCGTTACTGCCCGTCTATTGAAGATAAAGTGGTGCGTTTTGCCGATAAAGATTCACATCAGATTTTTATTGAGCCAGAAGGTTTAAATACACACGAAGTGTATCCGAACGGTATTTCGACTAGCTTGCCGTACGATGTGCAAGAAGCCTTTGTACGATCCATTGCCGGTTTTGAAAATGCGCATATCACGCGACCGGGTTATGCGATTGAATATGATTTCTTTGATCCTCGGGATTTAAAGGCATCGCTCGAAACCAGGCATGTACCGGGATTATTTTTTGCCGGACAAATTAACGGTACAACAGGTTATGAAGAAGCCGCGGCACAAGGTTTAATTGCCGGCTTGAATGCGGCACGTCAAACACGTGATCAGGCACCATGGACACCGCGCCGAGACGAAGCTTACATTGGCGTGCTCATTGATGACTTAATTACCAGTGGTACGAATGAGCCCTATCGTATGTTCACCAGTCGCGCGGAATATCGTTTATTGTTACGGGAAGATAACGCCGACTTACGCCTAACCGAACAAGCCAATGAGGTCGGTTTGATTGATGAGGTACGCTGGCAATATTTTAATGAATATCGACAAGGTTTTGAGGCGGAACAACAGCGTTTACAGTCATTGGTTGTTCAACCTGATGCGATCAGTGAACAAGATGCTCAGCGTGTATTAGGACAAACGTTGTCGCGAGAAACGCGTGCCTGGGAAATTTTGCGTCGTCCAGATGTGGAGTACGATGCATTGGTTGCCCTGCCAGCGATAGGCGGAAAGGTAGCAGACCCGCGAATTGCTGAACAGGTAGATGTACAGGCAAAATACGCAGGGTATATTGGTCGGCAGAAAGATGAAATTGCAAAACTAAAAAGTAATGAAGCCAGAGCCTTGCCTGAAAGTTTAGATTATGCCGCTGTGAAAGGCTTATCGGCAGAAGTCAGACAAAAGTTTGCTGATACGCGTCCCGAAACGATTGCACAAGCCGCTCGCATACCGGGTGTAACACCTGCCGCGATCTCTTTATTACTGGTACATTTAAAGAAACGTGCTTAAAGCCACAGATTAACGCTAACATTATTGTTATTTTATGGTTGAAGATTGGACTAGATAAGAATCGACGCAAGCATTATAAAAATAGGGATGATAAGGAGCTACACCATGACACGTTCAATATTATTAGCCGTTATATTTTCAATAACATCATTAACCACATCCGTTGCTGTTGCGAGTGATGATGGTTTAATTACTAAATCAAGTAAGTTCAGCGTCAAAGAAACATTGGATCGTCTTGAAAAAGTACTGAAGAAAAAAGGCATTACGATTGTGACTCGCTGGAGCCATTCTGATGGTGCAAACAAAAATAATATTCCGCTTCGTCCTACAGAATTACTATTGTTCGGTAATCCTAAATTAGGTTCACACATGTTTACCAGCCATCAGACGGCGGGTATTGATTTACCAATGAAAGCGCTGGCCTGGGAAGATGAAAAAGGCAAAGTCTGGTTGACCTACAATGATCCTGCTTATATTGCGGCACGTCATCACATTACCAATCGCCCTAAAATTGTGAAGAAAATGACCGGTGCCTTAAATAAATTAACCGGTATTGCAACAGGGGCTATTACACCTAAGTAAGTACTTACTCGGTTTTAGAACGATATGTCATCGACGACTCAGTTAGATAATTTGGCCGTATCGCTGGCTGAAGGCTTGCAGCCACTTGATTGCAAGCTGGACGATGATATTCAGGCAAAGCTTATTAGCTACATATGCCTGCTCGATAAATGGAACAATACCTATAATCTTACTGCTGTGCGTGACATTCAAAAGATGGTCCCACAGCATTTATTAGATTCACTTAGTGTGAATACTTACTTACAGGGTAAGCGAGTGCTAGATGTAGGGACAGGGGCAGGTTTACCAGGCATCCCTTTAGCATTGGCAAACCCGGATAAAGAGTTTGTTTTACTTGATAGTGCCATGAAGCGAACCCGTTTTGTGGTTCAGGCGGTGGGTGAACTGGGGCTAAAAAATGTGCAGGTAGTGCAAAATCGCATTGAAGATTATCAAACAGAAAATTTATTCGACAC
Source organism: Gammaproteobacteria bacterium (assembly GCA_027006175.1). Taxonomy (GTDB): domain Bacteria; phylum Pseudomonadota; class Gammaproteobacteria; order AKS1; family AKS1; genus Sulfuriflexus. The sequence goes on from JALTKS010000110.1 coordinate 64,795, forward strand.
AATTATTTCGCGAGCCTTTACCGCAATGGATGATTTTGTCAGTGTAACGGAACATCTTTGCGCGGCATCCGGTCAGTTGCTGGCAATGAAAGGTCGCTTTCCTGCTCAGGAAATCAATAGCTTGCCAGATCAATGGCAAATAAAATCGGATTCACTTGAAGTTCCAGATGTAAATGCGGAACGTCATGTTGTGATAATAACCCGCAAATAAAGCAAAGATCATCTTGCAAGTTTGGCGCAGACGGTAGAGACTAGTCGGCCCGTTTAAGGATATTGTTGATTAAAAAAACAACAAGCCTGGTACGGTGAATATTTCAGACAAACAATGAATAGAGTGTTAAAAAAACACCATGGCTCGAATTTTCGCAATTACTAATCAGAAAGGCGGCGTTGGCAAGACCACTACGTGTGTCAACTTGGCTGCGTCACTGGCAATCACCAAACGTCGTGTTTTGCTGATTGATCTTGATCCGCAGGGTAATGCCACCATGGGTTGTGGCGTCGATAAGCATGATGTTGCCCTTTCCGCTTGTGATGTTTTGTTAGGTGAAGCATCGATTGCCGAGAGTTTGGTCAAAACCGAAACAGATAATCTCGCCGTTATACCCAGTAACAGTGATTTAACCGCCGCTGAAGTGGCCTTAATGAATGCGGAAGGTCGTGAACATCGTTTACGGGACGCGCTAAATCAGGTTGCTGCAGATTATGATTACATCTTAATAGACTGCCCTCCTTCGCTTAACATGCTGACCTTGAACGCTTTAACGGCTGCGCAGGGCGTTATTATTCCAATGCAATGTGAATATTATGCACTGGAAGGTTTGTCGGCATTGGTTGAAACCATTGAATCATTGCGCGCATCGGTAAATCCTCAGTTAGAAATAGAGGGCCTGCTTAGAACCATGTTTGATCCACGTAACCGGTTGGCGAATGATGTATCAAATCAACTGGATAGGCATTTTGGTGACAAGGTTTATCGCACTTTAATACCGAGAAACATCCGACTCGCAGAGGCGCCAAGCCATGGACTGCCGGTCATTATGTATGACAAATCTTCACGAGGTGCGGTGGCGTATTTGGCGTTAGCCGGAGAAATATTGCGTCGAGAAGAACAGCAACAACAAGTCGCCGTAGAAGCGGCTGGATAGAAATAGATTTATTTAGGGATTTTGAAGAACATCATGGCAGCAAAAAAACGAGGATTAGGTCGCGGTTTAGATGCGTTATTAGGCAGCGCAGCTGTTGCAGCAACCAATAATGAGCCGGTCGCAGAAAGTGAGTTACGTCACCTGGCAGTAGATTTAATGCAACGTGGTAAATATCAGCCACGTGTTGATATGCACAATGACAGTTTGCAAGAGCTTGCCGACTCAATTCGTGCACAAGGTGTCGTACAACCGATAGTGGTTCGCCCGATTGGCGAAGGCCGCTACGAAATTATTGCCGGTGAGCGCCGTTGGCGTGCCAGTCAAATTGCCGGATTGCACGAAATTCCGGCTGTTGTTCGAGATGTGCCTGATTCCGCTGCGGTTGCCATCGCCCTGATTGAAAATATTCAGCGTGAAAACCTGAACCCGATTGAAGAAGCCCGCGCTTTACAACGCTTATTGAATGAATTTGAAATGACACACCAGCAAGCAGCAGAAGCCGTTGGGCGTTCGCGTGCTGCAGTATCTAATTTATTGCGTTTGCAGGAATTGAATGACCAGGTTCAGCAAATGTTGATAAAAGGTGAGCTGGAAATGGGTCATGGTCGGGCATTATTGGGTTTACGTGGTGCTGCACAGCTTGCCGCGGCCGTAAAAGTGGCTCAAAAAGGTCTTTCTGTACGTGAAACAGAGCAAATGGTGCGCCGTGAAACAGAAGGTGAAAAACGTGCTCGACCGAAAACAACCCATTTAGATCCCGATATTCGCCGTTTTCAGGAACAATTGTCTGACAAACTGGGTGCCAAGGTGCAGATTCAACATACTGCGCGGGGTAAAGGCAAGCTGGTTATTGATTATAATAGTCTTGATGAGTTGGATGGGATCCTTGGACATATCAAGTAGTTGCGCGATAGTCTGAAAAGCTTATTAGATTTATAAACGCCTAAATAAGCAGGGTTTATAGTGGCATCGTTGACCCTGTGTAGAGGAGTCTATATACTTCGCGCCCGTGCCCAGTCTCTGCACCATCATAGGTCAGAAATGAATATTGATTTAAAGTCAATGTGGCATGGAAAAATGAAAATGACGCTATGCGCAGACAACTGATTTTTATAGCAATAATGGTTGGAATCGCGGCAGCCATCGCCTTCTATATAAAAGGCATTGCTGGAATAGCCGGCGTATTATTTGGCAGCGGTATTTCATTAAATAATATGTTTTTGCAGCACCGCTACTTGCGACGAGCCAAAACTCAGGCGCGAGCCGATGCAGAAAAGAACTTGCGACTCCTGATGAGTTGCTCGATACAGAGATTTATAGCGACAGTTGTGTTGTTCGCACTCGGAATGGGTGCATTACAGCTGCTCCCACTGGCAGTCATTGCCGGGTTTGGTGTAGCGCTGGTAGCACAATATGTTGGTGACCCGAATTTTAAAACTTTGAGAAAGTGAGATCATGGCTGGCGATACGCTAACTTCAACTGCCTATATCAAGCATCACTTACAAAACCTGACGTATGGTCAGCATCCGGATGGAAGCTGGGGGCTTGCACACAATGCAGCCGAAGCCAAAGCAATGGGTTTTTGGGCGATACATGTAGATACAATGTTCTGGTCCATCCTTTTGGGTGTGATCTTCTTATATTTCTTTAGTAAAGCTGCGCGTAAAGCAACCGCTGGCGTGCCTTCCGGTTTACAGAATTTTGTTGAATGGATTGTTGAATTTATTGATACCAGTGTTCGCGGATCGTTTAGCGCTAAAAATGATTTAGTCGCACCATTAGCCCTAACCGTATTTGTTTGGGTGTTTTTAATGAACTTTATGGATTTGATTCCGGTTGATTTTATTCCAGCTGCATTTGAACATTGGGTCGCGCCACTATTTGGTATTGATCCACACGCGGCCTTTATGAAGGTTGTTCCTTCTACTGATCCAAATGCAACCTTCGGTATGGCGATTTCCATTTTCCTTCTGACGGTTTACTACAGCCTTAAGATTAAAGGTGTTGGCGGCTTTACTGCTGAGTTAACGCTTATGCCATTTGAATCAAGTAATAAAGTAGTACAGGGTATTTTAATTCCGATAAACTTCCTGCTTGAGTTTGTGTCATTAATTGCTAAACCTATTTCACTGTCATTACGACTATTCGGTAATATGTACGCCGGTGAAATGATCTTTATTCTGATTGCTATTATGTTTAACGCCGGTTTAGTGTTAGGCGTCTTTGGTGGTTTCTTACACCTTGGTTGGGCAATCTTCCATATTCTTATTGTTACTTTGCAGGCGTTTATCTTTATGACGCTAACTATTGTTTATATGGAAATGGCACATTCGCATCATTAATTTGGCAACATAATTTATTTAACTTTTTATTAATTTTTTAAAGAACAAACTAGGAGATAATCATGGAACAAGCACTACTCTACATCGCAGGCGCTATTATGATGGGCTTAGGCGCACTTGGTGCAGCTGTGGGTATTGGTGTTTTGGGCGGACGCTTCCTTGAAGGTGCTGCACGTCAACCAGAATTGATTCCAATGCTACGTACACAGTTCTTCATTGTTATGGGTCTTGTTGATGCCGTACCAATGATTGCTGTAGGTATCGCGTTCTACATTATTTTCGCTGTTGCATAAGCAGGCACCGAAAACATAGAACAACGTAACCTCAACTAATCGAGATACCGGTATGAATATTAATCTTACTTTGATTGCAGAAATGATCGTGTTCGTTGCGTTCGTATGGTTCTGCAAGAAATTTGTATGGGCACCGATTATCAATGCATTGCATGAACGTAAAACGCAAATAGCAGATGGTCTTGCAGCGGCAGAGCGTGGTCAGCTTGAACATGAGCTTGCTGAAAAACGTGCGGTTGAAGCATTGAAAGAAGCGAAACAGCAGGCATCTGAAATTATTGCCAAAGCTGAAAAACGCGCATCGGATATTGTAGATGAGTCAAAGACAGATGCTCGCACCGAAGGCGATCGCTTACTGGCCGCGGCTAAAGCTGAGATTGATCAGGAGCTGCAACGTGCAAAAGAAACTTTGCGCGCTGACCTGGGTGCTATTGTTATCAGTGGCGCAGAAAAAATTCTTGAACGTGAAGTCGATGCTTCGGCACATGACGACATGATTAAGAAATTAGCAGCGCAGATCTGAGGCCAGATAAATGTCTGAACTCAACACCATCGCACGTCCCTACGCACAAGCTGCTTTTGATCTGGCTAAAGAAGCAGATTCACTAGCAAAATGGTCTGACATGCTTGGCTTTGCGGCGATTGTTTCTGCGGATGAGGCAATGCGAGAAGCCATTGATAGTCCTAACTTATTGGTCGCTGAACAAGCGGATCTGTTTATTCAAGTGTGTGATGACAAACTTGACGATCAAGGTCGCAACTTTGTGAAGTTGCTCGCTGAAAATCGTCGCCTGACATTAATTCCTGAAATTGCCGAACTCTTTGATGAGCTACGCGCAGAGGCAGAAGGCACATTAGAAGCAAACGTTATCAGCGCCAAACCAATGTCAGATGCACAGCAACAGGAAATGGCCGATGCATTAAAAGCACGTTTTAACCGCGAGGTTGTTTTAGAGGTTGAAGTGGACGAAAGCATTGTAGGTGGCGCGATTATTCGTGCAGGCGATACCGTTATTGACGGTAGTGTGCGTGGAAAATTGGAAAAATTCGCACACGCACTAATATAGAATTTTAAAACTTTAGGTGAGCGGCAACACCGCCACAAAGAGGAAAAGTTATGCAACAACTTAATCCATCTGAAATCAGCGAGCTGATTAAGCAACGCATCAAGAACTTTGAAGCAACTGCTGAAGCGCGTAACGAAGGTACTGTCGTCAGTTTGACGGATGGTATTGCACGTATTCATGGACTGGCCGATGCGATGCAGGGTGAAATGATTGAATTCCCTGGCAACATCTACGGTATGGCTCTTAATCTGGAGCGCGATTCTGTTGGCGCAGTTATCCTGGGTAACTACAAAAATATTTCTGAAGGCGACAAGGTTAAATGTACCGGACGTATTCTTGAAGTACCGGTAGGTCGTGGTCTGCTAGGACGTGTTGTTGATTCACTAGGTAATCCTATTGATGGTAAAGGCGACATTGATTCAGATATGTTGTCACCGATTGAAAAAGTAGCGCCTGGCGTTATTGAACGTAAATCAGTCGACCAACCGGTTCAAACAGGTTTGAAAGCGATTGATGCCATGGTGCCAATTGGTCGTGGTCAACGTGAATTAATTATTGGTGACCGCCAGACAGGTAAAACAGCGGTTGCGATTGATGCCATCATCAATCAGAAAGGCACTGGTGTTACCTGTGTCTACGTTGCGATTGGTCAAAAGGCGTCTTCTATTGCCGGCGTAGTTCGCAAGCTTGAAGAGCACGGCGCATTAGAACACACCATTATTGTTGCTGCGGCAGCCTCTGATTCGGCAGCGATGCAATACATTGCACCTTATTCCGGTTGTACCATGGGCGAATATTTCCGTGACCGTGGTGAAGATGCACTGATTATTTATGATGATTTAACCAAACAAGCATGGGCTTACCGTCAGGTATCATTATTGTTAAAACGTCCACCCGGTCGTGAAGCTTACCCGGGTGATGTTTTCTACTTGCACTCACGTTTGTTAGAACGTTCTTCACGTATCAACGCAGAAGAAGTTGAAAGACTGACCAACGGCGAAGTAAAAGGCAAAACAGGTTCATTAACGGCATTGCCAATTATTGAAACACAAGCCGGTGACGTATCAGCCTTCGTACCAACGAATGTAATTTCAATTACTGATGGTCAGATCTTCCTTGAATCTGATTTATTCAATGCTGGTATTCGTCCTGCGATTAATGCGGGGCTTTCTGTATCACGTGTAGGTGGTGCGGCACAAACGACCATTATCAAGAAACTCGGTGGTGGTATTCGTTTAGCCCTTGCCCAGTATCGTGAATTAGCGGCGTTCGCTCAGTTTGCATCGGATCTTGATGAAGCAACACGTAACCAGATTGAACGAGGTCAACGTGTTACCGAGCTAATGAAGCAGAAACAATACAGTCCTTTATCTGTCGCAGAAATGGCAACGTCATTGTATGCAGCAAATGAAGGATTCATTGATGATGTTGATGTCAACAAGGTCGTTGATTTTGAAGCTGCGTTATTAAGCTACATGAACAGCAGCCAGTCAGCACTGATTGAGAAAATCAATGCCAGTGGCGATTGGAACGATGAAGTCGAAGCTGAATTAAAAGCAGCGATTGAAGACTTTAAAGCAAATAACTCTTACTAAACTGATTTAGTTTAAACGGATATAAGTAATGGCTGGCGGAAAAGAAATTCGTACCAAGATCGAGAGTGTTAAAAATACTCAGAAGATCACCAGTGCAATGGAAATGGTTGCGGCAAGTAAAATGCGCAAAGCCAAAGATCGTATGGACGCAGCACGTCCTTACGCTGAAAAAATGCGCAGTGTTGTTGGCCACCTTGCTAATGCACATCCTGAGTATAAACATCCGTTCATGATTGAACGTGAGGTTAAACGCGTTGGTTATATTGTCGTGTCATCGGATCGTGGTTTATGTGGTGGTTTGAATATTAATGTATTTAAAGCCGTTATCGCATCCATGAAAGAGTGGGACGACAAAGGTGTTGATGTTGATGTGTGTACGATTGGTAAAAAAGCGGCGAGCTTTTTTGCACGTTTGAACAGCAATATCATTGGTAAGCTGGATGATTATGGTGATGCCCCTCGTGCGCATGAGTTAATCGGCTCAGTTAAAGTCATGCTGGATGCTTACTATGAAGGTAAAATTGACCGTTTGTACCTGGTATTTAATGATTTTGTAAACACCATGACACAGCAAGCACATATTGAGCAAATATTGCCCTTACCTGCTGAAGATGATGAGAGCCTAAAGCATCACTGGGATTATATTTACGAGCCTGATGCGAAGAATGTACTTGATGAGCTATTAATGCGTTACGTAGAGTCATTGGTTTATCAGAGTGTAGTGGAAAATATTGCATGTGAAATGTCAGCAAGAATGATCGCGATGAAGAGCGCGACTGATAATGCTGGTGACATAATTGATGAATTGCAGCTGATTTATAACAAAGCGCGTCAGGCTGCAATTACACAGGAAATTTCTGAAATTGTTAGTGGCGCAGCCGCGGTTTAACAATCAGATTCAAAGAATTTAGATTAGAGAGGATACGAAGATGAGTGCTGGCAACGTTGTGGAAGTGATTGGTGCCGTTGTTGATGTGGAATTCCCACGTGACAGTGTGCCTAAAATCTACGATGCGCTGAAACTTGAAGATAAGGGTTTAACCCTTGAGGTTCAGCAGCAACTCGGTGATGGAATTGTGCGTACTATTGCAATGGGAACCACCGATGGTTTACGTCGAGGCGAAAGTGTTACCAACACAGGTGAAGCGATTCGTGTTCCTGTTGGTCAGGAAACACTCGGTCGTATCATGGATGTACTGGGTAACCCGGTTGATAATGCTGGCGATATTGGTGCACAAAAGACCATGCCTATTCACCGCGACCCACCTGCATTTGACGAGCAGTCAAGCACGGTAGAAATTCTTGAAACCGGTGTAAAAGTTATCGACCTGGTTATGCCGATTGCCAAGGGTGGTAAAATCGGTTTATTCGGTGGTGCGGGTGTAGGTAAAACCGTAACATTGATGGAATTAATTCGTAACATCGCGGTAGAACACAGTGGCTTCTCGGTATTCGCCGGTGTGGGTGAACGTACTCGTGAAGGTAACGATTTCTACTACGAAATGGAAGAAGGAGGCGTACTTGATAAAGTAGCCCTGGTTTACGGTCAGATGAATGAGCCTCCCGGTAACCGTCTTCGTGTTGCACTAACAGGTTTAACCATGGCGGAACATTTCCGTGATGAAGGTCGTGACGTATTAATGTTCATTGATAACATTTACCGTTACACACTTGCCGGTACAGAAGTATCCGCACTGCTTGGTCGTATGCCATCAGCGGTAGGTTACCAACCAACACTGGCTGAAGAAATGGGTGTACTGCAAGAACGTATTACCTCAACCAAGACTGGTTCAATTACCTCATTCCAGGCGGTGTACGTACCAGCGGATGATTTAACCGATCCATCACCAGCAACCACCTTCGCCCACCTTGATGCGACACTGGTATTATCTCGTCAAGTTGCAGAGCTCGGTATCTACCCGGCGGTTGATCCATTGGATTCAACGTCACGCCAATTAGATCCATTAATTGTTGGTCAAGACCATTACGATATTGCGCGTGGTGTTCAGGGTTTATTACAACGCTACAAAGAATTGAAAGATATTATTGCGATTCTGGGTATGGATGAATTATCAGAAGAAGATAAACAAGCCGTATCACGTGCTCGTAAAATTCAACGTTACTTGTCACAACCTTTTTTCGTTGCTGAAGTCTTTACTGGCGCACCAGGTAAATACGTTTCACTAAAAGATACGCTGAAAGCGTTTAAAGGCATTCTTAGTGGCGAATACGATTCATTACCAGAACAAGCCTTCTACATGGTTGGCGGTATTGAAGAAGTGGTCGAAAAAGCGAAAACAATTTAGCGATAATTTTGAGGCTTTAGGAAATGGGTATGACAACACACGTCAACATCGTTAGTGCAGAAGAAGAAATTTTTTCTGGTACCGCTGAAATGGTGTTTGCTCCTGCAATAATGGGTGAAGTGGGTATTGCACCACGTCATACTCCAATGCTCACACCACTTAAGGCCGGCGAAGTACGTTTACAAACAGCAGGTAAAGAAGAGCAGTTTTTCTACGTCTCGGGCGGTATGCTTGAAGTGCAACCACATGTTGTCACTGTGCTGGCTGATACAGCGATACGTGCACATGATCTTGATGAAGCTGCTGCGCTTGAAGCTCAAAAGCAGGCAGAATCAGCATTGAAAGACAGTGCAGGTAAGGTTGATTATGCTAAAGCGCAAGCTGAGCTGGCAGAAGCAATGGCACAGCTAAAAGCCATTGAGCACCTTCGTAAAACTAAACGCTAGTTATTACTTATCGTGTCTGAGACCGTTACAAAAAACAAGCTTGTTACGATTACTTACACCATTAAAGACGGTGTAGGGGAAGTAATTGAACAAAATGATGTACCGCTTGGTTATGTTCATGGTGTTGAAGGTGAGTTATTAACAGCATTAGAAAGTGCATTGGCCGATCACAAGGTGGGCGATGTTGTGACGGTCACTATTCCTCCACAAGAAGCATTTGGCCAATATGATCCAGAGCTAATGTTCTCAGATAAAATCGACAATGTGCCAGAAGAATTTCGCTATGTGGGTGCGCAAGCGCAATTTAAAAATGATAAAGGTGAAGAAAAGACTTTTATTGTAAGTAAAATTGAAGGTGACATGCTGACATTGGATGGCAACCACCCTTTTGCTGGTAAAACAGTCAATTTTGAAGCGACTATTCAAGATATTCGTGATGCCAGTGAAGAAGAAATTGCTAATAAGGCGCCTAGTCAACCGCATAATGTTGATGTAATGGATCCGACTACCGGCGCACCTCACTAATTGGCTATCCTCGTTTGTACCTCGCGGCATTTTCCGCAACAATAGTCTTATGAGTTTCTCTGTTATTATTTTAGCTGCCGGTCAAGGATCACGAATGTGTTCGTCCCTGCCTAAAGTCTTGCATAAGCTGGCACATCGCAGCTTACTTGAGCATGTTTGGGCAGCAGCGGAACGATTAAAACCTCAAAATACCTGCATTGTTTATGGTCACGGTGGTGAAAAAGTGCGCCATCATATGCAGGGTCAACCCGTTTCCTGGGCAGAACAGACTGAACAACTGGGTACGGGTCATGCCGTTGCACAGGCGATTCCACAGATTCCGGATTCAGGTAAGGTATTGATTTTATATGGAGATGTCCCTTTAATAACATCAAACACACTTGAAGCGATGCTGGAAAGTTGCGCTGAATCAGCCATGAGCCTGTTGACCATAGAACTTGATGATCCTCATGGTTATGGGCGAATTGTGCGTAATAATGAACAAGAAGTGGTGAGTATTGTTGAGCATAAAGATGCCAATGAAGAGCAATTACACATCCATGAGATCAATACTGGCATTATGTGTGTGCCCGCCGAGAAATTAAGTATCTGGCTAGAGAATTTAAGTAATGATAATGCCCAGGGTGAATATTATCTGACTGATATCATCGCCATGGCAGTCGGTGATAGAATAGCAATTAACACCGTTTCAGCGTCAAATTCCCACGAAGTGGAAGGCGTAAATGACCGGGCACAATTAGCTCATCTCGAAAGGTATTATCAGGCGATGCAAGCAGAAAAGCTCATGCAACAAGGCGTTACCCTTCGTGACCCAGCACGAATTGATGTACGTGGTGAGATTACTTGTGGTCAGGATGTGATCATCGATATTAATGTCATTATCGAAGGCAGCGTTGAGATTGGCGATAATGTTCAAATTGGTCCCAATGTTATTTTGAAAGACTGCCGTATCGGTGCCGGCTCGGTGATTGAAGCCAATTGCGTTATCGAACAAGCCACGGTAGGCGAAGAATGCAGTATTGGTCCTTTTGCTCGACTACGCCCTGGCGCGAAGCTAGCGAATAAAGCCAAAGCCGGTAATTTTGTTGAAATAAAAAATGCAGATATTGGTGAAGGCAGTAAAGTGAATCACCTTAGTTACATTGGTGACACCAGCATGGGTACAGGTGTGAATGTCGGTGCCGGCACTATCACCTGTAATTACGATGGTGCAAATAAACACCGAACCATTATTGGTGACAATGCTTTTATTGGATCAAACACAGCCATGGTGGCACCGATTGAAATTGGTGAAGGTGCAACGATTGGTGCTGGTAGCACGTTAACAACAGATGCAGAAAATGCTGCGCTGACATTAACGCGCAGTAAACAAAAAACAATTAAAAGCTGGAAACGGCCAACGAAGAATAAATAATTATGTGCGGTATTGTAGGAGCGATAGCAAATAGAGATGTCCTTCCAATTTTATTAGAGGGATTACGGCGTCTGGAATATCGTGGTTATGATTCAGCTGGCATTGCCCTGGTTGATGCTGGCGAATGTATTGCTCGAGTACGTAGTATAGGCAAAGTAAAAAGCCTTGAAGAAAAACTGCAAGAAATGCCGGTGAGTGGGCAATTAGGTATTGCGCATACCCGTTGGGCAACACATGGTGTCCCGAGTGATAAGAATGCGCATCCACATGTATGCAAAAAAAGTGTTGCCGTAGTACACAATGGTATTATTGAAAACCATCAGATATTACGCGAAGAACAAATCAAGCAAGGTCACCATTTTACGTCGCAGACAGATACCGAAGTCATTGTGCATGCAGTACATGATTTTATTGAACAAGGAAAAGATTTATTTGATGCTGTACGTGCAACAACCGAGTTATTAGATGGTGCATATGCCCTGGGTGTTATCAGTAACACCGAAAAAAATCGCATGATTGTGGCACGACGCGGAAGCCCTTTAGTGATAGGTGTTGGCGAAGGTGAAAATTATATTGCCTCCGATGTTGCTGCCCTGCTTCCTGTTACACAAACATTCATTATTCTTGAAGAAGGCGATATTGCTGAAATTACCAAAGACAGTATTAAGATATTTGATACAGAGGGGCATCATGTTGAACGTGAAGCACATCTTAGTAAATTAAATGCTGAGTTGTCGGAGCGTGGAAAATATCGTCACTACATGCTCAAGGAAATTTACGAACAACCGGAAGCTATTCACGCAACATTGGAAGGGCGCATTAGTGGTGGACGTTTATTAGAAGAATGTTTTGGTACCGGTGCCAGTGACATATTGGATAATATTGATTCCATAAAGATTGTGGCGTGCGGAACAAGTTACCATGCGGGGTTAATTGCAAAATATGGTTTTGGTGATTTATCCAATGTCCCCTGTAGTGTCGAGGTGGCGAGTGAATTTCGCTATCGAAAACACGTGGTTTCGGAAAATACGTTATTTCTTACCCTATCACAATCTGGTGAAACAGCAGATACCTTAGCGGCATTACGCATAGCCAAACGCTTAGGTTACAAGCATACCTTTGCAATTTGTAATGTGCCTGAAAGCTCACTGGTACGTGAATCAGATTTAGTGCTCATGACTCAGGCTGGGCCAGAAATTGGTGTGGCATCAACCAAGGCATTTACTACGCAATTAGTCGCATTGCTATTACTCATTATTGCCGTTGGGCGTCGTCATGGTATGTCTGAAGAGACTGAAAAGGCAATTGTGGAACAGCTGGATAGTTTGCCAGAACGTATTGAACAAGTTTTGTTACTGGATGAGCCAATTGCAGAGCTCGCAAAGCAATTTGCTGATAAACACCACGCTTTATTCCTGGGGCGTGGTCCGCAATATCCAGTTGCTAAAGAAGGTGCGTTAAAGCTGAAAGAAATATCGTATATTCATGCAGAGGCTTACCCTGCGGGTGAACTGAAACATGGCCCACTTGCCCTGGTCGATGCCAAGATGCCAGTGGTCGCTGTTGCACCTAACGACCAATTGCTGGAAAAATTGAAAGCAAATCTTGAGGAAGTCAGTGCACGTGGTGGGCATTTAATTGTTTTCTCACATATAGATGCCGGTTTTATCGAAGATGAACATTGTCAGGTCATTCATGTTGCGCCTACAGAGCAGGCAATATCACCGATTATCTATTCAGTACCATTACAACTCCTTGCCTACCATGTCGCGATTATTAAAGGCACTGATATTGACCAGCCACGCAATCTTGCAAAGTCTGTAACAGTGGAATAATCTCCCAGCTCTGATGTCACACACTATTGATCAGCATGCTCGCCCTGTTATTTTTGGTGAGTTATTATTCGATCATTATCCCGATGGAAATAAAGTACTTGCCGGTGCACCACTCGCCGTAGCGTGGCATTGTCAGGGTTTTGGTTTACGACCGCTTTTGATTACACGCATTGGACAGGATACAGAGGGTGAGCTGGCACTAGCCGCTATGCGTGAATGGGGTATTGATACCTGTGGCGTACAAATAGATCCAATACACGCTACAGGTAAAGTACAAGTAACAAATAAAAACGACGATAACCATTTTGAGATAGAACCAGATCAGGCATGGGACCATATAAGTAGTTATTTAGCATTGGAGTGGGTAAAAACGCTACCTTGCTCAATACTCTATGCAGGAACCTTGGCGCAGAGAAGTCATCATTCTCATAAGACCTTGCAAAGATTAATGCTTGAAGTATCGTTACCGGTATTTGTAGATATAAATATAAGAGAACCCTGGAATGATCCTGAAATTGTTGAGCAGAGTCTAAATGAAGCACATTGGTTAAAATTGAGTGATACGGATTTAACAAGTCTGGTTGCTTCGACACAGATCCTAACGGAGAAAGCAAAACAACTTAGATCAGATTATGGTATAGAAGTAGTTTATTTAACCCACGGTGAAACGGGCGCAGACGTTATTACTGAAGATGAACAAATAAGTGAGAAGAATAAAAAAATAAAGGTATTAGATACAGTTGGCGCAGGTGATGCGTTTACTGCAGTGTGTATATTAGGTTTACATAAGCAATGGACTCAACAACAGATATTATCAAGAGCCAATGAGTTTGCAGCAAGAATTTGCCAACAACAGGGCGCTACCACACTAACTAAACAGGATTATACTGACTATCTTAAAAAGTGGATTTGAATGGAATACGATTGTTTAAGGATAAATAATGATAAGGATAATAAAGACTCTTCTGTTAAGTTTAATATTAAGCACTGCTCTAATAGCGTGGGCTGAAACATTTGTTCGCGATGATGTTAATACCGACCCAACACCTTCGGCATTTACAGTATGTCATGGCGGCACGTGTGAAAACCTTGAAAAAGTAAGCCTTACCGATACACAATGGTTACAAATAAGAAAAATATTTAAAATTAATCGCACTCCGCAGCAAGAAAGAAAAAATATAAAATTGGCGATTGCCAAATTAGAAAAAATTGTTGGGCGTTTAACAGATACCTATAATGATAAGGCAGAAAATAAATCAGATGATGATTCAAATCATTATATGGATTGTATAGATGAATCAACCAATACAACAATCTACTTAATGATGATACAGCGCGATGGTTTACTGCGCTGGCATACCTATCAGGACAGGGGAAATCGCGGTTATTTTTTTAATGGCTGGCCGCATACAACCGCAGTAATAAAAGAAACAAGATCAGGTCAGCAATATGCGGTGGATTCCTGGTTTAGAGATAATGGTTTACCACCGTATATTGTGCCGTTTGATGTATGGCGCAACGGTTGGCGTCCAGAATAAAAATATAAATGATAATAAAGTTGAGTAGCTAACATGGATACAATAATGTTTACGGGTGGCGGATTATTCTTTATTTTTTTAGGATTATTTTTAAGAAAGAAACATCAACAGTTTATGGCGAGCAGTATAATCGTTAATGGAAAAATTGTTGATATTGTGGAGAAGGTGAATATAAGTCGAAACACATTTGGCGGGATAGAAGATAAACGAATTATTTGGACACCCATCGTTCAGTATAAATATAATAAATTGTACGAGTTTCAAAGTGAAGTTGATGCGAATAGCCATGGATTAAAAAAACAATCAAACGTGGATGTTTTAATTGACCCACTGAAACCAAAGGTTGCAAAGTTAACGGTGGGCGCAAAAGATAGCAGTATGCTGATGTTAATTATGATAGGACTCGGGAGTTTCTTAAGTATTATTGGCTTAATATTATTTAACCCGAATGACTTTGATATAGGATCTTTAACTGAACCCTTCCCGCTGTTGGTGACTGTTTTTGCGGGCACTTTTTTCTATGTAAAAATATGGCCAATTCTAAGTATGTTTGCGGTTGCTGATATTTATACGGAAAATGCAAAAGAAGTGGAAGAATAAAACAATAACTTACAAGATTAATATAGAGTAGAAATTGAAAATTAGTTAATTACTGACTACTTATTTACAAAAAATAAATTGAATTATTACTAATACATAGTTTTTGTCATGGTATTATATTTCTGAACATGAGGTGGGGACCTTATTTATCAGGGGGAAATAACGATGAACATAACGGTAAATAATAAAAAGACGTTATCTGCATTTACTATCGCATTAACAGTGTTGTTGAATAGTTATAGTGCAACAGCCGAGCAATATGAATTCAAAAAGATTAAACCAACGCCGGAAATAGTGGCACAAGCCAGGAATAATCCAAATACCTGGGTGTATATTATTGACGGCGATTATCAGGGTAAACAAGAAGTGCCACAACATGCTATTGTCGGTAGTTGGCAGGTAGATGAGAAGGGTGAGATTATTAAAGACAGCTTTCTGGCCAACCCAAATTACAAGAAAATAACTGAGCCACTCAATAGTATTTAATCAACAATAAAAGGTTATGTTGTGGAAGAAGAACTTCAACAAGCGCAAGCAGTCTATAAACTTATCACTGAATTTTTTATTAACTATAGCTTCCAGATCCTTGGTGCCATTATTATTCTGGTACTGGGTTTTCTGGTTGCGAGAAAAGTTAGTGATATCGTTTTTAAAATATGTGAGCGTAAAGAACTCGATATAACCTTAAGCCTTTTTATTGCCAGTACATCAAAGATTTTCATTATTGCTATGGTGGCAATTATTGCATTAGGCAAGGTAGGCATCAGTGTCACCCCTTTTGTTGCTGCAATAGGTGCCTTGTCATTAGGTGCCGGTTTAGCCATGCAAGGCTTGTTATCTAATTATGGTGCCGGTTTAAATATTATTCTTGCGCGTCCTTTTGTAGTGGGAGATACGATACGCATACAGGGAGTGATTGGTCAGGTAAAAGAAGTGCATCTCGCATACACTCTGCTCACTGATGAAGATGATGTAGAGATCACCATTCCAAACAAGCACATAGTAGGAGAGATAATCAGTAATTCACATGCTGATACGCTTGCTGAAGAGAGCGTTGGTATTTCTTATGACTGTGATCCTATGCAGGCAATTAAAGTTATAACGGATGCTTTAGATAATATTGAAAACATCAGTCGTGAACGAAAACCATTAGTGGGGATTGAAGATTTCGGGGATAGCAGTATTAATATCGGTATTCGTTTCTGGGCACCGACTAATTGCTACTTTGAAACGCGATACAAGGCTAATGCAGAAATTCATTCTGCATTAGCCGCAGCCAATATATCTATGCCCTTCCCGCAACGAGAAATACGTATTTTGGGTGATAAGGCTTAGCCATCCAGTTCTAAATCCTCTCGAACAGCTTCAAGACCAGCTGTGGCGCCGCTAACACCGATGCCACCCATGATATTGCCTCCGATATTAATAGGCACGCCGCCAGCGGCAATAATCAGCCCATCCAGTTTTGCGACTTGAAAAGGTTTTGTAAAGCGATCTTCAAGTTGAGATAAAGGCGCGTTAAACGACATGGCCGTATGTGCTTTTTGTTTGCTAATGGCTAGAGTAATATCCATCGCTAATGTGTCGCGCAGAGTCACTTGAGCATGCCCACCACGATCGACAACAGTCACCGCAATTTGAACGCCTTCTTTACGGCATTGTTTAATAGCAGCTTGTGCAATACGTAATGCAGTATCCATCTTTAAGCGTTTAATCGATACAGTCATGGATTCATCGGCTAGTACGAAAGGAGATGAGATAAAGAAGAATAAAAGCAGAGAGCTAAGATTTTTAATATGTCGTTGCATAATGGCACCTTTTAGAATGGGTTAATATTATGACTATTTAGCGATAATAACGTATTCTTTCTTTATGCATAATACGCTTTTACCGATTATTTTGTCATTATTACGCGAGCACGCTGCTGGAGTGAGTGAATATGACTTAATGCAAATGTTAGCAGAATATGATGTATTTAATGATTTTTCAGATGCAAGCCAGTTAGCCTTGTTTCAAAAGCATTTTATGATTATGAATGCGCTTTATGAATTACAGCAGCAATTATGGGAAGACGAGCAGCTATACCTTGAGGTCTCGCCGTTAAATATCGAAATAAAAGCAGCGAATCAGTCAACATCAGAAGAACATTCACTTATCCTCTCTGAGTCAGAAGAATTAAGTTGTTATTATCGGGACTGGCAAAATTTTGAAGATACCGATGAAGCAGCGGTGATTGGATTGCTCAATAATTTCTGGCAGAGATACATCTCAATAGATAAAAAAGAATCAGCGCTAGAGATATTGGAATTAAAGCCTGATGCAGAGCATGAAGAAATTGTCGCAAGCTACCGCCGTTTAGCCGCAAAGCACCATCCTGATAAAGGGGGTGAAAAAGAAATATTTATCAAGGTTCGTCAGGCTTACGAAGTACTCAAAATTTAAAATAAGTGCTTGACAGTTATCGAAGCAAAGGCGCAGAATGCGCGCATGTTAAATATCAAACAACACATTTGTGTGATTAAGTTGCATCGAGCACCCTGCTGGATGCAGTTTTTTCCGTGTGTTTTGTAGGTTAAGATGATAAAAAGTTAAAGTGACACAAAACAATATCCTGAAAAGGCCACGGAAACTAAACAGTCCGTGGCCTTTTTTATTACGACCGTAAACAGAGGAGTAAAAATCATGTCGGTCCCTGCAGCGTATCTTGCAGTCATTGTTATTTGGTCAACTACACCGCTTGCAATTAAGTGGAGCAGTGAAGGCCCGAGTTTTATTGCGGGTGTGACAAGTCGAATGATTATTGGAACGGTTATCTGTCTGGTATTAGTAAAGCTACTTCGCGTTGCGATGCCATGGCATCGTCAGGCGGTGTACGCTTATATAGCAGGATCATTGGCTGTCTTTGCAGGAATGCTAAGTGTGTATTGGGGTGCTCAGTTTATTGAGTCAGGTTTAGTCGCATTGCTATTTGGTTTAACGCCACTAGCGATAACCGTTATCTCTGTGTCAATGGGTACCGAGTCACGACCAGGACTATTTAAGCTAATGGGTATTCTGATTGCTTTGAGTGGTTTATTTTGTATCGTGCTATTAGGCGGCGAAGCAGGCCATATAACCGAACAGAGTCTATACGGTATGTTGGCAGTCTTTATGGGTATGTTAATGCACTCAGTGAGTACCGTATGGGTAAAACAGCTTGGTCAACAGATGTCTGCATTGGCAATGACGACAGGTAGTTTATTATTTTCGATGCCATTGTATTTAATCGTCTGGTATTTTGCAGATGGCACAATACCTGATCATGTACCGATGCACGCTATTGGTTCGATAATTTATCTCGGTATTTTTGGTTCAGTACTTGGGTATGTATTTTATTTTTATACATTAAGACATGTTAGTGCGACCAATGTTGGCTTGATTACTTTGATAACACCGGTAACGGCATTATTAATCGGGCAAGCTATGAACGGTGAGAATGTCACGGGTATTGTCTGGTTTGGGACAAGTCTGATTATTTTAGGTTTGAGCATGCATCAATGGGAACAGCGGCGAAGACTGAAAGCAGCCTGATGTGGCGGCGTGAATAAGGTAGAATGCTTGAATGGATATAAGCGATTTACTTGATAATTTGAATGAGCCACAGCGTGAAGCCGTGGCGGCCCCGCCAGTACATCAATTAGTGGTAGCGGGTGCGGGAAGCGGTAAGACGAGGGTGTTGGCGCACCGTATTGCTTACCTGGTGCGTACCGGTGAAGTGTCACCGCAGGGTATTCTTGCGGTGACCTTTACGAATAAAGCGGCACGTTCGATGCGTGACCGGATTGAAAAAATGCTCGATATGCCCGTCAGGCAAATGTGGGTAGGTACCTTTCATGGTATTGCGCATCGCTTGCTGCGAGCTCATTGGCAAGAGGCGGGTTTGCCACAGACATTTCAAATTCTCGATTCAGATGATCAGCACCGTACTATTAAGCGTCTACTAAAACAGATGGAGTTGGATGAGACTCGTTGGCCGCCAAAACAGATTCAGTGGTTTATTAATGGTCAAAAAGATGAAGGTCGACGTCCTGAGCATGTTGACCATCATAATGCCCCCTTTGAAGAGCAAATGGTGCGGATATATGCCGCCTATGAAGAGGTGTGCAAACGCAGTGGTCTGGTTGATTTTGCTGAATTATTACTCCGTGCACATGAAATTCTATTGCATAACAAGAACTTACTAGACCACTATCAACGCCGTTTTCAGCATATTCTGGTGGATGAGTTTCAGGATACCAATACGATTCAATATGCATGGCTGCGCTTACTAGCCGGTGATAATAATCCGCTATTTGCCGTGGGTGATGATGATCAGTCTATTTATGGGTGGCGTGGTGCGAAAATTGAAAATATTCAACGCTTTACCAAGGATTTCCCTAATACACGCACCGTTCGGCTTGAGCAAAACTATCGTTCAACCGGCACTATCTTATCTGCCGCGAATGCCTTAATTGAAAATAACAGCGATCGACTTGGCAAAAATCTCTGGACCGATGGCAGTGATGGCGAGCTAATTTTACTCTACGAAGCCTTTAATGATTTAGAAGAAGCACGTTATATCGTTAACAGTATTAAAAATTGCATCGACAAAGGTATTCCACGAAATGAAATTGCCGTGCTGTATCGCTCTAATGCACAGTCACGGGTAATTGAAGAAGGTCTGCTACGCAGCGCAATACCTTATAAAGTATATGGAGGCATGCGTTTCTTCGAGCGTCAGGAAGTCAAACACGCCCTCGCCTACTTACGTTTGATCAGCAATCGTAATGATGATGCTTCATTTGAACGCGTGGTGAATACCCCAACACGTGGCATTGGCGAAAAAACCGTACAGATGATTCGCGAACAGGCACGTGCATATAATATTACCCTTTGGCAAGCCGCCCAGCAGTTACTGGATGATAAACAGTTTACCGCGCGTGCCGGTAATGCAATTCAATCGTTTATGTATTTAATTGAAGAAATGGCAGTGGAAACACAAGACATGCCATTACACGACATTACAGAGACAATGCTGAAAACCAGTACTTTGATCGATAGCTACAAGAAAGATAAAAGCGAAAAGGCACAGATGCGGGTAGAGAACCTTGCTGAATTAGTCACGGCTGCCAGACAATTTGAACATGAAGAAGATGAACTGTCTGAGCTTGATTCCTTTTTAGCGCATGCGGCATTAGAAGCCGGTGAAGGACAGGCATCTGAATATGAAGATCCGGTTCAATTAATGACCTTGCATACTGCGAAAGGCCTGGAGTTTGAACATGTTTATCTCAGTGGTTTAGAAGAAGGCTTGTTTCCACATCGTATGTCGATGGATGAACCGGGCAGGCTCGATGAAGAACGTCGACTCTGTTATGTCGGCATTACACGTGCCAAGCAACAACTCACCATCAGTTATGCCAATGTTCGACGCTTGCATGGAAATGAGGTTTATACACAGCCATCTCGTTTTATAAGTGAATTGCCAAAAGAATATTTGCAGGAAGTACGTATTAAAAGGCAAGCGGCGACAGCGTCAACAATGCAAATAGAAACGGCATCAAGTAATGGTTTTCAATTAGGCGCCAGAGTACAGCATGCAAAATTTGGTGAAGGCACCGTTACCAGTAGTGAAGGTGATGGAGCCCATGCACGAGTTCAAGTGAATTTTGATAAAATAGGCAGTAAGTGGCTAGTGATTGCTTATGCTAATTTACAGACTTTAAGCTAGGCAATGTTAGAACTGGGTCGTCCTAAATAATGCCCCTGTGCATAATCAACACCAAGCTCTTTGAGTAATTCCAGTGTTTCTACATTCTCAACTGACTCGGCAATGGTCTTCTTGCCCAGGGCATGCGCAACCTGATTCATTGATTTAACCATGGCTTGATCAACCGGTGCATTCGGCAGACTTTGTACAAAAGAGCCATCAATTTTTAATGTATCAACAGGTAAATGCTTCAGGTAGGTAAAAGAACAGAAGCCCGAGCCAAAATCATCCAGGGCGAAACGACAACCTATATTTCGTAATGCTTCAATAAAACGAATCGCTGCATTAAGATTAGCAATGGCGGCTGTTTCTGTAATTTCAAAGGTTAGCCAGGATGGGTCAAGACCTGTTTCATCAAGCACCGCTTTAATTAAAGGGAGTAAGGTAGCATCTTCAAAAGCACGACCCGAAAGATTAATACCAAAGTGCAGTGTATGACCTTCATCGCGTAGCCTTGCCAGGGTACGAATCGTTTTAGCAACCATCCATCTATCGATACTATGAATAAGGCCAAAACGTTCAGCTGCTGGCATGAAACCACCAGGTAGAATGGTTTGACCATCATCATACGGCATACGAATAAGTACTTCGTAAGAATGTATCTTACCGTCGTTAATACCAACAATGGGTTGATAGACTATCTGAAAACGATCGTTGTCGAGCACTTCACGTACCCTCGTAGCCCAGCCCATATCTTCTGCCATGCCTAATTTATCGCGATCCTCGGGGTTATAGATATAGATGCGATTGCGACCATGGCTTTTAGCCAGATTGCATGCAAGATCGGCCTGGGCAAGACACTCATCAGCTGATGAGGAATGATTGTCAATGATTGTAATGCCAATACTACAAGTAATATTGAAGCTGTTTGAAGCGCGATTATAGCGATAGTTTTCAAAAATTAAGCGTAATTTTTCAGCGATAGGTTCAGCATCATTAAGATCGATATTATAAAGTAATAAGGTGAATTCATCGCCACCAAAACGCGCCAATAAATCTCCATCTCTTGAGTGTGATTTTAAAATATCGGTTGTTTCGAGTAATAGTTCATCACCTAAAGCATGGCCAAGCGTATCGTTAACATATTTAAATTGATCGAGATCGATATAAAACAAGGCAGAGTTAGCACCACTACGCGCAGTACGGGCGATTAAACGTTCAAGCTCTTGCTGGAAATAATGACGGTTATATAAACCGGTAAGCGAATCATGTTCAGCCTGATAGCTGAGTTGTTTTTCATAGATTTTTTGTTCAGTAATATCTCGCGCAGTCCCGCGGATACGCATTATCTTTCCATCTTTAATCAGCGCTGTTGCATTAAAACTAAGTTGTTTAGGAGTCCCATTGCGATCAAGGTGAACCGTTTCGTACTGTAGCATTTCAGTATTAATAAGCAGGTTTTCAAAAGCATCTTGATCACGTTGTTTAAATTCAGGACTGACAAATTCAGAAATATGTCTATGCAACATTTCCTCAGGTTCATAACCATAAATATGTTTACAAGCCTGATTCAGGTAGATCCAGTGGCCTTTTGAATCAATACTCCAGACTAAATCATGCGCTGTTTCGACTAAATCACGGTAACGAGATTCAGCTTCGCGTAATTTTCTTTCTGCATTTTTTCGCTCTGAAATATCAACCATGATACAAGCATACATTTGTAAATTACTTTGCTGCATTTCGCTAACGCGTAGCTCAATGGATAGATGGCTACTATCAGGACGTGTAATTTCAATTTCACGTTCAGGATGAGCAGATTGGGCTAAATTAATAATGTTTACGTCAGGACATAAACGAGAAATGGGTTGACCAATTATTTCAGCCGCGCGAAGCTCAAATAGCCGTTCGGCAGCAGGATTAAATGAAATGATCAGTGTTTGTTGATTGGTAACAATAATCCCTTCTGAGGTAGTATCGAAAATAGCGCGCATATGAGAGCGTTGATCGCCAAGGTGCTGGAATAAGGTAGAAAGCGTTTGCGTTAAATAACCGATCTCATCGGTTGATTGTGGGCGCAATTTTGCTAATTCATCGTGGCTACTTGCACCGCGGCCATAGAGAACATTTTGTACGGGTCGCAAAGCACGTGCGGTCGTTGAAATACTAATAATTGTAATGGCGATGCTAATAACAGCGAGTGAGCCAAATACAGGTAATGAGCTTATTGCTTCGTAGCCCTGCTCATTCCAGAAATAGAGCATTAAAATAGAGTTAGTGAGTAAAGGCATAAAACCACCCACTAACATTAGATTTGTTTTAATACTAAATAGCGGTGCGCTAATACCAACAAACTTAACAAGCCGCCCGAGTGTTGACATGGAGAGCATATAAATAGGTAAGCCAACCAAAATAGCAACAACGAGCTGTAGTAAAATAATTTTACTAAATAAATTTAAATCAAGCGTTTCAGTCGAAGCGGTTGTCCAGAAATAGATTTGCGGCACAATTAATACATAACTTAAGTAGAAACCCCAATAGTCACTACTAAATCGTTTTAAGCGGTGATGAATGTCCGGTGAGGCATAATGAGAATTAGGATTATTAATTTTCCATTTTTGTATGGGAGCTAATAATCGCCACGCATAGGCAGTACTCCAGAGAAACATAAAGCCAATGTAGATAGGTAAAAAAGGTTGTTCCAGTGCAAGCGCTAAATCGTGCCATGTTACTAATTGAAAAGAAACGGCTGCCATATGCCCAAGTAAGGGCATAAGAATAAAGCTACTACCAACAATCGCTGCAAAGCGATAGCGAGTCGATCGAATAAAGGCGGTTTCTGATGACACAATAATGAGTCTTATAATAATTATTATGAGGCTAATACTATCAGGATTAGCCGCGATTAGCATGTGACGGTTTGCTCGCTTGGTACGCATCAGATAAACTGAGTTTATTAAAAAAACCAGTTCAATGAGGGAGTTAGAAGATGAAGCGGCGTGAGTTTATTAAAAAATTAGGTGGAAGCGGGCTTGTAGCGGGTTCTACCCTTGTTGCTCCAGGATTGGCTCAGGCTAAGGTGACGCCTGAATATAAATGGAAAATGGTGACAACCTGGCCAAAGAATTTCCCGGGTCTGGGGACCGGTGCCAATTATCTCGCTAATCTCATTAATGAAATGAGTGGTGGACGTATTCAGGTTAAAGTTTATGGTGCCAAAGAGCTTGTGCCTGCATTTGAGATTTTTGATGCGGTTTCCCGTGGCGTCGCAGAGCTGGGTCACGGTGCTGCCTATTATTGGAAAGGAAAAAGTGAGGCGGCACAATTTTTCGCAGCTGTACCGTTTGGTTTAACCGCGCAAGAGATGAATGCATGGTTGTATCATGGTGGTGGCATGGAGTTATGGCATGAAGTTTATGAACCGTTTGGTTTAGTGCCTATGGCGGCAGGTAATACCGGTGTTCAAATGGGTGGCTGGTTTAATAAAGAAATTAATTCTGTCGCAGATTTAAAAGGACTGAAAATGCGCATTCCCGGGCTAGGTGGGGAAGTGTTAAGACGTGCAGGTGGCACACCGGTTAGTTTACCCGGAGGAGAGATATTTACTTCGTTACAATCTGGCGCAATCGATGCCAGTGAATTTGTCGGCCCTTATAATGACCTCGCATTTGGTTTGTATAAGGCGGCTAAACATTATTATTACCCCGGTTGGCATGAGCCAGGAACAACTCTGGAATGTTTTGTAAACAAGAAGGTGCTGGAATCCTTACCCAAAGATTTACAGTCTATTGTGATCAATGCATCACGAGTGGCAAATCTGGATATGTTATCTGAATACACCGCACAGAATAATCAGGCATTGGATACTTTGGTGAATAAACATAAAGTCGATTTACGACGTTATCCTGATGATGTTTTAAAGAAATTAAAAGCCTTGTCAGATGAAGTGGTCGCTGAAGTAGGAGCAAAAGACAAGACATCGAAAAAAGTCTTTGAATCGTTTAGAAATTTCCGCGATCAAGCGACTAAATGGCACAATGTTTCAGAACGAGCTTATTTAAATGCGAGAGTTTAAAATTTAACCGTATATTTGATTTGGTAACCAGGTTGCAATGCCAGGCCAATAAGCAATTAAACATAAACCAATTAGTTGAATACCGATAAACGGCATTACGCCTTTATAGATATGCATTGTTGTCACTTCTTTAGGTGCAACACCACGTAAGTAAAACAAAGCAAAGCCAAAGGGTGGTGTCAGGAAAGAAGTTTGTAAATTGATAGCAATCATTACGCCCAACCAAACCGGATCTAATCCCATTGCTAAAAGAATGGGTCCCACAATGGGTACAACGACAAAGGTGATTTCAATAAAGTCGAGTATAAAGCCAAGTAAAAACATTAACAGCATGACCGCAAACATGGCTGTAAAGACACCACCCGGTAAATTGTTAAGCAGCTCGGCAACAATATCATCACCACCGAATCCCCTGAAAACAAGTGAAAAGATAGATGCACCGATAAATATTAAAAACACCATACTGGTGACGCGAGTGGTGTTACGCATGACTTCAAGTAAACGAGAATAAGAAAATTCACCGCTTATAATCGCTAACAAAATGGCACCCATTGCACCAACAGAGGCGGCTTCAGTGGGCGTTGCCAAGCCAGCCATAATTGAACCGAGCACGGAGACAATTAATAGTAGTGGTGGTAATAAAACCTTCAATACACGTAGTGCCAGGCCCTTTTTTATTTCATGGTGCTCTGATTCAGAGGGACTGGGCATACAATCTGGTTTTATCCATGCCATGCCAAGAATATAAAGTAGATAAAGCCCAACAAGCATCAAGCCGGGTAATAAAGCACCGGCAAAAAGATCACCAACAGAGACTGTTTCAGGTGAGAAAATACCCATATCCAATTGTGCTTGTTGGTAAGCAGAAGAAAGCACATCACCGAGTAAAACCAACACGATAGAAGGCGGAATAATTTGCCCAAGTGTACCAGAGGCACAAATCGTCCCGGCAGAAAGCGCAGGATCGTAACCGCGGCGTAACATGGTTGGAAGTGCTAATAGCCCCATCGTTACGACGGTTGCACCGATGATACCGGTACTTGCCGCCAACAACATGCCAACTAAAGTAACAGAGATGCCTAAACCGCCACGCATGGAACCAAATAGCGATGACATGGTTTCAAGCAAGCCTTCAGCGACTTTAGAGCGCTCAAGCATAATACCCATAAAAACAAATAACGGTACGGCAATCAGTGTTTCATTTTCCATGATGCCATACAAACGATTCGGTAGTGCTTCAAGAAAAGCGCTATCAAAATAACCTGTTGAGGAACCAATAAAGGCAAATAACAAGGCAGTGCCAGCAAGGCTGAATGCAACAGGGTAACCTGATAAAAGCACCAGACAAACAGACAAAAACATGAACAATGCCAGGTATTCAGACATGGCGGTTATTATCGTTATAAGTGAAAATCGTCAACAGGTTTGTTAACAGTAATGATACTCCTTGCAGAATAAGCAGTGCCGGCAGCAATACGATACTGGTTTTGAGGATGAATAAACCGGCAAGTCCGCCTGCTTCACGTGAACCTTCATTTAACGACCAGGAACTTGCAACGTATTCCCAACTATAGCTGATGATAAAAATACAAACAGGTAGAAGTAATAGCGTGGTTCCAAGTACATCTACCCAAGCTTTGCCACGAGTGCTCAGTTTTTGGTAAAAAATATCAACACGAACGTGTGCATCATGTTTCAGGGTGTAGGCAGCACCCAACATGAATACCATGGCATGCATGAATAGAATGGATTCCTGCATCGCTATCCAGCCGATATTGAAGAGATAACGTAGGATAACAACGCTAAATTGAGTCACCACCATAAAAACGGTTAACCAGGCAATGGTTCTGCCGGTATTTTCTGACAAGCTATCGAGAAATGAAATAAGGCGATTTAGGATAGGTAATTTCATTTATCTGGTTGTTTTTATGGAATTTTTTGCTTATTTGTGGTGATAGAAATTAGTTAAGGATGAATAATGATGGTGCTATTGTCGCATATGAGATAAAAATCTGCATTAATGAAAGTACTTACAATAATTGTCTTGTTAAATAAGCGCTTACACGTCATGATATAGAATAGAGGATGTCTATATATAGAATAAGCATGGGGAATAGGTAGAGAAGTATGAATCCTGGAATAAAAATGAATAGCGCGGTGTTAGGTTTATGTATGGTGTTAGCTGTACCGGCAATCGCTGCAGATGGATTTAATTCTGCTCAGGTCGACGAATTACGTAAACAAGGAAAGGCTAAACAAGCTTATGAGCTAGCACTTAAGTTTCGAGATGATTTTGAGGGCGATGCAAAATTCGATTTTGCCTATGGTATGGCAGCCGTTGATGCCGGCAAATTAAGTGAAGGTGTTTTAGCACTTGAACGAGTTGTATTAACAACGCCAAAAAATACCCTTGCTCATCTTGAGTTAGCGCGCGCTTACTTTCTATTGAAAGAAGACACACGTGCAAGACAGGAATTTGACATTGTATTGGCAAAAAATCCGCCCGCTGCAGTTGTTGCTAACATAAAGAAATTTCTTCGTATTATTCGTTTACGAGAATCTGAATATCGCTCAACCGGATCGGCTTATGTTGATGTGGCGCTTGGCTATGACACCAATATTAATAGCGCACCAGCCGATGCAACATTTTTTAGTCCGATTTTAGGGACATTGTCACTGAGTGGGACAGGTTTAGCATCATCGGATGAATTTTTGAAAGTAACCACTGGCGGTAAATTACTGCATCCTTTTGAACCCGGTAAGCAGTTGCTACTAGGCGCAGATGTGTCGGCACGTTTTAATGCAGACGATGATGCCTTTGAAACTGAAACCTGGAATATTTATGCCGGTGTTAAGTGGCGTCAGGGTAAAGATAAATTTGGTATAACGGCGCAAGTACAGGAATTTGAATTATCCGATGTTGATAATCGTAGCCTGGTGAGTTTATCAGGTAGCTGGGAGCGTCGTTTAAGTAAACAAACATCATGGTCAACACAATTTCAAGCAGCGCAAATTGGTTACCCTGATCAAAGTATTCGTGATGCAACTTTATTTATTGTTGGTACAGGATTAACACATCAATATGCCATGAAGTGGAGACCCACTGTTTCAGCAAGTACCTACGTTGGGAAACAGTTTGCAAATACTGATACGGAGGCAGCACGTTCATCTGCGCAACGTAAATTCCTGGGCGTCAGGGTGGCAGCACAGGTTATTCCTACTTCAAGAATGAGCGTCTCAGCTTCCGTTTCTGCAGAAACAAATCATTATCAGGGTGAAAGTATTTTAACAGGTAAAACCAGAAATGAGCAGTTGTATCAGGTATCTGTTACAGGACGCTATATTATTGATGATAACTGGAGTTTAGGGGCGGGTATATATTACACGCGTAATGATTCTAACCAGGTTATCACTGACTACGACAAAACGTTAACTCAGGTGAGTGCACGTTACACGTTTTAAAAGATGTTGCTTATGCTTTAACTATGGCATGAGTGGGAGTTTGAAGTATGAAACAAAGTAATTTAAAAACAGGGCTAATTGTTTCCCTGTTATGCATATCGTCATTTTCAGTTTCAGCGCAAGCCGCAACAGGCGTTGGCAAAGCCATTATCAGTATTGGCAAAGTATTTACAACAAGTAAAGACGGAAAAGAAAAGAAACTCAAACGCCGCGGTAAAGTGTTTGAGGGTGATACAATTAATGTCGGCAAAAAATCACGTCTGCAACTTCGTTTTATAGATAACCAATTAGTTGTATTAAAAGAAAACACCGTTTTCCGAATTGATGAATACAAATTCAAAGACAAGAATGATAATAATAAAAGCGCAGCTTTAAGTCTGTTAAAGGGTGGCATGCGTAGTGTTACCGGTTTAATTGGTAAATCAGCACGTGATAAATACAAAGTAAAAACACCGGTAGCAACCATGGGCGTGCGCGGTACGCATTACCTGTTGCAAGTTTGTAGTGGTGATTGTGGTGATGGTGTTAAAGGCCTGGTCGGTACAGTGCTTGAAGGTGAAATTGAAATGAAGAACGAGGGAGGTACATCTACTTTTGGTACCGATCAATTCTTCAACGTTCCTTCTTCTAATGAAGCCCCACGTACGATGACTAACCCGCCGTCCACATTAGTAAGCAAGGCAGAAATAGAATCTGATGATGAGGATTCAGAAGAGAGTAATGATGAAGGCGGTGATGAGGGAGAAGAAACCGTGGCATCAGATGATAGTGGTGATGCTCCTGCAGATGATACAACTAGTGATACAGGCACCACAGATGATGGTTCAACAACAACGGATACAACCTTTACTAGTGGTGAGCAGACAACGGTAGAAACAACAACAGGTACGGTTGCTACAACAACTGATTTTTATACTGGAACACTGGCACCAACCGGTGCACTAATGGCTTTTAGCGGAATCATGGACGAGATTGAAGGTGCTGGTGGTATAGCTGGTGTTCAAGGTACTAATGCGGACGCAAATCTTGAGACAGTTAATGGTGTCGGGAATCAATTGGTTAATACGTCGATAACCGATGCATTTGGAACAGCAAGTTTTCAGGTGAAAACAGGAGCTGTAGCATCAGATCAAGGCGGTGACCCTGCACTAGGTATCAATTGGGGGCGTTGGAACGCTGCCGATGTTGAAGTAATTGATCAAACAGGTGCTAGCAAAACCTTATTAACAGGATTGAATTTTATTTATAGTGATAATCCAACACCCGATTCATTTATTACAAGTTTGATAACGTCACAGGCAGGACTTTATACATTCGGTTTGGTCAATGGACCCGCGATTCTAGATGAGTCGGGTGGTATAGCGAGTGCATCGTTGTTTATTGACATTGATTTTGGTGTAACGACTACAGGAGTTGGTCAGGTAGTCGACTTTTATGGCGCAATTAATGGGGCGGATGGACGCGTTTACGATACGTTCATGTTGACATCGTTTGTTGATTTAGTTGATCTGAAAGCAGGATCAGAATTACAGATTACGGGTGTTTGTAGTGGCGCGGGTGCCTGTGCAACAGCGGTGCCATTAACAGGTTCAGCCGGTGGTGGATTTGTTGGCTCTAATGCGGAAGCATTAATTGGTTACTTTGGCTTGAATGATGCATCTGGCACAATCGGTGTTTCAGGTGTTGGTGAGTTTGCTAATCTAGGACCGGGTGGTTAGAGTTTTGCTTGTTTAATTTTTAATATTTCAATGATATAGCCCGGATAGTGACTTAATTATCCGGGCTTTTTTATGGGAAATTTGAATAATAAAAAATAACTACTAGACTTGTAAGGATAAATGCGCCTTAGAGTACAAAATGAGACAAGACCGGATTAAATCAATTCTAATATTAACGGTATTCATAATGAGTACCATTACATTGCATGCTCACGCCGCAACAGGCGTTGGCAAAGCCATTATCAGTATTGGCAAAGTATTTACAACAAGTAAAGACGGAAAAGAAAAGAAACTCAAACGCCGCGGTAAAGTGTTTGAGGGTGATACAATTAATGTCGGCAAAAAATCACGTCTGCAACTTCGTTTTATAGATAACCAATTAGTTGTATTAAAAGAAAACACCGTTTTCCGAATTGATGAATACAAATTCAAAGACAAGAATGATAATAATAAAAGCGCAGCTTTAAGTCTGTTAAAGGGTGGCATGCGTAGTGTTACCGGTTTAATTGGTAAATCAGCACGTGATAAATACAAAGTAAAAACACCGGTAGCAACCATGGGCGTGCGCGGTACGCATTACCTGTTGCAAGTTTGTAGTGGTGATTGTGGTGATGGTGTTAAAGGCCTGGTCGGTACAGTGCTTGAAGGTGAAATTGAAATGAAGAACGAGGGAGGTACGTCTACTTTTGGTACCGATCAATTCTTCAACGTTCCTTCTTCTAATGAAGCCCCACGTGCGATGACGAATCCTCCTTCTAGTCTTATTAGTCGTGCAGATGTCAAGCAAGATAAAGAAGATGGAGATGATAATGGAAATAAAAAAGGCAAAAAAGGTAAAAGAACAATAGTTAGAATAGCTAAGTTAGCACCACCAAAAAGGATTGATTCGCTACGCCGGAAAATCACCACTGGTCCCGGTTCACGACTTCCACCACCACGAATAAACCCTAGCTTAGATCCTAATGCGACTCCCATTGGATTTATAACGCCGACAACGGCGCCAGCTAATGCTGCACTTGTTATTTCAGGCATAAATGCGTCAACAGGGAGTCCGGAGGGGAGTGGTGGGATACAAGATGTAAATTCAACATCAATAGGTATTGCTACAGTGGCAGGCGTTAGTAAGCAGCCTGTGGCTGCAAATATCGTTGATCCTACTAAGACAGTTACATATGGAGTGCTAAGTAGTGGTATAGCAGTTGGGCAAGGAGGCGACCCATTGGGTGTCAATTGGGGGCGTTGGCTTAGCACGGATGTGGTCGCTCAAATAGATGGCAATGACCTGAAATTATTAACCGGTATTGCGTTTATATATAGTGAAAATTTAACGTCCTTAACCGCTATTAGCAATTTGACTAGTTCAACAACATACAACACAGTTGCAGGACCGAGTGTCAGGGATGAAACAGGTGCATTAGTTACAGGTACTTTGGGGCTTAATATTGATTTTGCTGCGTCAACGATTAGTGGTCTGAGTGGAACATTGACCGGTAATGGTCGTACATATAATGTCGATTTAGATACACCCGGCTCCTTCCCGCTTTCAGTGTTTTTAGCTGGCGATAAAGTACCAATAATAGCCGGTTGTTCGGGTTGCCCTGATATGATTACTGCTCTACTTGGCGAAGCAGGTGGCTTGTTTGTAGGATCTGGAGCAGAAGGGTTTATTGGTAGTTTTGGTTTAGGTGGAATTGGTATAACGGGTCAGACAATTGGTATTTCAGGATCAAGATTCTTTAAGGCGACGACGCCACCGATGTAACGATATAATTTACTTAGTTGTGTGCTCGAAAGTACCATCCCATTCGTCAGTGAGCAGTAATAGATTCATGCTTGACATACGATCAAGATAAATACTGTAAATCATTCTGTCTGGATCGCTTTCTTTTAGATGTTTGAATAATTTTTTAGCCTCGTCCCATTCTCTTGCATAATAGTGATCTAAAGCAGCTTCATGTTGTTCAAGTGATGTTAAAAGAGCATCATCTGCATCACTAACCAAACAGATAGGTTCATAAATAATAACAGGTTCAGTTTTTCCTTTAACTTGCACTTTATCCAGGCGACGGAATATATAATCATCTTGTCCTTCACGAGTATTCTCACCGACAATAAGTTTAACACCGTACTGTTTGGTAAGCCCTTCCAGACGAGAAGATAAGTTTACTGCATCACCAAGCACAGTATAGGCACGCCTGAATTCAGATCCCATGTTACCAACGTTCATCATCCCGGTATTTAAACCAACACCGAGGTTGATAGGAGGATAACCTAAAGCATCCAATTCGGGTTTCATGGCTTCTACTTTAGCAAGCATGGAAAGCGCGCCATCGATGGCATGTTTGGCATGGTGTTCATCATGCAAAGGTGCACCCCAAAATGCCATAATCATATCACCAACATATTTATCAATCGTGCCATGTTTATTAAAGATAATTTCAGTCATTGGTGTGAAGAACCGGTTTAACATATCTTTAAGTTCGGTAGGAGAAAGAGATTCACTAATAGTTGTGAAGCTACGTATATCTGCAAATAACACTGTCATTTCACGCCGGTCACCTTCAAAGCCAAGGTCCTCATCAGATTCCAGCATTTGATCAACGAGTGCGGGAGGGATATATTGTCCAAACTGGTCGCGTAAATGTTTTTTACCTTTAGATTCAAAGATAAAACCATAAGCAAGGTTAGACATGGATAAGATGACAATCATCATTAACGGACTGGCAACAGCAACGACGAAATTATATTCATTCCATAGCCAGATATTAAAACTTAACAAGCTTCCAGCACTGCTAACAAAAAATAAAATAGAATATAGCGGGCTTAAAAATGGCAATGTAATAGCAAGGATAAGCCCTAACACAAGGGTGATAACAAAATTAAGGCCTTGTGCCCAATCAGGTTCAGCAGGAAAAGTCAGTTGAGTGAAAGTTTCATCTTGGGTAACACCAGAGACTTCGCTTGAATCGATAATACCTGCTGCGATGCTGGCATGAATTTCAACCCCCGGATAAATTTGATTTACGGGTGTTGCTTTAAGATCATTTAAGCCGGTTGCGGTTGCACCAATAAAAGCGATAGTACTTTCAAGTTTGGCCAATTTTTCAGGTGCAACTTTATCATTAAGGATGTCGGAGGCTGAAAAATAGTTAAAACTAAAGGCAGGGCCTCTAAAGGGTACTAAAACGGCACCGATGCCATCAGTAGGCACCTCAACCACATCAAGCGATAAATATTCCATGGCGTTAATATTACCAATAGGTGCTGTTTTAATCGTGACCTCTTCACTGGCATAAAATAAGCGCACTGCCTCTAATGCCAAAGAAGGATAAAAATTACCTTTATATTCATAAATAAGGCTGGCACGTCGTATAACGCCATCAGCGTCTGGGTCGACTGAAAGAAAGCCGCCAAAATTAGCAACACTTTGCAAAATATCGAGATTGGATAGAAAGCCATCTTGATTAAGAATACTGGTGTTGCCTAGTTCGGGAAGGTTAGTAACATTAAGTGGTGTGCCTATTACACCATATTCTTCGTTATCATTGAGAAATGCATAGCCAAGTACAATATCTTTATCGAGCATGCTTGTGGCGAGAGCAACATCACCATCAATTTGATCGGCAATATTGATCAGCGTTTCAGTAACAAGTTCATCAACTTTTACACCCTCAAGAAGATCCAGAATAGTGATAGCCGGATTTGCCTCAGGTTCAGAAAAAATAATATCGAAGACGGTAACGATGACACCGGCTTCAGTCAGCTTTTGTGTTAGCCGGGCAATTTTTTCGCGGGGCCAGGGCCAGCGACCTTCTTCAGATAAGGATTTGTCATCAATATCAATAATAACGATATTTTCATGAGGAGTAGGGTTATCCGGAAGCGTAAACTGGAGGCGGAGATCATAGGCAATCCATTCCATACGATCACGTAGCTTAGAGATAAAGCTATTATCAGTAAGCTGAAAAACAAGAGAAAAGGCGACAAGACCAATACCAATGGTGATCGGTAGTACATGCCTTCGCAATTGAGTGTTAGTCATAGGTTTATGATTATAATAGATATATTGATGCTTACTCTAACAGCAGAGCAGTGATTTGCAAAGTAACTATCAGGATAAAGTATTTACGCGTAGTTCAAATAGCTTGTTAAGGGCAGAATTCAGTTGTTGTTCAAATTTAATTTTATATCGAAGATAATTAATTGTTTGAGGTGTTTGTCGTGCATCATCATTATCACTTTCCAGTGGTAAATCGATATCACTGATATAAAGAGGATAATTTACTTTGCCAATTCGAAGGGACAAGATATGTTCAGCAAGTTGTGAGAAAACATTATCACCGTAATGTAATGAGGTAAATTCGCGGTTATTGCAGAAAATATTATATTCGGTTTGATCATTGATAACCTCAATGATGACAGTGACATCAACAGGATTTATGGGTATTTGCATATGATCAATATAGTAGGGTTTGATGTCCCAATGCCGAAGTACCTGCCTTAATGTATAAAAACGAACCTTTAAGCGTCGAGACTGACCATTTTCAAGGCAAAAGCTGTTGATTCTTTGTGTAACTGCATAAAAGAAAGAATCATAATGTGCCATAATTGTATCGAGATTATAAAATTCCTGTTTTGTGTGAAACAGTGCACCTTGTTCATCAAGAATATAAATATTGGCAATATTCCCTTCTACATGTACATAAACATCTATTTGGCCATGCTGATGAGCAGCGTAAATAGCAGGTAAAAAGTGATTTTGTAGCGTTAATTCATCAAAAACCACAGCCGAATAGCTTGGCTCTACTTGAGATAAACGTGCTAATAATGCGGAATAATCCCCTACTCTATTATAACTAACCATTGGTTTGTTATTACTCGAATGATAGCGTTGTAATAGAAAGTAGTTATTTTCAACACCAATAATATAGCGAGAACATTCTGACGTATCGCTGCGATGAAAAAAACGTATTACGGTGTTGAAAAGTGATTCAACTCGTTGAGCAACGGTTTGATTAAGCGTTGAAGAAAAACTATAAGCACTGATAATGGGTAGAATGATGTTATTACTAATACTAGACATTTGAATATTTTTGCATAAGCATTCCATTACCTCATTAATACCTGAATAACTGCGAGAATAGACTTCTTGCCATGTATTGATAGAAACCTGATCAATACTTAATACGAGATTATCAAGTAGACCGCTATAACTTAAAGCATTAGTTCGATTACTCACAATTTGCCGGTCATCACGGTTATGTACTGTCATGGGATCAATGCCAACATTAATAAACAACATGGTACGAATAGAATGGCTGGGTTTACTGAATAAGTTTGTACTTGATTGAGGCAGACCACCTCTGGGAAATTGTTGCTCTAAAGAAGATAGTATTTGTTTTATTTCTCGCAGATTAATAGAATTATCAGCAGCTTGTATGAAAAGCGCCGTATTATGTGCAATTAAATGATTAAAATGACACCAACATATTAACTCAATAATACTTCTACTATGACGAAGCGGGTTATTACGATCTTTATCTTTAAGGCTGACTTTGCCACGATAGAGAAGCCAACTTGAGTTTGACTCGACAAAGGTAAGCTGATCTTCAATTAAATTAGGTGAAATACCAGGGTTAACAATATCTATTTTGCCAGCTTTACGTTCGAATGCAGCGTAAAGTTTACGACCAAGAATTGTCATGTCACGTTGATCGATATTGGTATCATGAGTGTATTGATTGGCAAAGCCAGAAAGTAATTTATAGCTTCGAGTCAGTTCATCAACCAGTTTTTTGCGTTCATCAAGAACACGGTGTATTTTCCAGGTTTTTCTGGAATCAAGCATTAACAAATGAGCATCATCCCAGTCCCATTGGTTAACCAGCCCTCGAAGCATGGAAGTGCGTAAATCTTTATCATTATTCTTTTGGCTAAGCTGGATATCAACTTTAAAATAAAAACAGCGCCGTGCTAGTTCGAGTCTTTGAAGTTCATTACGAGAAGTAAGATATTCTTCAACCTTGTGACACATCATTAAATAGGGATCAATGTCGACTAGGTCGGTAATATTATTATAAATGAATTTTTTTAAGCGTAGGCATAATAGCTCAATGTTTGGAAACTCATTAGCATAGGATTCCATTAATAATATTTTTAAAACAGATTTGTAAGGAGAGTCAATGCCTTTATATATTTGCCAAAGAGAAGCGCCGAAAAATTCCTCAGCAGGAATATTATTTAAACCGCCAAAGTCTATGATCTCAAACTCACGAACTTTATTTGTTTTAATAAGGTGCTTTGCATGTTGGTCATAGTTATGTTCATGTTCAGGAGAAACAAACCACCAGAGTGGATATCGCCCTGCAAGGTAAACACCGGTACGATAAAATTCTTCAAGCAGTAAATGATGTTGAGCCGTGCCGCTATGATCGCTGTTCAGGTTTCCGTGTTCATGGTTTGTGAAGCGGTGTTCATCCATAACGAAAAAATGAACTTCCAGCTCAAGTGATGCACACCATTTACTGATAGCACTGGCTTTTTCTTTAAGTAAATTAATATCATCAATATCCATGCCCGGGCGATGACAAAGCCAGATATCGAAATCACTTGTATCTGTATGGGCAATGGTACCACTACTACCCGTTAAAAAAAGTGAATAGATGTTGTAACGGGATAAAGCACGTTTACTGTGCTTGAATTTCTTGTTAATTTTTTTGGCAGCATCAAGGCTAGCTTTTAGCGGTTTGTAATTACTTATTCCAACCGGTGTATCTTTAGAAATATAGCCTGGCAGGCTTTCGTCATTAATGTGGAATAAAAGCGGTAAGAGTTTGAGAAAATCACGCTGACGCCAACGTAGAGAATGATTAATTCGATTCACGCGATCTCGATTAAGGGCAATAAAGCGCCGCTTAATACTGTTCGTATCAATTTTAGTAACTTCAGTCATCAAGGTTTATATCGACTTATAAGGATAAAGCTGTAGCTGAGGATAAATAGGAGGCGTCAATAAATAGACTATTAAACATTATTCATACCAGTAAGTAATTGATTTTATTGTATAAGATGAAACAATACCCAAGGTTACTAAAGAAAAAAACAGATTGGACGATACAAATTTACATCAGTAACAGTTTATAAAAAAAGAAATGGTGAGGCGAGAGCATGGCAGAACCAATTGATACAATTTGGATGACTGAATTATTTAAAGCAAGTCCAGTAGGAATGGTTTTATTTGATGGCGAGGGTCGCGTAGCGTGGGCAAATGACAAAATGCAGGCACTAACGAACCTGTCATTTAACCAGCTCATTGGACTTGATAGTGAAAAGGCGAATAATTTTCAACTCAAGGCATTATTTAGCAGGCCAGAAAAATTAGAAGTTAAATACCGAACAAATCAGGTCACTCGTTATCTGGGCTGTGAATATAAAACACTTAAATCACCAACTGGATCAGTAGTTGAAGCTGGGTTTTATACAGATATTACCAATGTTTGTATGTTGCAAAAGCGTGTTGAGCGATTAGTGTTAACCGATGAAATGACGGGGGCATTAAATCAGCGTGGCTTAACGCGTGATCTGGAGCCATTGATATCACGTTGTCGTCGTTATGAAAATGCCTTGTCATTAATTCAATTTGAGTTTGATTGTTCCTCAAGTGAGGATGCAGAGCATACGATGTTACAGCTTTGCCGGGGCATTCGATCAGAATTACGCTGGGCAGATTTGATTTGCCGCTACACGAACAATAGTTTTATATTAGTTTTACCTGAAACGGATTTAACATCAGCGGAAAAATTAGCAAGAAAGTTAATTGAACATCTACAGTCATTTTTCGGTTCAGAAATGCCCGCTTGCTGCAGTACAGTGGCAGAATGGGAACGTGGTAATGACATTAAAATGTTGTTGGAAAGAATGGAGAATGGAATGGTCGTTGCGCGTGAAAAAAATAATGATTGCGTTGTTGCCGCTTAATTAATCTTTATCATATTCACCCGCACGGCGTGCATCGCCACGCACTTTTTCAACAGGGTAACGTTGTTCGTTAATCGCTATTTTCTTCCAGGCGGCATCGATTAGATCAATATCAAGGCGTTCTGCTGTGCGTATCAGGTAAATAAGAATATCCGCCATTTCCAGAGAAACGGCCTGTTTCGTTTCAGCATCAATATTGTTGCTTTGTTCTTCCGTTAGCCATTGAAAATGTTCAATCAACTCTGCCGCTTCAGCAATTAATGCCATTGATAAATTTTTTGGTGAATGGAATTGTTCCCAGTCACGTTGGCGAGCAAAATCAGCAAGGGCATCGCTGAGTGCAGTTAAACTACCCTCGCCTTTTGTCATGATGATATCCGTTGCTTTGCACGCGCAACCGCTTCTCTCACCTGATTGGGTGCGGTACCACCGAAGTGATCCCGTGCAGCAACCGAGCCTTCCAGTGTTAATACCTTATAGACATCATCGTCAATAACGTCACTGAATTGTTGTAATTCATCAAGTGTGCATTCAGGTAAGTCTTTATCGTTTTCTATACAAAAACGAACCGAAAGACCAACAACTTCATGTGCATCACGAAAAGCAACACCCTTGCGGACAAGATAATCAGCCAGGTCAGTTGCGGTTGAAAAGCCTCTACCTGCCGATTCAAGCATGACTTCCTTTTTAACCTGCAAGCCATCCAGCATGTCGGTGTAAAGACGTACGGATGCAAGTAAAGTATCAACCGTATCAAAGAGAGGTTCTTTATCTTCCTGATTATCTTTGTTGTATGCCAATGGTTGTGATTTCATAATGGTTAATAATGAAATGAGATTGCCATAGACACGACCTGATTTACCACGTACCAATTCAGGCACATCGGGATTTTTCTTTTGCGGCATAATTGAAGAACCGGTACAGAAGCTGTCACCCAGATCAACAAAGTTAAATTGTGCTGATGACCAGAGTACTAACTCTTCAGAGAAGCGTGAAAGATGCATCATTAATAAAGTGCCATGAGCGCAATATTCAATGGCAAAGTCACGATCACTCACAGCATCAAGCGAATTTTCAGCAACGGCATCAAATTCAAGTAATTCAGCGGTGTAAGCTCTGTCTATTGGGTAGCTGGTACCAGCAAGTGCGGCTGCGCCAAGTGGTAGCACATTGATGCGTTTACGCGCATCAATAAAACGTTGTCTATCCCGTTCAATCATTTCAAACCACGCCATCATATGATGACCAAAGGTCACCGGCTGAGCTGTTTGTAAATGAGTAAAGCCCGGCATGATGGTATCTGCTTCCCTTTCGGCAAGTTTTACCAACACTTGTTGCAAAGAAAGCAGTCCATCACAGAGTAGATCCACTTCTTCACGAAGGAATAAACGAATATCAGTCGCGACCTGATCGTTTCTGGAACGCCCGGTGTGTAACTTTTTACCCACCGCGCCAATTCTGTCAGTCAGCCGTGCTTCGATATTCATATGAACATCTTCAAGGGATACCGACCAGGCAAAATCGCCCCGCTCAATATCGAGTTGGATATCATCCAGCCCTTTAATGATTTCATTGGCTTCGCTATCGCTAAGAACGCCAACATGGGCAAGCATTTGGGCATGTGCTTTTGAACCCGCAATATCATGTTGATAGAGGCGTTTATCAAAATCTATCGAGGCGGTGTATTGCTCAACAAACTCGTTTGTCGCAGCGGTAAATCTACCGCCCCATGGTTTTTTGTCTTGATCGCTCATAGTCACTGTCATTTCAATGATTTACATTCCGCGCAGTATAGACGATTTCTGTCGATGGGTGGACTGTTGATGAGTGAAAAGACTGCTAAACTTGAAGCTGTTTGATGAGAAAACAATTATTTTGCTTTTTAGGAACCAGATGAAGCGAATAGACATAAAAAAATCGACTCAATTTACGCCACCAGCACCACTGGATGGGCTGTTTTTGCCGGATTTGTGCAATATCCGTATTCTGTTGCTAGTCATTGTTATCGCAGAAATGCTGGCATTTATACTAACCCTTGCTGGTAGCACACCGGGTCAAGGCTGGCAGAACCTGGGCTTAATCTCTTTGTTCGTACAATGGGTGGCACTCATCAGTGTGCTATTGCTCTGTTTGAGCCGCCCTTTTTTGGCGAAATTTGATAATCAGCAAGCGGGCATTATTAGTTTCTTGTTTATCAACCTCATTACAGTATTAGTAACCGAAGTTTGTTTTAACTATATCGTGATTCCCGGTATTGAGCGGAGTGCGAGCGCACACCTTGATTTGTTACTACGCAATGTAGGTATTAGCGTCATTGTTTCATTACTGACATTGCGTTATTTTTATTTGCAATATCAGTCAAGCAAATCTGTTTTGGCTGAAAACACATCAAGGATAGAAGCTTTACAAGCGCGTATACGACCGCACTTTCTGTTTAATAGTATGAATATTATTGCAAGTTTGACTCGTTCAGATCCCAGGCTGGCGGAGCAGGCGGTTGAAAA
Source organism: Gammaproteobacteria bacterium (assembly GCA_027006175.1). Classification (GTDB taxonomy): domain Bacteria; phylum Pseudomonadota; class Gammaproteobacteria; order AKS1; family AKS1; genus Sulfuriflexus. The sequence goes on from JALTKS010000110.1 coordinate 105,366, forward strand.
TTTATCTCAGGTATTTCGAGCCAGTTTGTCAGACATAAAAAAACAAATTTCCTTGCAAGAAGAAATATCGATTTGTAAAAGTTATCTACAAATTGAAAAGTTACGCCTGGGTGAAAGGTTGAAGGTGACGTGGAACGTAGCTAGTCATATAGAAGAAGATATGTTGCCACCTTTGTTGTTGCAGCCGCTGATTGAGAACGCCGTCATACATGGTATTGAACCATTAACCGAAGGCGGCATTATCACTATTAACATACAACACAAAGACGAAAATAAATTGCTGGAAATACAAGTAATCAACCCTTGTGATGATACGAATGATCAATGCGAATCGTCTGCTAAAGGAAATCAAATCGCACTGAATAACATCAACCAACGCCTGGAGGCTTTATATGAAGGGGAATCACACTTATTGATTAATAAAGCAGATAAACAATATATCGCAACCATTACTATTCCTGTTGATATGCTAGGTGAAAGATAGCCATGAAAATATTGGTTGTAGACGATGAAGCACTAGCAAGGGAACGTTTAATTTCACTATTAAACGAACTTAATCATGATTATTCTGTGGTGGGCGAGGCAGAAAATGGTCAGCAGGCAATAGAAAAAGTAGTGGCGTTACAACCGGATATTTTATTACTCGATATTAAAATGCCCGGCATGAATGGCCTGGAAGTAGCACAACATTTAATTAAACATGAAAAGCCACCCATCATTATTTTTACAACAGCCTATGATGAACATGCTCTGGCGGCATTTGAAGCACAGGCGATTGCTTATTTGTTAAAGCCGATTCAAAAAGAACAATTAGAACGGGCGCTGCAAACAGCATCGACTTTGCAACAAGGCCAGTTGCAATCCATAATGGCCGAAGCAAAAAATACACGTCTTCATATCAGCGTTAAATCACGAGGTGACTTGCAGTTAATCCCCGTGTCAGAGGTACGTTATTTTCGTGCAGATCAAAAATATATTGAAATGCGTCACTCAGGTGGAATGGCTTTAATTGATGATTCCTTAAAATCATTAGAAGAAGAATTTGCGAATAGATTTATTCGTGTTCACCGAAATGCGATTGTCGCTATCGAATTGGTTATTGGTATCGAGCGCGATAGTTTAGGGCGCAGTTATGTCTTGTTAGATGGCTGCGAAGAACGAATAGACGTCAGTCGCCGACACGTTGCAGAATTACGCCGTCTGGTAAAAGAACGCGGTTAGTTATTTGTTTGAGTGAGCTTGCGACCACCACGCAATTCAAGTAATGAGCCATCTATGGCCTCATCAAGATAGCCGCCATAGAAATCAACCGTGGTGACACCGACCATTTTTCGGACAAGTTCTTTGCCATTGGGATCAATAAAGACAAGAGTTGGAGTGAGCTGCACATGATAGCGTTGAGCGAACACTTCAGGATCTACCGATTGACCATTGAGATCGATGACATCATCACCTGAATCAAGCTCGAGTACCCGAACAATGACTTTATCTCTGTAGTCACCGCTTATTTTCATTGGTTTTAGGAACTCTTCTTTAACAATAGTACAAAATCCACAGTAAGTTGCTGAAAACATGATTAAAATGGGTAGGTTTTTGGCTTTGGCCTCAGCAGCATCCGCTTTGAAATTAACCAATTCGGTCAACTCTACTTCTGTGGCATGCACTGAATTAACCAGAATCAGGCTGAGTAGGCCAATGAGAAAATGTCTTATCGTTTTAATATTCATAAAAATACGCTCGAAACAGTGACTTATTATAGCCTGAGACAGTGCGGATGGCGTAAAATATCCTTTAAGATAGAGAATATTTATTACATAGCAATCATATTTCACTCGGCTTAATGCCATTGGATATAGAAAAAATGTCGAAAAATCAGTTACGTATCGCTACCCGCAAGAGTCCTTTGGCAATGTGGCAAGCAGAACATGTTGCCGCAAGATTACAAGAAGCACATCCTGATCTGGAAGTAGAACTCGTTACATTTACCACGCAGGGCGACAAAATCCTTGATACGCCTTTGGCTAAAATTGGTGGTAAGGGGTTATTTGTAAAGGAATTAGAACGGGCAATGCTTGATGGCGATGCCGATATCGCCGTGCATTCAATGAAAGATGTTCCCGTGGACTTGCCAACAGGACTTTACCTGCCCGTTATTTTACAGCGTGAAGATCCGCGCGATGCCTTTGTATCGAACCAATACAAAAGTTTTAACGATTTGCCTCAGGGTGCGCGTTTAGGCACCTCGAGCCTGCGTCGCCAGTGCCAATTAAAAGAAGCGCGTCCTGATTTAGAGATATTAGATCTACGCGGTAATGTGAACACACGTTTAGCAAAACTCGATGCAGGAGATTACGATGCCATTATTTTAGCGTGCGCCGGGCTTAAACGACTTGGTTTTGATGATCGCATACGTGAATCCATGACACCGGATACAAGCCTGCCAGCTATTGGGCAAGGCGCCATCGGCATTGAGTGTCGAAATGATGATGCCAATACGAATAATTTAATTGCCGTGCTTGATCATGCTGAAACCCATATTTGTGTCGATGCCGAGCGCGCCATGAATGCACGACTGGGTGGTGGTTGTCAGGTACCGATAGCCGGTTTTGCTGAATTGAGAGACGAACAGTTACAACTGCGTGGTTTAGTCGGCCGGGTTGATGGTAGTGAGATTTTACGCAGTGCTATTTTCGGGCAACCTTCTGAGGCAGGTGCGATGGGAACAGCACTGGCAGAAGAATTGCTGGCACGTGGTGCAGACACCATCTTAGAGGCACTTTACGCCGAAAACAAATGAGCCAAGGCCTGGATAACAAACGAATTTTAGTCACACGTCCTCGTGAGCAGTCAGAAGCATTGCAAACGCTGATTGATAATGCCGGCGGTAAAGCAATTAGTCTCCCTCTTTTGGAAATAGAACCGCGTATAGACGCGGAATCAAAACAGCGTTGTCAGTTCATTTCAGGATACGACTGGGTTATTTTTATTAGTCAAAATGCTGTTAGGCATGCCTTGTCACTATTACCGGCAAATAATTGGACTGATAGCACTGCCGTCGCCGCTGTTGGAACCAGCACGGCTAATGCAT
>JALTKS010000111.1 GCA_027006175.1 Gammaproteobacteria bacterium
CAAAGGTTCAGGGCAATTGAATCGAACAAAGTGAGATTCCCTGAGCCAGCAGCTAAGCTCTGGCAGCAGTGCGAACCCAACTTTCAAACAAGAAAAAATATGTCTCAAAAAATAGGTCTCTGAAAAAATAGGTCTCTGGAACCTATTAAATTAAATGCTGGCAGCAGTGCGAACCTGATTTAAAACAACACCCTCACCCATCTGTATTCTTCTCCACCCACCGAGCACCATCTTTCAAGGTCTCTTTTTTCCAAAACGGCGCATCCGTTTTTAATGTCTCAATCAACATCCGCGCCGCATCAAACGCCGCCCCCCGATGTGCCGACCATGCCGCCACCAGCACAATCGAATCATTCGGCTTAATCTCACCCACACGATGCAAAATCAGACAATCCAAAATTGGATAATCTGCCATCGCCTGTTCACAAATTTTCTCTAACGCCTTTTCCGTCATGCCGGCGTAATGCTCCAAAAACATCGCACTGACATCATCGCCTTCATTGAAGTCACGCATCGTTCCAACGAAACTGGTTGTTGCACCATATTGCCCCGCTCCATGCTGTTGAACCAATCCAGCCTCAAAAGCCATTAGCTCACGATACGGTTCAAAAGCGCCTTCAAATAAAACCACCTTTGGCATGTTAGCCTCCTGTCACTGGCGGAAAAAATGCGACTTCGTCATTATCTTTAACGGTGGCATCTGCGTTTACGTAATCCTGATTCACCGCCATTAACAAATTACTGGGCATGGCTTTACCCTCCGACACGGCAGACCACACATCTGCCACGGTATTAATATTCGCCGCATCCAGTTCATCATCGCCGCGACCGATTTCATCACGCAAACTCGCAAAAAAAAGTACTTTAATACTCATATGTCCCTCAAATACGGTGTTCTTAACCGCTGAAACAAGCAATTCGATGGTCAGGTCGGTATAATCAATGCCTAACCGATTTTAAGGAATTGTAACACTGATGGGTAAACTGACTCACTTTAACGCGGATGGTAATGCGCACATGGTCAACGTTGGTGATAAAGATGTGACGCGCCGTACCGCTGTAGCCGATGGCTACATTAGTATGGAAACTGACACCTTGACGCTGATTTGTGAAGGTGGGCATAAAAAAGGAGACGTACTCGGTATTGCCCGCGTTGCCGGTATCATGGCGGCGAAAAAAACCGCTGACCTCATCCCTTTGTGTCACCCTTTACCTCTTACCCATCTTGATGTTGTGCTTGAAGCCGAGCAAGAAAATAATCGTGTGTATTGCAAAGTCACGGCTCAAACAGACGGCAAGACCGGCGTTGAAATGGAAGCCCTGACTGCTGTACAAATTGCCCTGCTCACTATCTATGACATGTGCAAAGCGGTGGATCGCGGTATGTGTATCAGTGATGTGCAATTACTCAGTAAAGCCGGTGGCAAATCAGGAAGCTGGCAGCGATCGGGTTAATATATGCCTCTGCCACAACCGCCGCGCAGTGAAGCCGAGCTACAACAGCGCATTGATGCTATCGCCGGTTTACAGGTTCATGAACTCGCTGAGCAATGCGGTATTCACGTTCCTACCGATTTACGTCATCACAAGGGCTGGTTAGGCGATCTGGCCGAACGGGCTTTAGGCTGTGATGCCGCATCTTTGTCAGAGCCTGATTTCATGGGCTTAGGTATAGAATTAAAAACCTTACCCGTGAATCAAAAAGGCTTACTGCAAGAATCAACGTACATTTGCAGCGTGCCTCTCAAAGACACTGCCAAACATCAATGGCAAACCAGCTGTGTTTATAAAAAACTTCGCCATGTGCTCTGGCTACCGGTGCAAGCAAGCCCGGAGATTCCTCTGGCTGAACGTTATATTGGCACCGGATTATTATGGCGCGCATCAGAAGCTGAACTTGCTGTGCTGGAACAAGACTGGCAAGAATTAATGAGCATTATTACGCTCGGTCAATTTGAATCGTTAAGTGCTCAACATGGGGATGTATTACAAATTAGACCCAAAGCGGCCAATGCCCGTGTGTTAGTCGATGCTATTGGACCCGATGGGAAATTAATTCAGACCTTACCACGCGGGTTTTACTTACGTCCTCATTTTACCAACCACTTATTAGAACAACATTTTCTGGCGCGTTAAGAAAAACTACTATGTCACCTTATCCCAAATTTCACGTATCTGATTTGATAACGTCATCGGATCAAAGGGTTTAGCAATCACATCGACGGCTCCCATGCTAATGTATTCCTGAATTTCATGCGGTTGCACTCTTGCTGTCATAAAAATAGCGGGAACATCTTGAAGCCCATTAATGTCCCGTAATTTACCCAGCGTTGTCGGACCATCCATCTCTGGCATCATCACATCCAACAACATTAATTGTGGGGAAAATTGTTCTGCCTTATCCAGCGCCTCTTGCCCAGAACTGCATATCTCCAGGGTAAAGCGCCCTACTTGCTCCAGCGCTAATTTCGCGACGGCCTGAATATCGGGCTCATCCTCGACATATAAAATTCGGTTGATATCCTGCTGCGACAAAAGAATCTTCTCCAACGAGGTAAACGAGGTAATTATTAAGTTATTTCTACTGAACTTTATCGGTTAAACGGTCATAATCTTTAATTATAAACTAGCCCCCTATCTAAACATATATAGCAATACAACCGACTGATTTATGACACGTTTTATATTACATATGCTTGCCCATCTACTCGTGCCCGGGCTGGTTGCACGATTGGCATTCAAGGCAAATTGGCAAAAGGCATGGCTGATCATGGTAACCACCATGATCGTCGATCTGGACCATTTATTAAGTACGCCTGTTTTTGACCCTGACCGTTGTAGCATAGGAACGCACTTACTTCATACAGAGCCGGCAATGGCCGTGTATGGCATCATGCTGTTAATCCCTCAAGTAAGAATTATTGCCAGCGGTTTACTCATTCATATGGCACTTGATGCTATCGACTGTTATTTTCAACTATTTTCATAGAAACCAGAAAATGCTGACAAACTTTCTTTTAGTGGAAATGTCCTATGTTTAGACATAAGGAAACAACGGAGTTTTTAATATGAAACGCCCAATACAATTTACAGCTCTTAGCTTACTCATTTTCAGCCTTGCGGGTTGTGCTTATCAGCCACCTAAAGATGTCAATTCCACGTTTTATGCCCCACCCGTCGGAGCAACGCTTCAATTACATTCACCGATTACAATGCCGGCTAATGAAGGGCAGGTTCTTATACAAGATGGCAAAATTGTTACTTCTTACTGGGGCGTTGATGCTTACTATCCCAATTGTAACTTTGAATTACGAAATAATGCTGAAGTAGAACGTATCGTAGAGCCTGATACTTTTATTGTTACACGCGTTATCCGAGACACAGAGGACGTAAGGTTGCACCTTCCCACCATGGTTGCTACAAATGGTTCTGGTAGCGGTGGTCCACCTAATACAGATTCAATCACCATCATGGATTTAAAGTCTGACAAACAACCTGAAGTAATGCGAATGAGTTGCCAACAATGGGACTCGCCAAATGAAGCAACCCACTTGAGTATTGAACAAATACGTAAAACGCTTAAACCTTTATTTACACTTGAATTACCCAGTAATTAATCACCGCTTGGGGTAATACTAAATTCAATTAAACGCTCAACAGATTTTAAACTCTCGGCAAGACTCCGAAAATTTTCGGAGTCGCTAGTGTAAATCGTCATTTCATATTCAAACAAACGCCCTTCATCAGCAAGATGGTAACTCGGGTGAAAACTCTTAATAGCGTGAGCGCTAATCAATCCATCAATATCTTTTTGATTCACTGTTAGCAACATTAATAGCAATGATGAGATACAAACTAATGTGTGCGTACGTAAACCAGCCGGGCGACCATGCCAGGCACGTTCCAAGTCAATAACAAGGGGGTAGTAACAATAATCATTTCATCTAACATAATCGGTATAATTCCAAATTATTTATAACAAGATTTTAATTGATCAACCAAAATTTCATTGCCTATCTTTCTCAGTGTTTCAATATTTCGTTGCGGAATGTCTTCAATGTTAAGGCCTCGCTCAAGCCACTCCTCGGTAACGTCACTAATACTTTCTTCTCTTAATAAATGCAACATTGGATAAGGTGAACGATTGGTATAGTTAGAAGCATCATCTTCGCTACAATCAGCAAAACAATAATCCGGATGAAAACTGGCTACCTGAACAACACCAGACAATTCCATTTCATCAATCATGACATCGACCACACCCAGAAAATCATTGTAGTCAGAAAACACCGTCATGCATTGAGGATGTACAAGTAAAACAGTCTCTATTTCTTCTCTTGGTGCTTTTAGCATTTGTTGAATGGCGAATAAACTATCCTCTAATAACTGTTCTTGCGTAGTGGCATTAGAAACCTCAATAGACAAGCGATCACTTTCATACACCTTATTGGCAAATGGGCATAAATTATAGTGAATAACGGTACTTTTAACCCAGTAGCGTGTTGCTTTAATGATTTCTTCTACCGAGAAATTATTTTTGTGACCCATGACTCATTCTACCTGTGCGTCAGCACACAAATTAAGGTTTTGCTGATTGTACTCCATGCACACTATGCCACACTCTATACAACAGACATTTAAGAGATATTCTACAAAATGAATCAGGCCAGCAACATTGATAATACATTAACGACAGAAGCACTTAAATCTCAGCATATTTTACGTGGTGAATCTGACGCTAATCTTGTCTGGCTATTAAAGCACAGTGAACAACGCGCCTACAATGCCGGGGATGTTTTACTTAGTCCTGAGAAGAACAATAACATCCTATATCTTGTTATTGATGGTCGCGTTCAGGTGCGTCTTGATTGGCAAGGCCATGAAGCACTTGCTTATCTTGAAGCGGGGCACTGTGTAGGTGAGATGTCCATTATTGAAGGAAAGCGACCTTCCGCTATTGTGGTGACCGAACAAAATTGCCGACTACTGTTAATTGAAAAAAATATTGTCTGGGCATTGATTGAACGATCTAATTCCGTTGCAAGAAATTTACTCTACATCTTATCTTCCCGTGTACGTAAAGATAATCTGGTTATTTTTGAAAGCCGACAACAACAGGCTATTTCTGAACAAAATTCAAAAATTGATGCCCTAACCAATCTCTACAATCGACGCTGGCTGGATGAGCATCTACCTCGCATCATTCAACGAGCACAAAAAAATAATCATGCCTTTTGTATTTTAATGTTAGATATCGACCACTTTAAATTATTTAATGACAATCATGGACACCATGCTGGTGATACAGCTCTGACACTTGTTGCAGAAAGTCTTGCTGATAACATCAGACCTTATGATTCTGCCGCACGTTATGGTGGTGAGGAATTTATTATATTACTACCTGATACCGCAGCAACGGAAGCACGTATTATTGCGGAACGTCTTCGTGAGCAAATTCGAAATCAACCGATTGAAAATATCAAAGGTAAACGGCTACCTATGTTGACTGTTTCTATTGGTATGGCTGAATTAACGCCGCAACAAAATGCAAACCGTCTTATTGATGCCGCAGACGCGGCGCTTTATCGCGCCAAAGATAATGGCAGGAATTGTGTTGCGATTTAGTACCACTTAGTGAAGAGGCTTACCTTTACTCGGCATATTCAAGTCAACTTTAACCTGATTAACTCGCGTTTCATCAAATACCAGATCAATGGATATTTGCTGGTCATCCTGAATAATTTTTACCTGCTTTAAATCCTGTAAGCGCAGTGCCAACCAGGCACAACTGGCAGCGATCATTGCATCATTTTCGCCTATCAGTGCTTGTGCAAGATAACCGGCAACAAATTGGGCGCGCTGTAACAAATCAGGATCATTGATTTTTTCACCTGCCAATTCAAAACCCGAGCTCATCTCTTCATCCATCTTGTCGAGATATTCCAACTGCTTCGCAGGTAATGACTTGGCACGGTCATACTCAATTTGTGACTGCCCATTTACAAAAACTTGCATCATACTCATTGTCTAATATTCTTCGCGTGGCTATAAAATGGCGCTAGAATAGTATTACCAACACGATGTGGCAACTATAAATAGCGAATAAAAATGAATTTTCATATTCCTGACTGGGTAAACTGGCTAGCACAAGATGCTGATGGGTGCTGGTGGGGCTACAGCGTAGAACCACTCCAGCATCACAAAGGCTGGTACGAAAATGAAGTTGGCGACTACATTTTGTTAGTAAAAGAAGCCGCCAATAGTGACTGGCGTAGCACGCTACGCCAACACAAAAACCTTAGTGATTAACTATACGATATTTCCGGATTTAAACCCGCACGATTAAGCTGTTCCATTACGTTCATCGCCATATCGCAATGCTCATCAACTTCAATCGTAAACTCACGTGGCGTTCCCTTACCAAATTCCACATTATTGACATGCGTCATCGCCAACAAATCCGCCTTAATCAAGGTTAATCTATCTGTATCGACTTGCTCATTAATATAAAAATGCAGTGTATTCACATTTCTCTCCTAATCAGTCACTTCTTATTTGCCATTTTTAACGTCCAATCACCTATGTAAATCAGGTCTTCTTCATTTTCATCCCTGCATAATTTATAGCCTAGCTGATTTAATTTACGTTACCATGATTTTCATCAAAAAATTAAAAAAGAGATATGCCCCTATGAATCGTATTACTATTTACAGCACGGCTACTTGTCCAATTTGTGATAAAGCTAAGTCATTGTTCAAAAAGTGGAATATTGAATTTAAAGAATGCCGCGTCGATATAGACAAGGCTGCACTCAAGGAAATGCTCACCATCACCAATCATGCTCGTACAGTCCCGCAAATAATCATTGATAATAAATGGATTGGCGGGTTCACAGAATTGACTGAATTACACATGGATGGAGAGCTTGATAGCTTGATTAACACCTAAAATAACAAGCACTTTGAAAAATCTCTTCTATAATTATCCCTGTCTCGCTTAATAGCTCGATAACATGTCGTTATTTAACGATATGAACCCCTTAAACTAACAACAAGCTATCAATGCCCGAAAACAATCATCACAATTCAAGCAAAAAGCACGCTATCAATTTTGAAAAAGGATCTGGTCTAATAACAACCGGCTTTCTGTTATCGATTGCGATCTTTACGGCACTGATGAGTTACGGTATTTATAATCTACAACAAGGTCAGCAACAGGTTCGAAATCTTTCTCGTGATTTCAATACTAAATCAGGGCTAATTTTGCGAATGTACAATGCCGCAAGAGACAGGACCAACAAGCTATACTCAATGGTCAGTACCGATGATGTATTCCGCTATGACGAGCTATATGTTCAATTCAATAATGACGGTGCCCGTTTTGCGGTAGCGCGATTAGATTTGCTTGATATGCAATTAGCGGATCAGGAGCGTTTCTTGCTCTCCGAACAATCACGGCTTTCAAAAATAGCAATACCGTTTCAATTACGTGTCATTGATCTTATGTACTCAGATAAACAGGAAGAAGCACTTAACCTGCTTACTAATAAGGCGGTTCCTGCTCAGCAAAAAGCATTACAAGTTTTGCGTGAGTTACAGGAGTACCAACGCATTAACGCCAATGAGACTTCTATTAAAACCCAATCGACCCAACAAAGAACAGTCAATCTACTTTTCATCCTTAGCGGTTTAATCATTTTATTAAGTATCATCATTGCTATTTATGTTATTCGGCGAAACAAACAAATTGAACAGGAAATTTATATTGAAAAAGAGCTGGCTGAACTTACTTTAAATTCAATCGGCGATGCTATTATTACGACAGATGCCAGCGGCAGAATAATGATGATGAACCCCAAAGCCGCCACGCTCACAGGCTGGTCAGAGATGACGGCACAAAACAAACATATCAATAGTATTTTCCAGATCATCGATGAGGATAGCCAACATCGATTTATCAATCCAATAGAAGATGTCCTCACGTCTGGCGAAACAATTCATTCAACCGCAACAGAAATTCTTATTGATCGCGATGGTAAGCAATATGGTATTGAACACAGCGTCGCACCAATAAAAGATCGTAACCAGAAAATATTAGGCCTGATCATCATCTTCCGGGATGTAACCGAAACACGCGCTCTTGCAAGCCAACTCAACTATGAAGCCACACACGACAATCTGACCGGCCTGGTCAATCGTCGTGAATTTGAAATACGACTTGATCATGCCTTCCTTAATGTTCGCGCAGATAACATCGAATACGCACTTTGTTTTATGGATCTGGATCAATTTAAACTTATCAACGATACCTGTGGTCACAATGCTGGTGATGAGCTATTACGTCAGATATCAACCATTTTAAAACAACAAATAAGAAAATCTGACACGCTCGCACGACTTGGTGGTGATGAATTTGGTGTATTACTTGAATCCTGCTCTCTAACCAAAGCAGAACAAATTGCCTACATACTACTTCGCGCTATTAACGATTTTCGCTTTACCTGGAAAGGTCAAACATTTGATGTTGGCGTAAGTATTGGTGTCGCCCCCATTACTGCACTCACAGCCAATATTTCAGAGTTGCTTAGTGCAGCCGATACCGCTTGCTATCTCGCCAAAGACAAAGGCCGGAACCGCATTCATATTTATCATCCTGAAGATACCGAACTTGAACAACACAAAGGTGAAGTTCAGTGGGTTCAAAAAATTAATGAAGCAATAGATAATGACAACTTTATTCTCTATTACCAGCCTATAGTTAGTCTCAATAAATCCAACCCTGCCGCTAACCATTATGAGATATTGGTTCGAATGATGAATGAAATCGGAGACTTAATCCCTCCCATGGCTTTCATACCAGCGGCAGAACGCTATAAGCTAATGCCATCTATTGATCAATGGATTATTCGTAACGCCTTGTTTAATATCCGGCATATATATCAAGAATCAAACGGCAGGTTTGAAAAATGTATATTCACTATTAATATCTCAGGCCAATCTCTTTCAAGTTCTGATTTTTCATCATACATCCTTGACCAACTCAAAAGATTTGAAATAAATCCGGCATCAATCTGCTTTGAAATAACCGAAACAGCAGCTATTGCAAATATGACCAGTGCCGTTAAATTCATAACTGACTTAAAAGAAGTCGGTTGTCGCTTTGCGCTCGATGATTTTGGGAGTGGGCTTAGTTCGTTTAGTTATCTCAAAACGTTGCCTGTCGATTACATTAAAATTGATGGTACCTTTGTACGTGATATTTGTGATGATAAAACTGATCACGCCTTCGTTGAATCCATTACTCAAATTGCGCATATAATGAATATAGAAACCATTGCAGAATTTGTTGAAGGCAGGGAAATACACAAAGAATTACATAATATTGGTGTTGATTTTGCTCAAGGCTTCTATATCGCGACTCCGATACCGCTATCTTCTTTCAGAAAAAAGGAAGATGAGCCATCCTAACTATTCACCTCGTTTATTTCGCTATGCTATGATTAAACCATATCTATAAGGTGTGATACCACTGTGAATACGCAACAACAATCATTTATTACAAAGTTCGCTCTGATAAGTTTCCTGCTTGTTAGTGCGGCTATTGCTACGGCACAGACTCGTTATGTACAACACGAGAAAATAAATAAAGGTGACACACAACTTTCTCCTTATTTTTCTATTACTCTTTCTGGCGGAAACTGGTACAGCCCACTCATGCTTAAGGTCTATCACCATGATAATGGCGACAAACAACTTATAGGTCTTAGCAAATTTTCTGAATATGCTTCACGCCAGAACGGCTATGCGATTTCTGATGACGGCAAAACGATTTTATATTTTCATCAGAACTTACCCGATGATGGAGGGGTTAATAAACCAGGCGGGCTATATGAATACAAACATGGACGGGGAGCTAAGCGTGTACATAGTTTTGTAAGCAACGCCGCATATTTATCTGTGCCACTTCCTCGTAACATCATTGTTTATTCCCAACTGGAAAAGATCAAAGACTCAATGCGCCTGGATAGCAAATACTATCTTCGTGACACCGATGGCAATGAGAAACTATGGGTTAACCCCTAACTCAGTGTTAAAAATATCCTTTTTCTTATCATAAACCTCAGTCTCGACTTCCAGCAAACCTAGTACTGTATGAAAAATATTATCATGCGAGTACGCCACATCACGTAACACTTCCAGCTTTAACTCTTTCAATGGATTATTATCACCAAACCAGAATACTGCTGGCACATGAATTTGTGCGTCCGGTGCCATGAAGTACGGCATCCCGTGTAAATACAGACCATTCTCACCAAGTGACTCACCGTGATCACTAATGTAGAACATCGTTGTTTTAAAACCAGTATTTTTCTTTAAAAACGCAATCACTTTAGATAAAAAATAATCCGTATATAAAATAGCATTGTCATAGGCATTGTTGATTTCTTCGACACGGCAATCTTCAAGCTGATTGGTCTTACAGGTTGGTTTATATTTTTCAAATGCTTTTGGGTAGCGTTTATAATAGGCGGGACCATGATTCCCCATTTGATGCAAGACAATCAATATATCGCCGTTTAGTTTACTATCAATATAGGCTTGTAGCCCCACTAACATGCCTTCATCACGACACTCCTGATCACAAACAGGATTCACATCAGCACGCCTATAACTTTCATAATCAACTCGATCGGCAATTCCTTTTGAACTTGAATTATTATCACGCCATAAAACATTGACCCCTGCATGTTTCAATACATCTAACAGGTTCTCTCTTTTAGCGGCTTTTCTAATGCTGTAATCTTCTTTATCCAATATTGAAAACATACACGGAAGTGATTCGGCGGTTGATGTCCCACATGAATAAACATTCCTTAGGCTGAGGACATTTTGTTTTTCTAACAAGGGATTGGTTTGTCGATAATTATTGTTTAGTGAAAATCGATCGGCTCGTGCAGTTTCTCCTACCACCAGTATGACTAACTCTCTAATTCCATCTTTTTCAAGATCGTGAGCATCTCTACCAGTAGGCATGATAACCGTGTCTTTATCTTTTAATTTAGCTGACATGACTTTACCAGCGGAATAAATATAATAAACAGGATTTGAATAATATCTAAGTGGTTTATGCTCACGTATAAAAGAAGCATAAAACTTACTAAATAGCATTACCACGGCAACAAGTGCCAACACCGCTACTACCAGCATAATCAGTTTATTTTTTATCTCCTGCCCAAGCGATCCTGTCACTATATTTACTCTGTAAATATAATAGGATGGCAGTAAACCTAATAACAAAAAATAAATAACCAACTTAAGACTAAAAAGATCTAGGCTTTCACTGACATCCGTGTCCAGTGCATTAATAATCATTCCATCATCAATAACAACATTATAACTATCCATAAAATAGGCAGTTAACGAGCTAATTAATATAAATACGATTAAAAATGGTTTGATTGTATATCGACTACAAAAGGGTAAGAATAAAATAACAATGATACTCCAGACAAATACTGTCAACGAAGCAACAAACCCGGTGTTTTTCATGTTGAGGGGATAAACCTCAACAACATGGGTAAAAAATGACGTGTTATAGAACAGCACAAATAACGTTGTGATTATCATCAACAACTTATTGACAGAAACGTCTTTAAAGTAGTCGCCTACTCTTTGCAAAATATTCATCGTAATAATTCTTTATACATAATCTTTTATTATATCGGTCGGTTTTTGTTTCTCATCCGCATATTTTGTTGCTAGCCAAATAATACTGACAATAATGATAACAATGAGTGGGACTACACTTATATTAACTGTCTTCCAACCATAATTATGCTGCAACACACCCGCTGTTAATGATGCGATGGTTACTGTGGTAAAAACAACAAAATCATTTAACGCCTGCGTTTTACTTCGCTCTTCAGGTCGGTAGGTTTCTGTTAATAATGTTGTTCCACCAATAAACAGGAAATTCCAGCTGATGCCCAGTAAGGTTAAAGCAATCCAGTAATGTGTAACGGTATTACCAAGTAAATTGGTCGCTACACATGCCAAACCAAATATCGCCCCGATAAACATGATTTTCAGTATGCCGAATCTTAATATTAAATGCCCCGTTACAAAAGAAGGTGCATACATACCCAGAACATGCCATGAAATAACAAACGAAGTATCTGAAAAGTTATGACTATTCACATGCATTGCCAGCGGTGTCGCTGTCATAACAAATGACATTATGCCATATCCCAACATTGCACATAACAGCGCCACAATGAATTTAGGCTGTCTGGCAATAACCCATAATGATCTGGCATTACTTGTTTGCTGCTTGTTTTCAGCATGATGGTCTTCTGGCAGTTTGAGGAAACCAAGCACAATAAAGATTAAAACATAAAGCCCTATTATCGAAATGTAACTACCTGCAAAAAGCGCATTTGGAATTGATGCTCGTGTTAAATTGGCCAGGTTGGGTCCGATGACTGCGGCAATCACCCCACCGAGCAGCACCGCTGAAATCGCTTTACTCTTTAAATCATGTTCGACAATATCTGCTGCGGCAAAACGGAAATAATTACCAAAGCCATTAAATATTCCTATCAGCACCCCACTTGCAACAAAAAACCAGAAATTTTGACTAAAAATTGCGAAAGTTGCGAGTCCACCACCACTCATTCCAAAAAACGTCGCCAACATAAACGCTGCTTTTCGCCCAATTCGTGCCATTAACATGGCAGCAGGAATACTGGTTAGCATGACAGCAATAAACATCACGGCAAGAGGGAGCGTAGCCCATGACTTATCAGGTGCCATCTCGAGCCCAACCAACGCTGTTGTGGTCAGCAACAGACTTGTGCTGCTCATCATCAATGCCTGACTGACAGCCAGCAGGGGCACATTACGGCGAAACATGTTCATAAAACCAGCCTTAACTAAATTATTCTAATTATTACAAACAATTAACGTTGATATGGATTTATTTTGAATCTACTTCTTAAATAACACTTGTAATAGACCGACCGGTCAACTATATTCTTTTTCATGGCGATTGAACAAACAACTCAACAACGCATTATCGACTCTGCCTTTGAGCTAATCTATGCGCAAAGCTATGCCGAAGTCGGTGTTGCGGCTATTTGTGAAAAAGCCGGGGTTAAAAAAGGTAGCTTCTACCACTTTTATAAAAGCAAACAAGAACTCGCTATTGCGGTGCTTGAAGAAAAGTTTATACAACAAAAATCATCCATCCTTGATACAACCTTTACAGGTGAACACGCTGCACTCGATGAAATTGCCCTATTTCTCGAAAAAATTTATCAAATACAGTCCACATTAAAAGAAACAACAGGTCATGTACTCGGCTGCCCTTATGGTAACATCGCAATCGAGCTTTCAAGCCAGGACGAACCCATCCGTAAAAAAGTAGATCACATATTTTCTCGCAGCATCCACAGTATTCGTGACTGTTTACAGCGTGGTGCTGATGAGAATCAATCGGATCTACATGGCATTGATGTTACTGCTACCGCTGATGCGATGTTTGCTTATCTTGAAGGCATTATCCTTATGGCTAAAACACAAAATAATGCTGATGCCATAAAAAAACTTGCACCCGCAATATTAAATATCCGTATTTATCCAAATAACGCTTAATCAATATTGAAGAGAATGAACGTATTTTGCTTGATATCGCCTTACGTACCATTAACGATCCAGACAGTGTTTCGCAAACTGATATCGATGCCGCGCATGCACAAGGCTGGAGTGATCACGATATTTTTGATGCCTCTGCACAAGCAAGTAATAACCGTGCTTTTAATTATCTATTACGTACGTTCAATATTGAAAAACAAGGCGTGTTTGCATAACAACATAACTCCCATTGCCAAGGACGGCCTTTTTAACGTATGATTTTTTATATGAAATTCATCTTAGCTCTTTCATTGTTCATTCCCGGCTTATTGCAAGCAAGCGGTGTCACCACTGGTGTTGATGAACAAGCAAAACTCCCCTATTGGCAATATCAAAATGAGGCTATTTCAATTCGTTTTATACAGCGACTCCCTGATCAAACGCGCGGTTATTTTATGGCACGTGGATTTTCAGGCAAACATGCGGAGTTGGTTGCTAATAGCTGTGTCTTTCAAACTATTTTTAGAAATGTCTCTGACAAAACCGTTCCCACTCAAATTGATTACGATATAAATAACTGGCAAGTCATTAGCAAAGACAAAAAGACTAATATTAAAACACGAGAAGATTGGGCTGCGGAATGGCAAAAGTTAAACGTGGCAATGCCGGCAAAACTTGCCTTTAACTGGGGCTTGTTACCAACCACTCAACATTACCAACCCGGTGATTATAACTGGGGCATGGCAACCTTTAATCTTCCATCCGGTCGTTACTTCAATTTGACGTTGACCTGGCTGCAAGGAAATAAGCAGCACAGTGTGGTACTACCTAAAATGCAATGCGCAGAAGATCTGCACCTTGATCCTGAAGGATAATGTTTATGTGTAAAAAAAGTTTCATTAAATACGGTCTTTACTTAGTACTTATTTTACAAGCCAGTTTTGCTTTAGCCGGTAACACCGCCTTTAATAAACTCAAACAGCCTTTTACCGCCGCAGAATTTGCACTCAAAGATATTGACGGCAAATTACACCGCCTGTCTGATTACCGAGGTAAAGTCATTGTTCTGAATTTCTGGGCAACCTGGTGTCCACCTTGCCGCGAAGAAATGCCCTCAATGGAACGTGCCCGTAAAAAACTACTTAAAGATGATGTCGTGATCCTTGCTGTCAATGTTGGTGAAGATGAAGATACTATCTTTAATTTCACCGGTGATTACCCCGTTGAATTTCCACTACTGATGGATAGTAAAGGTGAGGTAATAAAAAATTATCCCGTCATGGCATTACCGACAACTTATATTATTAGCCCGGATGGCATCGTTACCCATCGAACATTGGGCGGCCGGGAATGGGACAATGATCAAATTCTAAATGAATTGCGCGCGATGCAGAAAAAATCGCCTGATAAGAAATAATCCGTTTAGCGATTCATTTCGCTATCACGGTTCTTAAAGGCGGAATTAATATCACCCTCTACCTTTCTCGCCTTATCCATCGCTTTTATCTGATTATCGAGGATGCCGTTGTCAGAATTCACCTTGTTTCCGGAACCATTGTCACCACAACTACTTAATAAAAATAACGAAAATATACTTACTAATAATAGTGTTAGACGCATTTTCATCTTCTCCATGGTTGTTAACTACCTTTATATCAAAGTTTAAGGTATGATGCGCTCACAATTTCTGGTGCACTTCGGTCTGCACCTGTTTAAAACGCGGTAAAGCTCTCAGCCTCACCTCGAAACATCCAAGTAATATCTGCCCTAGACCGACCCAAACAAATGTTTTGGTAGGCCAGTTCTGGAGATTTTTTAACATGTCATTTGAAACACTCGGCTTATCAGCCGAATTAATTCGTGCTGTATCCGATAACGGCTACACCAAACCAACCCCTATTCAGCAACAAGCGATACCCCTTATTCTTGAAGGTCGCGATCTTATGGGTGGCGCACAAACAGGTACCGGTAAAACAGCGGGCTTCACGTTACCTTTACTACAACGTCTGGTTGATAACCCACATTCAGAAAAAGGTCGTCGCCCTGTTCGTGCACTCATTTTAACGCCAACGCGCGAGCTGGCAGCACAAGTTCATGAGAGTGTACAAACATATGGTCGTCATCTACATTTAAAATCAGCCGTGATTTTTGGTGGTGTTAGTATTAATCCACAAAAACAAAAGCTCATCAAAGGTGTTGATATTGTTGTCGCAACACCGGGACGCTTGCTTGATCATGTTAGTCAACGTTCCATTAACCTTTCCAAGATTGATATTCTGGTGTTGGATGAAGCTGATCGCATGCTTGATATGGGTTTTATCCATGACATCCGCAAGGTACTTAAACTGGTTCCGCAAAAGAAGCAGACCCTGTTATTCTCGGCAACGTTCTCTGATGATATTAAATCACTTGCCAATGGCCTGCTGAATTCACCCGCCTTGATTGAAGTCGCTCGTCAAAATGCAGCGACTGATACTGTATCTCAGGTTGTACACCCTGTTGATAAGAAACGTAAACGTGAATTACTCTCTGCACTGATTGGTGGTAATGAGTGGCAACAAGTACTCGTTTTTACCCGCACTAAACATGGCGCCAACCGACTTGCTGAACAACTCGGTAAAGATGGTATTACCGCTGCGGCAATTCATGGTAATAAAAGTCAAGGCGCACGCACCCGTGCATTGACTGATTTTAAATCTGGAAAAATCCGTGTTTTAGTCGCCACCGATATTGCCGCGCGTGGTCTTGATATCGATCAACTCCCACATGTTGTTAACTTTGAACTACCCAATGTTGCTGAAGATTATGTGCACCGTATTGGTCGTACAGGTCGTGCCGGAAATGAAGGCGAAGCCATGTCACTGGTTTGTGTCGATGAATTAAAACTACTCAAAGACATTGAGCGTCTGATTAAAAAAGAAATTCCAAGTGTCACTTTCGAAGGCTATGAACCTGATCCATCTATAAAACCAGAACCTATTCAAAATGGTCGCGGTGGTAATCAGCGCCGAGGACGTAAGCCTTCTGCTAAAAAATCAAATGCAGCACGGGGTGGAAATCGTTCAAATCAGGCTAAGCGCTCAAATAACCAGAATCATTCCCGAAGCCGTAGCGGTAATCGTTAACTATATATTAAATATACCTGAGCATAATAAAGGGTAGAAATATTATTATCCTAACTTTTATTATTCTACTGAATTTGCTGTCAGAAACATAGCCTTACTTAGTGCAGTAAAAAAATTCTGATATGGTTCAGGGTCTGAAACTGATGTTAAATTGTATTGTGCATTTGCTCTTACTAATAATTGAGATTTTCCCCTATGCCTTACAGTTACAGTCATTCTAAGACTATAACCATCAAGTTTAGTGCCACTTACTGTTCCAAGAACCTCATCTGCTTTATCTACGACAAAGCCTAAATCTTGTAAGGTCGCAATCACTGTTCTTAATGTAGTATTTTTATCCGTAGTATCAAAAGATCTAGTTTGTATACTTCTAAGCTGCACTTGACTTGAATCTGTTTTTAATAACTGATCTTTTGACGTAGTCTGACAACCGACCATTACTGTAAGTGATAACCCGATAACCCATAAACTTATAATTATTTTTTTCATATTTTATGTGCCTCTAAAAACACTGATTTTGATAGCCTGTCAAAGAAGTCTTGATAAATTTTGGGATCTCGTATTCCTTCTATTTTAGAGACCCTCTTTTGAGTATCCCATACAATTCGTTGAAATGTTACTCTAACATGATGTGTTTTTATATCATGTTTAAACGGTCTTACAACAATAGACGCTTTAATTTTTTGTTTCTCATCAATCGGCATTGAGCCACCGCCTAACAAGGCTACAAATACCGCTACTGCAACCTGCCCTGACTCTACTGCATCCCTATCTTTAGAACCAACTATCAAACCAAGTTTTGTTTCACTTTCATCAATATTAAACCCAAGATCTTGCAAAACTCCTGCAGATGCAGCTAACACATCATTTTCTACAATACCTTCATACTTTCTTGTTTGTAATGTTCTTTGCTTTAAAGATTCATGTGAAAGCTTAAGAGCTTCTTTAGGTATTGTTGTTTGACATGAAGGTAGAAATATTACAAAAATTAACAAAGAAATTTTCTGAATATTTAGCATATTCTCCCCCTTACATTAAATTTAGAATCGTGATGTATGATATGCAAAATCGCGTACACGACTTTCTTTATTAAATTTTATTATAACTGTCAAAGTTCTTTGAGATTTTGAGCTTGCACCACTTGATTCATTATACCCCCCTCCAACTCCCCCTACTGTTGAGCCACCAAAACCAAGTATTAATGATGATACTCCTCCGCTACTAGTGGAATATGCCGTTTCAGTTGACAACTTATCGTAAATCCAAACTTCTCTTCTCTTTTCATCAGTTGATACAATGTTTGGAGAACCTAAAGCTGCTGCCACTTCTGCTCCACTCATTCCAACTTTGATTTCTTTCTGAACGGTACCTACAGTAACTCTATTTGAATTATCGCGTACTCTATCTCTGTGCTCAGAAGCAGTAACACAACCAGTTAATGATAAAATTATTACTCCTAGTGCTATAATACGAAACATACAATTTCCCTCTCTATGCCAAATTAATTTCATATTTAAAGTTCAGGCAACAATAGCATATATAAGGATAATAATATCCTCAAAAATTCATATTGTTATTTTCATAGTATACTGCTATTAAAGTTTGAGCCATAACCACTAGCGAATGAATGTAAACAATAGCGTTGCTATTTATTTTAGTTTCGATGCCCACATCGCAAGACGATGCTTCATTGATTTTTGTGATACCTGATCTTCTGGCATAGGTGTAATGACTTTATCGTGACAAAGTAAGCGGTAAATATATTCAATTTTCTCATTGGCTGAGTCCGTTGCTTCAAATTCCACAACACCGCGTTCTTCACCGTATTTTACGCCCGCGGCAATGGCTTTTTTTACCATTTCTGCTTCATTCTTTAGTTTTTTCATATCAATCTCCCGCGCTAATCTATTGATACTAATATAATTAGAACTGTTTTGACTAGCATAACATGCTATTCAGCTTCGGTTCAGGCATCTCTCTGTAATCTACGTTCAAGGCTTGGGAATACCTGAGCAATTTAACAAAAAAGAGGTGAACCATGAATATACAAAAAATAGCCACTGTAATCGCAATCACGACCAGTTTAGGTTTAATGAGCTTAACGCCAGCACAGGCTAACGATCGTCAATCTCGTTATAGCAACTATGGTAGTGAGCGACATGATATTCAAAATAATCGTCGTGCCAATAAATCTCTACGTCATGAAATTCGTGAAAACCGTCGTGCCAATAAAGCGATACGCCATGAAATCCGTGATAATCGTAAAGCAAATAAGATAATACGTCATCAGGCACGAGAAGAACGTCATTATAACGCCCAGGTTGAACATCGCCGTGACAAACGACGCGTACGTCAACATGACAATTACCGAGCTGGTTATATCAATAACCCATTAGAGCATCGTTACAAACATAAAAGAGGTATTCCACATCGCCATGCGGCCGGTGTTGCGGTTCCACATAAAAGCTGGCGTAAACAGCATCAACGTTGGGATTATGCGCGTTTTGATGGCAGAGGATATCAGAACAACCTGCAAGTACGATTCATTGCCAGTAACGAACCACATGATAATCGTTACAACTACTAATCAAGGTCAATAAAAAAGGTCAGATTTATTCTGACCTTTTTTTATTGGCTACCCTTTAACTAAAAAATTAGCAGCTTTGCTTTTCTGAGCCCGTCGGATCCTGAATACCTAACTGCAGTACCCGATGAAACATTTCAAACATCATCTCATTACAGATATTTGCCAATGGTTGATTATATCGATATCCCTCGTCACGAATGAAAGCATGTTGTGCATTAAACTCATGCCATGTGAAATTAACATTCGCTGATGTCAGTTCACTGTAAATAGTTTGACGACCTTCCGGTGGAATATGCGGATCTTGTTTACCCCAGATCATTAACATTTCACCTTGAATTTCCTTAAAACGATTTAATGTATCGTCTTGCATCCCTTTAGCCAATGTTTGGCTATGGATGTCAGTTGCATAAAAACTCACCCCCGCCTGTATTTCAGGGTTCATTGCACAACGAACACTTAAATGTCCACCAAGGCAAATGCCAACACAACCTAAACGACCATTGCAATCGCCTCGACTTAACAGGTGGTCAATACAGGCTCGTGCATCATCGTCGTATGATGCCAGGGTTTTATCGGTTTTATATTGATTACCTTTCTCTGTATCAGCCTGATTGTATTCAAAAGGACTGCCAGGCGCTTCAAAGTCATGGTAAATCTCAGGAACCGCAACCACATAACCATGACATGCCAACATTCTTGCCGTACGCGCAATAGGGCCTGTCATTTGATAGATCTCGGCAAATAATACAATACCGGGAAATTGACCTTCCGCTACAGGACGAAAAATAAAAGTACGCATCACGCCTACAGGCGTATTCAGATCCACATGGTCTTCTTGTATCAGCATTAAACGTCTCTGAATTATTTTCCTATACGGTCTTTTCCATCATTTTCGTTGTGATACTAATTCCCACAACCATACCAATAACCGCAAGAAATGATTCCATTGAAAGTGTTGAAATACCGGTTAAGCCCTGACCAATATTACAACCATACGCCATGATGCTACCAATACCCATTAACGAGCCGCCAATGATCGCCATCTTAGCCATTCCCTTTGCAGGCATCGTAACACTAAAACGACCACGCACTATCGCATAGATAAATGAAACAATCGCAATCCCAATCACAAAAGAAATAGCGTATGAAAGTCCCGGAATGCGGCCCGAAATAAAGATATAACCTAGCCGTGCAAGCGGTCCAGACACCGTAATACCAGATGGTTTAGTTGGGTCAAATTCATCCTGTGCTAACACGCCCGTAATATACCAACTGGCAATAATTAAACTGCCAATAATAAGCCCCGCAGCAATCATTTGTTTATCTAAGCCATTTTTAGAATTCTTAATAATAAATAACAATAAAGCCGCCACCACAACGGCTAACACAATCCAGGGTGAAATTGAAAGTAATGATGCAATACCCGCATCATTGACACTGACTGATGTCGCAATCGTTAAATCAACCCGAGGCGTTTCCAGAAAACCGAACTGAATAACCGCAGCAACCAGCGCGAAAGAAAGCAGTGCCAATAAAGCATGAATACTGCCTTCCATTGTTCTGATTAATGTCCTGACTGAACAACCACCCGCGATGGTTGCACCAATACCAAAAATGAGTCCGCCAACCGATGCACCAAACCAGTCAAGCGTCTCATTTCGATATGATGAATCCGCTATTGCAACAACGTCCATCATTTCCAGTAATTGTGTTCCTGTAATACCAACTAATAAGGTCACAGCAAAAGCAACTGCCTGACGACTATCTTTAATTAGCAATAAATTACTCGTGCCTGCAACCAGACAAAACCGCAGCTGTTGAATAACAATCGCAAAAATTGCGCCCACTGCCAGTCCACCACCAACTAACCAAATGTTAATATCTTCCATTACATTTGCCCCATTATTATTATTTTCGATGCCACATCATTAACTAAATAACACCATTTGACAATCTACCAGCCTCAATTAACCTTATTTATTGATTTTGCGACTCTTTTTCTATGCGTGGTAATAGCCGAACATCACCATAAAAAGCAGTGGCGGCCTCACCGGTATTATCTGTATCTGTCATGAATGCGATACCCAGTATCGCAGGTGGTTCTTCACCAAAGGCGCGTACATAATCATCATAAATATTACGCTGTTGTACCACCCATTGACCCGCTTGTTTATTGCCACTTTGCAACACATACATTTGCACTCGTTCAGAATAGACATTCGGTATTAAAGTACCAACAGGTAATTTATTTGCCCAAATATAATTCAGTGCCGCAAGCGGGGGGTATTCACCATGAATATGGTAATAACTTTCATAACTAATTCGCTCAAACCAGGATAAACGCGAGGCATCATATTCAAAGAAAATATAAAATCGTGCAGGATAATCATCCCCATCACGCTTTGTTGCATCGCCTTTACTTAATACGCGATTAATTTTCCAGTGCCACTGCACTATAGGTGTTTTTTTAAGATCAATTTTAATTCGGTAAAACATGGCAGAGGCGGTATTCTCGCTATCGGCACGAACAACCAGTACCCCGTTATCTTTTACCAAACTGTATTTCGTTTTGCGTTCTATCCCGGCTAAATCAAGTGGCTCCCAGCCTTCGGGAAAGACCGCATCCGTTGCCGCTTTAGAAAATGAACCCACCTCAATAGCTTCCTGTGCGTTCCCTCTCACTGCCAACAATAGCAGCAACAAAGAGAACCCATAAAGGGCTAAATGAAAACTTGAAAATGACGGGAAAGATCTCATATTTCTACTGAACAAATACCTTAAAGTTTTTTTACACTAACTGATATACTAGTGCCTATTATGTTTGAACATCTCAGTACTTACCAATTACTGGCGATAGCCGTTTTACCAACACTATTTGCCATTGTGGTGCATGAAATAGCGCATGGTTGGGTTGCCTATCAACTTGGTGACAGCACCGCCTATAAGATGGGGCGACTTACGCTTAATCCTGTCAAGCATATCGACCCTATTGGCACCATTCTTGTTCCTGCTGTGCTTATTTTTACCTTGGGTTTTGCCTTTGGTTGGGCTAAACCGGTTCCTATAAACTGGTATCAATTAAAACATCCAAAGCGAGACATCGCATTAGTGGCTATTGCCGGTCCTGCTTCTAACTTGCTCATGGCGATTGCCTGGGGGCTTGTGGTTAAACTTACCCTGTTGTTGCCAGACAACCTGGAAACGATCTCATCACTACTTAGAACGATGGGCTTATTTGGTATTTTAATAAATGTATTGCTAATGGTCTTTAATTTAATCCCTATTCCACCAACAGATGGGGGAAGAGTTGCAGTTAGTCTACTACCAACACCTGCTGCCAGGTTATTAAGCAAATTAGAGCCCTTCGGTATGCTCATTCTTGTTGCTTTAATTTTCAGTGGTCTTCTTTGGCAATTTATTGGTCCCTTAATGAATTCTGCCACGGCGATAATTTATGCCATCACCGGAATTGGATAACCTTACTGATTACTGTGTGCATTCAGCATCGTAAATAATGACTGTGCTTGTTCCGCTGCCTCACCACCTAATGTTGTCAGATAACCACCATCTGCTTGCGTAATAAATCCCTTTTCAAATAACCGTTGTGCAGCGGCAATTTTATCCGGTTCAGCGGTTTTATGAACTTTAATCCCTTTCTGCGTATTGCTAAGGTCATAAAGCATTAATAAATCGAGTTCAGTTAAATTTTCTTGCGTATAGCCCATTTGGATACCTTTCATTTAAATAACCATTATCGTGAAACCAAGCTTTCTTGATATTTACATATTTTGGCTGTTATAAGTAGTCCATGCTTTATTCCATTGCCGCCGATACTTTACTGATAGTGCATTTGCTCTTTATTGTTTTTGTCGTTTTAGGCGGCATACTGGTTTTCAAATGGCACAAACTTTTCTTACTTCACCTTCCAGCGGTCGGCTGGGGTGCCCTGGTTGAATTTAATCACTGGATTTGTCCTCTCACCCCTTGGGAAAATGCCCTACGGCGCGCGGCGGGT
Organism: Gammaproteobacteria bacterium; assembly: GCA_027006175.1. GTDB lineage: Bacteria > Pseudomonadota > Gammaproteobacteria > AKS1 > AKS1 > Sulfuriflexus. The sequence continues at coordinate 23,359 of JALTKS010000111.1, forward strand.
GAAGCCAGCTACGAAACAGGGTTTATTGAACACTACCTGATTCCGCTTATTTACCCTACAAATCTCACCCAGGATCTGCAACTTATACTCGGAAGCAGCGTTATTATTATCAATTTAGCCATATATAGCTTGTTATTACTAAAAATCAGGCAACACTGACAAAATTCAAGCTGAAAATACGTTATAATTGCAGAGTATAACACTCGGGTAATCCCCTATCTTATTACGACATTTCAATTATGCACACAGCCAAGAATCTCTTTTCACATCGTCAATACTGGGCTAAACGCTTCGGTATCGCACCGGTATTGCCCATGTCCCGTGAGGAGATGTACGAACTTGGCTGGGATAGCTGCGATATTATTCTTGTCACTGGCGATGCCTACGTTGATCACCCCAGCTTTGGCATGGCGATGATTGGTCGATTATTAGAATCACAAGGCTTTCGGGTTGGGATACTCTCGCAACCAAACTGGCAAGATAAAAATGCCTTCATGGAATTAGGTCAACCCAATTTATTTTTTGGGATCACCGCCGGTAACATGGATTCAATGGTTAATCGCTATACGGCAGATCGGCGTCTACGTAATAATGACGCCTACACCCCCAATGGTGAAGCAGGTAAACGTCCGGATCGTTCAGTGATGGTTTACAGTCAACGTGTTCGTGAAGCTTACAAAGGTGTTCCGGTTATTATTGGTGGGATTGAAGCGAGTTTACGCCGTATCGCCCATTATGATCACTGGTCAGGCAAGGTACGCAAATCAGTACTGCCTGATTCAAAAGCAGACATGCTTGTTTATGGTAATGCCGAACGCGCCATTACCGAAATTGCACACCGTCTTGCCAATGGAGAAGCCATTTCTGATATCAAAGATGTGCGTGGCACCGCCTATATGTGTAAAACTGCACCGCAGGACTGGTCTATCGTCAATTCAACCGACGTTGATAAACCCGGTGTGATTGAACAACATCCCGATCCCTATGAAGCTCAGGCGGATTGCGACAAAAACAAAACTGAAACGACGAATAACAAAGTTGTTGTGCAACTGGATGCGCGGCGTGTAAAACTAGACCGTGATAGAACCGTCTTACGCTTACCCTCTTTTGAGCAAGTTGCCGGTGATAAAGTACTTTATGCTCATGCCTCGCGCGTTTTCCACATGGAAACAAACCCGGGAAATGCACGCGCATTAATGCAGGAACACGGCCAACGTACTGTCTGGTTAAACCCACCGCCTATTCCACTCACAACCGCAGAAATGGATCGGTTATTTGAATTTCCTTATACACGTCAGCCGCATCCATCCTATGGTAAAGCAAAATTACCCGCATGGGAGATGATCCGCTTCTCCATCAATATTATGCGTGGCTGTTTTGGTGGCTGTACTTTTTGTTCCATCACTGAACATGAGGGGCGAATTATTCAGAGTCGTTCTGAAGATTCTATTATTAATGAGATAGAAACAATTCGCGATACGGTACCGGGTTTTACCGGTAATATTTCTGATCTCGGTGGGCCTACGGCGAATATGTATCAACTCACCTGTAAAAGTGAAAAAATCGAATCTGCCTGTCGCCGACTTTCTTGCGTTTACCCGGATATCTGCAAAAACCTTAACACCAATCACAAACCACTGATCAATCTCTACCGCCGTGCACGTAATCTTAAGGGAATTAAAAAAATATTTATCGCCTCCGGGCTGCGTTACGACCTTGCCGTTCGCTCACCCGAGTATGTAAAAGAACTGGTACAACATCATGTTGGTGGTTATCTTAAAATCGCACCTGAACATACAGAAACCGGCCCACTCAGCAAAATGATGAAACCGGGTATCGGTAGCTACGATAAATTTAAGGAAATGTTTGAGAAATTTTCCAGACAGGCCGGCAAGGAACAATACTTGATTCCTTACTTTATTTCAGCACACCCCGGCACGACCGATGAAGACATGTTGAATCTGGCTTTATGGTTGAAGAAAAACAAATTTCGACCAGATCAGGTTCAGGCGTTTCTACCCACGCCCCTGGCCATTGCCTCAGCAATGTATCACACCGCCAAAAACCCTTTAAAAAAGGTTAACCGGGAATCTGAACGTGTCAGCGTGGTTCGTGGTGATAAGCGCCGCCGTTTGCATAAGGCTTTTTTACGTTATCACGATGCTGAAAACTGGCCAATGCTGCGTGCCGCCTTAAAACGCATGGGACGTTCTGATTTAATTGGCAATGGCAAACAGCATCTTGTTCCAAGTTGGCAGCCAGCCGGCACAGGTGGGCGCCCGGAAGGAGCTCGAGGCTATGCGGCTAAAAAGAAACAAGCCGCACAAGATAAACGTAGCGGCAAAAAGACCGCAACTCAATCACGGCGTAAACCCGCATCTAAAAAACGAGTAATATCAAAGGGTTCATCAATCAGGAAAAAGAAGCACGTACATAGAAAATAACAACAATAAAATTAATAGATCTCACATTTTCCATACAGTTATGCTTTACTGAGCCGATACAATCCATAGTAAATAGAGTACCCAGTAAGCACTAACATTATGATTTCAACATTACCCCTAAAAGCAAAAAAGTTCTTCAGTATAGAATCACTACATAGTGATTATATTATGGGGGTTGTCCTTCTAGCCACGGTCTATGCGCTTGCAGGACGACTTGGCTCGCTGTTTGCGACAGCTGATGGCAATATCACTCTTATCTGGCCACCCTCTGGTATTGCTTTGGCAGCACTGATTATATTTGGTAACCGCTTATGGCCAGGAATCCTCATAGGGGCAATTATTGCAGACTTCCTGGCAACAAATAATGTTTTAGCTTCAATAGGAATGGCTGTAGGAAGCACCGTCTCAAGCTTAATGGGAAGCCTGTTAGTATCCGTATTTATTGGCAAAGAAAATCCTCTTTCACGAACCATTAATCTTTATAAATTTTTCATCATTGTACCAGCTTCTACTGCCATTGCTGCGTTTATTGGCACTATCATGCTAGTCATCAATGGCGTTGCCAATCCAACTAATTTTGATTCGGTAATGCTCACCTGGTGGCTTGGTGATACAATTGGCATACTTGTATTTGCTCCTTTATTTCTTGCCTGGCAAAATAACATTCAACTACCTTTAATGGTGAAACCTAAGTACCTTGAGACAGCTATTTTCACTATACTATTAATATCAACCTCTTCTTTACCTTTTATTTTGAATCTCCCGCTAGATATTGTTGGCTACCCTCTTGCCTTTATTAGTTTTCCTTTTTGTATTTGGGCTGCTTACCGTTACTGCATGAAACAAGTTACTATCACGATTGTTATTATCATGATTGTTGCTATTTACGGCACCATCACTGAACAAGGCCCTTTTCACAAAGACACATTGGCAGAATCTCTCTTTCTGTTACAAACTTTTATGCTTATCATTGTAACCACCACCCTAAGTCTTGCTTCTGCTGTGTTTGAACGACAACGATTTGAATTTCGACTGATTGAGCAACGGGAAAAAGCAGAGGAACTCACACTTGCTAAATCTCAATTCATGTCAAACATGAGTCATGAACTTCGCACTCCCTTAAATGCGATTATTGGGTTTAGTCATATATTGGAACAGGACGATTCAAATCTTAATAAACAACAACATGAATTTATTAACTACATTAGTGATGCAGGTAGCCACTTACTCCACTTAGTCAACGATCTTCTCGATATTGAACAAGGTGATGCTAAAAAATTAAACATACAGTTAACAAAAGTAAATTTAAATACCGCTATGCTGGAAAGTATTCGCTTTATTGAACATATGGCAGACAAACGGAATATCTCTATTAACTTCGAGAAAGGAACAAATGAGGAACTACATGTCTTTGCGGATAAAGTTCGTCTCCGCCAGGTACTCATCAACCTGTTATCTAACGCGGCCAAGTATAATCCGGAAGGCGGCAGCATTACCGTTACGTGTGGTAAACAGGATTCATCTCATACACGTATTGCCATTACTGACACAGGTGATGGCATTAGTGAAGAACATATTGATAAGATATTTGAGCCCTTTAACCGTGCTCAAATTGAAGGTAGTCGTATCGAAGGCTCTGGCATTGGCTTAACGGTTGCACAAAAACTGGTTGAATTAATGCACGGAACTATTTCTGTTGAAAGCGAAATAGGCAAAGGTAGTACATTTACCATCATTCTTCCCAGCTGAATTAATGTTAATTCTTAAGGCTGTTATTTATATCCCGATTTTCACGTATAAATTTATTATCATTCATATCACAAAATGCTTTTGCCGCTCTATCGTACAAAACAACATTCACCGATGCCGCTAAATTCATACTCTTAATGGTTGGGATATAAACCACCGCGTCGGCCCTATCGATAATATCCTGTGTCATTGATCCATCTTCAGGACCAAACACATATAATACATTGTCCGGATGCTGAAATTGTGGCAACGCAGTCGCATTCTCAACAAACTCAACACAAACCACCTTCATATCCTGCGAAACACAATCCAGAATTTCTGGCACTTCTTTCAGAGAAATAGATTTCCCTACTTTACGGTGCATGTCAGGTAAATCAGGGTTACGCATAAGTGCGCGAGGGTATCGCTTACCTGTATAAAAAACACTATCCACAGAAAAATTCCCGGCTGTTCTCATAATTGAGCTGACATTATGTGGACTCTTGGGATTAATTAATCCTATACTGACAGATGTTTTTTTCATTTTTATTGTATGCGTAAAAAATAAACTTGTTTTCTACCACATTAAATCATCTGGAATTGCATATTCCGCATAAGGATCATCTTCATCTGAATCTTTTTCAATACTATGGCTTGCACTAATAATACTTTTTTCATCGCGTTGTTTAATTTTATCCGCTACAATTTGAGGAACTAATTTATAATTTTCTCCTAACTTCGCCACCATTAAACGCCCAGACATTAGTGACTTATAGCCTTGCTCAGAAACGTATAGATGCTTAACTAAACTATTATCAGTAAAGTTATAAACGATATCGCCTTCAACATCATCGATAGTATTATTTTCAATTAACTGTTTTATTTGTGCTGCTATCGCTTTACGCTCAGCCTCAGCATTGATTTGCTGATTCATGACACGATCACGTTCAGTTTTCTCTGCAAGCGCTTGCTTCGCTAATTTATCTGCTTCCTTACGCTGTTTTGCTTGTAGCTTCTTTGATGTGTTTTTCTTTTTCTTATACTGGTCATGTTTAACTTTATTGGCTTTGTTCTTATCCACTAAACCCGCTTGTTTCAATTGGTCAAAAAGTGAATTGGCCATTAGTGGTCATCCACATCATCAGCATCCACTTGCCCAGACATACGGCGACGGATATGAGACCAGGACATACCTACCGTTAATATGATGGTCATAATAATAAGCCCCGCATAACTATAAAACCGGGCACTGTCTTCTGATGTTAAACCGGCATCAATAAGGAACCAGAGAATCGCTGCACACAGCCCTGATACCAGCACCAGACCAACCGGCCCTAACGAGCGCAATGTAGCACGTATAAAAATCACCCAACCGATAATAATAACAATACCCACAATCACTTTTACTGGCGACAGGGGTAAGAAATTCAAAATCCCCCAGTGGTAGTAGGAATAACCTTCCGGGTTATAAGTAGCAAACACCACCAATGCTGCTAATAAAAAACGTATGCCTATTCCTGCCCAAGAAAGTTGTTTCATAATTTAGTGACCTTGATCTTAATCCCGATAATTTAATGTAAGGAGGCAATATAAACAGAAAAACCGCCTACTACAACAAGGTTTATATCAACAATATTATATATAACGAATAATATTTAACCCCACTCAGACTACTCCTGCGTTTATAGCCTCACAAGATGATTTTTAAACTGAAGGAGTTACTAAATGAACATATCAACAACACTTAAACCTTTAACCATTGCAGTTGCCAGTGCAATTATTTTAATTGGCTGTGTATCAACCGAAAATGATCATATTGCTAAAGAAGTAACACTAAAACAATCGCTTAGCGACCAAACAACAGCGCCATCAATTCCGGCAACCAAGGCTTTACAAAAACGACAATCACAAGCAATGCGCCTAGCCACTCTGTCTCAGATTAGAATAGCCCAGATTCCTCAAGACCGGGAAAATTACAATCATTTCAACGATAATCCGGTTAAACGGGTTGTCGAACAACCTGTTTCAACTTTTAGTATTGACGTTGATACAGGTGCTTATGCCAATGTTCGCCGACTACTTAATCAAGGTAGCTTACCTCGCGAAGATGCGGTAAGAATTGAAGAACTGGTTAATTACTTTAGTTATGACTATCCACAACCTGAAGGTAAGCAGCCCTTTAGTGTCACGACTGAGCTTTCAACCACACCATGGAACAAAGACACCTTACTGTTACATGTGGGCATACAAGGCAAGGATATTGCCAGGCAAACGCTGCCCGCCTCTAATCTGGTCTTTCTTGTGGATGTTTCTGGTTCCATGCGATCAGCCAATAAACTCGGGATGCTAAAAAATTCACTTAAATTACTGACTAAACAACTTCGCCCGCGAGATAAGGTATCACTCGTTGTTTATGCCGGCGCCAGTGGTGTCGTACTCTCGCCGACTGCAGGTGATCAAACTGCGACTATTTCTCAGGCACTTAATCAATTAACGGCAGGTGGTAGCACCAATGGTGCTGCGGGTATTCAACTTGCCTATCAACTCGCGGAACAAAGTTTCATTAAGGATGGTATCAACCGCGTTATTATTGCAACGGATGGTGATTTTAATGTTGGTACCACCAACTTCGATGCGCTCATTGACTTGATAGAAGAAAAACGTAAGGGCGGCGTATCGCTTACCACACTTGGTTTCGGCATGGGTAATTATAATGACCATCTCATGGAACAACTGGCTGATGCGGGTAATGGTAATTACGCTTACATCGATACCCTTAACGAAGCACAAAAGGTACTCGTAGATGAAATGAGTTCAACGCTAAATACCATTGCTAAAGATGTGAAAATACAGATTGAATTTAATCCATCACAGATCGCAGAATACCGTTTAGTCGGCTATGAAAATAGACTACTCAAACGCGAAGATTTTAATAATGACAAAATAGATGCAGGTGACATTGGCGCAGGGCATACAGTAACCGCCTTATACGAAATCTCACTGGTTGGCGGTAAAGGCAACTATACTGATCCGCTTCGCTATCATCGCCAGCGTTCACTACTGGAAAAGAGCACCAAACAGGGCGAACTTGCCTTCTTACGCTTACGCTACAAACAACCTGATAGCGATAAAAGTACCCTGATAGAAACACCCATCAATAAGCAGTTATTACAAACAACGCTTGAAAAAACCAGTGATCGTTTCCGCTTCTCCGCATCGGTTGCTGCTTTCGGTCAACAACTTCGCGGGGGAAATTATTTAAAGGATTATGATTACAGCGATATATTGACACTTGCGAGGAACGCTCGTGGTCAGGATCCTTTTGGTTATCGTGGTGAGTTCCTTAAATTGGTTAACCTGGCGAAAAGTCTCGATGCTCGCTAAAACATAATAACTATCATTATGTCTCGTTTCATAAATTATGCCATTATATCAACATGGATCAATCGATGAATGATGAAACGCTGATGCTGGCTTACCAACGTGGTGATAGTACCGCCTTTGAGAATCTATACAGCCGTCACAAAGGCGGTATTTATCGCTATCTTAAACGTCAGTGTGGCAATGATGCCACGGCAGAAGAACTGTTTCAGGATGTCTGGCTTAAAATCGTTAATGCACGAAAAAATTATAAGGTGACCGCAAAATTTACAACCTGGCTTTACCATATTGCCCACAACCGATTGATTGATCACTATCGTAAAAATAACCGGCTTCCTGATTCCTATGAGGATGACGAGCCAGACGAATTTGAAGACCATTGCACTATCGATCCCGTAACCGAAATTAACCGTACTCGACAAGCCGAAAAGTTGCTCGACTGCATTCGGCAACTCCCGGAAGCACAGCGTGAAAGTTTCTTGCTTAAAGAAGAAACCGGCCTGTCATTAATCGACATTGCTAATATCGCCGGTACCAGTCGTGAAACAATTAAAAGTCGTGTTCGCTATGCCCTTGGCGCATTACGCCGTTGCCTGCAGAGGTTGTCATGAACACAGAAAACGATCAGCAACTTGACGACAAGCAGCTTTCTGCACTCTATAAACATGTGCAACACGATATGCCACCGGCACATCTTGATGAAACAATTCTTAAAGCGGCAAAAAAATCACTGCGACCGCGCCCACTCAATCCATTCAATCATAGCTGGCGGGTATCGGCAGCATTAGCCGCTGTGCTTGTTCTCAGTGTTGGAATTGTAACGCTCATGGATGATGTTGATATCCATCCAGCGAGTGAAGGTGTGCCCGCATTTATTGAGAATGATCGTCTGTTTGACCAACCTGAAAAGGAAATGACTAGCCCCCTGGAAAGCGCTCCTGCTACTATCAGCGTAGAAACACAAGATTCAGATATTCGCCAAGGATTAATTGCCGAGAAAAAACTTAAACTAAAACAAAGAAAACAACTATCCAAAAGGTCTTCCGCTGATGCAAGCAGGCGCCTGATTGCTACTGATCGCCCTAACATTGATTCAATCAAGGCATTACGCCTTGCAGGTAATATTCCATTAGCCAATAAAAAGGCCGATCTATTTGTCCGTTACTATTTTGGTAATGAATTAAATAAAGTCATTCCTGAACAAGTGACATTATCGACTAAAGACTGGAAGGCAATCATAAGCGAATTGAAAGAACTTGATCGCACCTCGATTGCCATCAAGCTGGAAAAACTATTAATGCAACGCGAACAAAACTAAGTCAGGCTGGCTATGACTGTGTTCAGTGTTGCACTTGGACGCATCACTTCTGCGACCAAGCTGCTTTCTGGCAAATAATAACCACCGAGTTCAACTGAATTTCCTTGCGCACTGTTCAATTCGCTCACAATTCTTTCTTCATTACTCACTAACTGCTCGGCAATCGGTGTAAACAAGGCTTTTAATTCTGCATCATCATTTTGTGTTGCTAATGCTTGTGCCCAGTACATCGATAAATAAAAATGACTACCACGCGTATCTAACTCGCCTGCTTTTCTTGATGGTGATTTATCATTATTCAGGAACTCACTATTAGCTGTATTCAATGTTTCCGCTAACACATTAATCTTTTGGTTCGCCGTTTTCTGTGCCATATCTTCTAACGATACCGCCAACGCCAGGAACTCACCTAATGAATCCCAACGTAAATGATTTTCCTGTAATACTTGTTCAACATGTTTTGGTGCTGAACCACCCGCACCGGTTTCAAACAAACCACCACCGGCAAGCAATGGCACAATAGATAACATCTTGGCACTGGTGCCTAACTCGAGTATAGGAAATAAATCAGTCAGGTAATCTCGTAAAACATTACCTGTTACAGAAATGGTGTTTTCACCCGCTTTCACCCGCTCCAGACTATAAAGGGTTGCTTCAAACGGTGACATGATTTGAATATTCAAACCCTGCGTATCATGATCTTTTAAGTACGTACCCACTTTCTCAATGAGTTTTTCATCATGAGCACGGTTTTCATCTAACCAGAAGATCGCTGGCTGTCCCGTTAAACGTGCGCGTGTTACAGCAAGCTTGACCCAATCCTGAACAGGAATATCTTTGGTTTGGCACATACGCCATATATCACCTTGTTCAACTTGATGCGCCAGTAACACGGCTCCTGATGCATCGACTACTTTCACTGTGCCGGCATCAGATATCTCAAACGTTTTGTCGTGCGAGCCGTACTCTTCTGCTTTTTGCGCCATTAAGCCCACGTTACTGACATTACCCATTGTGGTTGGATCAAAAGCACCGTGTTCTTTACAAAAATCAATTGTCGCCTGGTAAATACCCGCGTAATTACGATCCGGGATCATTGCTTTGGTGTCATGCAACTCACCATCCTTACCCCACATTTTTCCGGAAGTACGAATCGCCGCTGGCATTGATGCATCAATAATCACATCACTCGGCACATGCATATTGGTAATGCCCTTGTCTGAATTCACCATCGCCAGTGCAGGGCGGTTAGCATAAACAGCATCAATATCTGCTTCTATTTCTTTGCGCTGTGCATCCGGTAACGTAGCAATCTTCGCCACGACATCACCAAAACCATTTCGCGGTTCAACACCTAACTCTTTAAATAAATCGGCGTGTTTTTCAAATAGATCCTTGTAATACACCCTTACCGCATGCCCAAAAATAATGGGATCAGATACTTTCATCATGGTGGCTTTCATGTGCAAAGATAAAAGCACGTCATCATTTTTTGCATCTTGCATGGCATCTTCAAAAAATGAGCGCAGGGCATTCACACTCATCACTGATGCGTCAATAATTTCACCGTCTAATACAGGTGTCGCTTCTTTTAAAACAGTGACCTGACCATCATTGGCATGTAACTCAATTTTTACATCACCGGCTTTCTCAATCACAACTGATTTTTCACTGCCGTAAAAATCACCATCAGGCATGGATGCAACATGCGATTTTGAATTACTGGACCACTCTCCCATGGAATGTGGATGTTTTTGTGCATATTCCTTAACCGGTCCTGCGACACGACGATCAGAATTACCTTCGCGTAATACAGGGTTCACCGCACTGCCTAATACCTTGGCATAACGATCTTTGGCATCTTCATAATCAGGAATGTCGTAGCCCTTTGACTGTAACTCTTTAATCACCGCTTTCAACTGGGGAACGGATGCACTGATATTCGGTAACTTAATAATATTGGCATCCGGCGTTTTAGCCAGTTCGCCTAACTCAGCCAATGCATCCGCCTGCTTTTGCGCATCGGTTAACTTATCCGGGAAGTTAGCAAGCAGACGACTTGCCAGAGAGATATCACGCGTTTCAATAGCAATACCCGCCGCACCCGTAAATGCCTGAACAATGGGCAAAAAGGACTGTGTCGCTAATGCAGGGGCTTCATCAGTCAGCGTGTAAAAAATAGTGGTCTTGGACATCGTGAATATCTCTGTAAAAGGAGAGCCGTATTATAGAGAAAATCGGGACGAGGTTCACGCCCTTATTCGCTTCTATGTGCCGCTATAATCGGCGTGAATAGCGCAGCTTGGCATTAAATTTATCCATCGGCAATTCATCGACATGACGTGTGTAGATGTTCCCATTCAAGTATTCCATCTCATCGTCAAGTTCAGATTCTAAGAGATCTTTGTACCAGGCTTTGCGCTTACCATTCTCACCCGCACTCCAGCGATAGCCACGTTTTTTCAAGTCATCTTTTTTCTCAAATGGTG
>JALTKS010000112.1:0-22261 GCA_027006175.1 Gammaproteobacteria bacterium
CACGCTGGAATGAATCACTTTTTATGGTGAGCTGTGCAGAGAGACTAATGGAATACCCTACACAGCACAGTGAAGAAGAAATATTTAAACGCATCATTAAAGAGATAACCTCAAATAAAACGTTATCTGATATCAGGTATGTAAAGTTTAGATTGGTATTTATTCGACGTGAAGGTGAAAAGTTAGTTGAGGAAGTGCAATACGAGTCCTCTTCCAGAATAATTAATAATAAAGAAATTCTATGAATTTTGAATTTGCGATTCGACTAACAGAAATAATGATGGGGATTGCCTTTGTTCAACAGAGTGCAGAACACCTACGAATATTTACTCATGAAAGAATTATATTTTTCATAAGATTAATATTAGCGATATTATTAATTATTGGCTATGAAACAACATGGGTGTTGTTGGCATTATTGTTAATAGGTCTGATTATACTTTATATTTTCGATGGCCCATATAATGGTGGCGCTGATCGAATGGGGATGTTAATACTTATTTGTTTGGTATTAGCAAATCTTTTACCAACACTCTATTGGCGTGAAATTGCATTTGGCTATCTCGCGATACAATTAATATTGTCTTATTTTATATCTGGCTGGGTAAAAATAATCAATCCACATTGGCGTAGCGGGCAAGCCTTGTCAGATGTTTTCTTATTTTCCGCCTACCCTGTTTGTGAATCGCTGCGAAAATGGTCGAAGGCAACCAGATTTCTGTTCATTATGTCGTGGGCCGTGATTATATTCGAGTTAATATTTCCTTTGTCATTATTTTCATCGTTAACACTCAAAATGGCACTGATTGTCGCCGCGCTGTTTCATTTGTCGAATGCCTTCCTGTTTGGTTTAAATAGATTCTTCTGGATATGGTTAGCCGCCTATCCCTCTATTATATGGTTTCAGCAACGTATTTTCGTTACAATGGGCTAATGAGTTGTAACAACAACATTTTATCAGCCTAAGCTGATGCAGGAACAATATGAATCGTGAAATACTTTTAAAGGCAGCTGCTCAAGGAATTATTAGTAAAGAGCAGGTGGAGTTGTTACTTAATTTTAGTGATGAAGCTGAACCCGTTCGAGATAATGCGGAAGAACAACTGCGTTTTATAAGAAGTTTTGGTGATATTTTCATTACCCTTGGGATCGTTTTTGTTTCCATTGCTACCGCACAATTTGAGTTTGATACTGTATTTAAAATAATACCCGTTGTTGTATTAATAGCGACCACTGAGTGGTTGGTTCGTGTGCGTCGTTTAGCCTTGCCGGGTATTGCGTTACTCATATCAACGTTATATTACTCCAGTCAATTTATTGGTCTTTCTGGTGTCGATTTTGAGTTAGCGAATATTGCTATACCGACAGCGGTGGCTGTTGCCTTTTATTGGCGCTACAGAATGCCGTTTACACTACTTCCTATTGCGATTGGATTAATGGGTATCGTGACGAATTTAATGAATATAGATATACGGCAAGCCCAATACCTGATGATTATTTATGGCTTAGTCATATTTGCTGTCGCGATGTGGTTTGATTCACGCGACACTGAACGTAAAACAAGACTTAGTGATGCAGCCTTCTGGTTACATCTTCTGGCAGCGCCACTGGTTGTGCATGGTGTAATGGTAAATCTTCTTATTGAGGCACATTCTTTGCCGTATCGTGAGTTGTTAATCATCTTGTTTTTCACGGTATTTTTCCTTATTGCGATGTATGTCGATAGGCGCGCAATACTTGTTTCAAGTATTTCGTATGCAATCTATGCAATTGTAGAGTTGGCGAGAAACAATCAGATTCATATTGAAAATATGACTCTGGTTATTTTTGTTGGGTTTGGTGTGTTTATTATCGTATTTGGCGTTTATTGGTACAAAATACGCGCTGTTATTTTTAGCAAACTAAGCGACGCAAGCATTTCAAAGTATGTGCCTGCTATTCGTTGATGATAAGACCAATATAATGTATTTGTATTTAACTGCTGAATATCGGTTCTAGTCGCTCAAGATCGTTGATAACTTGCCATTCACCACCGCCGGATTCAACTTTATTACGCCATTTATCAAGTCTATCCAGATATTCAACCGGATCGATATTGTCACTACGTAGTTTAGTCACATTAATAGCAATCACTCGGTAGCCTTCAAGGTTTATAGGGATATCACGATTATAACCGGCTTGAATCTCTTCTTTTAAATCTGAAAATATCAGAATAGTTTTGACACCAGATTTAGCCTCATTCATATATTCAACTGCTTGTAACATGCCACCGGTTATATCGGTATAGGCACTGGGTTTTACTTCTTCAATAAAGTTATTGATCCCTTCACGGAACAGCCTTTTTTGCTGATTAGCCATACTTGGGCGGTCTTCAAAGGTTTGTTTTTGTACAATATCTTTCTCACTGAAACTACCCGTGTCAACACGTGCGACAACAAAGGTGTCGCCAGGGTTAATTTTAGCAAGCGTAAAGTTAATAATGCGTTGTGCCTGCGTTAATTCTTTTGTGTAGGTGCCGGAGGTATCAATCAACATATAAACACCTTTTGAATAAGATGTTTGTTGTGAACAAGCGACTGTTACTAAAGGAATTGTAAGGAATAACATTTTTTTAAATAGTTTTATCATTGTCTTATTCCTTTGGTGATTCGTGGCTAAGAGGCCCGAGTTGATCTTGCTTATGTCGAATCATTGTTTCTATCCAGAGTGGCGCGAAGATAATGAAATCATAAAGCTGAATAAGTGCATTACCCATAAATCGAACAACATCACCACCAAGGCGTAAACCCCATTCAATGATACGGAGTAAACCAACAGTAATAACACCAATCACAGTACGCATAGAATGAATAAAGGATTCTAAGGGGATAGCAACAAACATCAGTGCAAAAGGAAGAATGAACCCCATCCCCATTTGGGCAGCTGTTGTTATCCAGAGATAAGAACTTTGAGCAACGATGCTGACATTGTCTCCACGAAGGATGGCACGTGTAGCCGCATCTTCTTCCATTAGAAGCTCACGCATAAAGGCCAGGCTGGCTTCAATACCAGCAAGAAAGGTGAGTATGGTAATAAATACAACCGCCATACGAATGCGTACCTTGTCGTTTAGTGCGCCAATGATGGGGAATAAACGGGTAATGCGCATGGTTTCCATAAAAAACAGACCCATGGCAATTTCAAGAAGTATAATAACTAATGCCGCCACGGTATTAATTTGAAACCCGGCAATATGACTGGTTCCACCGACCATTTCAGATAAAGGGCGAGCAATAAGATGAAAATTAATCACTGCACCACCAACAGCAATGGCAAGGACAAGGCCAGAAATAAAGAACTGCGTCATGGATGAAGAAGACAACATTTGTTCTGAACGATCAGTGCGCTTGAGGATACCTTCATACTCGTTCATGTGACGATCAATACTGACACTGCGAGAGAATAAATTACTAACGTGTTTTTCTACCTGATTAAGCAAGCTGAGTACCTTGCGCCAGTGAGGCATCATATTTTTTAAATGATTATGCCGAGCCTGATTGGATACACGATATTCATCCAATGTTTTTTCATTCGCCTTAACCAGTGAGCCATGAATATCACCAAGAATATCGGCTACCACCGGATCGCCTTTGGAGGGGATCTTTGCAACCGCTTCAACCGCTTTTACCCAACCGGGAGGATTAGGGGGTACTTCGATGCTATTTTTATAATCTTCATCAATATGACTGATTTCATCGCTTAATATGCGGTGTATGGCAGGGTATTCAGCAAGGTCGCGCCGTACAGATGTTTCAATACGATCAAATTCACGTTCAATAATCCGTTCACTTGCTTCGCGTCCCTGTGCCAATAGAACTTCTTTATTTCGCTGTTGTAACTGTTTCTCAGCATGCATTATAGAATGAGCAGAAAGTCGCATGGCATTATGAATAACGCGAGACAAGGCACGAATACTATAATGTGCAGGTGTGCGTGCCAGATATAGTGAAACGACAATTGCAATGAGCCAGATTAATCCGGAAAAAAAAGGGCTTGGTACAATCATAAAGATATCAGCCGACATACAGACCTCCTCGTCAACACGGTATTGTGTTATGTCATGGTGTTGAGGGAAGTATGTGCAGTACGCCAAGACTAAACTGCCTAATGAGTCACAGTTTATCTGGAGCTAGGTCACGAATTGAATATATTTTATGGATGAAATGTGTGTTTACTCTTCCCAGCGAATCTCTATAGCCGTGATAGGACCGATAACCGTTTTATTAAAACTACGCGGTATTTTTGATTTTGTACTTGATAAAGGAATTCTTCCCCCCATTATTTCTGCTCGATATTGAGGATATAACGGTTTTTGTTGAGGGTTAGCATAACCTTCAGGATAAATAGGCTGGGTCGTTTGCAAGTCATACTTGTCTGTTGCGCCAACGGTATGCAGAAGCTCATGTGCAATAACAATGTTATTAGATTGATTGTATTGGTTATTAGAAAAAGCATGAACAACACCGATAAGCCCTTTGGACAGTCCAATTGAATGCGGGACACGTTCTACATTCTTTGGGTCATAGTAAACCACAAACATTTGGATATCAGGTGCGGGGCCTGGATCTGTATTATGAGTCATGCTCCATAAACGTAATTTCATGCTCCACCACATTACTTGAGGAATATTGCCACCGATGGGCGGGAGGGGTGGTTTCGATTTTACTTGTGGAGAAACTGAAATAATAAAAGGCTCTGTTGTGACCTTGGTATAGTGTGCTGCTTGTTGCGTCATGTACCGACTGATGCCAGCAAAACGTGAATCAGTTAAGCGCTCAATATAATGTTGTGTTGCTTGTGTGCCATCGCCATTAATCGGATAGACGTAAACATAAAGCGGTTTATCCCAACTGGCAACACGCTCTTTAGTGAGATAAGCGGATACTGACACGAACAGTAGAATTAATAAAAAAAATAAAATACGTACTTGTTTAAACATCTTATTCCTTTAACAGTGCGGCTTGCATCTCAGTCACCGAAACGGGTAATTGTAAGATAGCATGTAATGGAAATAGCTCTTCTAGTTTAGAAGCAAATTGACGTTCTTCTTTACTCACGAGAATAATCACTTTGCTGTTAAGAGAGTACTTTGGGAGGCTGTGCAGCATGACATCCAGGTTGCTGATATTGACACCAGCATAGTTGTTGCCATAGCCATAGAAAAATTCAGCAACAATGAAATCGGGTTCATGTTTAAGATTATTTATGGTTTTACGCAAGGAGTTAAAGCGTGTTTCAACGAGATTCATCGATGCATAAAGCGCTGAGAAATCAGGATGCATTGATGATTCAATAATTGAAAATACGGTTTTCGGCATGTTCAGCCTTTGTTAACTCAGAATCTCGTCCATGAGTATAGGCTAGCACAATGGATTAATCTGTGTAACGCGTTGCCAGCTTATCTTTGAGCGATTCATGCATATGACGTAATAAGGTTTCAGTCGTGTCCCAGTCAATGCAAGCATCAGTGACCGATACACCGTATTGAAGTTGTGATAAATCACTTGGGATAGACTGGTTTCCCCAGCCAAGATTTGATTCAAGCATGAAACCAATAATTGATTCATTACCCGCATGTATTTGTCCAATACAATTTTCGACCACTTTGGATTGATTTGCCGGGTCTTTACGTGAGTTACCATGGCTGCAATCAACGGTAATATTCAAGGGTAGTTTGGCTACCTCCAGGGCATTTTCACATTCAGCAATATGTGTTGCATCATAATTAGGTTTACCACCACCGCCTCGTAATACGACATGCCCGTAGCGATTACCGCGAGTTTTAACAACCGTGCATTGGCCTTGTTGATTAATGCCGAGAAAATTATGTGGCTGTGATACCGAATGTAAGGCATTAATAGCGACATCAAGGCTGCCATCAGTCCCGTTTTTGAAACCGACCGGTGTTGATAGTCCGCTTGCCATTTCACGGTGTGTTTGTGATTCCGTTGTACGTGCGCCAATTGCTGACCAGGTAATCAGATCAGAGAGGTATTGAGGAGTAATAGGATCAAGTGCTTCGGTTGCGGTTGGAATACCCCTTTCCGCCAATGTCAGTAGTAATTGGCGTGCTTTGTATAAACCTTTTTCAATATGAAAAGAGTCATCCATGTAAGGGTCATTGATGAGGCCTTTCCAGCCGACCGTGGTGCGTGGTTTTTCAAAGTAAACACGCATAATGATGTAAAGTGTTTCACTGACTTCGGCAGCTAATTTCTGTAATTTTTCAGCGTACACCAGTGCCGCATCAGGGTCGTGAATTGAGCAAGGGCCAATGACTACAAATAGCCGCTTATCCTGGTGATCGAGGATTTGTTGGACGGTTTCGCGTCCATCTAATACGGTCTGCTCAGCAGTCTTACTTAGCGGTAAGGCCTGTTTAACGACAGCGGGCGTCGGAAGTAGGTCCTGAGACAGGACATTAATGTTATTTAACTGCTGATCACTCATACCTTAAAGCTCAAATACCGATAGAATTGGACGCTAAACGCCGTAAAAGCGCGCATTTTACCTTATTTTTGTTCGGTTTGCGCGGCTTAATGAGGTGGTATTGTCGAGGTACTGCTTAATTCGCTCTGCCGGGCTTGATCAACCCGTTTTAAGGCGGTTTTGATACCTGGGTGATCAAGCATGGCTTTTTCAAGATCGTGACGTTTTAGCCGGTATAGGGTGGTCGGTGTCAGGGTCGTCACGGTTGCTGAACGTGGTGCATCATGAAGCAGTGCCATTTCACCAAAAAAATCGCCCGCAGACAGGGTCGCCAACGGTTGCTCCACACCTTCACGACTAACCTCAACCTGACCACGGGCGAGAAGATATAAGCTGTCTCCATGCTGCTTTTCTTTAATGACAATTTCTCGAGCGGGTAGGCTAATTGACTGCATATGTGAAGCAACCTGATTAAATTCATGCTTGCTAAGTGTTTTACAAAAGGGCACTTTGCAGAGTAATTCCTCTGGCGTCAGTATGAGGCTGGTTGTATCTTGAATACTTAACTTCCAGAGATGCTGTTCACGTTTAGCGAGCATCGCATGAGCAACGGAGGAGGGTATTTCACCATGTCGCTGTCGGCGCTTTATTGATTGCATTTCAGCGAGCAAAATCAGGCGTTGTCCATGACGTTCCTGCATTGTGTTGACAAACTCAGGGTATAACGCATTCATTTGTGAAATATTGGTCTGGGCATAGTCACGCCAGCGTTGATATTGCTGTATGACGGATCCCAGTTTTTGTTGCGGTGTTTTTTCATTATCTTTTACCGTACCCAGATAACAAAGCACTTCATCGGCTGCTTGTACGTGTGCCCATGAAATTTCATATTCATGAGCGATTGAGCGTAAGCGTAACTTCTCTGCGAAACGATTGAGACCCGGTAAGCTGGCAAGGATATTAATAAATATCTTAAATACCCGTCTGCGAGGCAAACGGTTTTGTTCAACGGTATGGTATCGCCCCTGATAGCGAATGGTTTCTATTTGTAGCGAGAGTAGCGGTAACATATCACGCAGTGCAGATTCACTAAGATGGCCATTATTATAGAGTTCGATGTAATGGCTTTTTTCCATGGCAAAACAACGAAGTGTAATAAGATTAATTTCATCTTGCTCAGTAAGATATTTGTTGCGTAATGAAGCAAGAAAGTGCTCGGCGTGTTGGAGTGACTTTTCACATTGTTGCTCGAGTCGCTCAAGGGTACGTTGATTAAATTGGTCTGATTTTTTTAATTCAGGCAGACGGACTAAAGCATGTTGGCTGGCAGAAACATTACCAATAGCTTGTGCAACTTGATCAGCAAGAGGCGGTTTGTCGAGGCCTAATTTATGTACAAGCCATTCCATACTTAAACCCTGCACAAGCAATGTAAATAAGACCACGCCCATCACAACGGCAACAAAAATGTCATAATAGGCAAACTCGGGTAAGCTAAGAACAATCGCTAATGCGATAGCGCCTCGTAGACCACCCCAAACCATAACCGTTTGATAAGCACGGCTCGTATTAGGGCTATGAGGCAAGCGATTGACTAATGGAATAAGACCATAGATGACAATTAATCGTGATAACAACATGGCAAGCAATACCCATATAAGGATATCAATACTGTCGAAGATAGCGCTAACTTCAACACGCATACCGACCATTAAGAAAATAAGCGCAGTAGCAACAAAGCCCATGTATTCCCAAAAATGATGAACATAGGTTCTTACTGATGGCGAAACTTTGAATTTACCCCAACTACCAAGCATTAGCCCGGCTGCAACGGTTGCCATGACCCCACTTACATGAAGCCACTCTTCGGCAACCAGAAAGGAGGCATAAGCAAGAATAGTGGTGAGTGTAATTTCAATGGAAGGATCATTTCGAACAGTGCCTAAAATTAAGCCAGTTACCCAGCCGAGAACCAGTCCTACAAATAAACCACCAACAAAGACAAGAAAGAAGTCGCTTGTTCCCGAGAGAATATGATCACCAGTTACATCCGTATTGGCGATGGCAATAAATAATAAAATTTTTGCTAGTACGATAGCCGTTGCATCATTAAAGAGGCTTTCGCCTTCTACAAGTATTGTTAAGCGTTCTGGTGCGCCCAGGCGCTTAAATAAGGCAATGACGGCGACCGGATCGGTAGCACTGAGTATGGCGCCGAGTAATAAGGCATAGACAAGAGGAATCGGTGTAACTGCATGAACAATACCGCCGATAATGGCGGTAGAGAGTAAGAGTCCGGGGACCGCAAGTACGAGTACCGGTAGTAAGTTATGCCAAAGTTGCCGAGCATCCAGACTGTAAGCAGACTCAAAAATAAGTGTAGGTAAAAATACATAGAGAATAAGATCAGGTGATAAACTAATGCCATGTAGTGCATTAAAAATACTGGGGTAATACTCTACTAACGATGAAACAATTATACCGACAATAACAAGTAAAACACTAAAAGGAAGATGTACACGTTTACTGATTGCCAGTGTGGCAGCGGCTATTAATAAGAGAACAATGGTGCCGGCTACATTGTCTGCAAGAAGAGAGCTGTGTTCCATATCGTCAGTTGATAACTTCCCAGATGGATAATAATAGAGGTTAACACTGTTTCAGTATATCCCAAATTAACGAAGCCGTTTATTTTTAATGGGTATTATTTTTAATCGTCAGAATTAAAAAAGGCTTCCCAGGGGAAGCCTTTTAAGTAAATTATTTAATTTATAGATGATTAGTTTCGATATAGTCCGCGTTCACTCGCACGTTCTTCTTGTTTTACCTGTGTGAGTACAAGTTTGAGTGCTTCAAGGTAGGGAACGGTACCATTGTTTCGAATAATATCGCGACCTTCTCTGCTATGAGCATATTTAATAAATTTCTTAACTTCGGCATATTGCTTACCTTGACTGTTCATCGCTAAGTACAGTGGACGATAAAGACCGTATTCACCTTTGCGGATATTGTCATAGCTAGGTTCTTTGCCATCAAGTTTGAGATTTTTTACGTTGCGTTTACGAGCAGAACTAATGCCGGTAACACCAATAGCATTAATATCTTTTACAACGGCTTTTTCTAGGGGCCCCGATGACTTCACAAATTCAGTTGCTTTGAATTTTTGGTTATAATTGGCAAAAACCAGTTTTCGAAGTGCACGACCAACACCAGATATTTTACCCTTACGTGCCATGAGACGAATCGGCGCATCGTTACCACCGAGTTGTTTCCAGTTCGTGATCTTACCCAGATAAAGCCCACGAATCTGGTCAAAGGTAATATTTTCGACAGGGTTGTCTGGGTGCACTATAACAACCAGAGCATCCCAGGCCACCGGTTCAAGTATGGCGCGACTTTCTTTTGGCGCACTACCAATTTTATAACGACAACTGCCCCCCATATCGGAGTTATTTGCCGCTGTTTCACGGATGCCGCGTGTTGCGCCACCGCCTTGAATATCAATGATGACGCCGGTTTTCTTCTGGTAGCCGGCGGCCAATTCCTTCATGAAGGCTTTCTTGGAGATACCGCAACCAACCCATTTGAGTGTGATAGGCTCAGCGGCGATGGCTTGCCCCATATTGAGCAATAGGCCAATTGCGAACAAACTAATGAGTGATTTCATGGTTTTGCCTCTTTTCGAGTGAGTCTTAGATGACTTCTTTCTTATGGTTATTTTAGCCGAGTATATACTGTATAGAGTGGTTTCGAGTAGCAGAGTTCCAAATAGGTATAAAAAATGCCCTAAGCCAGGCGCTATCACGATTTAGATAAAGGAACATCGATCCAGAAGGTGCTTCCTTGAGACTCAATACTGCTGAAACCGATATCACCATCCATTAAGGTTATTAGTTTTTTACATAATGATAATCCAATTCCAGAACCCTCAATTGCATGTACATTACTGGCACGCGTAAAGGGGTCAAATATTGTTGCATGGAGGCTATGAGGAATACCTTGCCCTGTATCTTTAATAGATATTCTTAGAAATTTATCATTGAGTATTTTTGCATCTATTTCGATAGTGCCTCTATCGCTATTATATTTAACCGCATTGCTAATAAGATTAATTAATACCTGAGTGAGTGATTGTTCGTCGGTTAAAACTGACGGTAGAGATTTATTCAAAATATTATTAGTTAGAGAAATAGACTTTGCGGTGAGAATAGGCTTCAAAATAGTTAATACATGTTCAAGGATGTTATTGATATTGAGATTTGTTATTTTAAGTTCAATTTGACCGGATTCTATTTGTGATAGATCAAGGGTTTGATTGATAAGTGATAAAAGATGCTTGCCGGCATCTTCGATATGCTTAATATTAGTTCGTTGTTGTTCTGTCAGGTTCTCGTCATTTGCCATGGTTAAGATTTGAGAAAAACCAATAATGGCATTTAGGGGAGTACGAAGCTCATGACTCATTTGTGATAGAAAATCAGTTTTTGCGCTATTGGCAAGAACAGCTTGTTGTTGGGCAATTTTAAGTTGCTCGGTGCGTTCTGATACGCGCGCTTCTAACGATTGATTGAGTGAAATTATATTATTTTCATATTCGATTCGTTCTGTTATATCCCTTCCTTCTGGAATGATAATGGCTATTTTTCCGGAGCTGTCTTTTACCGGTTTAAAAGTGAAATCAAAAATATATTGTTTTTGGTTATGATTAATGGTGAGCTCGTCACGAGTAATTTCACCTTTTAAGGAAACTTTAATGGCTTCTGCTACAGCAGCATTATCGTCCCACCAGGGGGCTTGTGAGAAAGGAGTACCAATTAATTCTTCCGTATTGTTTTTAAGAAAGGATAAAGCCGTACTATTAATTTCCTGAATGATGCCATCTTGATCGAGAATAAATAAAAATTGAAAAGATTGTTCAAAAATAGCACGAAAACGTCTTTCGGTTTCTAATTTGCTGCGTAATAGCACCTGGTTTAACTGGAAACGTTTAAGTGTTTTTATCAGATTCGCAGGATCAAGCGGTTTATATAAAAAATCGTCTGCACCGCAACGTATAGCGGTTACTGCAAATTCAACGTCACGGTAAGCGGTCATCATAATACAGGTTACATCAGGCGTATCTTTACGTAATGCTTCAATTAGGTCCAAACCATTTTCAGAGCCGAGTTTAATATCAAGTAATGCAATGTCAGGATGGAAAGTACGCGCTTTATTGAGAGCAGATGAAATATCATGAGCTGATTCCACAATGTAATCATCGCATTCAATTTCGAGAACATCCTGTAGTGATTCAACAATATCACGATCATCGTCGACAATCAGTAACCTCAATGATTCATCTGGTTTTATATCGTTGCTGCTTGCGATGTTAATGTTGTTCATGTAGCTATTCCATCATTTAATTAGTATTTCTGTTTCGTAGAATTAGTTTCAGATATTGGGTCACAACGGAGTAAAGAGAGTTGATCAATAGCACTGATAATCGCTTCCGGTGCAAAGGGTTTAAATAAACATCCCGTCACATTTATTTCTTGTAGTGGGTTTATATCATTTGGCAGTTTGCGTTCAGGTGCAATTATGACCGTTGGCATCGTTGCTGAATGTTTTTCAATATTAAGGTAAACACCCAGAGCACAAACAATAGGTTTACCCATATCTAAAATAAGCGCATCAAACAAGCCTTTACTGCAGGCATCTATTGCTTCTTTGCCGGAATGAGAAATATGAGAACGGATGTTTCTGTTTTGCAAGCTATTACTAATTTGTGATGCAAGATTTGTTTTATTTTCTGCGACAAGAATAATATTTTTTGTACTTGAATTGGATAGTGCATTTATTTGTTTTTCCGGATTATCAAGTTTCTGAAATACAGCTATATTTGTGTCACTGGAGAGCATTTTTTCAACAAGTTGTTCAATTCGGTAACCTGTCATCATTATCATGGTGATATCTGGGTCTTGCCGATGAAAATGATAAAACAGGTCAAAGCCGTTTACATCTGGCAGGCGTATATCAAGAAAACAGACATCAAAATTATGAGAATCAAATAAAGCGATGGCTGTTTCACCGCGATAGGCAACTTTCACATAGTGACCAATATCACTGAGAATATCGGCCATGCTGTCGGCGAGATCACGGTTATCATCCACAATAAGAACACGAAGTAATGGCAGTGATTTAGATGACATTATTGGTTTACCGTGATGTCTGGTTGCTGTTTAGGCAGTTTAAAAGTAATCGTTGTACCCATATTAAGTTTTGAGGAAACGGTCATTTCCCCATGATGTTGTTGAATGATTTTCTGAACTGAAGGCATACCTAAACCGACACCAAATCCTTTAGTGCTAAATAAGGGAACGAATATTTTTTTAACAATATCGTCTGTCATACCACAACCATTATCTGCAACAACAAGGTAAGCAAATTCACTATCTTGTTTAGTTTCAATTGTTAATACCGAGTTTGGTTCATACTCATCAATTTCATATTCTTTTAGCATAGCATGGCAGCCATTTTCGACCACATTTATAATGGCTCTACGTAGTCGGTTTATATCAGCATCCAGATGTATATCTTTGTCTGACATATTTAGTGAAATAGTTATGTCATTAGTGATTTCCTGCTCATTAATTATCTGTCTTAGCCAGGTATTTAATTCAATATTAGAAAGTTCAAGTTGTTTAGCTCGGGTAAAGTCGAGTAATTCATCAACAATATGGTCACAGCGTTGAACATTACGATCAATTCTATCCAATACGCCAACAAGCTTTACATCAGCATCAGGAATTCTTTTACGTAATACATAAAGGGATGGGCGTATGGCGCCTAGAGGATTTCGGAGTTCATGGCTTACGGTTGCTGTTAATTGACCTAATACGGCCAGACGTTCACTTTTTACTAATTCTTCCTGGGTTGATTCTAGTTTAGCCGTACGTTTAGCGACAAGATTTTCGAGATGCGTTTGATATTCATCAAGCGCTATTTTATCTTTGTATAATTTTTTATCTACATCTTCTATGGTTCTGGCAAGTTGACCAAATTCATCTTGCTTTTGTGTAAGTGAAGTAAGCTCAACTTTGTTTTTTCCTAAATTGGCAAGTTGACGGGTAATTTTTCTAAGAGGTGTATCAACAAGACGAACCATAATAGCGGTTATAATGATAATGGAAAGAAAGATAGCAATCGTTAGGATAATTGATTCTGAAAATAAGCGTTTAAGATATGTTATCAATGGTGCAGAATCAAAGCTGATGATTAACGAGCCCAGTTTTTCACCGCTGTATAAAACAGGTATCGATTTTATAAAAACATCACTATCTAAAAGTGTAGATTGGTGACTCTTAAATCCTTTTAAATCAAGATGACTGTGATATTCACTCAGTAAGGGATGGTTTTTAGGATCAGTGTGGCTAAGGATCTGATTATTATTATCAATGACTACAATTTCTTGTATGTAAAATAAACGACCAGAATTATTATCTTCATGGCTATTTTCTTTATAAATCTGGTTGAGGTTATTCCATAGTGGATAATATTTATTATAGCGAACATCGTTTGAAATTAATAAAGAAAGTGTTTTTCCTAGCTGCTGTGTTTGTTGTTGTAATAATTTATGTAAATCGACTTTTTCCCTGTGATAGTTAAAACTTGTGTAGACCAAGGTCATAGAAAGACCCGATACTAATAAGAGCGTGCCAATTTTCCGATGAAAAGAGGATGAAATCCATTTAATCATAAGATTTTTTTACTTTCAATTGAGTGCGCGCTGCATATCCGCAATGGGTTGATAAAAACTATCATCTTTGATGACAAAGCCGTCCATACTAAATTTCTTGAGTAATTTTCTCCCTGCGATTGTTGACGACATATTTATGAGTGCTTGTTGTAACTTTGTTAGTGTTGCTTGAGAGGTTGCCTTCCCCGTTACGATAGGTGTAAATGGGTATGGACCAAGACGCTGTATTTCATGTACTTCATCAGCAGCGTGGGGATTTTTCTTTAAATATTCTAACCAGACATATTCATCAACAGCGGCGACATTTGCTAGTCCGTTTAAAAGAGCTTCAATACTTTTCTCGTGATTACCTGCATGTAAAGCAATCCGAAAATAGTTTTTTAAGTCATAACCTTGTTGTTTCAGATAAAAACTCGGTGCAAGGTAACCTGAATTAGAGCGCGGATCAGAATAGACAAAGATTTGATTATTAAAATCTAAAAGCGTTTTGCCAGTATTATTTTTTTGCGTCAAAATAAGACTGTAGTAGGTTGGTTTACCTTTGAATAAGGGAACAGATATAAGTTGTTGTCCGTCTTTTTTGTGGTCTTCAACATAGGGTGCGCCACAGGTCCAGCCAAATGAATCAGGGTAGTTACGTAAGCGAGATGATAATTCGCTATAGCTATCAACAAATCTTGTTTTAAGCCTAATGCCTGATGTTTGGCTTAAATAACCCACAAAATCCATGATTGTTTGGGCACTACCACTATTGACGACGACACCGGTTACGACAAAGTCACGGACGTTGGTTTCAGCTTGTATGTTACCGAGCGTTAACAGAAATATCAGGATGACTCGTATAAATTGAAACACATATCCCCCGATTTAA
The DNA here is from genome assembly GCA_027006175.1 of Gammaproteobacteria bacterium. Classification (GTDB taxonomy): domain Bacteria; phylum Pseudomonadota; class Gammaproteobacteria; order AKS1; family AKS1; genus Sulfuriflexus. The sequence continues at coordinate 15,075 of JALTKS010000112.1, forward strand.
TTGCCGTATTATGCTTATTATATATCCTTATATAGTGGTACTTTACACGTTGATTCAAATATATTCTAGGAGTGGAAATTGTTAGCAGCCAATTATACGTAATAGGTTAGAATGATCGTCTAATATGCTGAAATAGAATAAAATGAATTTTCCTGATTACATTACTAATACTGATGATTACGCGTTACTCGATTTTGGTGCAGGTCGAAAGTTGGAACGCTTTGGTGAGTATATTATTGAGCGCCCTGCTCCTCAGGTGAACCTCTCCCCTCAACAAGATAACTGGCAGCCAGATTGGGTTTATAGTGGCACGCGAGTGACTGATGGTGAATGGCTGCCACAGCATGATGGCCTGGCAACAGACTGGAAAATCAAGATAGCGGGTCAGGTCATGCATTGCCATTTAGGCAAAGGCGGGCAGCTTGGTATTTATCCTGAGCATGTTGCTTGTTGGCGTTGGATAAAGGATCGGCTGGATGGCCATTATGCAGATGAATTAAAGGTTTTAAATTTATTTGCCGGAACAGGCGGCGCAAGCCAGGCGGCGGTTTTAGCCGGTGCACAAGTTACGCATGTTGATGCACAGGCATCGCAATTAGAATTAGCACGGCTTAATGTTGGTGAGAAAGGCGCACGTTTTATAAAAGAGAATGTCATGACCTATGTGGAAAGAATGGTGCGTAAAGGCGAGCGTTATCACATGGTGATCATGGACCCACCGAGTTTTGGTCGTGCAGGTAAAGGAAAAGTTTGGGATATCCGTTGTGATTTTGAACCGTTAATTAACTATTTGCCACAATTGCTTATGCCTGATTGTCGAGGTGTATGGGCGTCTCTCCACACGCAAGCTATGCAGGCAGAAGAGATTGCTCATTATCTGGATAAAGTCATGCACGGCGCGTCGCAACCGATACAACTGGGTACACAAACAAAACAAGGCAAGGTCTTGCCAGCGGGTGTTGCGGCAGTTTGGCAAGACGATTCAGTTTAAGCCACGGATACTTATTGCAATACCAATGTGAGTGCTGTGCGACCTCGAGCAATAGATAACCTGATACCACGATGTTTTGCCGCGGCAATTTTCTTTGCTTCAGTTGTATTGTGTACTGTTTGTTGGTTGATTTTGGTAATAATATCGCCTTTGCGCAGGCCAGCTGCCGCAGCAGGGCTGCGAGATTGAATTTCTGAAATAACAATGCCTTCAATTTTTCCGTAGGCGGGGTTATCTTCAACGATATTTGAGAATTTTGCACCACTAAGGCGTTTATGTATTTTACCCGCGTCTATTTTAGCCGTCTTGGAGCGGGAAATTTTAGCGGTGATAACAAACTTTCTGCCATTTCGTAGCACAGTAAGATTCACTTTCGTTCCTAGCCGTAATAAGCCAATAGTGTTGTGCAGGTCATCTGCCTTGTTTACCACGCGTTGATTGGCTTTTTGTACGACATCGCCCACTTTGAGCCCAGCTTTATCAGCGGGTGATTCAGGAATAACTTTGACGACCACTGCACCATGTGTATCAGGATTAAGATTAAATGCTTTTGCAAGTTCCTGAGTTAAATCTTGTGCTTGGGCACCCAGGCGGCCTCGTTGGATACTGCCATTTTCAATCAGCTGCCCCATAATCTCACGCGCCATATTGATAGGGATAGCAAAGCCAATGCCGATGTTACCGCCGCTACGTGAGTAAATAGCATTGTTAATGCCGATTAATTGTCCACGTAAATCGATTAAGGCACCGCCAGAGTTACCCTGGTTAATGGATGCATCGGTTTGAATATAGTCTTCAAATCGACCGATCCCGAGACCACTACGATCCAGCGCACTAATGATGCCGGATGTAACCGTTTGTCCAAGACCAAAGGGATTACCAATGGCGACAACAAAATCACCGACACGCAGTTTTTCTGAATCGGCAAAAGGCAGGGCAGTTAAGTGATCGGGGTCTATCTTTAATACAGCGATATCGGTATCTGGATCGGTGCCAATTAATTTAGCATCAAACTTTCGACCATCCTGCAGGCTGACAGTAATGATATCCGCCCCTTTGATAACGTGGTTATTGGTCAGGATATAGCCACGTTTAGCATCAACAATGACCCCTGAACCGAGCCCCTGTGTTTCCTGTTTACGTTGTGGCTGTAAATTAAAAAAATGTTTAAAGAAGGGATCATCCAGTAACGGATTTCGTTGGGTTTGTATTGTGGCGCGCGTCAGAATATTCACCACAGCAGGAGTGCTGCGTTCAAGAATCGGTGCAAGGCTGGGTAATTGCTGGCCGTTCGCGGCAAAGGGCAAGCCTGCATTCACTGGCAATGACAGCAGAATTAATAGGTTAAAAATAAGCCAGTGACGATACGTGTGCATAAGTACTTCCTTAAAAATGGTTAGTCCGCATAGGATAGTTGATTTTGCCGAGGCTTTCATAAAGATGGCGTAGCATCTTCATGCTACGCCATACCAAGGCAGACTCTGAGCTGTTAAGTGTTAGTGTTTGACGCTAATTCGCCGTGATAATTCAGTGGTTTTCTTTGGAATCGTGATTTCCAGTACACCATGATCACTTTTGGCCGATATTGATTCAGCATCAGCACTTTCTGGCAGGTTAAAACGTCTCAGAAAAGAACCATAGCTGCGTTCCACACGTTTGTAGCCGTCACGTTCTTCTTTCTTTTCTGACTCACGTTCACCACTGATGGTCAGAGTGCCATTGTCCATATGTACTTCGATGTCATCAGGGTTCACACCAGGCAGATCAGCCTGAATAAGGAACTGTGTTTCTTCTTCTTTCACATCCACGGCAGGACTCCAATCGCTGGCATTGATGGCATCATCGTTGTTTTGAGTAACAAGTGGCTCAAACATATGGCTGAGCTCACGCTGTAAACGGTTTAAATTTTCCCAAGGTTGATAGCGTATAAGTGACATGATTATCCTCCTTTTGAGTTGAATGTTAACGGTTGTCTCTGTTCATGAGATGGGATTGTTATTGGTGTTTTCAAGAGAATATTCACGATTTTTTCGTCTAAATTTATTTTTTTAAATAGTCGAGATGACTTGTTTCACAAAATAGTCATAAAGTGGTTGACCAGCCCCTATATTGTGTTTACATTACAATCTTACCACAACATATAGTGCTCATATCCCTTAGGGGGTATATAGTGAAAAAGCCGCTAAAAAGCGGTAAAAACAATAAAATATCAGCAAAACACAGCGGAGTGACACCACCAATGACTGCGAACAGCGCGCATCTTAAAGCCGTGGCAACTAGCGTAGGGCAAATACCTTTGCAAGATGCCTCAAAAGATATCTGGGACAAGAAATACCGCCTGAAAACCAAGGACGATGTGGCTATTGATGCCGATATCGACGCGACCTACCAGCGCGTAGCGAGAGCGATTGCCGATGTAGAAACAGAAGACAAGCGAGAGGAGTTCTTTGAGCGTTTCGTTTGGGCACTTCGCCATGGTGCGATTCCTGCTGGTCGTATTATCTCGAATGCTGGTGCACAGGCATATAAGCCAGCGACCTCGACAATTAACTGTACCGTTTCAGGCACTATTGAAGATTCCATGAACGGCATCCTCGAAAAAGTCCATGAAGCCGGCCTAACATTAAAAGCGGGTTGTGGTATCGGTTATGAATTTTCAACATTACGCCCTAAAGGCGCCTATGTTTCAGGTGCCGGTGCCTATACATCCGGTCCTTTGTCATTCATGGATATCTACGACAAGATGTGTTTCACGGTTTCTTCTGCAGGTGGTCGTCGTGGTGCACAAATGGCCACGTTTGATGTTGGCCACCCGGACGCGCTTGATTTTGTAAAAGCCAAACGTGAAGATGGCCGCTTACGTCAATTTAATCTTTCTTTATTGGTTACTGAAGATTTCATGGAAGCCGTTAAGGCCGATGAAGAGTGGCCATTAGCCTTCCCTATTACTGAAGAAGAAGCGAAAGCGGATGGCATTGATACCAACAATCCAGAGCAAGTGATTTGGCGTGAATGGCCCGTGCAAGGCAGTTACCTCACTAATAAGGAAGGGCTGGTTTGTTGTAAAGTTTACAAACGTCTTCGTGCCCAACGTATTTGGGATGTGATCATGTCATCCACTTATGATTACGCAGAACCGGGTTTCATTCTCATTGATAAGGTCAATGAAATGAACAACAACTGGTTCTGTGAAAATATCCGCGCCACTAACCCTTGCGGTGAGCAGCCATTACCACCCTATGGTTCGTGTCTATTAGGGTCGGTGAATTTAACCAAATTTGTGCGTGATCCATTCACCGATAAAGCCAGTTTCGATTGGGATGAGTACAACGAAGTCGTCAGTGTCTTTACACGTATGTTGGATAATGTGGTTGAAATTAATGGGCTACCATTAGAAGGTCAGCGTGAAGCGATTGAAAATAAACGTCGCCATGGTATGGGCTTCCTGGGGCTTGGTTCAACGATAACCATGCTCGGTATGAAATACGGCAGTGATGAATCGGTGAGCTTCACTGATCGTGTGAGCCGTGAATTGGCAGTGACAGGTTGGAAAGCCGGTCTTGAATTATCAAAGGAAAAAGGTCCCGCGCCGATTATGGAAGAAGAGTTTGAAGTGACGGCGGCAATGTTACGCCAGCGTCCTCAAATGAAACGAGATGGCATTAAAATTGGCGACAAGATTAAAGGCAAAGTACTGCATGCAAAATACAGTCAATACATGCAACGTATTGCAGAACATGAGCCAGAGTTGGTGAGTGAATTAGAAAAAACCGGTGCACGTTTTACACACCATAGTTCAATTGCACCCACTGGTACGATTTCTTTGTCATTGGCGAATAATGCCAGTAACGGTATTGAACCTTCATTTGCACATCACTATTCACGTAACGTGATTCGTGAAGGTAAAAAGACCAAAGAAAAGGTCAATGTCTTCTCATTTGAATTGCTTGCTTACCGTGAGTTAATTAATGAAAAGGCGATGCCATACTCAGAAGCGACTGATGAGCAATTACCGGAGTATTTCATTACCGCTGAAGATATTACACCGAAGCAGCATGTTGATATTCAGGCAGCCGCACAGGTATGGATTGACTCATCGATTTCAAAAACGGCCAATGTACCGACAGATTACCCTTACGAAGACTTCAAGGATATTTACTTATACGCCTACGAAAAGGGGCTAAAGGGTTGTACAACATTCCGCTTTAACCCGGAAGCCTTTCAGGGCGTTTTGGTGAAAGAAGAGGACCTTGAAAATACGACTTACCGCTTCACATTAGATGATGGTTCCGTGGTAGAAGTAAAAGGTAATGAAGAAATTGAGTATGACGGCGAAACGCATACGGCAGCGAACCTTTATGATGCACTTAAAGAAGGTTACTACGGCAAGTTCTAAGCCGGGTTGCGACAAGGAGAATAAATATGGCGATTAAAATTGGTAGTAAAATTGTTAGCTACGATGTAGCAAAAGAAGAAGAACCAGATGTTGCAGCTCCTGAAGTTGTTGTCGATGAAGGTTTGACGACAGCTGATGTTATTCATATGCATGAGAAGCTTGAACGCCCGGAAATGCTGATTGGTTCTACCTATAAAGTAAAAACACCTCTATCGGAGCATGCACTGTACGTCACGATTAATGATGTCATCCTCAATGAAGGCACCGAGCATCAGTTACGTCGCCCATTCGAAGTGTTTATTAACTCGAAGAATATGGATCACTTCCAGTGGATTGTGGCACTGACACGTATTATTTCAGCGGTGTTCCGCAAAGGTGGCGATGTTACCTTTCTGGTTGATGAATTACGCTCCGTCTTTGACCCACGTGGCGGCTACTTTAAGAAAGGCGGTAAATACATGCCATCACTGGTTGCCGAAATTGGTGACGCGATTGAATGTCATTTGCGTATGATCGGCATGCTTAAAGATGATGGTCTGGACGAACACCAGCAAAAACTGGTTGAAGAAAAACGCGCTCAGTTTGAAGCATCCAATGAAATAGCAAACCAGGAAAGTAAGAGTGCTGATTTTCCAGCCGGTTCACAGCTTTGTGGTAAATGTACAACGAAAGCCGTGATCAAAATGGATGGCTGTATGACCTGTTTGAATTGTGGTGATAGTAAATGCGGTTAGTTGATTTCGGGATCGTGGTGTGAAATAATTTTTATTAATGAAGTGCGGATAATAATAACGTGCGAAGTGATAAGAAGAATAAGCAGGATCAAAAAAATTCAGTATATGCTGCTGGAGCAGGATCACTTTCCCCTGCAATATGTTGAAAAAGAATGAAAACCGTTGCCATTTGGCAGCGGTTTTTTATTGGTTGTTCGTGGAGGTAGTACAGGAAAAAATAAATAAAACAGGGATGATGATTTCAGGAAGAAAACACTAACGTTAAGGAGTGTAAGAAACGATGTCCATACTACAAGAACCGGTTGTAGGTTCATGGTATTTGAATCAAACCGGCAAGTTGATGAAGGTTCGCATGTTGTTGTTATCTGAGTGTAGTTTGTCTCGGGTGATGATTGAATATCTCGATGGTTCAGTTCACATCGTGAATATTGATGCATGGAACTTCCTTGATTTGAATGTAAAACGCCAAGCTGCAGACGGTTAACAAAGCATAGGCGTTTTACCCTTTTTTCAAATCGCTACTTTTAGTGGCGATGGTGTGCTTCTCTCCCTCTAAATTATTGCCTATTTAAATTCGTCTTCTTATTTGGTTTTATTAGCCGCCGCCACTACAGGCATAAGTGGCTTTAGTTATAGTTTCACCACCAATAACACTTCCATCACTCAGTCTGGCAACCGCATAGATAATATTATTGCCCATTGCCATTTTAATACGAGATTTGATGCCATCAGCCAAGGTGTTAGCTGAAAGTGAATAGCTCATAATCGGTGTGTCCGGTTTGAGGTGTGAATAAAAACTTACTTCAGTGACATAAGTCTTGTTATCGGGTAGTTGTAAAGACTTAATGCTGATAGGTACTTCTATATTGAGTTCGGCAATTGATGGTGCATCAATATAAATGCTATAAGGCTTAATAACAGCGGGTGCATAGCGTTCTTTGATAATATCAGGGAAATCTGCGATGGCGGTGTAGCTGTTTAATAATATAATCAGGAAGAAAGAAATCGATGTTGTTAGCTTCATTGTTATTCCTTTTAAAAAGATCGGGTGCAAACGGCACACCCG
>JALTKS010000112.1:22361-34540 GCA_027006175.1 Gammaproteobacteria bacterium
TTTTTGTTGCATGATTATTCTCCAATTGTGGTTGTGATACACAATGGATATCGCAAGCTTTGTGCCAGCATGTTCAGGATTACCTAAGCAACTGTTTTTAGTATAGAATGATCGTAATGTTGGAAAATAAACAAAAACAAAGCCCTGCAGTTTGCATGAAAGCCATGTGCAATCTGCACGATTAGGAACAACATGAATGACGTTGTTATCACACGACCCTTTTTAAAATGGGCGGGTAATAAATACCGGCTGCTGGATCGTATTCGTCCATTAATGACACCGGGTGGGCGTCTCATTGAGCCGTTTGCGGGTTCTTGTGCATTATTTTTAAACACCGATTACCGTTTAAATGTATTAAATGACAATAACGCCGATCTCATTAACATCTATACCAGTTTGCAAGACGAGTCAGATAGCTTTATTGATTATGTCGAGCAATTTTTTGTGCCGAAGAACAATAATGAAACGGCGTACTATCGAATACGCAAACAATTTAATCGCACTGATGATCCTTATCTGAAGGCGGCACTCTTTATATACATGAATCGCCACGGCTATAACGGCCTTTGTCGTTACAATAATAGTGGTGGGTTTAATGTGCCATTCGGACGTTATAAGCGACCTTATTTCCCTCGAGAAGAAATGCAGTTGTTTGCTAAAAAATCTCAACGGGCACGTTTTACCAATGAATCGTTTTTGGTTGCAATGAAAAAAGCGCGTCGTGGAGATGTCGTTTATTGCGATCCCCCTTATGTACCGCTTACACGCACCGCTAATTTCACAGCCTATAGCGCAGGTGGTTTTGGTGAGTCTGAACAATTGGCGTTGGCTGAACAGGCACAAAAATTAGCCGCCCGTGGCGTAACGGTGATTATTTCAAATCATGATACCCCCTTCACACAGGAAGCCTACCGTGACGCTATTTGTACCCGCTTTGCAGTACGCCGTACGATTAGTTGTAATGGTGCCCAGCGTGGTTATGCCGGTGAATTACTAGCACGATACGGGTGTTAACATTCGTGGCTGACAAGGGCAGCATGTGACGTAAAATGTCATATATGTGTCATATTAAAGTCGTAATAAAAACCAATAACATATTGATTTATTTATTAATATTATTTTTGGCACAGATATTGTTTAGTTATTATCATCATCGTAAAACATCGTCGCCAGAACGACTGTTAAGAGGATTAGATAATGAACAATACGAACCAACAAACAGCAGAAATTATTCCTTTTAAAACACCTGAGAGCTATAACCGTCAGGAACTGAAGGTACAATACTTGATTGGCGTCATGTACGAATATGGATACGGCGTAGAAGCAAATATTAGTGAAGCAGTGCGTTGGTACCGTGATGCGGCGAATAAGGGCTTGCCAGAAGCACAGAATAGTCTTGGTTTCCTTTACTCTCTTGGGCTTGGTGTTGAGCGTGACGCGGAAACGGCGGCGATGTGGCTGCACCGAGCGGCAAATCAGTCTAATAATGCAGCACAGACGAATTTAGGCATTCTTTACACAACAGGGCGTGGTGTCGAGAAAGACTATAAAAAGGCAGTGGAATTATTCAGCGCGGCAGCACGCAGTGGTAACGCTCAGGCACAGCAGTTATTGGCCCAAGCGTATGATGAGGGTTGGTATGGGCTTAATTGTGATCCTGTCCAGGCGGATTACTGGGGGCGTAAGGCGGCGTGTAGCCGCTAGTATTTTCTCTCTCGACATGGCTTAATTTCTTATGCTACTGTCCTCTGCCTGATTTTTGGCTGAGAGGCCATTTGGAGATTGAGCATGCCATATTACGTATATAGATTTTCTAATGAAGACAAAGATGTTGCCCCTAAATTGCAAGAGCAATATGAGGAATACAAGGCAGCAAAGCAGCATGTTAAAGACTTGCGTAGCGAATTTCCGGATGAAGATTTGAATAATTTCCGTCTTATTTATGCAGAGTCTAAAGATAAAGCGCGAATTTTGCTGACAACCCAGCGTGAAAAACCTCAGATTGAGGAATGGGAAACTTAAATAGTCGTTAAGGCTGAATTAAACGGCGTTCATCTGTGCAGCAGTAGTACGCGCGTTTTGTTGTAAGGATTGCCAGCAATCAAGATCGAGTAATTCTACCCGACCATCAACGTATTCGACTACGATGCCGCGCGTTCCAACTGCGATAACTTCGATAGATTCACCTGGTTTAGTGTCGTAGTGCGTGCCTACTGTTGGTCTGATACTTCCCATGTCTGACTCCCCCGTCTGCTTGGATATCTTAGCGGAACACGACCAGAAAAAACTGTCAATTGCTTGTTTTTATGACCTTGAAAACGTCATTTAATCAGAGTATCTATCGATATACTTATGAACTTTATTATTCAGTCACTTCGAGACGCTTCCTCATTAAATACCTTATAAATAAGACGTAGATATTTTTCTCGCGTATGGCACAAATAATTAAAAATTTTCAATATAGTATTTTGCGACTAGGCTAATAGAGGAGTAAATTAATACTCATAAATTAATCGTTGTAAAGGAATAAGCGCATGGCTGATATCATGAAGTACATTATTGATGATTCATTGATTAAAACAGATCCGAATGGGTACCTACTTGATCTTGAAGATTGGTCAGAAGAGCTGGCAGAATCGATTGCTAGAGAAGAAGGCATAGTACTGACGGATGCACATTGGCAAGTGGTCAACTTTCTGCGTCAGCGTTATGTTGAATTTGGTAGCTCGCCCAATGCGCGCCTTCTAATTAAAGCCCTGGCTAAAAAGTTTGGTCCTGATATTGGTAACCGCAAACACTTGTATAATTTATTTCCGCATGGTCCATCACGACAGGGATGCCGTATAGCGGGATTACCTTTACCTAATGACTGTGTTGATTGGTTTGGCTAAAAATAACCGCGGACGCTAAGCAACAATGGGATCAGATTGTATTTTTTCTTTTGCTAAGCCTTTTTCACTCAGTGCGTCTATGACGCTGTCGATAATCGCAGGTGGTGCAAAGATATAACTTCGCCACGGTTCAACATTGTCATGCCAGTTTAGAATTTCTTCAATGGCTTCTGTCGCTGTGGTTGTTTGAACAGGGTTGTAATGAAAATTATCGATAGCATCGCTGGTTGAACGACAATAGCCATCCGCATAGTGCTTTTCATGTTCATGCACTACCCAATGAAAAACCATTTCTTGTTGAAATGCCAGTGACAGACAATTTTCAATAAGACTTTGTACGGGTGCAAAACCAATTCCCCAGGCAATAAATAAAATAGGCGAAGGATCATTTTCAACAAGCGTGATGCCGTTACAAGGAGCGCTAATATGTATCGACATCGATTTTTTGGCATGCTCAAAAATAGCATTGGTAAAAGCATCGCTCGAATCCCTGTGTAAATGAAACTCTAAATTAAGTCCATCACAAGGGCAGCTGGCAATCGGAAGCTCACGTTGCAGGTTATTCCCCAGATTTAAAACAGCATGTTGTCCTGCTATAAAACGTAATGTTTTACCGCGTGGCGTGCGTAGGTATAAGCGTAAAGTATTATCATCAACGTGCTCAAGACGACGAATGCGTGTGGTTATTTCTTGTATAGGGATATCAGAACCATCGGTTGCGAGCGAGGCCTCAAGTTTGAGATCGCTGCGAGCTGAATGACAGCACATGAGTATGTCGCCGGCACTTTTTTCGGCGTCACCAAGAATAAAGTCATGGTGGCGTATTCGTGATAGTTCCCCATTGAGAACTCGTACCTTGCAGTGCCCGCAAGCACCATTAGTGCAGCCATGATCAACATTGAGTCCGGCACGAAGAGCAGCGTGTAATAATGACTCTTTTTCTTCCGTTTCAAAATGTGTTCCGGAGGGTATAATTTCAACCTGATATGCCATTGGCTCCTCGGTTTGTGGTTAGCCTGAGTCTATGTCAGGATTTCATATTATTGATGTCATATTTACAAGAGTGTACCGCATGTTAAATTCAATTCAGTCTTTTTTTCAGCAACACATTATGGCGGTGCAAGACAGCACCACAGAAGGAAACGAAAAGGCGCTTCATCTTGCTACTGCAACGTTATTGTTTGAGATGGCGCAGATGGATGATGTGATTGATACGCGTGAAAGAGAAGCAATACAGAGCTTGTTAGCGGATAAATTTAGCCTTGATAGCAATATGGCAGAAGAGTTACTGGAATTAGCCGCTGATAAAGCCCGTCAGGCTATTTCGATGCAGGAATTTACACGCTTACTGAATGAAAATTTCAGCCAGAAAGAAAAGCAACAAATGGTCAAAATGCTATGGGAAGTTGCACTGAGTGATGGGGTGATTGATAAATATGAAGATCTGTTTGTACGTCAGATGGCAGATTTGCTCTATGTTTCACATAGTCATTTAGTTCGGGCAAAGCATCAAGCGATGGGGGACTAGAAAGCAAAAAGGAGGCTAAAGCCTCCTTTCTGAACATGATAAGGTAATGTTTATACCATATCTTTCAGTGCTTTAAGCGCAGTCAATTTAACGACGTTACGAGCAGGTTTTGCCTTAAACATCATTTCTTCACCCGTAAATGGGTTAGTACCCTTACGTGCTTTAGTCGCTGGTTTGCGAGCAACTTTTACTTTGGCAAGACCTGGGATAGTAAAAACGCCCGGTCCACTTTTCTTAAGATCCTTTTGAATCATGGCAGCCATTTCATCAAATACAGCAGTTACTTCTTTCTTTGTTAACTCTGTATTTTCAGCAATAGTTTTAAGGATTTCTGATTTAGTTCTTGGTTTCTTTGCAGCCATTGGTTGTAACTCCTGACGAGATAGGTCGTTAAATAAATATCAATATTGTTATATTTTTTCAAACCCAGCAGATTTGAATTTTGTGTGCATAATGTAGCACAAGATACCGGTGATAATGCAACTTTATTTTTTTTATATGGCATTTCAGACTATATATATAGTCAGAAATGTGGACTTTCGCATCCTAAAGGGCTTGACAAAATTATTTTTTTGCTTGTTGGTTTTTAGCTTTCATCTGGTTTATGACTTTGGTTAGTCCACCAGAGCGTCTGATTTGAGAACTAAAACTGGATCGGTAATTGGCAATTAAACTAATACCATCAATAGATACATCGTAAACCTTCCACTCTCCAGTATCATTACGATACAGGTCATAACTGATTGGAATCACTGGGCCACTGGCAGGACGAATTTCTGTTCGCACTGATGCTGAATCAGGATCTGAATTATCACGGACAGGCAGAAAATTTATTTCCTGACCACTGTACTCAAGTAGGGCGGTTGAGTAGGTACGGATAATCAGGTTACGAAATTCTTCTACAAACATTTCCCGTTCGCTGATGCTCGCACGGCGCCAATATTTACCGAGTACCCATCGAGACATCCGTTTGAAATCGATATGAGGCAATAGGATTTCGTCAACCAGTTCGTAAACGTGACGTGGATTGGTATTAATCTGGCTTCGATCTTGCTCAATTCTGCTTAGCATGCGTTTAGCGGTAACCTGTATCAGGCTACCGGCTGAGTTTATTGCGATAGTTTGGCCATCATGCCCTGCGTGGGCTAGTTGGCTTATCAGGAAAAGTAGTAAAACTGTGATGAATCTGAGCATTCTAATGGAATCCTGTTGGTTTTATCTAATATGCGTATTTTCTCACTCGCATAGAAATATGAAAAGTAGAAAATCCCGCAGTGTTTTGTAGGTATTTAACTTACTTATCGTCCATTTGACCTTTAACTTTAGGGGAAACGTGTTATCTTCTATAGTAAGTAGAAAATGAGAATAACCCTCTAATAGTCTGTTAATAAGAGGTATTTTCGCTTATTTAAGTGTCGTTGTGCGCATATTAAGTCATGAAGCGGCTTTCTGGTGTCGAGACTGTCATGCTCGTGCCCGGGATACTGTGAAGTAAGGCACAAAAGTAATAGTAAAAAAGCATTATCTTTAGCTTATGTCGTGTTTCGGATATAGACATGACACGTTGGAATATCAAGGGATATTATGGGTGCAGTAAAGCAAGATGACGAATTGAGTAGTGCACTGCGCTTGTTGGTGCCTATTAGTGCGTTATCGGACGAAAAATTTGCTGAACTTTTAGTCAACACACACGTAGAAGAAGTCGCTTCGGGTGAGGTGTTGTTTAATGAAAGCGATATAGATCCCCGTGCCATTTATTTGCTTGCTGGCAAAGTCGTCATGATGTCTGGCAAGAGCATTGCTGACACTATTATTGGCGGCACAGAAAGTTCACGTTACCCGCTTGCTCATCATATTCCCCGTCAACTAAAAGCGGTGGCTAAAACCGCCATTAGCATTATTCGTATCGACCCCAGATTACTCGATAGTTTGTTGACCTCCGATGGCACTAAGGGTGAAACCTATGAAGTCAGTGAAATATTAGAAGAAGATGAAAATGACTGGATGACACAGCTGTTGCAATCAGAAGCCTTCAGTAATTTGCCGGCTGAAAACATTCAAGCCTTGTTTATGTACATGGAAGAGCATGCCGTCGCGGCGGGTATGCCGGTGATCACGGCAGGTGAACCTGGTGACTATTTTTACATGGTACGTAGCGGCCGTTGTAAAGTCGTTATTGAAGACAAAGGCCAGAAAAAAGTTGTTGCAGAATTAGGGCCAGGGGATTCATTTGGTGAAGAAGCACTGATTTCCGATAACCCACGAAATGCATCGGTCATCATGTTGACGGATGGCGTTTTAATGCGTCTTGGTCAGGAAAACTTTGAAGAACTGATGAAGCAGCCATTAATAAAATGGGTGACGTATGATGAAGCAACAGAACTCGTAAAGGACGGTGGTGTTTGGCTAGATGTTCGTATGCCTGGTGAACATGAAAAGTACTCAATTGAAGGGAGTCACAATTTACCCTTGTCACTATTGCGCAGTAAAGCAGAAAGGCTTAAGCCATCACGTAAATACGTAACATATTGCGATAATGGGAAACGAAGTTCAGTTGCCTCTTTTTTATTGAGCCAACGCGGATTAAATGCCTATGTTCTGGCAGGCGGTTATGCTGAGCCGAAAAAAGAGGAAAAAACCAAACCGGCTAAAACTGAAGTAAAAGCAGATGTTGAAGCAATGTCTGAAAAAGACAATGTGGTTGCCTTAAGAGCATCACAACAAATAGAGCCTCAACCAAAAGATGATGCGGAAGTAAAAGCACGCGAAGCAGCAGAGGCACGGGCTAAAGAAGAAAGTCAACGTAGAGAACAGGTTGAAAGTGAATTAGCCAAACTTAAGCAGGCACAAGTTGATGCGAAGCAAATGGCTGAGAATGAAACTGTCAAGCGACTCAAGGCTGAAGCTGCCGTTGAGAAGATGAAACAGGATCAGGAAAGTGCTTTACGTAAAGCAGAAGAGGAAATTAAAAAACGCAAAGATGTTGAGGCAGATGCAGCACGAATAAAGAAAGAAGCCCAGGCTGCTCAGGACAGGGCTGAAAAAGAAGTTGAAAAGCTCAAGACTGAACGTGAACAGGCACGACTGAATGCTGAAGCAGAATTAGCTGCATTACGTAAGCAAAGGCAGGAAGCAGAGCAGCAGGCAGAGGAGCAGCAGGCAGTTTTGAAGGAACAGGCTCAATCTGCGCAACTTAAAGCCAGACAAGAGGCAGAAAAATTAAAACAGGAAGCGGATGCTGCACGTATTGCTGCAGAGCAAGATGCGAAACGAATCCGTGAAGAAGCGAGTGCCAAGAAGAAACAAGTTGAAGAAGAAGTTGCTCGATTGCAGGAGGAACAAAAACAAGCCCAGCAAAAGGCAGAGGCGGAAGCAGCACGATTAAAAGAAGAAGCGGTAAGAGTGCGTGAAGAAGCACGGATTCGTTCGGAAAAAATGGCATCACAAATTGTTGCTGAAGCAGAACAAGCCAAATTTGAGGCCGAGCAACAAGCAGAACAATTGATTGCTGAGGCAGAAAGTGCACGTCTGCAAGCTGAAGCTGAAAATGCAACATTCCTGTCTTCTCAGGAAGCAGCAAGATTAAAAGCCGAGCAAGAAGTAACGCTACTTAAAGCCGAAGCAGATGCTGTTCGTATGCGGGCAGAAGAAGAACAGCAAAAGATGCGTGAAATTGAAGCGGACCGTTTATTGGCAGAACAGGAAGCGAACCGGATTAAGTCAGAAGCAGAAGCTGCACGACGCGAAACAGAAGAAGAAATTAATCGACGTCAAATGGAAGCTGAGTCGAGTCGATTAAAAGCGGAAGAAGAAGCCGCAAGGATCAAGGCGGAAGCAGAATCAGCACGATTTAAAGCGGAAGAAGAAGCCGCAAGACTCACAGCAGAAGTCGAAAAATTAAGACTGGATATGCAGAATGAGAATGCTGAATCCGTTGCACAGTTAGAAGCTGAGGCAGAGGCGGCACGGCTTGAAGCCGAAGAAGCCCGCCGAATGAAGCAAGAGGCAGAAACAGCACGGCTTGAAGCAGAGAAAAAAGCCCAGGCAGTTCAACAAGAAACAGAATCTGCACGAGAACAAGCCGTCGTTGAAGCGCAGAAAATTATTGACAGTGCAGAACAGACGCGGGTTAAAGCAGAAGACGAAGCCAAATTAGTTAAAGAAGCGGCTGAGAGTGCAAGAAAACAAGCAGAAGCTGAGTCATTACGTCTCGCAGAAGAAGCCAGATTGGCAATGCAGCAGGCAGAAGCTGATGCACAACGATTGAAAGAAGAAGCGGAGCAAGCACAACAACGTTCTGATGATGTTATTAACCGAATTAAAGCAGAAGCAGAAGCTATTCAGAAAACAGCAGATATTACTCCCCCTGTTCAGACGGAGGATAAAAAGCCATCAGTCGTTGCGGAAATAAAGCCGACCACTCCAGCTGCGGAGCCGGAAAATGATCTGGATGATTTGGTTATTACAGAAATACCGAGTCTGGAAGAAGATGAAGACAGTGGCTTGATTGTATTGGGTGGTCATGCAGGCGTAGAAGATGATTTTGTTGTTGTGCCATCGGGTTTTACTGATGAGCAAGATGACATTACAAAATTGGTGAACGATACTGTTGATGATGTTGAATCTGTCTTTTCATCACAATTTACTGAGCATGTTGTAGAATCACAATTTATTCCTGAAAAGCAAAAAAATAAAACATTTATTTTTGCCGGTGCAGGTGTTGCAGCCGTTGTCATCATTGCGGTGTTCGTTGCCTTCTTTATAGGCGGCGAAGAGAAGCAGGTCGTTGCGCCGATGGCTAAAATTCCGAAGCCAGTTGAACCAGTGAAGGTTGAACCGATAGCCAAGCCAGAAGTCACTGAGAAAGCAGTAGAGCCCGTTGCTGTACCAGATGTGCCGGTTAAACCGGTTAAAGTTGCAGAAATAAAGCCTTATAAACAAAAAATAGTTAAAGACAGAATGAAGAGTGGTGGACGTGGCCCAGAGATGTCGATTATTCCTGCGGGCAGTTATTTGATGGGTAGCCCATCATCATCTGTTGAATTTTCTGAGCGGCCTCAGCATGAAGTGGTGTTTAAAGGTTATGCCATTAGTCGTTATGAAGTAACAGTAAAAGAATACAAGCGCTTTCTTCGTGCGACAGGTCTAAAGCGGAACGCCTCGGTGGTGGGTAAGAAAGATAATATGCCTGTAGGTAGTGTTGACTGGAATGATGCAAATCGTTATGTGAAATGGTTAAGCAAGGAAACAGGCAAAAATTATCGTTTACCAAGTGAAGCTGAATGGGAATATGCCGCACTTGCCAATAAGGTAACTATTTTTCCATGGGGTGATGATATCTCCGAGAATAAGGCTAATTGTTTTGATTGTGGTAGTCGATGGGACAGTGTTGGCGTTGCTCCGGTTGGATCTTTCCCGGCGAATGCCTTTGGTCTGTATGACATGATTGGTAACATTACTGAATGGACAGCTGATTGTAGCAATACCAGTTATAAAGGCGCACCTACAGATGGTTCAGCCTGGCTTCGTGGTGATTGTGGTTCCCGTATAGTCCGCGGTGGGGCATTTAATACACCAAGCGGTGATATTTATATTAAACATCGAAAAGCATTCCCGGTAGAAAGTCGTCTGGATAGTGTTGGAATACGATTAGTGCGTGATTTATAAAATAAGTTATTTCCAGTGACCATTTCTCTATCAATTACAACTCGTGGACAAGGTTTGTATAACATTACACGCGAGCTGAACAAATTAGTCAGTGAGGCAAATGTTAAAGACGGTTTATGTACTGTTTTTGTTCAACATACCTCGGCAAGTATTATTATTCAGGAAAATGCCGATCCGGCAGTGCAAGATGATTTGCATAACTGGTTAAATCGACTTGTTGCTGAGAATGATGCGCTATACACGCATACGGATGAAGGCCCCGATGATATGCCAGCGCATATTAAATCTGTTCTGACTGCAACGAGTATTGGCATCCCTGTTATGGATCAGCGTCTTGCTTTAGGTATTTGGCAGGGCGTTTATTTATGGGAACACCGTTACCACAGTCACCAACGTCAGGTGGTTGTTCATATCAGCCATTAACAACTTATGTCTTTACAAAAACTGTGTAGATTAGAAGATATTGATGATGGCAATGCACGTGGTTTTGACGTGCTTGTTGATGGAAAGTCGCAGTCGGTTATTGTTGTTCGGCAAGCTCAGCAGGTATTTGTCTATAAAAATAATTGCCCACATACCGGTATCAATCTGGAGTGGATGCCGGATGAATTTCTCGATGATACGGGGCAATATCTGGTTTGTTCAACGCATGGCGCGATGTTTCAGGTAGATGATGGGTACTGTGTCGCGGGACCCTGTGCAGGTGATGCATTACAGGCACTACCCATAAGACAAGAACAGGGTAATATTTTTATTGAGACGAATGAGATGGTCACTAATTAATGGCAAAAGTATTAGCGATTGGTATTGCGACACTTGACTGGATTCAGGTTGTTGACAATTATCCTGATGTTGATAGTGAAGTGCGAGCACAACAGCAATACCTCTGGCGCGGGGGGAATGCGACCAACACATTGGCCGTATTACACCAATTAGGACATGCCTGTAGTTGGTTGGGAACCCTGGCAGATGATGCTTTCGCTGACCTGATTTGTGCAGATTTAGATCGAAATAAGATTGATTACTCTCTTTGTCCCCGCGTTGAAAATTCAGTTTCACCGACTTCACATATTTTATTAAGCCAGAAAACAGCCTCTCGAAATATTATTCATTACCGTTCTTTACGTGAATTGCTTATATCGGATTCTGAGGAAATTGATTTCTCAAGCTGGCAGTGGATTCATTTTGAGGGACGTAATGTCAACGTAACAAAAAAATTAATGCAACGTATCAAGCAGCAGCATCCAGATGTTGTGTTATCAGTAGAAATCGAAAAGCCGCGAAATGATATAGAACAGCTTTTGGAATATGCTGATCATTGTCTGTTTAGTCAGCACTATGCAAATTCACAGGGTTATGATGAAGCTGAAGCATTCTTACATGATATACAGAAAAAATTAAATGCAACACAAGATATAGTTTGTGCCTGGGGTGAAAAAGGTGCTTTTGCGCTATCAGCGAAGGGTGTTCTCTTAAAGTCTCCCGCATTGGATATTAATGTTCTTGATACAAGAGCAGCAGGTGATGTATTTAATGCGGCTTATATCAATGCGCGTTTAAATGGTGAAACATTATTATCCGCGCTTGAGAAATCCTGTTATCTGGCGGGCGTTAAGTGTGGTCAGTCAGGAATAGACGGTTTAAAATTTTAAAAGCGTTCAGGCAACTAATTGTTCGGCGATATGTTCAAGATCGCTTTTATTGTCCATTACTTTTTCAGCACAGGCGAGTGCGGTATTTTCATCAATACCAAGGCGCTCTAATACAACTTCAGGCAGTTCATTCGTATTTGCATCACCCAGGCCATAATTATGTAGTAAGCGGTTGGCGAGTAAAACAAGATTAGCCTGGCAAGAATATTTACGTTTGTAATCAGGATTGCGTTGCTCTCTTTGGGCAATTAATAATGCTTCAGGCATTTGCCAGAATTCCATTAACCATGCTGCAACACTTTCTGGTGAGGTATCAAAGCGAAGTTTGATCGCCTCCCATATGGAAGAATCCTTATTACTGCCAATTTGTTTATTCAGATCATCATATTCTTCATTAAATAAGTGAGAAAGTAATAGATAACCGAGGTTATGTAATAAGCC
>JALTKS010000113.1 GCA_027006175.1 Gammaproteobacteria bacterium
ACCGTTAACGTTATTAATGCCAATGCACTGAATATCACCGCCACCGGCATCACCCAGAATGGCACATTCACCGTCACCAATTTAGCCGACCTAAACGCCGGCACCGGCAGTGCCGCTTTGCGCAGCATCAGCGCAGGCGATTTAACGGTGACAGGCAATGGCATCTCTCAGGGCGTTTTTAGTACACAAACCATCGCCAACACCGCCAGCTTTGATGCTGGCACAGGTGTCATGAACACCGGCATCCTCAGCGCCCTTAGCGCCACCGACCTGAATATCACCGCCACCGGCATCGACGCATTTGGCGTGCTCAGCGCCACCGGCACAACCACACTGGATGCGGGTGCAGCCGCGGCCAACTTAAATAACTCAAACAATAATTTTAATGACATTAACGTGATTGGCGCGGGCGCGGTAACGCTATCGGATGTGGACAGTTTGAACATTCAGGGCACGATGGGCAGCTTAAACATCACAGCCGGTCTGGGGGGCGCGGCCAGCAACATCAGCAATACGCTGGACACCAGCTTAATTGTCAGCGGTGCAACCAACCTTATTTTACAAAACGGCGGCAATATTGATTTAGCCAACTTTACCGGCGCACTGCGCAACAATTTACAGGGGGCCATTGGCCTGTCTAACGTGTTTGGCACACTGGCCGATGTGAGCATTACCAACACCGCCAACATTGCGTTAATTGGCTTAACCGTGAACGGCGATCTCAACTTAAATTCACTGGCCGACATTTCACAAACCGCGCCGGTGAATGTAGTGGGCACCACCACCCTGCAAGCCAACAATATCAACTTCTCTCTGGGCAACAGCTTTGTGGGTGACATCAGCTTAACCGACAGCAACCTCGTGCAAATAACCGACAATTTTGGCGGCACCAATATCACCGCCAATAACACCAACGCCAGCAACACCCTGGATTTAACCCTCATATCAAATGGCGTTGTGGGCATAGCAGGCGAGCTGCTCAATGCCAGCCTCAACAGCAATGGCGGTGATATCACCAGCACCGCCGGTTTACTCATCGCCAATAACACCACCTTAAACAGCGGCATCGGCACGGTTGATTTTCAGGCCAACCCCGTTGACCTGAACACTGTCACGATCACGCAAGCCAATACGGTGTTAATTACCGATGCCAATAACCTGGCCATTAACAACGCCAGCGTGAGCAATTCACTGGATATCAACGCCGCTGGCACGGTGTCGGTTAACGGCACCATGAATACGCTGGACATCAACACCAACGACACCATTACCGTGTCGGGGCAAATGGGCGATTTAACCGCGCTCACCACCGGCGGCGGCATTCAAAATGGCGCGGGGGCACTGGCGGTATCCGGCACGGCGCGGTTTGATGCGCTCGGCTCGGACATCAACTTAAGCAATGCGGCCAACGATTTTAATGCACTGGAAATCACCAATGCACAGGATGTAACCCTGCAAGACGTCAACGCCATTACCCTGCAAACGCTCAACGCCCGCGATTTAAATTTAACCACGGCGGGTAACATCACCCAGTCGGCGGGCACGCAAATTACCTCAACCCAAAATGCCGTGCTCAACAGTGGCAATGCCGATATCACCTTAACCGAAAACAACTTGTTGACCACCCTCACCCTCACCGCCAACAATGCCACGCTGGTGAATAACCAGGCGCTGTTTTTAAATGATTCGGCGTTAACCAGCTCGGCCGACATTAGCGCCAATGGCGGCTCACTTTCGTTTAACCAAATCACCGCCGCCAACACCATCACGCTCACCAGCGATGACGCACTGATTGACGCCAATGCAGGCGCTGTTAATTTCATTACCGACACCGCCACACTCAACGCCGCCAATGGCATCGGCATGGCATCGAGCATTAACACCCAGGTGAATATTTTAAACGCACTGAACACCGCCACCGGCGACATCAATATCGACAACAGCGGCGGCGACATCACCCTGAACGCCATCACCAACAACGCAACCGACACCGGCAACTTTAATTTTCAATCCACCAACGATGTGTTTATTGACAACATCACCCTGCAACAAAATTTAGTGGAAGAGTTTTTCGACATCGGCACCGGCACCGTCAATCTGTTTACCGGCAATAACGGCAACTTTTTAGGCGTGGGCACCGGCGACATTAACAACCCCGACATCACCGCCACCAACCTTCGAGTAATTGCCCCAACCGGCACCTTCGGCAACTTCAATCGCCCAATGGTGCTGGACATCAGCGGCAAAGTGGAAATCACCACCTTCGCACGGCTGGATATCACCTACGCCCCACCCGCACCCGCCGCAAATGACATCATCGAATCGTCCATTTTCGACTTAACCTCCGGCAGCGTGTTAACCGCCGTCAATGGCGTGCAAGTAACCGAAGTGGAAACCCTGCTCGATATCGACCCCGCCATCTTCACACAAATCACCCACTTTGTGGTTGA
>JALTKS010000114.1 GCA_027006175.1 Gammaproteobacteria bacterium
CGCTACAAACAGGTAAAATGACGTAGCCATTGTAGCGGCTAATTGTGGATCAATCGGGAAAAATGGGTAAACCACTCCAGCGATTAAGGCAATCCAGGCCATACGCCTGCGATTCTTCCATCTGTCACTCATTTAGCGCCTCCAGTTCTCGTTGATAGATCGCCTGCAAGACTCTATCGCTCTTGGTATCTTCGTTATTGGCGATCCTGACTTCGATCTCTTTTAACCTGTATGATAGCAGAAGGTATTGATGTTGTTTCTGTACATTGCCCATCTGTTCCCATGTCACATATCGGGTATCTAGCGCCCACAAGGCACCCGCACCGATCATCGCGGCGAGCAGTAGCAGGGTACGAGCCCCGGACGCCAGTTCAATCAACCGCTTGAAATTCATCCTATCTTGCTCATCCAGACATAACTGACCATCGTAGCCAGTATCCCGAGCAGCATGACAATAACCGTTCCGGCCAGCTTCCACATCCTGCCCCAGAATTGATCCCAACGCTTTGTCATGTCGCTGTGTATCGCGTTAATACCCTGAATGGCCTCCTTCTGCTCTCTACGTATGTACTCGTATCGCTCGGCACAAAGGTCTTCATGGTAGCCAAGCCCTGCCTTCGCTTCCGTTGCTTTCATATCCGCCTCCGTGGCAATCCGTATGACCTCAGCCAATGTCTTGTCAAATTCTTTTTCTTCCATCACAGTGCCCCAAGCAGTGCACCAGCAATCGCCTCACAAGCCTCCATCCGTCGCCGTTGGATAATTTCTTTGCGGTGGATGAATTCTGGCTCAACAATAATTGCCGGGCACTTTGTCTTGACGAGGAAATAATCCGGCCCCTTGTCCTTGTTCATCTGGTACCAGCCTTCTTTAATACCTCGGCTGGGTGGGAATAGTGGAGCTATCGCATCTTGTACTTGCTGCGCCAAGGCTTTCCCGCGTGCACTACTTGGGCAGTATAGCGTCTCACACCCCTTGCCAATTGGTTCGCCGCCAATCATGGCGCTATTAAAGTGCACCTCAACAGCCATATCCGCATCGTGGCTATTGATGAAAGCCACCTTCTCCGGCAACTTGCCAGCGGGGACAGCCATGCCTTTCCCGTTCAGGAATCGCACGATCTCGGGCACCCACAATGCCGCCTCGTCGTACTCATAAAAGCCGTTAAACGACGCGCCCTTCCGGTACGGGTGATGCCCTGCGCTCACCATTATCATCACTGTCCTCCTCTATTGGAATAAGGCCTGTCTTTGTGTGATCGCCGGCCAGGTACCAATCCACCCACTCTTGCGATACGGTAAACAATACCTCGCCGTCCTTACTGCGCTTTATGTACTTGGTCCTTTTCATCCCATTCAAATTATATAAACCTGTTGCCTGCATCGTACAATCTTTGATTACAAAGATGCTTCAACCATAATCACGCCAGGCTGTATTCTGGCACTCTGTATATCACGTATTATCTTTATTGAGCCATCATGCAATAAACTAGACGGATCAGGAGCGCCCGGCATAGTCATTAAACAGTGTAAATCCTCACATAGCTTGGTTAGCGGGTCTATTTGGACAACAACGTGTTTATTAGGATCAAACTCATTGAAAAGGTGAGGTACTATATTCATGTCCACCATCTTTTCATCCATCGTAAAGTCTTTTGACAAGGCGCTAACTAATTCGTCTTCTGTCAGCGATCGCAATTTGCGAATAGCGGTCAAATAATCACCACGTGTCATATTATCTTTGCCAGCCCATATTTTCTTTGGGTCTTTCCCCCAAATGCCTAGATACTTTTGCAGTTTACCAATAACGGGGTGCAGGATATGCGGTCCGTGATAAGCCCAAGGCGGGTCTTCTGCTGCGTAGGTTGCCAGTACCTCGCGTGTATTCTTGTCCAGCATAACTAGGACAAATAGAGGAACATCACCCGCGCCGTAATTGTATGGCGGCGATGCTTGGACATAGCGGCTGAATAAATAAACTGTATAGTTATTAGCTGAATCTGAATTATAAACCGAAACAGTGTTATTAAACGACGAACTTCCATTAGTTGCCCAATGTAATTGACTAGATTGTAATCCGCCTATTGTCATAAATAACGAATAGGAGCCACCAGTCGGTAATATATCACCCGTGGCTTGTGATCCTGCGGTAGCTGATTGTGTTGCGGTTGTCGTCTTCAACTCCCCCTGCCCCACGGCGGAGGCGCGGATTGTGGCCTGTGTGACGGCTTCGCTACCGCCAGTTTGCTCAAGCGCGGCTGTCTGTATCGGAGGTGCACCCGTTGCGCCATCCGCCAATGCAGTCAGATTATCATAGAGCTGCGTCATCTTGGTCGATGTGAGTATCGACCCGAATGGGAAACTGAGCGTTGTCCAGGCCATTTAGTTTACCTCTCTCATGCTGTGTGCTGCGGCATCTAACGCATCCATAACTACAG
>JALTKS010000115.1 GCA_027006175.1 Gammaproteobacteria bacterium
TCGACGACATTATCGACAATTTACAGCATGAAGAGCAGGCAAGGGGAGATTTTAGTGCCCAAATCTCGGCGAATCAGGCTGGTTTACATCGATTATCGAATCTCATTCTTGGTTTGGGTGTTGCCGATTTTAAGCAGGCACTGCAGCAGCTCAATGACTATGCCGCAAAACTTGCCGCCGCCGCTCTCGCTGATATCCCCGATGGTGACTATCAATTTAATGATGTGATGGATGATGATGGGCTTGGCAATCAGGATATTGTGATTAAGGTACTGATTCAGGTGCGTGGCAGTGAGATTAAGGTTGATTTTACGGGCACGGCTGAGCAGACCGCCGGGAATATTAATTGTCCTTTATCGGTTGCCGCTGCCGGTGTTTATTATGTGTTTCGCTGTTTAATGCCTGCTCACACCCCCGCTTGTGCAGGGAGTTTTCAACATATTACATTGAGCGCGCCCCTGGGTTGTTTGCTGAATGCCGAACGACCTGCCGCCGTTGCAGCCGGTAATGTTGAAACCAGTACGCGGGTGGTGGATGTGGTGATGGGCGCGTTGGCAAAAGCGATTCCTGAGCGTATTCCCGCCGCGAGTCATGGCAGTATGAATAATGTCGCGATGGGGTCGCGTGGCGAACAGCCATGGGACTACTATGAAACGCTCGGTGGCGGCATGGGCGCTGGTGCACAGGGCAATGGTTTATCTGCCGTACAGACGCACATGACCAATACCCTGAACACGCCGATTGAAGTATTGGAAATGCATTACCCTTTGCGGATATCGCGTTACGAAATTCGTCGTGATTCCGGAGGGAAAGGTGAGCATTGTGGTGGCGATGGTCTTGCTCGTGAATATACATTTTTGGCACCGGCACAAGTGACCTTATTAACAGAACGTCGCCGGCATCAACCCTGGGGGATTGATGGCGCAGAGGGCGGACGAGTCGGTGAAAATTTACTGAATGGAAAACGCCTGGATGCCAAGGTGAGTATTAATGTGAAACCGGGCGATAAAGTGTCGATTGCAACACCGGGCGGTGGTGGCTGGAATAATTAAAAGGGGATGAGGCAATGAAAAAAATATACTTAATAATGGTTCTGGGTTTAACCGCGTTATTAAGCGGTTGCGCTGCCGGCATGTTTGGAAGTGGCGGGCATCATTCCAATACCGCAAAGCCACAGGAACAGCGTAGCATTGCAGAAGTAAAAGCTGACGCTGCGATCAGCTCACAGGTAAAGGCGCATTTTGCCAAGGATGTGATTTTAAAGAATCTTAATGTCACAACTTACCGTGGGGTTGTAACCTTGTACGGTAAGGTACCGACACATAATGTGATGGAACGAGCCATTCGTTTGGCGAAATCGGTGAACGGTGTAAAAAATGTCAGGTCCGGGATACGACTGCGATAATTTATAATATTTAATTTTTAGCGAGTAGTTTATTTGTGTGTGGAATTTGTGGTGAGTTTCGTTTTGATGGTGGTGAACCGGATGTAGCAGCGTTAGATCGTATGCTCGATGTGTTGGTGCCGCGTGGTCCCGACTCAGGGGATAAAAAAGTCATTGGTTCGTTGGCGTTAGGGCATCGCCGTTTAGCGATTATTGATTTGTCTGAGCGCGGCGCACAGCCAATGCAAGATAATGAAACCGGCCACTGGTTGGTATTTAATGGCACCATTTATAATTACCGCGAATTGCGTCAGAAGCTGTCTGGACAGGGGCATCGCTTCAAAAGCGAAAGTGATACCGAGGTTATTCTTAAAGCCTATGCACACTGGGGCGAGAAATGTGTTGAACATTTCGTGGGCATGTTTGCCTTTGTTATCTGGGATGTGAAACAGCAGCAATTATTTATGGCGCGTGATCGCCTCGGTATTAAGCCACTCTATTATTCGCGTGATAGTCAACGGATTCGTTTTGCATCAAACCCACAAGCATTACTGGCTGCCGGTGACGTTGATACCTCATTTGATTCGGTTGCACTGCATCATCATTTAACCTTGCACGCGGTTGTGCCTGCACCGCGTACTATTTTGTCTGGTGTACGAAAAATGCCACCGGCAACAACGGTGACGATGCAAGCAGATGGCAAGTCAACCCAGCATCAATACTGGCAACTCACGGCACAACGACCCAAAGAAAAAGTGGATGACGAAGAATGGATTGATCGCCTGCACACCAGCTTACGATTGGCGGTTGATCGTCGACGCTTAGCCGCTGATGTGCCGGTGGGGGTTTTATTATCTGGCGGACTTGATTCGAGTTTATTGGTGGCACTGTTATGTGAAGCGGGGCAGGGTGATTTAAAAACATTTTCTGTGGGCTTTGATGATCAGCCGGAAGAAAAAGGTAATGAATTTGAATTCTCTGATCAAATTGTTGAACGTTATGGCACCGACCATCATAAATTTTTAATCCCTAACGAA
>JALTKS010000116.1 GCA_027006175.1 Gammaproteobacteria bacterium
AGATGTTGGTAAGCAGTTTCTCGATGTTTATATCTATGAAAAATCCCTGCACTGGCAGGAAGAGAATACACCGCAGGGCATTAAATGCCTCCTCAAACGTCTTGCACATTATCAGGTAGAGCGACTGATGATGTCGTACGCTTGATGCGGAGATAATCCGGATGGAAAAACGGCTAGCCAAACATGTCGAAGAGCAAGCTGAATGGACAGACAAATACACCATTCTTATGACGGCACCTGGCGTGGGTAATACATTGATTTATACATTGCTAGCGGATTTGCCTGAGCTCGGTACCTTAAGCAATAAAGAAGTCGCCGCACTGGTTGGCGTAGCGCCTTTTAATCGTGATAGCGGTAAGCTCAGAGGCAAGCGTCGTATTCGTGGTGGTCGACATAGCGTACGAACGATTTTATATATGGCTACCCTCAGTGCCACACAATGTAACCCTGTGATTAAGGATTTCTACAAAAAATTAGTGGCTCAAGGTAAGCATAAAAAAGTTGCGATCACGGCTTGCATGAGAAAGTTTATTACCATGCTAAACGCGATGCTAAGAGATGAATGTGTATGGGCTTATTGAGGATTATTTTTTGGGTTGACGCCACAGTCGCTTGTTATACGATTTGAACACACTGAACCCACAATTTTGACATTTTAATTTATAAAATAATTTTGGGAGGCCGTATTTTGAAAAATAACCTTGCCCACAATTAGGGCAAGAAGCGAACAATAATATAAATAATCCTGCTGTTGCTGTTGCTATTAATATATAAATAAATATAGCCGTTATAAACAACGGATTTTTATCTACGCCTTGGTAATTGGTAGTGATCCAGCTAAAAACTAATGAGGGTAAAATAAATATAGATACAACAATTAATAATTTTATCCTTAGTTTCTTAACCTTGCTGTATGTATTATTTGATGCGCTATTGTCCATAATTGGTTTTATTAATTTTTTACCGTATAACGCTTTTCTCAACGGCAATTTAAAGTGGCATGTTTTTGCGTAAGCAAAACAAGTGCCGCTTTAAATTGTCCGCTAGAGCTATTTGTTAGCGCTTTTTTGATGTGCAACATAATCATCTAGTAATTGTCTGATCATTTTTTGGTACTGCATGTGATGTTTTTTTGCAGTATTTTTAAAATAAGCAACACTTTCAGAACTAAGTGATATTGTAACCTTAGTATTTTGTTGCTTAAGTGCGAGTTCCTCTGGTGATGGTAGAAAATCAGCAACCAGATTAATATCGCCAATAGGCTCGTTACTATATTGAATTGTTTTGTTCATAGATTTTTTTACCTTTGCGCCAATAACCTGCACCAATAATACGGATGCAACCAGACCGATAAGTAAACCGAACAGTGAGAATGCCAGTACCCTGTTCATTTAAGCCAAAGCAGTAATACCGCTTTTCTTTTTGACTATGCTCAATATCCTCAGCAATAACGCGGTTTGAGTCTAAAAAAGCGTGCTGAGCCTCAAAGAACGAAACGCCGTGCTTGCGTTGATTTTCAAGGTTTTTTGCCTCATTCCATTCAAAATCCGGTTTACTCATAGGAACAATATAGCAGTGATATGGCTAAATAGCCATACCTTTATCTTGGGCGCTCACGCTCGAATTAACTTGCCGTTTTTACACAGAGCAACGCGGCGTGTAAAAACGGTCAATGTTGAATGAATTGTTATGTTTTTTATTCATAGTGCGTCCACAGCCTGATAACTTTAATGGTTTTCTCCTTTTCGTATATTTGATATACGAGCCTATGTTGAATGTTGATACGGCGTGAATAAGCACCTGACAAATCACCAACCAATTTTTCATACGGCGGTGGATTTTGGTAAGGGTCTTTTTGAATAATATCTAATAGTTTTTTTGCTTTGTTTTTTAGCCCAGAAGAAGCAAGCTTCTTAGCATCCTTTTGAGCTTGTTTTGTAAATACAATTTCCCAAGTCACCAATCAAGCTCCGTGGAGCTTTCAGATAGGTCTTGTTTCAATCCTTCCTGGATAGACTCTCTCATTCCCGGTACCGATAGTAAATGAAGTGTTTCAGATATTGCGTTCCAGTCTTCTTCGGAGACCAATACTGCATTGCCTCTTTTACCTGTAATTACAACAGGTTGGTGAGTATCAGTAGCCTCATCGATAAGACTGTATAGCTTTGATCTAGCCTCTGTGGCATTTAATATTGTCATGATATTTAACCTCTTTATATAGCGTACGCTAACCCGTACGTTAAATCAAGGTTCTTAAAACATAACGAGGCTGTAGAAAAACCACAAAAGAGTGATCGCCATACAGCTTATAAATTATTTTTTTGATTTTAAATATCCTGCCGCAGTTTAATTTTTATTTCAACGCTCAGAGCCCGTTTTATTGTCAT
>JALTKS010000117.1 GCA_027006175.1 Gammaproteobacteria bacterium
ATTTTTGTAGTGGACATTGTTTAGAAAAATTCAAAGCAGATCCAGAACAATATATTAATAAAGATCCAAATGCGGTGGCTGAAGTCGATGCGCCAGAAGGAACCATGTTTACCTGCCCAATGGATCCAGAAATTGTGCAAGAAGGCCCCGGTACTTGCCCTATATGTGGTATGGCACTAGAACCCATGGGCGCACCTGCATTTAATAAAACAGAATATGTCTGTCCTATGCATCCCGAAGTTGTTAGTGATATGCCAGGGTCGTGTCCAAAGTGTGGTATGGCACTTGAAGCGCGTACAGTTGAAGCAGAAGAAGATACAACTGAACTAGATGATATGAGTCGACGCTTTTGGTATGGCTCAGTTTTAGCAGTACCGGTTTTTATTTTGGCAATGATTGCGGATTTGGTTCCTGGTTGGTTACCAGAAGGTTTATCATCTCAAATGGTTCAGTGGATTGAATTTACTTTAGCAACACCTGTTGTGCTTTGGGCCGGTTGGCCTTTTTATGTACGTGCCGTACAGTCAGTGAGAACATGGAATCTAAACATGTTTACGCTGATTGGTTTAGGTGTGTCTGTGGCATGGGTTTACAGTGTTGTTGCAATGCTAGTGCCACAAATATTCCCACCAGATATGTTGCATGAAGGCGGCACTATCCCTGTATATTTTGAAGCAGCTGCAGTCATTACTGTATTGGTCTTATTGGGGCAAGTATTAGAGCTTCGCGCTCGTTCACGTACTAATGCAGCGATTAAGTTATTACTTGGTTTAGCGCCTAATACGGCACGAATTGTTCGTGAAGATGGCACTGAAGAGGATATTCCGCTTGAGCATGTTAAAACAGGTGATACCTTACGAGTACGTCCAGGTGAAAAAATTCCTGTCGATGGGGTTACGGTTGAAGGCACAAGTAATATTGATGAATCTATGGTGACAGGTGAGTCGATTCCTGTAGAGAAAGCGAAGGGCGATAAACTAATTGGTGCAACGATTAATGGCACAGGTAGTTTATTAATGAAAGCAGAAAAAGTCGGTGCTGATACCTTGTTAGCGCAGATCGTTAATATGGTTGCAGAAGCACAGCGATCACGAGCTCCTATCCAGAAAATGGCCGATATGGTTGCCGGTTATTTTGTTCCTGTTGTCGTATTAATAGCGGTTAGTGCATTCTTTGTTTGGTGGTTATGGGGACCTGAGCCTGCCCTTGCGTATGCAGTAATTAATGCCGTTGCAGTTTTAATTATTGCTTGTCCTTGTGCTCTTGGTTTAGCAACACCGATTTCAATTATGGTGGGAACAGGTCGTGGTGCAACAGAAGGCGTATTGATTAAGAATGCTGAATCATTAGAAATTATGGAAAAAGTCGATACCTTGGTTGTAGATAAAACCGGCACACTAACAGAAGGTAAGCCCAAATTAGTTGGTGTGACAACAGTAAACGGTGTTGATGAAACTCAGGCGCTTATCTTAACCGCAAGTTTAGAACGTGCCAGTGAGCATCCATTAGCAGAGTCAATAGTTCGTGGCGCAGAAGATAAAGGTATGACTTTACTTGCAACAGACAATTTTGAGTCGATCACTGGTAAGGGTGTTACTGGCATAGTTGATGGACATAGTGTTGCATTAGGTAATATAAAATTACTTGAAAGTTTAGATATTGAACTGGGTGATTTACCAGAAAAAGCAGATGCCCAACGCGCTGATGGTCAAACGGTGATGTTCTTTTCTATTGATGGTAAAGCAGCAGGTTTAATTGGTGTTGCTGATCCAATTAAAGACTCTACGCCAGAGGCAATAAGAGAGCTACATAAAGAAGGTATAAAGGTTGTTATGCTGACGGGGGATAGTCAGAAAACCGCTGAGGCAGTTGCTGGTAAATTAGATATAGATCAAGTTCAAGCTGAGGTATTACCTGAGCAAAAAGCAGCTGTCGTTAAAGAATTACAAGCTGCTGGCAAGATTGTTGCTATGGCGGGTGATGGTGTTAATGATGCACCAGCATTGGCGCAAGCACATGTTGGTATAGCAATGGGTACAGGTACCGATGTCGCGATGGAGAGTGCGGGTGTAACTCTGGTTAAAGGTGATCTACGGGGAATTGTTAGAGCACGTCGTTTATCACATGCCACAATGCGTAATATTCGTCAGAATTTATTCTTTGCTTTTGTTTACAACTCAGCAGGCGTACCGATTGCCGCCGGTGTCCTTTACCCGGTATTCGGAATTTTACTCTCACCAATTATTGCAGCAGCGGCAATGAGTTTTAGTTCTGTGTCAGTTATTACAAATGCATTACGACTACGAAATGCAAAACTGTAGTAACAAATAGGAGGTAGCTATGATGGATGGCTCTACAAGCGGAATGTTCTTTGGTGGAGGTGTTATGTGGATATTTTGGATTTTACTCATCATCCTTGTCGTCGTTGGCGTTAAAGGGCTTGGCGGCGGAGATAGTAATAGACCTTCGAACAATGACTCACCAATGGATATATTAAAGAAGCGCTATGCAAAGGGTGAGATCGGTGAAGAAGAGTTTGAACGCAGACGTAAAGAACTTGAAAGTTAAAAAAGAGAGAAAAGAAATACTTGTCTAAAAACCAAGAAGGAGAATGTGCTATGAATAAACGTTTATCACTTTCTGCAATAGGGCATGCAACAAGTCTATTCCTTTTAATTACGTTTATTGCTTGTGTTGGTTTTGATCTTTTATTCCCCGGACATGCTATGTATGAGGTGTGGCAAAAGTTATTACCAGGATTTCACTGGATTAGCTGGGAAAGCTTCTTTATTGGTAGTTTGGAAAGTTACAGTTATGGCTGGTATTTCGCATTAGTTTGGGTGTCCATTTATAACTATATCATTGTTAGAAAAACTGATGATAACGAATAGACAATCAGTTTAAATTATTTTTAGCAGAAGATGTCTTTTCTTCTTCGGGTGTTAAAAATCGGTATATCGATGGTGCTGAAGCAAAAGGTTTAATAGTATTTAGTTTGGAGAATAAGAATGGGTTTCATTGCAAAGTTATTTGCGAGTTTAATAGTGGTACTTATTGCTGTTGTTGGTTTTGTTTATTCAGGTATATTTAATGTTTCAGCGCAATGGGAAGATCCTGCATTGTTGCGTTGGCTCTTGGCCTCAACACGTGAAGCCTCGGTAGAATCTCGAGCCGAAAATATTAAATCGCCAATACTGGGTAGTGCTACGCAAATAAAAAATGGCTTTCGTAGTTACCGTGAGATGTGTGCAGTTTGCCATACGCCACCGGGTGGAACAGACTCTCCAATTAAACAAGGTTTAAATCCATCTCCACCAAACCTGGCCGTTGCAGAAGATCATGCAATGACGGAAGCGCAATTGTTCTGGGTTATCAAAAATGGTATTCGAATGACGGGTATGCCAGCGTGGGGACCTTCACATGATGATGCAGAAATATGGGATATTGTCGCATTTATAAAAGCCTTGCCAACGATTGATGCAGATGAATACCAACGTTTAAATACTCAAACGACACAAGGGCATGGTCATTCAGGGTCTGAGCCAATGGCGACGACACAGGGGCACATGGATAATACAGATAACCACAGTAACCCTGTTGAAGAAGTGCCTGCTATTGAATACATCGATAATGGAACTCATGCCCATTAAAACAGGTCTCATAAAGACCATAAGAGTGAAGCAACCAAGGTTAGATATGAAGTACTTATTAAAAGTAACGTTATTTATATTTGTGTCAGTATTTTCTGTGCAGTCTGCATGGGCAGAAAGTGTTGATGAACGAATGCGCGCAGCAGGCTTGCCCGCTACAAAATCGGCTGAGTTGTTGAAATATGCAAAAGATGAAGATTGGCGGGTGCGGGAAGTGGTTGCAAAACGTCAATCAACACCGGGTGATATTTTAATTTTATTGGCAAAAGACCCTAGTTGGCGAGTTAGAGCCGCATTGGCGCATAATCTGAGAGCACCTAAAGCGGCGATTATTCCATTAGTTAACGACAGCTCTGCAGATGTACGTTTTTCAGTTGCACATTGTGGTTACACGCCATCTGATCTGATTGTAAAATTACTCAATGATCCTGATTTTAAAGTTCGAAATCAGGCCGTTGTGAATCTGAATGTGCCATTGAATGTTCTTAAAGAGGTTGCAGCGGGAAGCTCCGATATTGCAGACACAGCAAAAGCAGCATTAGAGAAGCGGCTTGCGGATGGTGAGAGGTAGATAAAATGAAGAAAAGAATCACAATAATTGGCAATGGGTTTTCTTCATTATTTTTCATCCAATATTTGTTAGCTTTACAAGTCGTGCCTTTTCTAAACTTTTTTTATAGAAAAGTATTCTCTCCTTATGAAATTACGCTAATTGGTAATGGTGAGTTCATTTATTTTCCTGCTATCCCTGAATTTATTGTAGGTAAAAAGAATAGTCGGGATATTCGGATTGATATTAGATCATTTTTAAGAAGACGAAATATACATTTTATTGATGATCAGGTTATTGATATAAAAGATTCGGGTAGAACGGTTGTTACGAAAAATGGATCATATAGCAATGATGCCTTGTTTGTGGGTATTGGTCCGGCATTTCAGGAGGATGATATAGCCGGCACTCGTGAGTTTACTTATTCACCCTGTCGAGGACCCGATGATATGGATGCTTTTATGTCAGCGCTAAATTCGCTGGATGAAGGTGTGATCTATTTAGGTTTTAAACTAAATAAGGCAGATGGTTTTGTTGCGGGTCGTGGTGGACAAATGTATGAGTGTGCCTGTTTGCTTGATTATGCGCTTAAACAACGAGGTGTAAGAGATAAATTTGAGATTCATTTATTCTCGCCGAATATCGAGCCAGGTGAGAAGGGTGCCATTACGGACAGGCTTTCTGAGCGCGGTATTATTCTTGATTATGGTTATGAACCAAATAGTTTCGTTAAAGAAGGTTTGCAAGATGAAGATGGCACACTTCGCAAAGCAGATTTAGTTTTATACTCGGCAGGTATTACAGGTTCTGAACTGGTTAAGAACTCGTGTTTACCTGTGACCAAAGGTGGTCAAATAGATGTTAATAAATTTGGCCAGGTCATTGGACTGGACAATGTTTTTGCTGCGGGTGATTGTGCCAGCCATGAATCTCCACCACAGTGGGTACCTCATCAGGCGCATATGGCTCAGCTTCGTTCTCAAGCAGCAGCAAAAAATATGCGTGCTGTACTTAAAGGTGAAAACCCTCAACAGACCTATCGTTACGAACTTTCATGTATTTTAAATATGGAAAATGATGCGATGTGGTTACATATGTCGTCAGACGATAAACCACCTTTCTGGGACATCTTCCCCAGACGTTCAAAAATACTGGTTCATTTGAAAAATTTCTTTGAGAGCGCGTATCTATTTTATCTTAAATACCTATAAAACAAGCATGAGGTTGTAATGACTCGAATGCATGAAATAGAGGCAAAGAAAGATCCCGTCTGCGGAATGAGTACGGACGACGAAGCCTTGCATATTGAGCATCAGGGTTTGCATTATTATTTCTGCTCGTCTCAATGTCAGGAACGATTTTCAGCAAACCCTCACCTTTATATTGGGCAAGCAGGTATTCCTTCACCGAAACAGCAAGGCATGTGTGTTATTAAAAAGAGAACGATTCGATTAGCACAACAACCTTCGAAGGAGATTCGGCAACAATTGGTTG
Organism: Gammaproteobacteria bacterium; assembly: GCA_027006175.1. Lineage (GTDB taxonomy): Bacteria > Pseudomonadota > Gammaproteobacteria > AKS1 > AKS1 > Sulfuriflexus. The sequence continues at coordinate 5,695 of JALTKS010000117.1, forward strand.
CAGAGTTAGAAAAAATGATGGGTATTAAACAGGTCGATGTTGAAGATGACCTGATTCATATTCAATATGATTTGCTTGAAGCAACAGCATCGCAAATTGAAGAAGCGATCCAACAGTCAGGTGCGAAACTGGGACATGTTTGGATAGATCATTTGAAACGTGCTTTTTTGCATTACATTGAAGAAACAGAGTTAGACAATCTTGAACATCAGCATGAAAGTCATGGCTGTCATCGGCAGTAAAACCGCCATAAAATTGTAGTTAATAAATAGGTTATTACCATGTTAATCAGTCAGTTAAATGTAGTCCACATCGTATTTTTAATAGTATTAATGAAGCTTTATATTTAGACGATAAGTAATGAAATATTTAAGCTGGTTTGGCGCAGGAGAAGCATCAATGAGTAAGCAAAAATTATCATCTGTACTTGGGACAACCGGTTTGTCACGGCGTCGATTTGTTCAAGGGCTTGCCGCAGGCGGTGCCGCTTTAAGCATGCCATCTGTACTGAATACGGCCTGGGCAAAAGAGAAGCAGTTAGCCACAACAGCGACCGGTATGGCACCGGTTTTAAGAGGAACAGACTTTCATCTGGTTATTGATGAAACCATGGTCAACTACACCGGTAAGCCCTGTGTAGCAACAACGATTAATGGATCAATTCCAGCGCCTATTTTACGTTGGCGCGAGGGTGACACGATCACTATTCGCGTTACAAATAAAATGAAGGTATCCACTTCTATTCACTGGCACGGCATTATTCTGCCTTATCAAATGGACGGTGTTCCTGGCGTTAGTTTTAATGGTATTCCTGCCGGAGAAACATTTACATATCAATTTAAGGTCGAGCAGTCGGGTACCTATTGGTATCACTCACACACGGGTTTCCAGGAACAAACAGGTATGTACGGCGCGATCATTGTTGATCCGGCGAAAGGTGATAGACATCGGGTCGATCGTGACTATGTTGTACAACTTTCTGATTGGACTGATGAAGATCCGATGGATGTTTTTGCCAAGTTAAAGAAAATGAGTGATTACTATAATTTTAGTCAGCCCACAGTCTCTGATTTCTTCAGCGATGTGTCTGATAAAGGCCTTGATAGTGCTTTGTCGAAACGTCGTATGTGGAATGAGATGCGAATGAATCCCACCGATCTTGCTGATATCTCTGCTTACACCTACACGTTCTTGATGAATGGTACTAATCCAGCGAGTAATTGGACCGGCTTATTTAAACCGGGTGAAAAGATAAGGTTGCGTTTTGTTGATAGTGGCACACAAAGCTTTTTTGATGTGCGTATTCCAGGTTTAAAAATGACGGTTATCCATGTTGATGGACAGGATATAGAACCGGTTACAGTTGATGAATTCCGTTTTGGTCCAGGTGAAACATATGACGTTATTGTTGAACCTAAGGATCAGCCCTATACCATTTTCGCACAAGCAATGGATCGTACCGGTTTTGCGCGAGGTACCTTAGCACCTAAGGCGGGAATGCAAGCAGAGGTGCCAGCATTAGATAAAATTGAATGGCTAACCATGCGTGACATGATGGGTAACATGGCGGGTGATAATAGCATGCAAGGCATGGCGGGTATGGCAGGAATGGGACATAATATGTCTGCAAACGCGCCTAAAAATGCGGTTCATGTAAGGCATGCCAGTACGGAATACGGTCCCAGTGTCGATATGCGTGTGAACATGCCGCGTACTAATCTTGATGATCCCGGTGTCGGCTTACGTAATAATGGCCGACGTGTTTTAACCTATGATGATATTCGTTCTATTGATAAAACACCGGATCCTCGTGATGGTGGTCGAGATATTGAATTACATCTTACCGGTAATATGGAACGTTATACCTGGTCTCTTGATGGTCTTGAGTTTGGTAAATCGACGCCGGTGCGTTTCCGCCATAACGAACGTTTACGCGTTATTTTGCACAATGACACGATGATGACACACCCGATGCACATGCATGGGATGTGGAGTGATCAAACTGACGAGAATGGTAACTTTATGGCTCGACGACACACTATCAGTGTGCAACCCGCACAACGCGTTACCTTCCTGGTAACCGCAGATGCATTAGGAAGTTGGGCGTGGCATTGTCACCTGCTTTATCACATGGATGCAGGAATGTTCCGTCAAATTGTCGTGGCTTAAAGATAAATTTTTGGAGAAGACCAATGATGAATAATCAATTGAAAGTGCTCATTGCTGCGATGTTATTAATTGGCGCGTTACCGGTGTCCGCTGCAGAAATGGATAAAATGTCTGGTATGAAACATGACATGAAGGGCATGAAAAAACCGGCAAACAAGCATGATGGCAATATGTCGGCTACAGGGAAAAGCTCACCATCCAAGATGAAAGGCATGAAGATGGAGGGTGGTAAGGCAATGGGTGAAATGTCAATGCAGGGAGGCGCAGCACCTGCAGATGCACGTAGCCCGGACTATTCTGAGGGTTTTGGTTTCGGTAATATCCCCCGTCCTGTATTAGCGGATGAATATAATTTTGCTTCGGTAATTGTTAATCGTTTTGAAAATGTAAAATCAGATGATAACAGTTCGATCACCTATGATTTGCAGGCATGGTATGGGCGTGATTACGATCGTGCCGTACTTAAGGCCGAAGGTGACTATGATAATGGGCAGTTACAAGAAGCAACCACTGAATTACTTTGGAGTCATTCCATTGCTACCTATTGGGATGCACAGGTTGGTGTTCGCTATGATAGTAGTCAGGACGTTTCAGATCAGACCTGGTTGGCATTTGGTGTGCAGGGTTTAGCACCGTACTGGTTTGAGTTGGATGCAACGGGGTATTTAGGCCAGCAAGGACGTTTAGGTTTTACTCTTGAAGCAGAGTATGAATTATTGTTAACACAGAAATGGATATTGCAACCAAGATTTGAAATGGATTTATACAGTAAACGCGATACAGATAGACGAACTGGTTCAGGTGTATCTGATGCATCACTGGGTGTTCGTTTGCGTTATGAAATTCAACGTGAAATAGCACCCTACATTGGTGTTGAGTGGACACGGAAATACGGTGAAACGGCTGACTTTGCAGAGGCGGATGGCGAAGATGTGAGTGATACACGTTTTGTCGCCGGCATACGTTTCTGGTTCTAAGTATTTTTAATTAGTATTTAAAATACCCGCTATGAGCGGGTATTTTTTTGTTTGATTTTTGGTTAAGCTATTTATATAAAATAATAAAAATATTTTCCGGGGAATTTAATCTAGTGAGCGATCAATATATCTGGTTAATTTGGGCAAGCGCATTTCTTATTCCCTGGGCAATTGTTTACATTATTTTTCCTTTGCACAGAAAGGCAATGTTATGGGCAAGTTTTTTTACAATGCCATTGGGCTTAACCGAACCATTGTTTGTGCCGGAATACTGGAGCCCACCAAGTTTATTTGATCTCGCCTTAACAACGGGTTTTGATATTGAGAGTTTAATATTTTGCTTCGGTATTGGTGGTATCGCAGCAGTTTTTTACAATATTTTTACCGGTAAACTGTCTTTACCTGTCGCAGAGA
>JALTKS010000118.1 GCA_027006175.1 Gammaproteobacteria bacterium
ACCTCCACCAAAGAACATTCCGCTTGTAGAGCCATCCATCATAGCTACCTCCTATTTGTTACTACAGTTTTGCATTTCGTAGTCGTAATGCATTTGTAATAACTGACACAGAACTAAAACTCATTGCTGCTGCCGCAATAATTGGTGAAAGTAAAATTCCGAATACCGGGTAAAGGACACCGGCGGCAATCGGTACGCCTGCTGCATTGTAAATAAATGCAAAGAAAAGGTTTTGGCGAATATTTCGCATCGTTGCGCGAGATAAATGCCGTGCCTTAACGATACCTCTCAAATCACCTTTAACAAGGGTAACACCCGCACTTTCCATTGCCACATCTGTACCCGTACCCATTGCTACGCCCACCTGGGCTTGTGCTAATGCGGGTGCATCATTAATACCATCGCCTGCCATTGCTACGATTTTACCCTGCGCTTGCAGTTGTTTAACTACATCTGCTTTTTGATCAGGTAATACTTCTGCTTGAACTTGATCAATATTTAACTTGTTCGCAACCGCTTCAGCTGTTTTCTGGCTATCACCTGTTAACATAACGATAGTAATTCCATCTGCATGTAACTCTTTAATTGCTTCAGGTGTAGATGCCTTTATTGGGTCAGCAACGCCAATCAAACCAGCTGCTTTTCCATCAATTGAGAAAAACATAACAGTCTGTCCATCAGCACGTTGCTCGTCTGCTTTTACAGGTAAGTCACCTGCATCAATACCCAGACTTTCCAGTAATTTCAAATTACCCAATGCAACATCATGGCCATCGACTTTACCTGTTACACCTTTTCCGGTAACTGACTCAAAGTCTTCTGTTGCCAATAAATTTATACCTCGATCTTCTGCGCCACGAACAATAGATTCTGCCAAGGGATGTTCACTCGCCCGTTCCAAACTCGCCGCTAGTGTTAAGGCCTTTTGTTCATCAATATCACCCACTGTCGTAACTGCAACCAAGGTAGGCTTACCTTCCGTCAGTGTACCGGTTTTATCAACAACCAGGGTATCAACCTTTTCCATAATTTCGAGTGACTCAGCATTCTTGATTAATACACCTTCCATTGCACCGCGGCCTGTTCCCACCATAATAGAGATAGGGGTAGCCAAGCCTAAAGCACAAGGACAAGCAATAATAAGTACTGCAACAGCATTTATCACCGCATAAGCAAGTGCAGGCTCAGGTCCCCAGATCCACCAAACGATGAATGAAATTATCGAAATTAAAACAACCACGGGGACAAAATAACCCGCAACCATGTCTGCCATTTTCTGGATAGGCGCACGTGAACGTTGTGCTTCTGCAACCATTTTAACAATCTGTGATAACAACGTATCGGCACCCACCTTTTGGGCTTCCATTAACAATGTACCTGTACCATTAATGGTCGCGCCTATGAGCTTCTCTCCTTTGCTTTTTTCAACGGGAATTGACTCACCTGTCACCATTGATTCATCGACATTACTATTGCCTTCAACCGTCACACCGTCGACCGGAATTTTTTCACCTGGTCGTACGCGTAATATGTCGCCCGCCTTGACGTGTTCCATTGGAATATCTTCTTCTGTTCCATCATCACGCACGATCCGAGCAGTCTTTGGAGCCAGTCCGAGCAATAATTTTATTGCTGCATTAGTTTGGCTACGCGCGCGTAACTCTAATACTTGACCTAACAGTACCAGTGCAGTAATCACAGCCGCTGCTTCAAAATAAACGGGAATAACACCCATTTCATTTGCGACTGATTCCGGGAATATTCCAGGTAGTAATACGCCCGTCATACTGTACAACCAGGCGACACTGACACCTAAGCCAATCAGGGTAAACATATTTAAATTCATTGTGACGACAGACTTAATAGCTCGAACATAAAAAATCCAGCCACCCCAGACCACAACAGGTGTCGCTAAAATCATTTCAAACCACTGCCGGTATACAGGGTTAATAAAATCTGCCATTTCTGCCGGCCAAAACTCGGCTGACATCGCACTAAAAAACACAGGGATAGCTAATAATGAACTTATCCAAAAACGTTTACTCATGTAATCAAGTTCACTGGTATCTTCTTCTACCTCAACTGTGACGGCTTCCAATGCCATGCCACACTTGGGACAAGAGCCTGGTTCATCTTGAACAACCTCTGGATGCATTGGACAGGTATATTGTGTTTTAGTCGCAATGACTGGAACACCCATTGGTTCAAGTGCCATACCGCACTTTGGACAAGTACCGGGGCCTTCCTGGATAATTTCGGGATCCATTGGGCAGGTAAACATGGTTCCTTCTGGCGCATCGACTTCAGCCACCGCATTTGGATCTTTATTAATATATTGTTCTGGATCTGCTTTGAATTTTTCTAAACAATGTCCACTACAAAAATACCAGTCTTTATCTTTGTGCTTAAAATGATGCTCTGAATCTTCTGTAACACTCATGCCACAAACAGGATCCGTGCCACCTTCCTCTTTCTTTTCATCACCATGTGAGTGTCCACAACCGCAACAACCACCTGACTCTTCTTTCTTGATATATTGTTCCGGATTAGCACTAAACTTACCCAGGCATGATTCACTACAGAATAAATACTCTTCTCCTTCGTGTTCAAAATGATGCTCGGTTGCTTCTGTCACCGACATCCCGCACACTGGATCGGTCAAATTATTTGTTTTATTTTCTGACATGCCTGTTTCTCCTAACTACTAGCAGTTAAAGAATTCTCGTAATTCATGTTCGGTAGGTTGTTTTCTAAACACCACCTCACCATCAACGACCAGATTGGGTGAATGACGAATAGCCAACTGCTGACATAGCTCAACTTCATCCTCGGCAAACACTAATTTATGTGCAATACCAAGATCATCCAGTTCTTTGGATAAATTAGTACAGTGGCTACAGCCACTTGTCGCAATAATCATGACTTCCATTATTTTCTCCTGACTATAGTTTAATTTGTTGGTAATTCGATTAAATGACAAACTGAATTACCGTCTGGAATACCATCTGGCATGGTATCCCATTTAATTAATGCTTGTTCCATTCGTTTTTGTAATTTCATGAGCGAATCCAATTCTGCTCTATTTTCTTCAATACGCCGCTTTAATATTTCCCTAACCCTCGGGCATGGCGATTTACCTTGATCCGAATCATGCATAATTTCTCGTATTTCATTAAGGGTGTACCCAAGCTGCTTAGCTTGTCGCACAAAACGCAACCATTGTACTTCGGAAAATTGATATAAACGATAACCATTATCTGGATTACGCTCGGGCCTTAATAGCCCCTTGCGCGTGTAATAACGTACTGCATGAGGCGTTGTTCCGCTCTGATTTGCGAGCTCTGTAACCGTCAACATAACCATCTCCTCCGATTGTCATTTGAACGCCTAAATTTAAGTCTTGGGGAAAGTGTACAACCTGTACCTTAGGCACAGGTCAAGGTTTTATCATTAATTTCATATTAATGATAAAACAAAATAAAAACAATAAGTTAATAATTATTTAGGAAGGTTATATCAAGAGGGAAAACTTACCAAACAGGATATCCCTGCTTGGTAAGTCTGTAATATGCTATTTACTAAACGAACGTAAGTACTTAACGACTGCTCTGATATCCGCATCTGTTAAGGCTGTATTACCGCCTTTCGCAGGCATCGCCATTGGTGAACCCGGACTTTGAAAACCATCAGTCACATGCTTCACTAAAATATCATCTGTTTGTGAGAGTGGGCCCTTCGCGCTACTAAAATCAGGCGCACCCGGCAGGGTTCCTTTACCATCCGCGCCATGACAGGCAATACAGGTTTGATTATAAACAGCCTTACCACTAAGTTTGCTTGCCTTAGACGAAGCCGTAGGTGCCTTGGCATCTGTAATTATCGGTTTACGAGCAGGTTTATTCGACGATGTTAAAAAAGCAATCACATCGCGGGTTTCCTGGCCGGTCAAACCGCCACGCATACGCATATGAAAGGCAGTGGAATACCACTGATCATCGCGAAGCTCACGCGCATCACGAATGTTATGACAGCGACCACAGTTGTCGCGCCATACATTGGCACCCCGAGTAAAATCACCCGGTTTTGCATGTCCATCTGCTTGAGTGGTGGTAGAAAAAGCCATCGCCAGTACAGTTAACATTGTTGCTAACAAGGCCTTTGAAGAATTATTAATAGTTTTCATGATGTCGTTCCTCTAGAAGCCGTATGCCATTTGAACAAGCCAGCGATTATCATCTGCAATGGCACCTTTTTGGCCATCATTTAATTCATAGGTAATTTTACCGATGACATTACTAGCAAACAGATAATTCAAACCAAACGCCCATTGCTTTTGATCACGAGCATCCTGCGGGGAATCAAAATCAGTATAACGAGTGACACCTTCAAACTTGGTTGTTGGAAATAAATAAGATGCTTGAGTATACCAGGACTTCCATTGACCACCGTCTGACGCACTTGCGCCCGTTGTGGCTCTTCCTATCTTCGATTTCACATATTCACTACGTAGTGCAAACGACTTGTATTGCCACGCTGCATCTATACCAAACACATCATAATCTCGCGCTTGCTCATTTGCTAACGCTGGCGCCGTACCGGCTGTCACTTCAATACTGGTAACTGTTGCTTTACCGGTTGCTGCCGAAATACCAAATTCTAATCCGGCAAAAGGAATTAAGCCGAAACGACCACCCCAGGCTTTCTTACCATCACGATCTGCGCCTTTACCCTCAGCGTCAATCCCATCAAGCTCAAAATCAGTACCGTTCCACTCAGTAACCAATTCAGGACCATTACCAATATACACCGCATAGTTGGCACGCATGTTACCCAGAGGGAAACCGCCTCTTGCCTGTAAACCGGCTTCTGAGACTGGTGCGGCACCGTCATGACCAAACCCTGGAGGTGCCGACGCTAATTTGTTAATCCATGATGGATGCAAGTTTTGTCTAAATTGACCTAACGGGCTGAGAAATTTACCACCAACCAAGGCAACATAATCATTCACAAACCAATCGATAGTTAAATATTCAAGCGCAACCTTCGTTTCACCATCATCTTCAACTTCAAATTCAAGCTCTGATTCCAGCATGAACATGTCTTTGTATTGGAAATGGAAAATAGGAGCAAAAGCACCGACAACAAAGCTACCATCTTCGTCTTGCGCATCGGTGTAGCCAATATCAGCATAACCCGACATATGGATTAAAGTGTTTGGATCTTTCCACTCTGAAGCAGCATTGACATGATGCTCTAGTTCTTTTGCCTCGGCTCGTGAAATAGTATTTGCCTCTACTTCTTTTACCTTAACTTGTTGCTTCTCTAGCGCCTTTTGCATTTCCGCAAGTTGCTTCTGCATCATTTCAACTTGCTGTTTAAGTGCGTCATATGCGGCATCAGCTGACGCCACTGTCGGTAAGGCTATAGATATAGCAATCGCTAACACATGCCTAATAAATTTTTTCGAATGGTTCATATTAAGTTGCTCCAATCATGCAATACCAATATTGATATCATTTGTATCAAACCTAAAAGCATTAGTTATTAATCGATTACTAATTTACTCTGAAAACGCTATTTCAAACCTTGATCTAGATCATCAGGCTTAATTTCTAAATAGGGTTGGCTATCATAATAAATAACTATTTCAAGGCGTCACGAACCCGCTCTAGTTTCTCTTTCACTTGTCCTGCTAATTCAGCAATCCCTTCACGTTCAACCAGGGTCAATACTGCACTTGGATCCATAAAGGAAACGGTTATTTCACCACTTTCTTCTTCACGCACAAGAACATTACAAGGTAACAATAGGCCGATATCAGGCTCTGCATCAATAGCTTGATTAGCTAACACCGGATTACAGGCACCTAATATCGTATAAGGGCGTTTATCAATGTCGAGTTTCTTTTTTAATGTTGCTTTCACATCAATTTCAGTCAAAACCCCGAAACCCTCTTTCTGCAATTCTTCGGTAACCCGCGTTATTGCTGTTGAAAAATCATTATTCATTGTTACTGAAAAACCATACATAATTTGTGTCCTTAATCATTACTGTTACTACGCTCTGAGTATCAAAGCTAAAATCCGTATAATAAGTCACTTCACTCTATCTACGAAACTTAATTTTATTTAGAAACAAAAAAAGGTGCTGTGACAAAAAATCACAGCACCTTTTAATTCCATTAAGTTTACAACGGTAAATCGTTGGGCAAGAACAATTCTGCTTCAACATCTACACTATGAGCCATATGGTGACCCTGCATACCTGTTTGAGCAATGCTTGAATCATCATCACTCACCTTAACTGCCGGCTCATTCATGTGGCTATGATTGGGTGCATAGGTCTGCCCAATATTCATGATAGCGGCATCATCATCTGCAATCGTATTATTGTCCACCGCAAATGCACTACCACTCATTAATGTTAAACCTAAAATTGTTGCGTAAATTGTTTTCACTTTTAACTCTCCTAAAACCCCATTTTGGGGTAAATAAATCACATAAACGTACCTGAATAGCTTCATAAAGCATTTTTAAATAAATCAGATACAAATTTTTAAATGTCAGTAGCTAAAGATTAAATGACTACCAAAGGTTGGGCCGGTTTTAGGATGTAATCCTGCCATCACAAAATGGCACATCCCCGACTTTATGCGATTTTTCGAGGAGGTCTGAAAAGGTTTCTGTTACTAATACTCTTCATATGCTGAGTACTAGTAATCATTGGCTGATACGAGGCCGATACCATCGCACCATGATCCGAAGAAGGAATAATTAATGAAGTACTACTACAATGAGTTGTGCCTGCCTGACAGTCAGTAAAGCACGATGAATCCATATTGCAATCTTGATGTTCAATATCATGTGATTCTACTTGATGAACAGAAACAGGAGACGCACTCGCAGAAAAATCTGCATTAGCAGTTAATACACGCAATGGCATTAACGCGATGATCGCGATAATAACCCAATGTATCCAACTGTTATTTTTACGTCCCTTCATAATACCAATAATCGTCTATTTCAATATGCTCGAATGTTATGACCAGTGTTGTTTTAAAAAGTTCAAAAGTATCCAGGTGCATAAGATATATAAGCAAGAACACAAAAAATATGATCTATATCAATTTCAACAAGAAATTATTCTTTCGCTTTTCTTGCTAATTCATCCGTACGATACCAGGCTTCATACAATGGAGCGGGCCATTTCGCTTTTATAAAAGAAAGAATGTCATCTACCTCTGAGTCTGAAAGTTTCCCTTTAAACGCAGGCATATTACCACCAATCTTACTGGTGCCATTGCTGATTGTGTATTTCAACACTGCAGTAGGATGATGCCACGTATGACCAGTACCATTTAATGGCGGCGGTGGGAATTTGCCATTTTCATCACGCTTCTGCCAACTAGCCGATCCTTCACCTTGTGCACCATGACACACTGCACAGTTATTTTTAAATAACGCTGCACCACGTGCTAACTGTTCAGGGTTAACGTCTCGAGCAATACTGCTTGAAGATTCACCTGACTTCATTAATTTTTCAATATCATCTGCATCACATGCAGCCAGCCCGAGGCTGACTGCAGTAATAAGAATTAACTGCTTCATGCTTGAGCCGACTTCAGACCGCGTCGTTTCCAGACAATAAAGACCGCGGGAATAACAACCAGCGTTAATAAGGTAGCTGTGACCATGCCACCAACCATTGGCGCAGCAATGCGGCTCATGACTTCTGAGCCAGTACCACTACCAAACATGATCGGTAATAAACCAACAATAATCGCTGATACGGTCATCATGATGGGTCGAACGCGTAATAACGCACCTTCAACAACAGACTCATTTAATTCTTCAAGTGTCATTGGACGATCTAAATCCATTGCCTCATTATGACGTTCATTATAAGCGATATTGAGGTACACCAGCATCAATACCCCAATCTCAACCGCTACCCCGGAGAGCGCGATAAACCCGACCCCAACGGCTACTGACAGATTGTAGTCAAGGATATAAAGTATCCACGCACCACCCGCTAGCGCGACCGGTAAGGTTCCCATAATAATAATGACTTCAACAAAATTACGGAAGTTGAGGTATAACAACAGCATAATAATCGCCAAGGTCAACGGTCCAACCACTGCCAGCTTATTCATCGCACGTTCGAGATATTCATATTGTCCTGACCAACCGAGAGAGTACCCAGCAGGTAAAACAACATTCTCTTCAACGGCCCGTTTTGCATCAGCAACATAAGAGGCAATATCTCTGTTTAGGATAGAGACATAAATCCAGCCGTTAAGACGTGCATTCTCACTCTTAATCATCGCTGGGCCACTTTCAATATTAATATTTGCGACCTGTGATAAGGGTACGTGTGCACCCATCGGGGTAACCAGTGGTAGATTACGAATCTTCTCAAGTGAGTTACGCGTACCTTGCGGATAACGTACATTCACTGGGTAGCGTTCTAAACCTTCTACTGATTGTGTGACGTTCAAGCCACCGACTGCGGTACTAATAACATCCTGGATATCCATGATATTAAGGCCTAACCGTGCACTGGCTACGCGATCGATATCAACCGTGACATAACGACCACCTGCCACACGCTCTGCATAAACAGATTGTGTTCCTTCAATAGGCTCTAAGGCTTTTTCTATCTGCTTACCAATATCCTGTATCACTTCCAGATCAGGACCCGCAACCTTAATACCAATGGGTGTTTTAATCCCTGTTGATAACATATCAATACGTATCTTAATCGGTGGATCCCAGGTATTCGCCATACTCGGCACTTTAACCGCATCATTAAGTTCCTGCTTTAGTCCTTCAAGCGTCAACCCTTCACGCCATTCCTCACGAGGTTTTAATCGAACCGTTGTTTCAACCATGGTTAGCGGTGCAGGATCAGTCGCGGTATCGGCACGACCGACCTTACCAAAAACAGACTCCACTTCTGGAACAGTACGAATCAACTTATTCGTCTGTTGTACAATTTCACCGGCTTTACCAATTGAAACAGCAGGGAATGCTGATGGCATATAAAGTAAATCACCTTCATCCAGGGTCGGCATAAATTCACCGCCTAACTGGGTCATTGGCCACATACCCACAACCATAACAATCAAGCCCACCATAACAACTTTTATAGGTGCACGCAGAACCATATTAATAATAGGTCTGTAAGTCGCGATTAGTAACCGATTAACCGGATTCTTGTGTTCAGGCGTGATATGACCACGAATCAAATAGCCCATTAAGATAGGCACTAAAGTAATCGATAAACCTGCTGCTGCTGCCATTGCATACGTCTTGGTATAAGCAAGCGGTGCGAACATACGACCTTCTTGTGCTTCAAGTGTAAATACTGGCAAAAAACTCAAGGTAATAATTAACAATGAGAAGAATAACGGCGGCCCTACTTCAGCAGAAGCTCGCATCATCACGTGCCAGCGATTCATGTCCGTCAGTTTTTCTTTCTCGATATGCTTATGCACATTCTCGATCAAAACAATGGCGGCATCGACCATCGCACCAATAGCGATTGCAATCCCCCCTAATGACATAATATTGGCATTAATACCTTGAGAATGCATAACAATAAAGGCGGCTAAAATACCGACAGGCAAACTAATAATAACAACCAATGCCGAACGCAAATGGAACAAGAACAAGGCACAAACTAATGCCACCACAATAAATTCTTCAATTAATTTATGGCTTAGATTTTCAACTGCGCGATTAATTAATGATGAGCGATCATAGGTAGTAACAATATCTACCCCTTCAGGCAAACCTTTCTTTAATTGCTTGAGTTTGTCCTTAACACCTTGAATAGTCGTCAACGCATTTTCACCAAATCGCATGATAATAACGCCACCAACAACTTCGCCTTCACCATTAAGTTCAGCAATGCCACGACGCATCTGTGGTCCAATACGAATGTCAGCAACATCTTTAAGCAAGATAGGCGTACCTTGCGCATTCATTCCCAGTGGCACGCCTTCTAAATCTTTAATACCACTAACGTAACCAGTAGCACGAACCATGTATTCCGCTTCAGCCATTTCAATCACCGAACCACCTACTTCCTGGTTAGCTCTTTTAATAGCTTTTTTAACTTTTGATAGCGGTATTTTGTAAGCGCGAAGCCGATTCGGATTCAATACCACCTGGTACTGTTTAACCATCCCGCCAATTGTTGCTACTTCAGAAACACCCGCAACCGTTTGTAACTCATACTTCAAAAACCAATCTTGCAAACTGCGTAACTGTGCCAGATCGTTCTTACCTGTTCGATCAACCAGGGCATATTCATAAATCCAGCCAACACCCGTTGCATCGGGCCCTAGTGCTGCTCGTGCCTGTCGTGGAAGTCTTGATTCAACCTGGCTTAAATATTCCAACACACGCGATCGAGCCCAATAGGGATCCGTACCATCTTCAAAAATGATGTACACGTATGAATCACCAAAGAAAGAGTAACCACGCACATTCACCGCACCCGGTACTGACAACATTGCTGTTGTCATTGGGTAGGTCACTTGATCTTCAACAACTTGCGGCGCCTGTCCAGGGTAGGTTGTTTTAATAATAACCTGTACATCTGATAAATCAGGAATCGCATCAAGTGGGGTTTTTTGTACTGAAAGAACACCCCAACCAATAAGCATTGCCGTCAATAAAATAACCAAAAAGCGGTTTTCGATCGACCAATTAATTATTTTTTCAATCATTGCCCGACTCCCTTATTTAGTTTCCATCGACATATCTTTCGACATTGTCGGGCGGATAGATTCGATCATGTAGACATCATCTTTTTCCATCAAATCAAATTCGACTTCCATTCCTGGCTTCAAATCTTTCGTAGAAACCCCTTCAGCCAATTTGAAATCCATGGTCATTGCTGGCCAACCCAATTCTGAAATAGGCTCATGCGATAAATTTATTTTTCCTTCATCTGTCATGGTGTCGCCAACAACACCTTTACCAGTAATCTTCTTCGACATATCCATTGATGAACCATCATCCATTTTCATATCACCGGCTGGCTTAGTCTCGGTCATTCGAGTAAAGCTTGCACTTATGCTTGCTTCTGAATCGAGTAAGAATTGTGAAGAAGTAACAACATCCTCGTTGCCTTTAAGGCCTTCAACTATTTCAATACGATCGCCAGACTCTATACCGCTTACAACAGCACGAGGAATAAATTTACCATCACCTAAACTGATAATTACTCGCTCACTATCACCGGTTCTAATAAGTGCTTCCAGAGGGATGCTCACCACATCTTTGGTTGCACCACCGTAGATCACAACGTTCGCGAACATATTTGGCTTAAGTGCTTCATCGGGATTATCAAATCTCAACCGTGCACGTAACGTACGAGTCATGGGATCCAGACTTGGGTAAACATACTCAACCTTTCCTTCCCATTTACGACCGGGAATATAAGACAAGGTTATTTCGGCAGGTTTACCTACTTTAACCCAATCAGACTGACGTTCAAACACTTCAACCAGAATCCAGATACTGGATAAATCAGCCAGGGTCATCACTTCCATCTTGGGTTTAACGAACATGCCTTCTCGTGCTTTTAGCTTAGAAACGATACCGTTTTGTGAAGCACGTATCTCAATCAATTGCTCAGCCTTACGTGTTTTCCTTATTTTGTTGATTTGTGACTTATCTACACCCAGTGCTCGTAATCGCTCGTAAGATGCACTAATAAGCCGCTTATTCTTACTGCGTAATGCCTGAATATATTCATCCTGGGCATTCACTAATGTCGGTGAATAAAGTTCAAAAAGTAAATCACCTTTTTTAACTCGCTCACCTTCTGATTTAACAGTCAGGTTTTCAATCCAGCCTTCTGTACGCAAATGTACATGACTAATTAAATTTTCATCAAAATCAACATAGCCAACTGAATCAACGCGTTTCCATAGCTTACCAAGCGTCGCCTTTTCAGTTCTCACACCCAGATTCTGGACAATAGCGGGAGAAATCGTGACCGCACCATCATCACCGCCTCCGTCCTCTTCATAGAAAGGAACAAGATCCATTCCCATTGGAGATTTACCAGGGCCATCTTGACGGAAGTTTGGATCCATAGGCGCAACCCAATATAGAATTTTCTTTTCTTTCTTCTCTGCCTTTTCTTCCTTGTAGAAAGGAACCAGATCCATGCCCATTGGTGATTTACCCGGACCATCTTGACGGAAGTTTGGATCCATAGGCGCAACCCAATATAAAATTTCTTTTTCTTTCTTTGCGCTGTCCATCGAATCACTACTATCACAAGCTGTTAAAGATAAAGCCAAGGCAACAACACCCGTAAGTAAACCAATTTTTTTCATTGAGCTATTCATTTTTATTCTCCTGCAAGGTAAAGCAGGCGCGCATGCGCCTTGGCATAATCCGTATGAATTCGTAATGCCTTCAGGTTTGTATTCAGTTCAGTAATTTTGGCACGCATCAATGTGGCAAAATCAGTGGTGTCATTCTGGTATGCCAGTAAAGACGCTTCACTGTTTGCCACTGCTTGACCAATCAAGGTCTTTTCATAACGCGCGAGACGCTGTGATAATCTTGTCCAAGCTGCATGGTCGCGTTCCAGCTTGCTTTGCATTGCCGCATATTTATCATCAAGTTGAAGTTGAGCAGCACTCGCTAATTTTTGCGCTGCAGCAAGACGGCGATCCTGACGCTTATCTGTAAAGAGAGGTAAGTCCAATCCTATAGATGCAGCGAGAAAATCGGCGCGGTCACTACCATCAGGATTTTGACCATCACGAATACCGTAATTAAGACCCAGCGTCCAGGCAGGTTTATAGGCTTCACGTGCGATAGCAACACTTTTACGATTCATATCAATTTTTGCACTCAATACGCGTAAAGCCGGATGCGTGGCGATTCTTGACTGAATTTCTGCTCGTGAAGGTAATGCTGGTAATTCAGGTAATTCAGCGGGTAAGTCACGTAAAGAATCAGCGCCTAACCATTGTGATAAATTTGCACGCGCAGCTTCTTGCTGTTGTTTAATATGCGTCAAGCGATCTTCTAGTAAGCCAAACTCTAACTCGGCGCGAATAACATCCTGCTGATTTTGTTTACCTGCTGCATATTGCGACTCAGTGATATCAACTAACTGTCTGAATAACGACATGTCTTTATTGAGTGTTCGTTCCGCTTGCACCCAATACCAGGTTTCAAACCAGTATTTACGCACATTACTACGTAATTTAAGTTCTGCATCATCGTTCTTCGCTCTCATTGAACTGGCTTTTAAAGAAGTCCGTTTAGACTTTAATTCAAGCGTATCGCCTCGAGGTATTGCTTGCTGTAAACCAAAACGAAGCTGTGTAATGGGTTCCTGGGTTCGACTAAATGTGTCGGTCGGAAAATTAAACATGGTGAACTGCATTTTAGGGTCAGGTAGCTGCCCATCGGCAATAGCGGCTTCATCTAAGGCTTCGGCATTTGCATCCAGCAAATTCAACATAGGATCGGCTTTCAGTGCGATGGCTTCCGCTTCAAGCAATGACAATTCTGCACCTGATTGTTCAGCCATCAGATTTGTTGCAAATATGCCTGTTGCAACAAATAAAATTAAACTAAATTTTTTGTTTTGCAGCTCTCGCCACAATATATTGAAAGTATTCATTGTAAAACTCCATTACGTCATTCTCACCGTACTAAATAATACGGTATTGATGCAGCGATACTTAACAGTATCAGCAACTTAGGCGTGGAGTTTTCTCGGAGGGCGAAATTCAGTAAAGAGATTAACCCCCGCAATGGTCTCTATCACATTATGAGTATACGAAACATAAGGCGGGGTGCTGGATATCGGGTTTAATGCCGATAAGCCCAAACTAAAGTGAATACAGCTAGAACAGGTTGTACCGCACTGCTCACAACACTCGCACTTCTCTTTCTGAAGAGCACTTGTATCATCGCTTGATTGTTTAGTCTGTAACATATGCTGATCCGCATTTTCACACTTCATCTGCCCCTGCTCAGCCATCGCCATATCAGCCATGACATAGGGCAACGGCGCCACTAACAGCGACAAAATCAACCAGAATTGTGAAAATAGTTTCAACATCAGCGTAATAATAACACTTATTATCAATTTATAGGTCTGACTATAACTAATCTAATAAGTTCATTGCAAGAATAGATCATATATTTAAGGTGTAAAATCATCTACTCAGTAAATTTTGAGCATCGTCTGGTACCATTAATAACAACATTGCTTAAAGTTCAATCAGGCAACACAGCAATCATTTTAGTCGAATATGCTATCATTGCGCCGAAATTCACACACAAAACGCGAGAAAACCATGAGTACAGCTAATTCTAACGACCGAAATGCCTCCCGGGCCGTCATGGCACAAATGATTTTCTGGAGTCGCTGGTTACAAGCCCCCCTTTATCTGGGGCTTATTATCGCACAGGGCGTTTATGTATTCCTGTTCATGAAGGAATTAGCCCACCTTGTCGCAGAGGCCAATACCTTTACCGAAAACCAGATCATGCTTATCGTTTTGGGCCTGATTGATGTCGTGATGATCGCGAACCTGCTCATCATGGTTATTATCGGCGGTTATGAAACATTTGTTTCTCGACTCAATTTAAAAGAACATCCTGATCAACCTCAGTGGCTATCACATGTGAATGCGACCACCATGAAGATTAAACTCTCGATGGCACTGATTGGTATTTCATCTATTCATTTACTCAAAACATTTATCAATGCTGAACAAATGAACAGCGTTACGATTTATTGGCAAGTGGCTATTCACCTTACTTTTATCGTTTCGGCAATTGCCATGGCGATTACTGATTACATTATGAATAAAAGCATCGCCATCGCACATGGCGAAGAACACTAAGTAAGTCATCATGGGTGAAACAATTATTGATTTCATCCGCCACGGCGAGCCTGTCGGTGGTAGAGCCTTTCGTGGTCATCGTATTGATGATCCATTGAGTGACAAAGGCTGGCAGCAAATGCGCGTGGCAGTTGGCGAACACTGTCCCTGGTCACATATCATCAGCTCACCCTTACAGCGTTGCAAAGCCTTTGCTGATGAGCTTGCTAATAAAAACAATCTAACGATCTCGATTGACGACCGCTTCAAAGAAGTTGGCTTTGGTGACTGGGAAGGTAAAACACCCGATCAGCTACAGCAACAACGACTGGATGAATATAATGCTTTTTATGCTGATCCGATCAATCATCGTCCACCGGGCGCTGAAAACCTCAACAACTTTATTTCACGTGTTGTTTCTGCATACCAGGACGTTACTGATCGTTACTTAGGTCAACACACGCTGGTGGTTGCTCATGCCGGTGTCATCCGCGCAGTGATTACACATGTTCTGCATACAGAACCTCTTGGCTTATACAAAATTAAAGTCAATAATGCAGGCATCACACGAATACGCATTTCACCTCGTGGTGCTATGTTGGAATACTTAAACCACACACTATGAAAAATGATAACAGCTACATTAATGACTTACGTAAAGACATCCAGTTTGATGTAATACTGCGTGACACCCCCCTGCACTTTCATACCACATGGGGATTATTTTCACCTCGTGAGATTGATGAAGGCACCTTACTGTTATTAAAATACATTGATATTCCAGACGATGCTGATTGCTTTGATATGGGCTGTGGTTATGGTCCCATCGGTATTACCCTCGCTAAACTTGCGCCTAAGGGACAAACACTCTTAGCAGACAAAGACTTTGTCGGGGTTAATTATTCCAATAAAAATATTGCTGCCAATAAAATCAATAATGCTGAAGCGATACTTAGCAATGCCTTTGATCAAGTGGGTGGCAGGAAGTTTGACTGCATTGTTTCAAACATACCTGCAAAAGTGGGCAAAGAGTTATTACAAATTATTCTTCATGATGCTAAAGCACATCTCAAACCCGACGGCCAACTCTATGTTGTAACGGTTAATGGCTTACGTAAATTTATGAAACGTCATTTTGAAGAAATTCTGGGCGATTACAAAAAACTCAAACAAGGTGCACATTACACCATAGCTCGTGCACGCATGAAGGGCTGATCTGTTTATCAGCCCTTCATCCGCCACTATTTAATTGACTCTTTAATATAGCTACGAGCTGTTTTTACTTTCTCAATACAACCATTATAACTACCAAATCCTGACTGCACCTTTGCTGCGCCCAGTAAACTGGCCGCTTTGGTATATTCCCAACTTCCACCAAACCCTTTGGCACTGGAAAAATTGAGCTCTTTATAACCAATATCAAGTTCTTTATCACATTGCTTGGCCAATGCAATATCTTCTGCCGGTTTGGTCGGCGAACTACTACACCCTGCTAATGCTACCGAAACAGTTGCAGCTATAATCAATAAACGCGTATCCATAGCTTTTCCTCTTATCATTATTTATAACGGTGCTAACAATACTCGTTACGCAAAAATAAAAAGGTGGTCTGTGTCACAGGAAATATGTCGATGCAGTCTCAATTAATAATATTGGTCTTGTGCAAAAAAGATTGTTTATTTTCATCTTTCTCCATTGTAATCTGTTCTGGCTAATTTAATTTTCTTTAGGAAAAACGATGTCTCGTACAGAATCAACCATGCTTGCATTAGGCACTGCCGCACCCGACTTCTCGCTTCCAGAACCCGCCACAGGAAAAACCATTAGCTTATCTGATGTTGCCGGCAACAAAGCACTATTGGTCACGTTTATGTGTAACCACTGCCCCTATGTTCTGCACCTGCATCAGCAATTAAATGACCTCATTGCTGAATATCAGCCCAAAGGGTTAAATGCTGTTGCCATCAATGCTAACGACGTTGAAAATTATCCTGCTGACAGCCCGGATAAAATGGTCACTCTTAGTAAGGAAATGAACTACTGTTTCCCTTATTTATTTGATGAAGACCAATCGGTCGCAAAAGCCTATAAAGCGGCCTGCACCCCCGATTTCTTTTTGTTTGATAGTGATCTTAAGCTTGCCTATCGTGGGCAATTCGATTCCTCTCGACCAGGCAATAATACTGCTATTACAGGCTCAGACATGCGCGCAGCATTTAATGCCGTGTTATCGGGAAACACCATCATGGAAAGCTCTCAGCACCCAAGCATGGGGTGCAATATAAAATGGAAAGCAGATAATGCACCCGATTATTTTGCCTGATTTTTCCTACTTGTTTTTCAGCCAATTGCCTGTATATACTCTACCCTTATATGAATAAGTGGGGTAACAGAATGAAAAAATCTATAGTAGTTTCGTCAACTATCGCTGCAGCTGTTTTACTACAACTAGCACTCCCAACAACTGTATCAGCAGATGGTGGTTTCCTCACCGACAGGGATGGTAATTATGTTGTTGATGGTTTCGGTGAATGTGTTTCGATTATTAAAATCAAACACCGTCCTGGTGTTGACCATCATCACTGTGTAACTTCACACAAGAAAATGCATAAAAAGATGCATAAAAAAGTGGCGGCTAAACCTGCACCGAAACCTGTTGCGCATGAGAACATTACACTAGGTGCACACGCCTTATTTGACACAAATAAAAATGACCTGCGAAGTGAAGGGGTTTCTGAGCTTGATGCTGTCGTTACAAAATTAAAATCGTACCACGTACTCGAGAGTATTTCGGTTACGGGCCACACTGATAGTCGTGGCGCTGAAGCTTATAATCAGGCTTTATCAGAACGACGTGCTGCTGCTGTTAAAAATTACCTTGTTTCAAAAGGTATTGATGGCAATCTTATCAGCACCAGTGGTGCAGGCGAAAACTCACCAACAGCATCTAATAATACCGCTGAAGGCCGTCAAATGAACCGTCGTGTTGAAATTATGATTAAGGCAAAAAAATAAAATCATTCTTTAATTGATTTTAATGTAAAAAAGCGGAGCTATAGGCTCCGCTTTTTTTATGTCTCACAGGAAGCATGTGGGTTACCTAATGAGCCTTCTTCAAACAATTCTTCTGTAAAACCGAAATAACGCATATCCTCAATACGGGATGGATATAAAATACCATCAAGATGATCACATTCGTGTTGCACAACTCTGGCATGAAAACCGGATACCGTTCGATCAATTGATTGTCCAAATTGATCCATACCATGATACCGGATACTCGTATTACGTGGCACCGCACCTCGCATACCCGGCACAGACAAGCATCCTTCCCAGGCAATCTCTATTTCATCACTACGGGGCTCAATGACTGGATTAATCAGGATGGTGAGCGGTACTTCCTCTGCCTCAGGATAACGCGGATTATGCTCCACCCCGAAAATGACGACACGCTGATCAACCCCTATTTGTGGTGCTGCCAGTCCTGCGCCATCACAGGCCGTCATTGTTTCTAGCATGTCTTCTATTAACTGCTTCAACTCAGGCGTATCAAATTCTTCAACCTCATTGGCTCGTTGCAATAAAAAAGGATCGCCCATGCGTAATATTTTTCTAACAGCCATTATTCTGCCTCAACTAAAACGGTTAATACGCCTTGCTCAAACTGAATCGTCAACTGATTATTGTCGAGCAAAAATGGCGTTTTCATTGTTTTCTGATCATCAAAACCAAGTGCTTGTTTCACTCTATAACGATTATTATCAAGATCAAACCACAAAGGGTAAGCCGCATTAACCAAATAGATGAACCGATATGCCCTGCTTGCAGAGCCTGTGAGTTCAATACACCGATCCTGTACATTTGGAAAACCCTGGTAGTGAGCCTTTGCCTCCGATTGTTGCTGTGGCTCTAGTCTATCTTGCACCATTGCTACTAAGCTCTTCTCGATTAAATTTGCGCCCTGTTTGGCTAACTCACTTTCAAGCGCTTGACCCTGAAAATCAAGCAATGACACCGATTGCTGCTCAATAATGGCCCCTGAATCTAACTCACTCTCCACCTGATGCAGGCTTATACCGGTTAGGTCTTCACCTGCCTTTGCTTGCCAAAATAACGGGCTTGGACCACGATACCGAGGCAATAATGAAGGGTGTAGATTCCACCACCCATGAACAGGGATCGACAACAAAGGCTCAGGGATGCGCCACGGAAAACAACTCATTACCGCCAAGTCTGGTGCAATCTTCTTTAACTTCGCCTCTATTTCGTCCTCACAGCCCTTCTGCCAGTAAATTATTGGTAAATCCAGCCTATCTGCCATATCAGCTAAACTGCCTGACAGACGAGGTGGGCGTACCGGCAATAAATTAAGTCGCGGTGGATGCTGGGTTGTTTCTGCAACAAAAACCGCTTCAGGAACTATTCCTTTTTCACCTAATATTTCAAGGGGCATTGTCGACAATGGGCCTCCCTGACCAATATAGACATATTTTGCTATTTGCGTCCGGCTTAAAGTCACGGCACAATCACGCCTCGGCAAATAAAATGAATTGGAAAAACCATGAGTAACAGCCTTTATGAATCGTCATTGACCAGCTTACCACTGCTTAACCGCGGTAAGGTACGCGACATTTATGACATCGATGACAAACACATGCTGATTGTCACCACTGATCGCCTATCTGCTTTTGATGTTATTTTACCAACCCCAATCCCAAGCAAAGGTCGCATTCTCACTGAAATCTCAAATTTCTGGTTCAAACAGCTTAGTGACATTGTACCAAACCAGCTTTCAGATTTGAGCCTGGAAGATGTGCTTCCTGATGCCAATGAACGTGCACAGGTTGAAGGCCAGGCGATTGTTGTGAAGAAACTCAATGCCCTACCGATTGAAGCCATTGTGCGCGGTTACATCATTGGTTCCGGTTGGAAAGATTATCAAAACACTGGGGCTATCTGTGGCATCTCCTTGCCTGAAGGCCTGCAGATGGCAGATAAATTAGAACAAGCCATCTATACCCCCTCCAGTAAAGCGGATGTCGGTGAGCATGATGAAAACATTGATTTTGATGCAACCATTAAACTCATTGGTCAAGATATGGCTGAACAGGTTCGTGATGTAAGCCTTAAGCTGTATTCAACCGCGCGTGACTATGCCGCTGAGCGCGGTATTATCATTGCTGATACCAAGTTTGAATTCGGTCTTGATGATGAAGGTACGCTTGTTCTGATTGACGAAGCCCTGACACCTGATTCGTCACGTTTCTGGCCAATGGAAACCTATAAACCAGATAGCAGCCCTGAAAGTTACGACAAACAATACATTCGTGACTGGCTGGAAACACAGGACTGGAATAAAAAAGCGCCTGCGCCAGAAGTACCTGATGATGTTGTAGCTAAAACGACTGAAAAATATCTTGAGGCCTATGAGAAGTTAACCGGAACATCTCTCAAATAAGCTAAAAAAAAGGGATACCCTAGAGAGAAAGGTATCCCTTAATGAAAGCTCTGAGGGAAATCAAGAGCCATCCGTTTAACGTAAAAATTAAAAACTATACTGCCAACCCGCTGTTAGAATTAAGTCAGTTTCCAGTTGGGGCCCATCCAGTTTTTGATACACGGGTTTGGCTATTTCAAACGTAAGGCGATTTCCTTTGAAAGCACCTTTATGTGCGTTGTAATTAAAACCAACTAAAATATCAGCACGTGAGCCTGCGCGTAATTCCGGATCAGCCGTCGAAATCATCATCGGATTAAGATCCGGATCTGCGCCATCAATATCGCCCCAACGCTGTGCCTTCACGCGTAGTGATGTACTAAATGAACTTGACCATTTACGCTCTAGCCAGCTAGTTAGTTCAACTTTATTACCCAGAGTGTAATCATTATTATTTTCACCCAACCGTATGGTTGCAAGTGCCTGTGCACCCCATGAATACGAGGAGCTGTTACCAAGATACGTAATGCCTGGCATCAGATCATAAGTACCTGAACCCAACTGCATCGGGTAAGGTAACTTTGCATCATTGGCAGCTGGCGTATCATCGTGCTCATCAATCGAACCTGTTGGCAAGCTAATACCCATATTCAGGTGCACCTGATGAACATCATGGTTCAACAACTTATACAGTCCACTGACTTTAACATCACCGATGCCTTCAGCATTGGTTGTAAATTTTCGTCCTGTTCGCGTTACGTGTTTCATGGAGTTTTTTACATACGGCAACATCGCCATCAACGTCAACTTATTAGTCGGGGCATACATCGCACCAAACATATGCATGCTCATGTCCATACTGGTTGGTGTTACCATGTAGTTAGCCAATACCTCCGCCTGACTAATCCGCTTCTTGCCATCACGGTTACCATCCATATGCATCGTCATATAACGGTATGTAAACATAACATCACCATCACTGTGCGTATGACCACCCATGACCCCAATGGGTGCCTCACTATGCGAATGATGATGTTCATGCATAAATGACTCATCCATATCCTGTGCATATAACGTACTACTTGCTACCATCAAAACTGTACTAACAATTATTTTTTTCATTCTATTCTCATTACGATAACC
Source organism: Gammaproteobacteria bacterium (assembly GCA_027006175.1). Taxonomy (GTDB): domain Bacteria; phylum Pseudomonadota; class Gammaproteobacteria; order AKS1; family AKS1; genus Sulfuriflexus. The sequence continues at coordinate 21,459 of JALTKS010000118.1, forward strand.
TGATTCTGTGCGAGATATTATCGTTTCATGAAGTTCTTGAGAATGTGACAAATTGTCGCAGTAGCCTCAAAATCAATGTCTTGTAGCTCAACAAGAGGTAAAATACCTTTTCAATTTCACCCTGAGTCAGTGCCATAAATTATGTTAGAAAAGACCAAACCGTCGGTTACCCAAACGGCTGAATATCTGAACCTGCGCAGACTGTTCATGCTGCGCAATGTTGCTATTCTTGGCCAGTTGGTCGCTGTGTATGTCACTCAAATTCAACTGGCTATTGCCTTGCCGGTTTTATCTATTGGACTGGTCATTTTTACCTTTGCCCTGTTTAACCTGTTTACCTTATTAAGACTGCGCTGGGGTGGAGAAGTCACTCAGCTTGAATTCCTGTTTCAGCTACTTGCCGATGTTTTTATTCTTACCGCATTACTTTATTTAACAGGTGGAGCGACCAACCCATTCGTATTGTTATTTCTGCTTCCTATCATCATCGCTACCGCTGTTCTTTCAGTACGTTATACATGGATACTGACGATAATCACTGCTGCCTGTTATAGCTTGCTTATTTGGAAATACCAGCCCTTGCCACACTCCCACAATTCTGAGTCAGGTATTTCACAGCATGTCTTCGGAATGTGGTTATCATTTGTTATCAGTGCCGCGATAACCTCTTACCTGGTCGGTAGCATGCGCCATTCACTGCGGGATAAAGATATCGAACTTGCCGCAACGCGTGAGCAACAATTACGAGACGAACAACTTGTATTACTTGGTACACTCTCAGCCAGTACAGCTCATGAAATGGGTACTCCGCTCGGAACCATGTCACTACTTTGTGATGAACTTTCATATCAGCTGAACAGCGAACATCAAGACACCCTTAAAACGCTTAACACACAAATTACTCGCTGCAAGGAAGCTCTATCAACCTTGTCTGCGGCAACAGGCGGCGCACCATTGAGTGGAGGAAGACTTCTCCCTGTTGAAATATTCCTCAGTGATTTACTTTCACAATGGAAAACAACACACCCTGACTCAGTGATTGATACACGCTGGGATGGACTTTCACCGGTCCCTTTAATCCTGGCGGATAGAACATTGCAACAGGCACTGATAAATGTACTCGATAATGCAAATGAAGCATCACCTGACAAGGTTAAATGGCTTGCCAGCTGGAATTCAAATACCTTAACGATTAGCATTAAAGATCGTGGTGAAGGTCTAAGCATGGAAGCAGAAAAAGTAATTGGCAATCAACCTTTCACCGCAAAAGATGATGGTTTAGGGCTTGGTCTATTTCTTACTCATGCTATTATAAAACGCTTTGGTGGGAGCGTCCGACTAATCAATCGTAAGCATGGTGGTGTATCAACCACTATTCATTTACCTGTTGTTGTGCAAGACGGTAATTAGCCAATGAATATACAATTTGCTAATGAATCACTCTTACTTGTTGACGACGACGATGTTTTTCGTGAAACGTTAACTCGCGCCCTTCAGCGACACAATATCAATGTGCACAGTGCTGCTACTAACTCACAGGCACTTGAGCATGCTAAAAATTACAATCCTGAAATGGGTATTATTGATCTTTGTATTGGTGATGAATCAGGGCTTCAGTTAATTGAGCAACTCATTCAACATAACCCGGATGTGCGACTGGTTGTACTCACAGGCTTTGCCAGTATTGCGACGGCAGTAGAAGCCATCAAACTTGGTGCAAAGCATTACCTCACAAAACCAGCCACCGTTAATGAGATTATTGACGCTCTATACTCAGAAACAGGTAACGCCGCCATACCGGTTAGCACACAACCGATGTCTGTTAAAAAACTGGAATGGGAACACATTCAGAAAGTTCTGGCTGAACATCAAGGTAATATTTCTGCCGCTTCTCGAGCAATGGGGATGCACCGGCGAACCCTTCAACGAAAACTACAGAAAAAACCTGTTAAAAATTAATCACCGGGAGCACATGACGCATTCGCTATCTTTATCAATTTAACCCCTGCCGACAAAATACTACTGAATATTTTCACCACAATACTCAAGATTAAAAATGTCGCCATGAAATAAAGAAAGTATTTAATCGGGTCGGATATGTGCACAAAAAAATCTGAATTATCATATCGCCCAAAGAAAGCCTTGTCTGATAAGTCGATGGTTTCCATGAGATATTTGATAAGATAAACCTGCTCTGGCTGATAGAATATCTGGTATGTTAGAAAACCAATCATGAGTAAAACAATAACCGCAGTGACAACGAGCAGGCTGCCCATTAATAGTAGAAACTTCCCGCCTGCTTTCATTTCTTCTACCTGATCATTCATAAATAATTCCTTTCATGCCTGATATGTCCATACTATGCATGAATTAGTTCGGCTATTCCAGAAACAAAAAAGGCGCACCGAAGTGCGCCTTTTCCTAAACCAGAAAACTAAAAGATTAGTTAACTTTTTGGTCTAATTCACCAGCAGCATAGCTCATGAACATTGTTTCAAGGCTCTTAACCTTGATTTTTGATGCATGACCAGCAGAACCGAAGGCTTCGTAACGTGCCTTACAAATTTCTTTCATACCGGCTGTAGAAGCCTTAAGGAATTTACGTGGATCGAAGTTAGATTTGTTTTCTTCAAGGAACTTACGCACTGCACCCGTTGATGCCATACGTAAATCCGTATCGATGTTGACTTTACGGACGCCATTCTTGATACCTTCAAGAATTTCTTCTACAGGTACACCGTAAGTCTGCCCCATTTCACCACCGTATTCATTGATTGTCTTCAACCATTCTTGTGGTACTGAAGATGAACCATGCATCACTAAGTGAGTGTTAGGTAGGCGTTCGTGGATTTCTTTAATGCGGTCAATACGCAATACTTCACCTGTTGGTTCTTTAGTGAATTTGTACGCACCGTGAGAAGTACCAATAGCAATCGCCAAAGCATCAACACCGGTTGCCTTAACAAACTCAGCCGCTTCTTCAACACTGGTTAGAAGCTGGTCCATATCCAATGCACCTTCTGCACCGTGACCGTCTTCTTCACCCATCATGCCTGTTTCTAATGAACCCAGACAACCCAGCTCACCTTCAACCGAAACACCACCAGCATGTGCCATTTTTACAACTTCGCTTGTTACCGCAACGTTGTATTCAAAGCTACCGGGGGTTTTCATATCGGCCATCAAAGAACCATCCATCATGACTGATGTGAAACCCGATTGAATAGAGCGTAAACAAACTGAAGGCTCACTACCGTGATCCTGATGCATCACAATAGGAATATGCGGGTACATTTCTGTTGCAGCAGTAATAAGGTGACGCAAGAATGGTTCACCTGCGTAAGAACGTGCACCGGCAGAACCCTGCATAATCACTGGGCTATCCGTTTCATCTGCAGCCTGCATGATGGCATGTACTTGTTCCATATTGTTTACATTGAATGCTGGCATACCGAAATCATTTTCGGCTGCATAGTCCAGCAGTTGTCGCATTGATATAAGGGCCATGTTGACCTCCCGTCTTATCGTTAATAGTTATTAGTGAATATTAAAAAAATATTGGTTATTAAAAGTTTACTCAATTCCTGCTTTGTCTTCAGGGTCTGGCATATTGCCGACCTCAACAATTTTCATTGCATTGGTTCCGCCATGCTCACCCATCAAGTCACCCTTGGTAATAATCACAAGGTCACCATCGCGTACAGCACCGCGTCGTACCAATTCATCAATTGCATCTTTATTTACTTGTGCATGATCTTCCGTCGTTGTTTCAAAACTAACAGGATAAACACCGCGGTACAGAGTGACTTTACGACGTGTATCAACATGTCGTGTCATCGCATATATAGGAATGCCTGAACTAATCCGTGACATCCATAAGGTTGTAGAACCTGATTCGGTTAATGCCGCAATCGCCTTCACACCAAGGTGGTTGGCAGTGTACATACTCGCCATCGCAATGGCTTCATCTGTATCTGAAAACTTGGTATCAATTCGGTGATCAGACTTGGTAACTGCGCGCTGCTCTTCAACACCACGACAAATTCTATCCATTGCAGCAATGACTTTGTCCGGGTATTTACCCACAGCCGTTTCTGCAGAAAGCATCACCGCATCAGTGCCATCTAATACCGCATTGGCAACATCAAACACTTCAGCACGTGTTGGAATCGGACTTTCGATCATCGATTCCATCATTTGTGTTGCCGTAATGACGACTCGGTTCATCGTACGTGCTTTGGCGATCATCATTTTTTGAACTGGTGGTAAGGCTTCGTCACCAATTTCAACTCCAAGATCACCACGTGCAACCATGATGGCATCACTGGCTTCAATAATTTCATCCAGCACATCCATTGCTTCAGCACGTTCTACTTTTGCAATAATACCGCCCTTACCGCCGGCTTCTCGGAATAAGCGACGCGCTTCATGCACATCTTCTGCATTGCGAACAAATGATACCGCAAGATAATCAGCATCCAGCTTTGCTGCTGAAATAATATCGGCTTTGTCCTTATCGGTCAGTGCCGGAGCAGAAAGACCACCACCTTGCTTATTAATGCCTTTACGATTAGATAACTCACCACCCACTGTCACACGACAACGAATTTCCGCACCGTTAACTTCATCGACCCACAGAACGATACGTCCATCATTAAGCAGTAAGGTGTCACCGCGCTGTACATCATTAGGTAGTTCTTTATAGGCAATACCGACTCGCTCGGTATTGCCGAGCGAGGGATCATGATTGGCATCAAGAATAAATGTATCGCCGTCATATAGCTCAATTGAACCATTCTCAAAGGCATCAACACGAATCTTGGGACCTTGTAAGTCAACAACGACTCCGACTTGGCGACCATGTGCACGGGCACGATTTCGTACCGTTTCAGCACGTTCTTTGTGTTTTTCATACGGGTCATGCGAGAAGTTAAGACGGGCAACATCCATGCCTGCCTCAATCATCTTGTCCAGAATCTTAAGATCATCTGAACGAGGCCCTAATGTAGCAACAATTTTAGTACGTCTCTTCATACCCTTCTTCATTTTCCAGGTCAGTCACTGACCTTCAAGCCACCATGAATATAAACCATTCAGAGTGAAAATTAATTATTTTGCGCGATCTTCCAACATTGCAACAGCGGGTAATGTTTTGCCTTCCAGATATTCAAGGAATGCACCACCTGCTGTAGAAATATAAGATACCTTGTCGTAGATGTCATATTTTTGAATCGCAGCAATTGTATCGCCACCACCCGCTAAACTAAAACCATCCGCTTCAGCAATCGCCATCGATACCGCCTTAGTCCCTTCACCAAATTGATCAAACTCAAATACGCCTACAGGGCCATTCCAGATAATCGTACCGGCTTTACTGATAATGTCTGCCAATTCTGCCGCAGATTTAGGGCCAATATCAAAAATCATATCATCATCTTCAACGTCTGATGGATCTTTCAAAACGGCCGGTTCATTTTCATTAAATTGTTTACCACAGACCACATCAACCGCAATAGGAATATTTGCACCACGTGCACGCATCTTTTCAACAAGCCCTTTCGCTGTTTCGACTAAATCATCTTCACACAATGATTTACCAACATTGTTGCCCATTGCTTTCAGAAACGTATTTGCGATACCGCCGCCAACAACTAATTGATCAACCTTTTCTGACAATGCTTCAAGCACGGTTAATTTAGTAGATACTTTAGAACCACCAACAATCGCCACCATTGGACGAGCGGGTTCAGCCAGCGCTTTTGCTAAACTGTCTAACTCACCTGCGAGCAATAAACCCGCACAGGCAATTGGTGCAAATTTACCCGCACCATGTGTAGACGCTTGAGCACGATGTGCTGTACCAAAAGCATCCATCACAAACACATCACAAAGTGCTGCGTATTTCTTGGCAAGCTCTTCATTATCTTTCTTTTCACCCGCATTAAAACGAACGTTTTCAAGCAATACAACTTCGCCCGCTGCCACATCAAAACCACCATCAAGGTAGTCTTTAATTAACTTAACTTCCTGACCTAATTTTGCAGTCATATTTTCTGCAATTGGTGCCATTGAGTTTTCTTCGTCAGCCTTACCTTCTTCAGGACGACCACGGTGCGACATCACCATAACTGAAGCACCGGCTTTAACACAGTGCTCAACAGTTGGCATAGATGCAGTAATACGCGCATCAGATGTTACTTTGCCATCTTTAACAGGTACGTTTAAATCAGCACGAATTAATACACGCTTACCAGCCAGATCCAGATCTGTCAGTTTAATAAAAGACATTTTGCAAACTCCTAAACTTAAATTTTAAAAACTATTTGTGAAGTGTTTTTGCACAAGTGTACTTAACAAATAATTCTTTGCTTAAATCAACCAGCCTGAACAAACTTCAGGCTGGTGATCAATACTAAACTAACTACTTAAACAAATTTCTTATTTAGAAACATGTTTAACAAAACGAAGCATGTTACATGTGTAACCGTATTCGTTGTCGTACCATGAAACGACTTTCACGAATGTGCCGTCAAGCGCGATACCGGCTTCTGAATCAAAGATTGAAGAGTTACCACAACCACGGAAGTCAGTAGAAACAACTTTTTCATCCGTGTAACCCAGTGTTTCGCTCATAGGACCCGATTCTGAAGCGGCTTTCATTGCTTCACAAATATCTTCGTATGACGCTTCTTTATCTAATTCAACGGTCAAATCAACCACTGATACGTCAGATGTTGGTACGCGGAAAGCCATACCGGTTAATTTGCCATTCAGCTCAGGAAGCACAACACCCACGGCTTTAGCCGCACCGGTTGAAGATGGAATGATATTTTCTAAAATACCACGACCACCGCGCCAGTCTTTCATTGAAGGACCATCGACTGTTTTCTGTGTTGCTGTTGCAGCATGAACCGTTGTCATCAAACCACGTTTGATGCCCCACTTGTCGTTCAGTACTTTAGCAACAGGTGCTAAACAGTTAGTAGTACATGACGCCGCTGAGATAATTGCCTGGCCAGCGTATGTTTCATGGTTAACACCGTGTACGAACATAGGTGTGCCATCTTTGGAAGGTGCTGACATAACCACTTTCTTTGCGCCTGCATCGATGTGTTGCTGACATGTTTCTTCTGTCAGGAAGAAACCAGTACATTCGATAACTAAATCAGCACCAATGTCGCCCCACTTAAGGTCAGACGGGTTACGTTCTGCAGTTAAACGAATTGTTTTACCGTTAACAACCAGGTTGTTGCCATCAACAGCGATGTCACCGTCGAAGTTGCCGTGTACTGAATCGTACTTAAGCATGTAAGCAAGGTAATCTGCTTCAAGTAAATCGTTAATACCAACCACTTCAATGTCGTCATTGAAGTCTTTAGCAATCGCGCGGAACGCCATACGACCAATACGCCCAAAACCGTTAATACCGACTTTAATAGTCATGTGTTTCTTCTCCTAAGTCTTAATCTAAAAGTATAAATTTAAAATTATTTTATAAAACTGATTCAACTGCTTTCACAACGTTTTCAACGGTGAAGCCAAATTCTTTGAACAGTTCGCCAGCCGGTGCAGACTCACCGAAGTGGTCAATACCAACGACAGCATCAGCGTACTTGAACCATGCATCAGTCACTGCTGCTTCAACGGCAACCGTTGGAACACCCTTGATTAATACAGATTCTTTATAGGCATCGTCTTGTGCATCAAACAAATTGGTTGAAGGCATAGAAACAACACGGATTTTCTTGCCACTCATTGCTTCTGCTGCGCCCATTGCCAGTTCAACTTCTGAACCGGTACCGATGATGATTGCATCCGGTGCGCCATCACAATCTCTCAGGATGTAACCGCCTTTTGCGATCTCGGCAATCTGTGCATCAGTACGTTGTTGATGTGCCAAACCTTGACGAGAGAAGATCAATGTAGAAGGACCTTCGCTACGTTCAATTGCTTGCTGCCAACATACCGCTGATTCAACCGCATCACATGGACGCCATACAGCCATGTTTGGAATCATGCGTAAGGTAGGAATTTGCTCGATAGGTTGGTGAGTTGGACCATCTTCACCCAGACCAATTGAATCATGTGTGAATACAAAGATGCTTTGAATTTTCATCAAGGCAGCCATACGTAAGGCATTACGTGCGTATTCAGAGAACATCAGGAATGTTGCGCCAAATGGGATTAAACCACCGTGCAAAGAAATACCATTCATGATCGCTGACATACCAAATTCACGTACACCGTAGTTCAAGTAGTTAGCTTCTTCGTTGTTGATCATTGGTTTGTAACCAGACCATTCGGTCAGGTTTGAACAACCTAAATCAGCAGAACCACCAAACATTTCAGGCACCATTGGTGAGTAGGCTTCGATAGAGGCTAATGAGGCTTGACGTGTTGCCGGACTTTTTGCATCCGCATTAACCTGTGCAATGTAAGCAGCAGACTTTTCAGCCCAATCTGCAGGTAAATCACCTGCCATACGACGTTCAAATTCAGCGGCAAGTTCCGGGTAAGCAGATTTGTAAGCGGCGAATTTATCATTCCACGCTGCTTCAGCTGCAGCACCTTTTTCTTTCGCATTCCAACCTGCATAAACATCTTCAGGTACTTCAAAAGGACCGTGATCCCAACCAAGTGCTGCTTTGGTTAAGTTGATTTCATCTTCACCTAATGGTGCACCGTGACAAGCGTGGCTACCGGCTTTGTTTGGCGAACCAAAACCAATGGTTGTTTTACAACAAATCATTGTTGGTTTGTCCGTCATTGCTTTTGCTGTGTCGATAGCGCGTTGAATCGCTTCTGGATCGTGTCCATCTACGTCAGCAATAACGTGCCAGCCGTAAGATTCAAAACGCTTCGGAGTATCATCTGTAAACCAGCCTTCAACGTGACCATCGATAGAAATACCGTTGTCATCCCAGAAGGCAATTAACTTACCAAGACCTAAAGTACCGGCAAGTGAACAAGCTTCATGAGAAATACCTTCCATCAAACAACCATCACCTAAAAATACGAAGGTGTTGTGATCAACAATGTCGTGACCTTTCTGGTTAAATTGACCTGCTAATGCTTTTTCAGCAATCGCCATGCCCACGCCGTTAGTAATACCCTGACCTAGTGGACCGGTTGTTGTTTCAACGCCTGGTGCATATCCGTATTCAGGGTGTCCCGGTGTTTTTGAATGCAACTGACGGAAGTTTTTCAGATCGTCGATCGTTAATTCGTAACCTGTCAGATGCAGAAGTGAGTAAATCAGCATCGAACCATGTCCATTTGATAAAATGAAACGATCGCGGTTAGCCCAATTTGGGTTAGCTGGGTTGTGGCTCATGTTGCTATTCCACAGTACCTCGGCAATATCGGCCATTCCCATTGGTGCACCAGGATGTCCCGAATTCGCTTTCTGAACGGCATCCATACTTAATGCGCGAACAGCATTCGCAAGATTGCGACGGTTAGCATTTGCTGACATAACAGAATCCTCTTTGAAAACTAAAAAATAATATAAAGGTTAAAAAAATTTTTTTGCGTGTTACTACATGACACACAAATCGTAAATCGTTCATTTCCCCATCAAATGATGAGATAAAGCTAATCCAGTACCGATTGTTTCCAACGGACTCTGAATCTAATATAAAGCTTAAATTACGGGTACTCCCCTGCCCCCCGTGGGTCCAACGAAGAGCACTTTCTCGTAGGGGAGGCGTATTCTCTCTCACCTGCCGCTTATGAGCAATACTCTACTGAGTATGATTATCAGCCCCATAACCCTAATTCCTTATATAACAATGACTTATAAATATTGGTCAATATGGATATAAATAGATATGATGAATTAAATCGCCAATTATGCTGATTTTACTCATTAAACCATCAAATACCGTGCTATCACTGTACAAAAACCATGAAACGGCTTGGACAAGCCCAGATCTGCTGACTACACTTTAATTCATAAACAGAACGCGAGCATTCATCTATCGTTTTAGGGGTAAAACGATGGTGATTCTAACTAAAACTACAAGCAATAGAATCAGAGTAATATCATGAAAAAACAATATTTATCAGGTGGTTATAAAATATCGACCCTGTTCGTTGTCAGCGCCATATTCTTGCTTATGCTGCTTAGCAATGCCGCTCAGGCAGCAACGTATACCTTTGTTGTGCAACCTATTTATCCACCAAATAAAACCATTGAAGCATTCACACCACTGACAAATTATTTATCTAAACAAACAGGCCATACTTTCAAATTAGTGACTGCGGTTAACTTCCTGAGTTACTGGCAAAATATGAAAAAACCAGGGAAATATGACTTCATTCTGGATGCGGCTCATCTAACCGACTACCGGCTAAAACGCATGAAATTCAAGGTCCTTGCCAAACGTGCAGATGCCGTGTCATATACTCTGGTAACAAATGAAAACACCGCCATTATTGAACCTGAGGAGCTGATTGGGAAATCGCTCGCAACCATTGGTTCACCCAGTTTAGGTATGCTGCGATTGGAAGAAATGTTCCCAAACCCATTACGCCAACCCGTTATTATTGAAGTTGATAACTCACTCGATTCAATTAAGAAAGTGCTTGATGGCACAGCTCAGGCGGCGATTGTGCCAACGCCCATGGTGGGTGGTTTTCCAAACTTACTCACCATTACCACTACCGAGCAAGTACCCCATACCGCTGTTTCTGCTTCACCACGTGTGCCTGCGGATGTTCAGGTTGCTGTACGTAAAGCGCTGATTGAAGCAAGTAAAACAGACGCGGGTAAAAAAATGCTTGCTGACATTAACTTCCCTTCTTTTGAGAAAACCACCGCGGCAAGCTATGACGGTTTCGCCAGTTTATTAGAAGGTGTTTGGGGTTATTAAAAAACTTTACACAATTTTACTTTTCCATTGTCATTTATCTTTGACATCTTTCCATTTGGCTCTATAATCTCTGGTCATACAGCGCTGATTTGAATTCAGATTGCGGGCGCTTAATAAATACGGCTAAAGCGTGTGGAACCAGATTTTAAAAACCCGCCTTAGTCTAGCTAAAGCGGGTTTTTTTATGAGGAATACACAATAATGAACGAACATCTTTTTACTTCCGAATCAGTTTCTGAAGGCCATCCAGACAAAGTCGCCGATCAAATTTCTGACGCCATCCTTGATGCATTACTTGATCAAGATGCAAAATCACGCGTTGCCTGCGAAACCATGGTCACCACCGGCATGGTCATGATCGCCGGTGAAATCACCACCGATGCCTGGGTTGATATGACTGAAACAGCACGCGGCGTCATTAAAGAAATTGGTTACAACAGCTCTGACATGGGCTTTGATTGGGAATCTTGTGCAGTACTGACATCAATTGATAAACAGTCGGCGGATATTGCGATGGGTGTTGATGAGTCAGATGATCATGAACAAGGCGCAGGCGATCAAGGCATGATGTTTGGTTATGCTTCAAACGAAACCGACGTACTGATGCCAGCACCGATTACTTATTCACATCGACTGGTACGCCGTCAGGCGGAAGTGCGTAAAAATGGTACCTTGCCGTGGTTACGCCCGGATGCAAAAAGTCAGATCACCTTTCGTTATGAAGATGGCAAACCCGTTGCAATTGATGCCGTGGTGCTTTCAACCCAGCACACGGAAGACGTAAATCTCTCTACGCTACAGGAAGCGGTCATGGAAGAAATTCTTAAGCCTATTCTTCCGGCTGAGTGGTTACATGCGGATACCCAGTACCATATTAACCCTACCGGCCGTTTTGTTATTGGTGGTCCGGTTGGCGATTGTGGCTTAACCGGTCGTAAAATCATTGTTGATACCTACGGTGGTATGGCGCGTCATGGCGGCGGGGCTTTCTCTGGCAAAGACCCAAGCAAGGTGGATCGTTCTGCTGCTTACGCGACCCGTTATGTGGCAAAGAACATTGTTGCCGCGGGCATTGCTGACCGCTGTGAGATTCAGGTCTCTTATGCGATTGGTGTATCAAAACCCACATCGGTGCGCGTAGAAACGTTTGGTACCGGTAAAATCAGCGAAGAACGCATTATTGAACTGATTGATGCACATTTTGATTTACGTGCCGGCGGACTGGTTAAAATGCTGGATTTACTCCGCCCTATTTACCGTTACACCGCTGCTTATGGGCACTTTGGTCGAGAAGACATTGATCTGCCATGGGAACGTACCGACAAAGCTGATGCACTAAAGGAGGCAGCTGGTCTTTAAATAAGTTATCCTTCAACACCCTGCTAGCATGAGGGACGCTGCAGCGAGATCATCTCGCCAGGCTCGTGCTAGCAGTTCCAGAACAACCGCGCCCACCGACTTTGAACCTGAAGTGAGGTAGACATGAACGCCGTTATTGATCCAAATTTTACTGATTATAAAGTAGCTGATATTTCTTTAGCCGAATGGGGCCATAAAGAAATCGCCATTGCCGAAACCGAAATGCCTGGACTCATGGCATTACGTGAAGAATACGGCAGTGAACAACCACTCGCTGGCTGTCGCATTATGGGCAGTATTCACATGACCATTCAAACTGCTGTGCTAATTGAGACACTGGTTTTCTTAGGAGCTGAAGTGCGTTGGGTATCCTGTAATATTTTCTCAACACAAGACCATGCTGCAGCAGCGATTGCGGCACAGGGTATTCCTGTGTTTGCATGGAAAGGCGAAACCATTGAAGAATACTGGTGGTGTACAGAACAAGCCCTGATGTGGCCTGACGGTCAATTCCCCAACATGATTCTGGATGATGGTGGCGATGCAACCTTATTAGTCCATAAGGGTGTTGAGTTTGAAAAAGCCGGCGCTATTCCAGCCACCAAAGATGATGACAACGAAGAATACAAAGCGATTCTTGATGTATTACGTCGCACTATTTCTGACGGTTCTACGCATTGGCAAGATACCGCTGCCAGCGTTAAAGGCGTAACCGAAGAAACAACAACGGGTGTACATCGTTTGTACGAAATGCAGGAAAAAGGCGAACTGCTTTTCCCTGCCATGAACGTTAATGATTCCGCCACTAAATCAAAATTCGATAACCTCTACGGTTGTCGTGAATCACTGATCGATTCAATCAAACGTGCAACAGATGTGATGATTGCCGGTAAGATTGCGGTTGTACTCGGTTACGGTGATGTGGGTAAAGGCTGTGCGCAGGCATTCAAAGGCATGGGCGCAACCGTATGGGTAACAGAAATTGATCCTATCTGTGCACTGCAAGCAGCAATGGAGGGTTACCGTGTTGTTGATATGAATGAAGCCTGTTCACAAGGTGATATTTTTGTCACCACCACCGGTAACATGAATGTCATCAACCATGATCACATGGCTGCTATGAAAAACGAAGCCATTGTCTCAAACATTGGGCACTTTGATTCAGAAATTGATATTGCCTCACTTGAACAATACGAATGGTCTGAAATCAAACCACAGGTTGATCATGTTATTTTCCCTGATGGCAAGAGAATTATTGTTCTGGCGAAAGGTCGCCTGGTGAACCTGGGTTGTGCAACCGGTCATCCAAGCTTTGTGATGTCAGCTTCTTTTACCAATCAGGTAATGGCACAAATCGAATTCTACAAGAATTCAGATAACTACGAGAATCAGGTTTATATTCTGCCAAAAATTCTTGATGAGAAAGTGGCCCGTTTACATCTGAAAAAAGTTGGTGCTTATTTGAGCACGCTATCTCAGGAGCAAGCTGACTACATTAGTGTGCCGGTTGAAGGTCCATTTAAACCCAATCACTACCGATACTAATTGGTTATGACTTAGCATCCCTGTAAAGAAGGTATTATGCTTTCTTTACAGGCTGTGCCTTAGCATTTCCTTCAAACTTGTCTCGGACAAAAATAATGGCTAATAATACTAACCACTCTTTTAGTTGCGAGTTTTTTCCACCCAAAACAGATAAGGGTAAGGAAAATATTAACGCAACCATTGTTGAGCTGAAAAAGCTTAACCCTGATTATATTTCCTGTACCTATGGTGCGGGCGGCACCACACAAGATGGTACCTTCGATACAATCCAGACAATCATGCAACATGGCATTAATGCTGCGCCGCATATTACCTGTATTGGTTCCAGCAAAGAGAAAATATCCGGTTTACTCCAGCAATACAAAGATGCTGGTGTATCTCGTATTGTCGCGCTTCGTGGCGATCTTCCTGAAGGGATGGAAGACCCTGGTGAATTTCACTTTGCTAATGAGCTGGTTGACTATATTCGCAAAGAAACCGGCGATCACTTTATGATTGAAGTCGCGGCTTATCCTGAAATGCACCCTCAATCTAATAGCATGCAAGATGAACTGATACATTTTGCACAAAAAGCTCAAGCCGGTGCCGATACAGCTATCACACAGTACTTTTATAATGCGGATGCATGGGTGCGCTTCGTTGAGGATTGTCAACGCCTTGATGTCACGATTCCTATCGTGCCCGGCATTATGCCGATCACCAACTACACTCAATTAGCGCGCTTCTCCGCCAGTTGTGGTACTGAAATTCCGCGCTGGATTACGACACGACTTGAAGGCTATGGCGATGATCTCGATTCAATTCGTGATTTTGGTTTTGATGTCACCCTGCAACTATGTGAACAGCTCATTGATGCTGGCGCACCCGGGCTACATTTTTACTCAATGAACCGCGCCGAACCTACCGTGAAGCTCTGGCACGAACTTAATCTTGGATAACAAAACACTTAAGCAACGTGACCTGTCTGTGTTGTGGCATCCCTGCACACAGATGAAAGACCATGAGCAATTACCCATTACCCCGATTAAATCGGGGAGTGGTGTTTGGTTAGAAGATTTTGAAGGCAACCGTTATATTGATGCCATCAGCTCGTGGTGGGTTAATATATTTGGTCACAGTAATCCACGCATTAATGACGCTCTAAAACAACAACTCGATACACTTGAACATGTCATCCTCGCTGGCTTCACCCACGAAACAGTCATTGAATTATCTGAACGTTTGGTTAAGCTAACACCCAATACCCTTAAACGTTGCTTCTATGCTGACAATGGTTCGTCTGCAGTTGAAGTGGCACTCAAGATGAGTTTTCACTATTGGTATAATACCGGCAAACGTAACAAGAAGCGTTTTATCAGCTTGACCAATAGCTATCATGGCGAAACGCTCGGTGCACTCTCTGTTGGTCAGGTTGAACTATATAAAGATACCTATGGCCCACTGATGCTGGATGTCATTGCGGTTAAATCGCCTGACTGTTATCACCGCGAGCAAGGCGAGTCTTGTCATGATTATTCGATACGGTTGTTTGCAGAGATGGAAGCAGCCCTTGAGCAATATGCTGACGAGTGTTGTGCGGTGATCATCGAGCCGCTGATTCAATGCGCTGGTGATATGCGTATGTATGATCCGATTTATTTAACCATGCTAAGAGAAGCCTGCGACCGACATAATGTGCATCTAATTGCTGATGAAGTTGCAGTTGGCTTTGGTCGTACCGGTAGTCTGTTTGCTTGTGAACAAGCGAATATCAGCCCCGACTTTATGTGTTTATCAAAGGGGCTGACTGGGGGTTATTTACCGCTATCGGTTGCCATGACAACCGATGAAATTTACGATGCCTTTTACGATGACTATCAAAATTTAACTGCCTTTATGCATTCACACAGTTATACGGGAAATGCGCTTGGTTGCCGGGCCGCACTCGCGACACTTGATATTTTTGCTTCGGACAATGTCATTGATGAAAACAAGAAAAAATCTGTTTTCATGCGACAAGCCGTTGCGGAGTTAGAAGATCACCCCCATGTTGCTGAAATTCGTCAACATGGAATGGTGCTTGCGATTGAGATGGTCAAGAACAAACAAACACGTGAAGCCTATGACTGGAAAGAACGCCGCGGTCTTGCCGTTTACCAACATGGCTTAAAAAATAGTGTATTACTACGACCATTAGGTAATGTCGTTTACTTCATCCCACCCTACGTCATCAATGATGATGAAATAAAATTAATGGCACGTGCTGCCATTGAAGGTATTCACAAAGCAACCAGCGACTAATATGCGGATCTCACGACTCTATATCGACGCCCCTCTTGCCGAGCAGCAATCCATTACATTGGAGGGCGAACGCTTAAATTATATTGCCAATGTACTACGCCTTAAAATGGGTACCGAGCTTTCAATATTTAATGGTCAAGGTGGTGAGTATTTAGCCAGCATTGCGGATATTAGTAAACGCAGTGCGACACTTGAGGTTAAACGCTTTTCTGACAACAATATTGAATCGCCTTTATCTATTACCCTTGTTCAGGGAATTTCTCGTGGTGAACGTATGGACTTCACCTTACAAAAAGCAACTGAACTTGGCGTCAATCGTATTATTCCTGTTTTTAGCAAACGCTGTACGGTTAGTTTAAAAGGCAATCGACTCGAGAAACGTCTTCAGCACTGGCAAGGCATTGTACGAAGTGCCTGTGAACAATCAGGGCGAAATACCATCCCGGATGTTGAAACAGCACAACAACTGGCATCATTTCTTAATATTGAGAATAGCCAACCCAAAATTCTACTGGATCCCGAATCAAATCAAGGTCTTCATTCAATTTCTTCACCACCAGCATCGATGACTATTCTTATCGGGCCAGAAGGCGGGTTTGATCATAGCGAACGAGAAACAGCTTATGCGAAAGGTTATCAAGGTATTCAGTTAGGACCACGCGTTTTACGTACTGAAACCGCGGCCATTGCAACAATCAGTGCCATGCAAACGTTATGGGGTGACTTTCAGGTAAGCTAAAAGATCGCTACTTCTTTTTCTTTGAAGAAGCTTTATTCTTTTTCTTCGTTTTAGCTTTCGATTTATTCTTGCTGGAAGAGCCAGTAGACGTAAATGCATTCTTTAACATCGCTTCAATTTCATCCATATCAGGAATAATGGCAACATCACCATCAAACACTACATGGCAGGCAATCGCTTTATTATCATCACCTGTTTCATCAATCGCACTCAGCGTTGCCGCAGACACCTGCAATAAACGCGGAATACCTTGCGTGACAATTGCAAAATAAGGCACACCAGCCGCATCACCAACGGCATTAATTATCGCAATACTTGAACGCTTACTTTGTTGTTCGTAGCTGCCACCAAATATTGTTTCAATACTAATGAGCGGAACAGAAATACCTCGCCAGGCGATCATTCCTAGTAGCCAATCGGGTGCGTTTGTACCGATTGTTTCCGTCAATGCCTCCGGTTTAATATAAGGGATAATTTCTGCAACTGCCGTATTAGGCAAAATAACCCGTTCCCCATGTAAGGAAAGAACCTGGCTTGCAACTTGTCTGGCAGCTTGTGGCATAAGCTAATCCCCTATTTAGTATTCGTCTTGAAATGTTCATCTAACTGATTCGCTAAATCCTCTGGCGAACCATTGAATCCTACAATACCTGCTCGTCTTGTTGAATCAGGCATACTACTTATTACACAACTATCCGCATCTTGTGCCCAAACTCGCCCACCACGTGAAGCAATGAGTTGAGAACCACGAACACCGTCATTGCCCATACCACTAAACATAATGGCACTCGTACGCACACCATAGCGCATCGATATATCGGTCATTACTGTATCAATAGATGGTGTATAGATACTTTTACATTCCATTGGCTTTAAACGAACATAGCCCTGTTTATCTAGCGTGATCCGCTCTGAAGTTGGCGCAATGATCACTTCATTATGCTTCAACAAATGACCTTCTTTTGCCGCGATCACGTTCATTGTTGTGACCTTATCTAACTGCTTCGCAAGCAATGAGACAAAATTACTGCCTATGTGTTGCGCCAGAACAAATGCAACAGGAAGGTTTGTTTGTATATTAGCAAGAAAACGTTTTACCGATTGTGGTCCACCAATTGAGGCACCGATTACCCATACATTTCTCGCCGCAATTCCAGCTGTACTCACTGGTGGAGATACATCTTTTATTTCTTCTTGCTCATGATTTATTTCATCTTTAACACGATGTATTGCTTGTTGTTCAATATCTTCAAGGTATTCTGCTTCAATCATGAACGCTGCGGGTTCAGCTATTTCTGGCTCAGAATCAACAATCGTTTCATTAATTGAATCTTCAATTGTAGGTGTCGCTTGTTGAGCACTGTGCTGATAGTCAGTAAACCCTGCAATATTGGCTAACTTTTTAGTGAGCATCCGCCCCCAGTCACTATTCCTTTGTGCCACTTTCATTCGTGTTGAAGATGCATCGTTAAACAGAATAGGGATTGGCGACTCTAGTAATTCATCCAGAAAATCCAGTTCATGTTCAACACTGTCGTCCATGTCAACCAACAAGACATCGGTACAATCTGTATCGAGCTGTTTAATCGATGCTGCAGATAGACGTTGCTCATCCACTACATCCATTCCGCTTGACTCTAATAGTAACCTTAAGTTCTGACTTTGTTTGTCTGAATCAGAAAGAATCGCTACGCGAAGCTGTTGGCTAGTTTCAACGACCGAGGTCATTTCTGCATTACTCATCCAGGATCTCTTTGATATTTTCAAGTAAGTCCGCTTCCTGGAACGGCTTACCTAGATAACGATTGACACCAATATCCATCGCGCGCTGCCGATGTTTATCACCTGTACGAGAAGTAATCATTATTATAGGAATGTTTTTCAATACATCATCATTACGAATATGCGTTGCCAGTTCGTAACCATCCATGCGTGGCATTTCAATATCAAGTAAGAAAATATCAGGTCTTTGTTCTTGTAAAACCGCGACCGCATCAACACCATCTTTTGCGGTTATTACCTGCATATTATTTCTTTCTAATAAGCGTGTTGTCACCTTACGCACAGTAATAGAATCATCCACTACCATAACCGTGGTTGGACCTTTCTCAACCACTGGCTCAATAACATCAATATTAGCGTTATCCGATTGTAAAATAGATTTAGCCACATCCATATAGACCAATGCGCCAACATCAAGAATAAGCGCAACACTACCATCACTTAAGATAGTCGCACCAGAAATGGCACGAACGGTACTGATTTGTGGTCCCACTGATTTAACAACAATTTCTCGGCTACCCATTAAGGCTTCTACTTGCAGAGCAATACGATGATCACCTGCACGCGCTAACAAAACAGGTAACTTACCACCCGGTCCTGGCAAAATTGGCTGATTCAGGTTCAATTGTGTACCAAGGTGCATGAAGCGATAGCTGTTACCACCATATTGATAATGTGGTTCATGACTATTATAGAAATTTTCTAACTCTTCATGTGTCGCGCGTACAACGCCATCAATAGACGACAATGGAATTGCATAAACATCTTCACCAACGTGTACTAACAAGGCTTTATTGACAGAAAGTGTAAGTGGTAAGCGTACTGTAAACTTGGTTCCCTTTCCTATTACCGTATCAATCTGCAAACTACCGCCAAGTTGTTTCACCTCACTATTGACGACATCCATACCCACGCCACGACCTGATAACTGTGTGACTTTTTCTGCGGTACTAAATCCTGATTCCAGAATAAAACGCAATACTTCTTTATCTGTGAAGTCAGAGTCTGACTTCATTAAGCCACGTTCACAGGCTTTCTCACGGATTGCGTCAAGGTTTATGCCTTTACCATCATCACTAATTCGAATAACAACTTCAGTACCTTCACGTTTAATATCAATCAGTATTGTGCCGGTCTTTTTCTTGTCGGTCTTTTTACGTTCGGCACGTGTTTCAATACCATGATCGACTGAGTTTCGGAGCATATGTTCAAGTGCAGGTAATACGCGATCGAGTACACTGCGATCCATTTCATCATTTTCACCAATGATGACTAACTCAACGTCCTTATCAACCTCGCTGCTGGTTTGGCGAATAAGGCGACGTAATCGTGGCGAATGAGTACTAAATGGCACCATGCGAGTCCGCATGAGACCTTCTTGTAATTCAGTACTGATACGAGACTGTTGCAATAATAGCGTTTCAGCTTCGCTAGTCTGGTTCTCAAGCAAGCCCTGGATACTGTTTAAATCGTTTAGAGACTCAAGCAAAGAACGTGACAATTGTTGCATATTGGAAAACCGATCCATTTCCAGAGGATCAAAGTCTTCAGTGCTATCACCTGCACCTTCAAAGCGATACATAATCTGAGTTTCAGTTTCAATTTCAAAACGACGTAACTGTTCTCGAACACGGCTAATGGTTTGTTCCATTTCCGTCAGATTATAAGCAAATGCACCAACTTGTTGATCAATACGCGAACGGTAAATACTCACTTCACCTGCATAATTAACCAGGTCATCAAGTAAATCAGCTCGTACACGAATCTGTTCATGCTGCAATCGCCCAGCGGACTTCTGCTCTGGTTCAGGAACAACCTCAAGTGCCTGTGCGGGGATTTCCGGCATGATAACAACTTCTTCTTCAAGCTGTTCATCTTCTGCAACGGGGAATTCAGCGATAATGTCGTCTGACTGCTCTTTTTCTGCAGCCACGTCAATTGATTCTACTGGTTCTTCTATTTGTATTTCAGGTTCTTCTTGTACCGGCTCGGTAACTATCTCAACCACTTCTTCAGTTTCAGGAACTGAATCAAGCTCTTCTTTTTCTGTTGTTACATCTTCTGTACCGTCAGTCAAACTATCAAGCTGGGCAATAAGATCTTTTTTCTCATCAACCGTTTGTTTTGCTCTAACCTGATCTAGCATTCCCACTAATTGGTCATGCGCTTGCTGTACAAGATCAAATAACTTACTTGAAATTTCTGTACGACCTTCATCAATCGCAATGATCATTGTTTCAAGACTATGACTCAAATCACCCATAGGCTCGATACCCGCCATACGAGCACCACCCTTAAGGGTGTGTATTTCACGCTGCAGCTGGCCAACTAATTCTTTATTGTCTTGTTGATTAATCCAGTTTTGTAAGGTCACTTCACTGGTATCGAGGATCTCAACAGCTTCTTCAATAAAAATTTCCAGTAATTCATCATCAAAGTTATCTTCTGCTTGATCTGTTTTATCCGGCGTCTTCGGTACTTCAATGATTCCACCTGGCGCAGGTGTCATGGTTGGCGTAACAGATAACTCTGATGCTTCCACTTCTTTTTGATAGAGCGCGTCAATCTTTTTCAACAGTGCATGTTGATATTCGTCACTGGCATTTTCATCAGCAAGCTGTTCAACGCGCTGTTTGATTTCTGCAGAAAATTCCTGGATTAACTCAATTATTTCTTCTTCAACACATGCATTGTTAACATTTAACAATTTCGCATATTTTTCCATCAAACTACTGACTTCAGCGATATCAGTAATACCTGCCATATGCGAACTACCATGCAAGGTATGAATTGCACGGATCAAGTCATCATTAATTCGGCAGTTTTCCTGTTGTCCAATACACTGTTCTATAAAAGAACGTATATCATCAAGATGCCTGTTTGACTCTTTGGTAAATATTTCAAGTAATACTGGATCAATACCCGTTGGCTCGGATGCTTTTTCCTCTTCTTTATTGCCGACTACTTTTGTGACAGCAATACTTTCTTTGCTCGCTATCACTGAAGGCCCATCTTCCTTACTAGGCACTTCCATCTCACCCGCTTCCAAACGAGACAAACCACCACCCTTACTAATCTGATAGCTTTCTTCCTGCAAGGCTTCAAAATCAATATCGTTGGCCGGTTCGCCTTTAAATTGTGCAATAACGTGAGGCAAGGCATCCAGTGCTTTTTCAATTAATCGAACTACTTCCGGGCTCTGAGGTATAGTATGGTCAAGAACCCTGTTTAATGTATTCTCAAATGCCCAGGCAAACTCTCCTATCTCGGTCGCCCCTACCATTCGACCACTGCCTTTTAAAGTGTGAAATGAACGTCGAACAACAGAAAGTGATTCCTCATCCTCCGGATTTGCTTTCCACTTAGGAAAATAAGTCGCCAGCGTTTCCATTTCTTCTTCGGCTTCTTCAAAAAAGATATCAAGAATTTCATCATCAATATCATTTTCTTCATCATCAAGTACTGCTGCGGCACTACTTAACGGCTCTTTCTCTTCCGCGACAACGGGCTCTTCTTGTTGCAGTGTTTCCTGTGGCTCTATGTCTTGGACAGTTATTTCTTCTGCTTCAGAAACTTTTTCTATTACTGGTTCTGTAACCTCTGCAACTTCTGGTTTTGTAACCTCTACAAATTCAGCAACATCTGCTGCTTCCTTAACTTCTTCTAACTCAGTCTCTTCTACAGAAGCAACTTCATCTGATGATAACGGATAACCTAATTTAGCAACTCGACTACGTGCAATTTCAAGAATTTCATCACGATCACTACGCTCTTCATCAAGCGCTTCCAGATAGTACTCAATACTGGTAATTACATCAGCAAGCGTCTCCAGCATTGTTTGATCAGGAATGTCTTTCTTATTAATTAAGTCATTGGTGATGTATTCATTACATGCGGATAAAAGTTCCGCTGCGTGATCAAGTGACAACATCGACATACTGCCACGCACTTGCCTGTTAAGCTGTGGAACCTCAGATAATAATTCATGCTCCCAAGGTGCGGTAACAAATGAAACAATGGCATCTTTAACTCGCGCCATATCTGTCTTGGCTTCTTTAATTACAACTTTCAGTAATTCACGTTGCTCACTATCTTGTAAGAAACCTGACGCTGGCTGTACAGGTTCAACCAGTGTTCCATCCTGTAAACGTTTAAGGCCTTGAATAATAGCATCACCATGTTCATCACCCGGGCTACTTTTACCACCGAGCTCAGTCAGGCTGGACTCTACAAATAAAAAGCCACTTGCCATCTCCATAAAGGTTTCATCCGTGGCGGGCACTTTACCTTCCATGATTGCATTGATAATTTGGGCTTGTTCAACAACAACATTACGCTGTGTTCCCAGACCAAGCATACCTAATGTATCAGCTACTTTTTTTAGTGCACCCTTAATTGATTCAAGTGACTTTACATCCTGCTCACTGGTACGAATAAAAATATCAATTTCATCTTTAATTCGTGAAATATCTTCTTTCACTGCAGAAGTAACTGTTCCCATTACTTCTAAATTAACAGCACTAATCCCTTCGTGCTCACCATCCTTGATACCACTGCCCGACAATAAATCATCGAGCTTAAAGGCTGTTGATAGCTGCTCTACTTTTTCACCAGTACTTGTTGCCGTTGCAACATAGTAAAGCAGGTTTTTAATCAACTCGACGGGGGGGGCATCAACAATAACCTGCTCACCACCATCAATAATTCTTTTGATTTCTCGATCAACTTGTCCTAACAATAATTTAGATGAAACACTCGGTGTCAAGCCATCATCTATGAGTGCTTCAATAACCCCCTCTGCTACCCAAAACAATTGAGCAACCGGCTTCTGCTTTGCCACTTTTCTCAATTGCCTAACAACACTAATAATTTGTTTTAATGCTCTTTCAACATCACGGTCACGGAACCAGCTTACAAGGCCCATTTGATAATGATGTCTTAACTTCTTCGCCAGCAATGAAATGTCCTGACCTTGATCTGCGTCAGGAATGTCAGGAATATCCACTGATAAATCAGGAGAGAAGAAAGCACTTTCAGATAATAAACTCTGTCCACAAATTGCACGAATGTCATTTAGCAGTGGTAACAGAGCTAAAGGAACATCTTTTTGGCCCGATTGTAGATGTTCAAGATAATCAGGAAGCTGTAAAATAGCACGCATCAGAATATCGTAAGCATCTTCTTTCTTGGTTATTTTATTATCTTGTATTGCCAGAGAAAGATTTTCCATTTCCTCAGCAATCATTACCGCACCGTACAACTCCACCATTTTAAGGGTACCGTGTACCTGATGCAGGTGATTAACACAAAACTGAAGTTGTGCTTCGTCTTCTGGATTTTCAACGAAGGCTTCCAATGACTGTCTCGCCTGGTCAAGCGTTTCGTCAATTTCACCTTTAACCCAGTTAAGGGTGCTATAGTCGTAACTGTCAGCCATAATTAAATGTTCTCCGCCTACCTAGTTCACTGCCGCCAAGCGACGAAAAGCAAGCGTGTCATTAAAATCAATTTTCTCTAATATTGGTGGTTTCCAGCCTAATATTTCACCTGCCCCCAGTATTAAAACGCCACCAGGTTCCAGGTGTTCTATTAAGTTATCCAATATCTCAATACGCCTTTCTTTATCAAAATAAATCAACATATTTTGACAAAAAATCATATGCATTTTGCCAAAAGGAATTCGATCCATTTCCAATACATTCAGATGCGAGAAACATATTCTTTTTCTTAGTGTTTCCTTTACCTGATAATGTGTATCATCAACACGTGTAAAATATTTTCTACGTGTTAGATCATCCACCTCTCTTAGCTTTCGACTATGGAAAATACCTTTTCGCCCAGTCGAAAGTGATGCCATGCTTATATCAGAAGCAGTGATCCCGTAATAATAATCTGCGTGATCAGTATCCCTGAAATTATCCAGCACCATTGCCAGTGTGTACGGTTCTTCACCTGTCGAACAACCAACACTCCAGATATTCAGCGTCTTGGGGATCTCGTCCTGACTCATCCATTCGGGCAACAACAGATCCCGAATCAAGTTTACTGATGATATATGACGAAAAAATCGCGTTTCATGTACTGTCAGACGATCAACTAATGTTGCCCACTCTATCTTTCCACCTTGCCCTTCCAGAACAAAGTTGTAATATTCTCGGTAATTACGAAAACCTACTTCGCGCATTCTAATACCCAAACTTGTGGTCAAAAATGAGCGGCGTTCATCTGGCAAAATCATGCCTGTGCGCTGTTCAAGCAACAACTTCCATTCAAGATAATGGTCATCTTCCATAGAAGGCATGGATTCAATTCCAGACCACGCAACATTTGCCATGTCTATTACTCTGGCAACTTGAAGCCGGCTACTGACTTACGCAATTCGTTAGCAAGTTCTGCGAGGTTACCAATCGATGTTGCTGTTTCATTTGTACCTGCTGAGGTCTGCGTTGTAATTTCCTGAATTACATTCATGGTTTCAGAAATATTACTTGCTGCGCCTGCTTGCTGGTGAGCTGTCTCGGAAATGTTATTAATCAAGTCCGCAAGCTGTGTTGATACACCTTCAATTTCAGACAGTGCCTGCCCCGCATCCTCAGCCAGTTTTGCCCCGGAAACCACGTTGGCGGTACTTTGTTCCATTGAGATAACCGCTTCTTTGGTATCCGTCTGAATTGTTTTCACCAGTGCCTCAATTTGCTTGGTTGCATTTGATGAACGTTCCGCAAGACGTTGGACTTCATCCGCAACTACCGCGAAACCACGACCCTGCTCACCCGCCATTGCCGCCTGAATTGCCGCGTTCAATGCGAGGATATTGGTTTGATCGGCAATATCATTAATCAATTCAACGATGTCACCAATTTCCTGCGAACTTTCACCCAGTCGTTTAATTCGCTTCGAGGTTTCCTGAATCTGCTCACGAATTGTGTTCATACCTTTAATGGTATCTTGCACTGTTTCTGAACCACGTTGTGCTGTGTTCACAGAGCGACGTGCCACCTCGGATGACTCTGCCGCGTTCTTCGATACATCTTCAATCGACACCGCCATTTCGTTAATCGCCGTACTCGCACCGGTAATCTGTTGCGCCTGATGATCTGATGCTTCAGCAAGATGCATTGCCGTTGCCTGTGTTTCCTGTGATGCTGATGATACTTGCACCGAGGCTTCGTTAATGGATGTTACCAGGGTACGTAACGCATCCGTTGTGAAGTTAATGGAGTCCGCAATCGCGCCGGTAACATCTTCAGAAACGGTGGCTTGTACTGTTAAATCACCGTCAGCGAGGTCACCCATTTCATTCAACAAGCGCATAATCGCGTCCTGATTACGTTTTGTTGCAGCTTCCGCTTCAGCCTGACGTTTTTTCGCATCACTGGTAATCATGTAACCAATCAATATCAGTAATACGACCGTGATTAGACCAAATAATGCACCAATCCATAATGCGATGCGTGAACCAATATAAGCGTTATAACCCTTGATTAATTCTGCATAATTTCCAAGTAATACTCCCGCTTTAGTTGAAGCGGTATCAGAAGCATCCTGCACCAGGAATAGTTCAGGTGACGCCTCAAGTACTTGCCCTACCAGTTCGTTAATGATTTTTAAAACTTCGCCTACTTCTGCAAGTTTGTCTTGTGCATCTTCATCATCAATTTTAGTAATTCTTAATGAACGATCACCTTTTAACATTCCGCGATAGACCCGACCAAATAACGCGGTATCACGACCAAATCGATCCGCTGCTGTTGCTGCACCCTGGCCACCTTGAATCACCTTGGTAACGTTATTTGCAATACGTTGTGTCAACATTAACTGACGACTAGCAATGTAAATTTGTTGTGGTGCGGCACCGGTCTCAATCAAAATACCAACCACTTCATCTGAAAGCGCTAACAAGCTTGGTATATTATCGGAGATAGCTTGTACTGATTGCCCTAAAGAAAGGATTGCATCTTTACGTGAAAGAATGTCATCAACATTACTTCTGTATTCTGACCAGGTTTTTCCAACTGCGGCTAACTGCGCCTGAACTTCAATAGGAGACGGCTCGAAACCTGTTGCCACATTACCTTTACTAATGTAACCAAAACTTTTATCTAGTCGGTCTCGAACATTTTGAAGACGACCAAAGGCCTTTTCATTACCTTGCGATGCCGACACCGCAAAACGCGACATGGTTTGTGAAAGCACTTGTTGCTCACCAACATAACCTAAATACTCTGTATCATAGGCTGCCTTGTTAGCGTTATAGCCGAAGAAACTCAGTGCTAAAATCAGCGTAATTACAACCACTGCACCCAGTATCTTGATTATGTCTTGCGTATCGATATTTTTAAAATCTAACGCAGTCATCACGTTCTTCATGTTGTCATCTCCTAGACTTCCCAACTCACTACTGTGTTACAACTACCGCTATTGTTATTTTCGCGGTTCACAGTTATTAATTTTTTATACTGCAACCTGTAAAAAAAGCGGGCTCTTGGCTAAAGCATGCATGCTAAAGATCCCCCACTCTTCACTATCCTGATTATAAGCACCCGTCATATAGCTCTTTAAAAAATTATCGACATCGGGCAATTTATGCGAATAATCTTCATCCTGAAAATGTTTCAACCCTAAAACTTCATCAACCAACAAACCGGCAAAAATACCATTATGATTAACAACCAACACTCGGCTATTAATATTCAGCTCGGTCGGCTCACGCATTAAATAATCTTTCAAATCCATAATGGGCAGCAAGTTACCCCGTACATTTGCAATCCCTCTTACCCAGCTTTTCGTTCCTGGGATACGCGACATCGCGGGATAAGTTAATAGCTCGGTAACTTCATCAACGGGGGTAACCATTTTTTTACCCGCAACAAGAAAACCGATAACTAGCGAGGTACCCTTAATATCTTCTTGCTGAGGAAGCCCCCTGGAGCTTTCCAGACTACGCAGCTCTATAGCGCGAAGTAGCTCTAATGGATCTTTCTTTTTTGCTGTTGCAGGCATTGGCTTATTAACCGCCTAACAACGCTGTAATTTTTTCTAATAGCACTTTTTCATCAACCGGTTTTGTTAAATAATCCTTTGCACCCTGACGAAGACCCCAAACACGATCTGTTTCCTGATCTTTCGTTGTAACAATAATAATCGGGATGTTCTTGGTTTCTTCGGTATTTGATATTTTTCGCGTTGCCTGAAAACCATTCATGCCTGGCATGACAATATCCATCAATATAAGGTCGGGCATTTCTTCACTTGCTTTTACGACACCATCTTCTCCGCTCTCGGCAGAAAATGTTTCAAAGCCATGCTTATCCAGCATTGTTTTGAGTACGTGGATTTCCGTTGGTGAATCATCCACTATTAATATACGTGCCATCTGATTAATCTCCTGTTACTAACTATATGACAGCCAGTCTAATTATTATTTCAATGTTCAATCACGTGTCGTGTTATTGCACCCAACAACTCATGCTTCGTAAAGGGTTTCGTCAGGTACTGCTCAGAGCCGACAATGCGCCCCCGTGCTTTATCAAACAAACCATCTTTACTGGAAAGCATAATGACCGGTGTTTTTTTATAATTCTCATTATTCTTGATAAGCGCGCAAGTTTGATAACCATCGAGACGTGGCATCATAATATCGACAAAAATAATGTCCGGACGATGATCCGCAATCTTCGCTAACGCCTCAAATCCATCAATAGCAGTAATCACTTCACAGCCTGCTTTTTTTAACAATGTCTCAGCGGTACGACGAATTGTCTTACTATCATCAATAACCATTACATTGAGCCCGGCAAAATCACCGTTTATTTTATTATCGCTCGCCACGTACTCCCCCTTGGCACCTACATCATTTACAGTGGACTACCCACTATAAATGTTTAACACATAATCTAGGAAGTATCCATAAGTTATTGCAAATAATATGGATTTTCCAAAAAATATGTCAATTATTCATTGAATTCAGGAATAATGCTCGATCTGTGGCTAAATCGCCATCAATCAGACTTTTCACTACTCATGCCTAATTAAAGACGTTGATTGGCCATCCGTCCAGTAAAATGTCGATATGACGTTTGTCAGTGCCAAAAATGGTGCAATGCGCTAGGATGCTGGCTGATATAAACCATTTTTTGAGTGACTATTTAAAAATGCCTATTCAACTTGGAATCGTGATGGATCCGATTGATACCATCAAACCCGTCAAAGACAGCAGTTTTGCCATGCTACTTGAGGCGCAAAGCCGTGGCTATACGCTTGTTTATATGGAAATGGCTGATCTCGAGTTAAAAGAGGGTCAAATTTTAGGCAAAATGCGCCCCATCCGGGTGAAAGACAACAAAAGTGACTGGTTTGAGCTTGGTGAAGCCAGTATTCAGCCTTTGTCGTCACTGGATGTGGTGTTAATGCGTAAAGATCCGCCTTTTGATGTTGAATACATCTACGCGACCTATTTATTAGAAACCGCCGAAAAGAACGGCGTATTAGTCGTGAATAAACCCGCAAGTATTCGCAACGCCAATGAAAAACTATTTGCAACCGAGTTTCCCGACTGTGTCGCGCCCTCATTAGTCACTCGACGTGCAGAATCAATCCGCCAGTTTCTTGCTGAGCATGGCGACATTATTTTAAAACCATTGGGGGAAATGGGCGGTGCCTCTATTTTCCGTGTTAAAAAAGACGACCCGAATATTAGCGTGATTATTGAAACCCTGACTAAACATGGCAACAGCTATATCATGGCGCAACGCTTCATTCCTGAAATCAGTGCCGGTGATAAACGCATTCTGCTTATCGATGGAGAACCCGTACCCTATGCACTCGCACGTATTCCAGCCAAGGGGGAAACACGCGGTAATCTTGCTGCCGGTGGACATGGTGAAGGGCTCCCGCTCAATGAACGTGACTATGAAATCTGTCGCCAGATTGGCCCCGTGTTAAAAGAAATGGGGCTAATGTTTGTCGGCATCGATGTGATTGGCGATTATCTTACCGAGATAAACAGTACCAGCCCAACCTGTATCCGTGAACTCGATACCCAATTCAATTTAAACATTAGCGGCCAACTCATGGACGCTATTGAAAGCAAATTATCATGACAATAAAATTTCCGAAAATAAGCCGCGTTGTTTCCATACTTTTCCTAACCAGCACACTGGTACTCAGTGGTTGTACAGAACCCAAACCGGTCAATGAATTTCATGAAACTGTTTTCACCATGGGCACACTGGTGGAAGTTACCATCATTGGCGAAAAAGAAGCATTAGCGGAACAAGCCTTTACTGCTATTCTCGATGACTTCAATTACATGCACAACACCTGGCATCCATGGAAATATAATGCCCTAAAACGAATTAATAATTTACTCGTCACCGGCGCAAAATTTTCACTTGCCCCCTCTATTTTGCCACTGATAAAAAAATCACAAGTACTGTCCAAACAGAGTCAGGGCTTATTTAACCCCGCTATCGGACAGCTCATAAAAATGTGGGGATTTCATCAGGATAATTTAGATGAGATTATTGAGCCACCAGAAGACGAACAAATTCAGGCTTTTCTTAGCGATTTACCTTCCATGAGTGATATTGAATTCAGCAACCTCAGCATGCGCGGCACGAACAAAAATATACAACTTGATTTCGGTGCCTTTGCTAAAGGTGTTGCCGTTGATACTACCATTGAACACCTTAAAGAATTTGGTATCAAAAATGCGATTATTAATGCTGGCGGCGATCTACGTGCCATCGGTAATAACAACGGTCGCCCCTGGCGTATTGGTATTCGCAACCCAAGAGCAAAAGGTGTTTTTGCTGCGGTTGAAGTATCCGGTGATGAAAGTGTCTTTACCTCTGGCGACTATGAGCGTTATTTTGAAAGTGATGGTAAACGCTATCATCATATTATTGATCCACGTACCGGTTACCCTGCGAATAAAACCCGTTCTGTCACGGTTATTCATTCAGAAGCCGGTACGGCAGATGCCGCCGCGACTGCCCTGTTTATTGCCGGCCCGGAAAAATGGCCTGAAATTGCACAAGCGATGGGCATTAAATACGTCATGCTGATTGCCCGTAATGGTGATGTACACATGAATCCAGCCATGGCGAAGCGAATTAAATTCACCATCCAACAACCTGCCATTAAATTGAGTAAGCCACTGAAATGAGTCGTTCGAGTTTCACAGCGCTCTTTACAACGGCGGATAAACTTTTATTTCTGGTTAGTTTAAGTCTTATTGTTTTTAGCTACGTTTATTTCTGGCAAACATCTCCCGCAAGCTATGCCATTGTTAAGAGTGGGCAACAAGATTCTCGTTTAATTAATCTTAACGAATCCAAAATTCATCAAGTAGAAGGCCGCCTAGGTATCAGCAAGCTTGAAGTAAAAGATGGCCAAATTCGTTTTATTTCTTCAGCGTGTAAAAATAAAATATGTATTCAAAGTGGTTGGCATCAACATGGTGGCGCCGTTACCGCCTGCTTGCCAAACAGGGTCAGTGTGCAACTTGGCCGCCAAACATCACAAACAGATTATGATGCCATTATCTTCTAAACCCACGCAAATCCCGATGGGGCATAATGACAAACTCATTGCCGGTTTTGCGGCATTGGCTATCACCATTCACCTGTTAGAAAGCGCACTCCCTTCACCTGTTCCCGGCATTAAACCCGGGCTAGCTAATCTGGTTACGCTGTATGTATTAATCCGGCATGGCTGGTCATTAGCCGCTAACGTCACCTTGATTCGTGTGATTGCCGCCAGTTTATTATTAGGCAGCTTTTTGTCGCCAACCTTCGCCATGAGTCTGGCTGGCGCCATTGCCAGTCTGACCATACTTGGCGTCGCCTGGCACTTTCCCGGAAAACCCTTCGGCCCAGTTGGATTATCTATTCTTGCTGCCATGGCTCATATTTCGGCACAAGTGGTTACCGCTTATTTATTATTTATTCCACATGACTCACTCTTCACTTTATTACCCATTTTGCTGACAGCAGCGCTGATCTCGGGCACACTCGGAGGTATACTAGTCAGCAAAATACTTGAGCGAGTAGATAGCATTACAAACACATGAGTGATCTTATTTTAACAGGACAAACCACGCCCAATATTACGGCTATTGATCGCCTCGGCTTAACATTATTCTTTGCCGTAACGATTCATGCGATTATCATTTTGGGTATCAGCTTTAGTAACGAACTATTCACGCAAAAAGATCCCGTTCAAACCATGGAAATCACGCTGGTTCAGGCGCGCAGTGAAACGCCTCCAGATGAGAACCCACAATACCTTGCACAAGCAAACCAACAAGGCAGTGGCAATACCGATGATGTAAAGCGTCCCCAGGCATTACGTAATGAGGCCATTAAAACACCTCACCAAACACAAGGTACTGCACCGGATAATGTGATACCGATAAAACAACAACAAAAGCGTATTGAGCAAAAACAACGCGAAGTGATGCTTGCCGACAAAGCAAAAACAACCATTAAATCACGCAAACAAACACCTCGCGAAGACACCAAAAAACCGAATGTCAGCAACTTAATTTCAAACGCATTTCAAATAGCAGCGGCCAGTGCAGAAGTAGAACAACACCGCATGGCGAACAAAAGCAAAAAGCGCACTAAATATATTACCGCCAGTACCAGTGAATTTAAATATGCTGCTTACCAGGATGCATGGCGACAAAAAGTAGAACGTATCGGTCGCCTTAACTATCCGGAGGAAGCACGCAAACGTAAACTCAGCGGCAAACTCACTATGACCGTTGTATTGAAACCCAATGGCACACTAAAAAATGTCTCGATTGACCGTCCATCCGGCAACCGATTACTTGATGATGCTGCAAAACGGATTGTCCGACTTGCCTCACCTTATGCTCCCTTCCCTGAGGATATTCGCCGCGAAACAGATTTACTCTATATTACCCGCACCTGGATTTTTCAGGATGGCAACAGCCTCTATTCAAAATAAATCATCTTCCCTGTTAAGAACTTGCCTGTTTCTCATTACTGGCTAATACTTAAGCCATGACCGATGCTAACTTTTTAAATAACCATTTTCTTATCGCCATGCCGGCGTTAGAGGATCCTAATTTTTTTCATAGTGTGACCTATATTTGCGAGCACAATGAACAAGGCGCAATGGGTATTGTGATTAACCAGCCTCTGGATATTTCACTCGGTGATGTACTCACACACATGGAAATGACCAATGACAACGAGACCTTAGGCTCAACACCCGTGTATTTAGGCGGGCCAGTCCAGACAGACCGGGGCTTCGTCTTGCATGAACCCGCCGGAAAGTGGGACTCCATGCTCGAAGTGACTGACGATATCGCGGTCACGACTTCTCGCGATATTTTACAGGCGCTTAATGACGGTAAAGGCCCGAATCGTTCGCTTGTCGCGCTGGGTTATGCCGGCTGGGGTGAAGGACAACTTGAAGATGAATTAGTCGCAAATACCTGGCTTACCTGCCCCGCTGACAGTGCCATCATTTTTGACACCCCTATCGAAAACCGCTGGACAGCGGCGGCCGCTTCTCTCGGTGTCGATCTAAATACACTCTCTGATACCTTTGGCCACGCATAATGTCATCACCACAAACCTTACTGGGTTTTGATTTTGGCGAAAAAAGAACCGGTGTTGCCGTCGGGCAATCGTTAACCGGCACGGCAACGGGTCTCACCACCCTTTCCAGCCAACGCAACAAACCCGATTGGCCAGGCATCGAAATGTTAATAAAAGAATGGCAGCCCAACGCCCTTGTTGTTGGTATTCCTGTCCACATGGACGGTAAAGAACAACCAATGACGGTTGCGGCTCGCAAATTTGCCCGTCAACTAGCAGGGCGTTTCAATTTACCGGTGCATGAGGCGGAAGAAAGACTGAGTTCAGCCGAAGCCGAACAATCGCTGGGAAGTCACGCGGCCAAAGAAGCCATTGATCAGGAAGCGGCGCGCATTATCCTACAAAGCTGGCTAGGCGAACAATCGTAACCAAGGTTTAAAAATCTTGCAGACAAAAGCCAGAAGTCCTGCCATAATGTCGCCTAATGTCAAAAGTAGAAACGCAAGCCCAGCCCACGCAACCGGTAACGCTTAGACCGGGAAATATCCAATTAGATCCGCAAGGCAAACTCCGCCATTTTCTGGCAATTGAAGGCTTACCCAAAGCGGTTCTGACAAAAATTCTCGATACGGCTGAATCCTTTACCAATAGTGAAGAAAAGAAATTTGAGCTTCTCAAAGGTCACACGATTGCCAATCTTTTCTTTGAACCCAGCACCCGTACCCGTACCACCTTTGAATTAGCGGCAAAACGTCTCTCGGCGGATGTGCTCAATATTAATATTAGCGCCTCCAGTAGTAGTAAGGGCGAAACATTGCTGGATATGTTGCGTAACCTTGAAGCCATGCACATCGATATGTTCGTGGTACGCCACGGCAGCAGTGGTGCTGCGCATTTCATTGCCAACCATGTGCCGCCGCATGTCAGCGTACTCAATGCCGGCGATGGCAGCCATGAACACCCAACGCAAGCCATGCTGGATATGTTCACGATTCGCCAGCATAAACCTGATTTTCCATCACTGCGGGTAGCGATTGTCGGCGACTTAATGCACTCACGGGTGGCTCGCTCACAAATCCATGCCCTGAATACCCTTGGTGTCGGTGAACTGCGCGTCATTGCACCACAAACCTTACTTCCTGTTGGTATCGAAAAGATGGGCGTTCAGGTTTACCAGCATCTTGATGAAGGCATCAAAGATGTTGACGTCATTATTATGCTGCGCCTGCAACGTGAACGTATGCACGGCGCCTTTATTCCCAGCGAACACGAATACTTCAAACTTTATGGTATGACCGAAAAACGACTCGCGCTGGCAAAACCCGATGTGATTGTTATGCACCCCGGCCCTATCAACCGTGGCGTTGAAATGGACTCAGCCGTCGCCGATGGTTCTCATTCTGTGATTCTGCAACAAGTCAGTAATGGTATTGCTGTGCGCATGGCCGCCATGGCGATGGCGATGCGCAACCCTGATGGGAGCAGTGCGTCATGAGCCGTATTCATATAAAAGGCGGTCGCTTAATTGACCCGGCCAACGATATTGATGCTATCACTGATCTCTGGATTGCCGATGGCAAGGTACAAGCCATTGGTCATGCCCCTGATGGCTTCAGCGCCGATGAAACCATTAACGCCGAACAACTCATCGTCTGCCCGGGTCTCATTGATTTATCCGCACGTATTCGCGAACCAGGTCAGGCGCACAAGGCAACCATTGCCAGTGAAACAGCGGCGGCAGCCAGTGCAGGTATTACTACGCTGGTTTGCCCACCGGATACCCAGCCGGTAATTGATTCAGCTGCCATTGTTGAATTAATTCATCTCAAAGCTCGTCAGGCAAATTTATCTCGCTTGCATATGCTTGGTGCGCTCACCTGTAACCTTGACGGGGAATTAATCAGCCAAATGCTTAGCCTTAAAAATGCTGGCGTGGTGGGTATGAGTAATGCCAACAAACCGGTACCTAACTCTTTAATTCTGCGCCGCGCATTTGAATATGCCTGCACACATGATTTAACCGTGTTTATTCGTCCTGATGATGATGGACTTAGCAATACTGGCTGTGTCCATGAAGGGGCATTAGCATCACGGCTCGGTCTGCCTGGCATACCCGAAGCGGCCGAAACGGTCGCGGTTGCGCGCCATCTGGAACTCATTGAACAAACCGGTGTGAAAGCGCATTTTAGTCAGCTATCGACTGCCCGAGCCGCCAATATGATTGCCCGAGCACGTCATGACGGACTCAAGGTTACCGCCGATGTTGCGGTACACCACCTCTATCTTACTGATATCGATATTCGTGATTACAACAGTGCCTGTCACTTAATTCCGCCACTACGCAGTGAACGTGATCGTGACGGTTTACGCGATGCCGTTAAACGAGGTGTTATCGATGCCATCTGCTCCGATCACCAACCGCATGAACCCGATGCTAAACAGGCACCGTTCCCGGATACTGAACCGGGTCTGTCTGGACTCGATACCTTATTACCACTCGTCAAACGGCTGGCTGATGAAAAGCTCTTATCACTATCAGAAGCCATTGATCGCGTGACGCGTTCACCTGCCAATATACTTGGCCTTGAACAAGGACACTTAAGTGTCGGTGCCATTGCGGATATTTGTATTCTTGACCCTGACATGAACTGGGTCGTCAACAGTGACAACCTTAATAGTGCCGGTCACAATACACCTTTCATCGGCTGGGAAATGCACGGCCGAGCCACCCGTACCTTAGTAAACGGACAACTTATTTTTAGCAGTGACCATGACTGAGCCAAATCGCAATACTATTCATGTCGAAGACGCCATAATTATCGACCATCAAGCCTTTGATGGTGATCAATTTATTATGCGTTTACATGCCCCAAAAACAGCGATCGAAGCCCAGCCCGGCAGTTTTGTGCATATTCGCTGTGCTGAACGCTTACCCATGCGCCGGCCTATTTCCATTATGCGTACTGATCCTCAGCAGGGTGAAATTACGTTGCTATATAAAGCACTCGGTGAAGGCACCCGTGCACTGGGCGAACGAAAAGTAGGCGAAACACTCAGTCTGATGGGACCTATCGGTAAAGCCTTTCGTTTTAACCCGAACAAAAAACGTCCACTGCTTATCGGTGGTGGTGTTGGCATGCCGCCAATGATCTTCATTGCTGAACATTTAAAAGACAATAAAGACATCGAGCCCTTCGTCATTCTTGGCTCTGAAGTCCCCTTCCCCTTCAAGGTACAGCCATCACAACACATCATTAACGGACTCGCACCTGAGGTGATTGGCACTATGCCACTGATGGAAGACTGGGGTATTGCCTGCCGACTCGCTAGCCTGCAGGGCTATCCGGGATGTTTTGAAGGCTACGTCACTGATCTGGCTCGCGCCTGGCTCGATGGTTTAACTGAAAACCAACGCAACGACGTCGAAATCTTTTCCTGTGGCCCACATCCCATGCTCGAAGCCGTGGCAAAACTGGCTGCCGAATACGATTTGCCCTGTCAGGTATCACTCGAAGAATTTATGGCCTGTGCCGTTGGCGGTTGTGCCGGTTGTGTTGTAAAAGTTGAAACCGATAACGGTCCCGCCATGCAACGTGTTTGTGTTGATGGCCCTGTATTTGAAGCCAAAAAGGTATTTACAATCTAAGGAAAGACAGCAACTATCCTAACATTCCCCCACCACCCGGACTGTTCTCATCTTCTACTAACGACATACCTCCAATCGCTGTGTCCATTTTTTCAACCGCTTCTTCATCACCCAGTTTAATCATTAAGCGAAGCTCATTCGCAGAATCGGCTGAGTGAATCGCATCTTCGTAAGTGATCTCTCCTGATGTATAAAGATCATAAAGTGCTTGATCGAAGGTCTTCATACCATTTTGATTCGACTTACGCATGAGTTCTTTGAGTTCATGTATTGAACCCTTACGAATAATATCGGCTGCCAATGGTGTGTTAATTAAAACTTCAATGGCGGCACGGCGGCCTTTGCCATCCGGTGTCGGAATTAATTGTTGTGCAATAATCGCTTTAAGATTTAACGATAAATCCATTAACAATTGATTACGACGATCTTCAGGGAAGAAGTTGATAATACGATCTAATGCCTGGTTAGCATTATTGGCATGCAAGGTCGCTAAACATAAGTGCCCTGTTTCCGCGAACGTAATGGCATGTTCCATGGTTTCGCGAGTACGGATTTCACCAATAAGAATAACATCCGGTGCCTGACGTAAGGTGTTTTTTAACGCGACTTCAAATGACTCGGTATCAAGACCCACCTCGCGCTGGGTAATAATACAACCATCATGCTGATGAATGTACTCGATAGGATCTTCAATACTGATAATATGTCCGGTGGTATTTTTATTACGGTAGCCTATCATCGCCGCCAGTGATGTTGATTTACCGGTACCCGTACCGCCCACAAATAAAACCAGCCCGCGTTTTGTCATAGATAAATTTTTAATGACTGCTGGTAATCTTAAATCTTCTAATGTTGGGATATGTGTTTCAATTTTACGTAACACCATGCCGGCATGGTTACGCTGAATAAAGGCACTGACGCGAAAACGCCCAATGCCGGAAGCAGAAATAGCGAAGTTACATTCGTTATGCTGGGTAAATTCATCTTTCTGTGCTTCGCTCATAATACTAAACACAGTTTCTTTCGCTTGCGCTGGCGTCAATGATGTTTTTGTCACCGGCGTCAATTTGCCGTTTATCTTTAACGATGGCGCCATGCCTGCCGTAATAAATAAATCCGATGCGTTCTTTTGCACCATCAACTTTAATAACGATTCAAATTCCATTCTGGCCTACCTCTTCTCCAGTCTAGCCCAGGCACCTAGGCTAGAAATTGATCCTTATTCGCAGCACGCATACGTGCATCTTGTACGGTGATCTGACCTTTTCCAACCAAATCTTTCAAACACTGATCGAGTGTCTGCATACCAATACCTTGACCGGTTTGAATAGCCGAGTACATTTGTGCAATTTTATTTTCTCGAATCAGGTTACGAATCGCCGGCGTACCAATCATAATTTCGTGGGCAGCAATACGACCACCGCCAATTTTCTTAATCAGCGTTTGAGCAATTACCGCACGCAGTGATTCAGACAACATAGACCGTACCATGTCTTTTTCAGCCGCCGGGAATACATCAATAATACGGTCAATGGTTTTTGCTGCGGAACTTGTATGTAGAGTACCAAAAACCAGATGACCTGTTTCTGCCGCTGATAGAGCCAGACGAATCGTTTCCAGATCTCGCATTTCACCGACCAGAATAATATCCGGATCTTCACGCAATGCTGAACGTAATGCTTCATTAAAGCCTAAGGTGTCACGATGGACTTCTCGTTGGTTTACGAGACATTTTTTACTCTCGTGAACGAATTCGATGGGGTCTTCAACGGTAAGAATATGTCCAAATTCATTGTCATTTTTGTAATCAACCATCGCCGCCAGAGTAGTAGATTTACCCGAGCCGGTGGGACCTGTTACCAAAACAATGCCTCTTGGTACATCGGCAATTTCCTTAAATACCGCCGGACAACCCAGTTCTTCCAAACTCAGAATTCGTGAAGGAATGGTACGAAATACCGCGCCAGCACCACGGTTATGGTTGAAAGCATTGACACGGAAACGAGCTAAACCGGGAATTTCAAATGAAAAATCGGTTTCAAAGAATTCTTCGTAGTCCTTACGTTGCTTATCATTCATAATGTCATAAATCAGGCTATGAACCTGTTTATGTTCAAGTGCAGGGACGTTTATTCGGCGAATATCGCCATCGACACGAATCATTGGTGGTAAACCCGCTGATAAATGTAAATCCGATGCGTCATTTTTAACACCGAAAGCAAGTAATTCTGCGATATCCATGCAATCCTCCCTTAGGGACAGAATTTATTGTTATTAAGTATACTGAATCACCTACAGTATAGCGCACCTACAGAGTTTGACATGAGCAACATCGCACAGGGTATTGAGACAGTAAAGCAGCGAATATTAGCGGCTGCAATAGCAGCAAACCGTGACCCAATCGAGGTGACGTTGCTGGCGATCAGTAAAACGCGCCCCATCGATGATATTCGTGCTGCTATCGCTGTCGGTCAGCAACATTTTGGTGAAAATTACCTGCAAGATGCCCTACCCAAGATTGCCAGTCTTACCACAGAAGCCCCCGAGCTATGCTGGCATTTCATCGGTGCTATTCAGTCGAACAAAACCAGCGATATCGCACAACATTTTGACTGGGTGCACACGGTAGAGCGCTTAAAAATTGCTAAAAGACTCAATGATCAGCGTCCGGAAGGACTTGAACCTTTACAGGTTTGCCTCCAAGTTAACATCAGCGGTGAAACCAGCAAATCGGGTATAGCCGCCGATGAGGTACAAGCATTAGCAGAAGCGATTGGTTCGCTACCACGATTAAAACTAAGGGGTTTAATGGCAATACCTGCCGCCACAAATGATGTCGCTGAACAGCAACAAGCATTTAAACATTTACGACAAATATTGGAACATTTAAACCAACAAGGTTTCCAACTGGATACCCTCTCAATGGGGATGAGTAACGATTTGGAAGCAGCGATAGCTCAAGGCAGTACCCTGGTTCGCATTGGTACCGCTATTTTTGGCGCACGCGCATAATTAAGGTATGTTGAGACTATGAACTATTCAATTGGATTTATCGGTGGCGGGAATATGGCAGCCAGTATCATTGGCGGGCTCATCAACGATGGCTTCCCTGCTAACAACATCCGTGTTGCAGAACCCAACGACACCGCTCGCGGTCAACTCACGACAAACTTCGGCATTCAAACAGAAACGGATAATGCTCAGGTCGCCAACAATGTTGATGTGCTGGTGTTAGCTGTAAAACCTCAGGTAATGAAGAGCGTCACAGAACACATTGCCGCATCCGTACAGGACAAACAGCCGCTGGTTATCTCCATCGCAGCAGGAATTCGTAGTAACAACCTGTCTGATTGGCTGGGTGGCGATGTTGCCGTTGTCCGCAGCATGCCAAATACACCAGCGCTGGTACAAAGTGGTGCAGCTGGGCTGTTTGCTAATAACAATGTATCTGAATCGCAACGAGAACAGGCAGAATCGATACTCCGTGCGGTTGGCATTACGGTTTGGTTAGATAATGAACAGCTTATCGATGCCGTAACGGCATTGTCTGGCAGTGGTCCTGCTTATCTCTTTTATGTCATCGAAGCGATGGAAAATGCTGGTGTTAAACTAGGCTTAGATGCAGATATTGCGCGTCGCCTTGCGGTACAAACGGCCTTTGGCGCCTCTAAACTGGCACTTGAATCATCTGATGACCCCGCTTTACTACGTGAAAAAGTCACCTCTCCTGGCGGCACAACCGAACGTGCACTGGAACGCTTAAAAGAAGGTGGTCTTGAAACCCTGTTCATAGAAGCCCTGCAGGCAGCCAGTGATCGTGCCGCCGAATTGGCCGATCAGCTTGGTAGTGGCGATTAACCCCATCAATTTTTAGGAGTTTGAACCTATGGGTAGTGATTATTTACTCAACCCGGTTATTTTTCTTGTCGATACCTTGTTTGGCTTATACATCCTTGTGGTGATGCTGCGCTTCTTGCTGCAAATGGTGCGCGCTGATTTCTATAATCCTTTTTCACAATTTCTGGTAAAGGCAACTAGTCCACTGCTTCGTCCATTACGACGCATTATTCCTGGCTGGGGTGGGGTTGATATTGCATCATTAGTACTTTTATTTATCCTGCAAAGCGTGGCTATTTTAGTCATGGCACTGTTACAAGGTGGCGCACTTGAAGCGATTGGCATTGCTGGTTTATTCATGGCAACGATCACTAAACTGATTTCATTACTGCTTTATATTTATTTTTTCAGTTTAATCATCATTGCACTTCTTAGTTGGGTTTCTACTGGCGGCTATAATCCGGTAACTGCATTAATGAGCAGCCTAACCGAGCCCTTATTACGCCCTGTCAGGCGCATCTTACCCCCGGTAGGAATGTTGGATTTCTCCGTGTTTGTGACTATTTTAGGGCTCGTTGTTGCAAGAATGCTGATTATGCCGCCTTTGTATGCATTATCAGTGCAACTTGGTTTCCCGATTTCATTATTACGACTACTTTATTAAACCAGAACATTGAACGAAAACCACTACCATTGGCAAGGCAATGATCTCATTTTAAATGTACGCTTACAGCCCAAAGCCTCACGAAATGAAATTATTGGTGTCAAAGATAATCTGCTAAAAGTGCGATTAACCGCCCCGCCCGTTGATGGCAAAGCAAATGCGGCACTTTGTCAATTTATAGCTAAACGTTTTGCGGTCTCACCGAGTCAGGTTGAACTCATCAACGGCGCACATCACCGACAAAAACGCTTGCTAATCCATTCACCAAAGCAACTCATTGCTGGAATATGTCACAAAATTTAACCTGAAAAATCTCCTTAAAACGCTGCAATTTCAGCAAAATCGTCTATAACTACTACTATCAGGTGTTGCCACTGGCGCTGCTGTTATGCTTCGGCAACCAATAAAAATAGAATAAATACATGATGTTAGCGGTTATTTGCCGCACCTTGGAGTAGTACGACATGCCTAACAATGAGCTGATGTTGCAGATCGAAGCCTATGCAAAATGGAAAAATGATCTCATCCGTGAAATTAAGTCATACCTCGATTGGCTTGAAGACAATGATCTTAATGACGCTGAAAATGACCTGCGTATTTATGAAACCATTGAGTCATTAAAGTCAGATAAAATTACTGTTGCCTTTGTAGCAGAAGTCTCTCGCGGCAAAACCGAGCTCATCAATACGCTGTTTTTCTCACAGTACAAACGACGCCTGTTGCCTTCTCAGGCGGGTCGCACCACGATGTGTCCCACCGAAATTTTCTTTGACGATAAGGCTGACCGCCCTTATATCCGATTACTGCCGATTGAAACACGCCTCAACGGATACAGTATTGCTGAATACAAAAAAGAAGTTATTGAGTGGACCAATATTCACCTCGATCCTGAATCACCCGATTCATTAGCCGAAGCCTTCAGCGAAGTCACCCGTACTAAACGAGTACCGGTTGAACGTGCTCGTGAACTGGGGTTATATGACGAGAAAGAATTTTTACATTTGGCTTCTCAAGATATTCCCACTACCCATATTGAAATTCCCAAGTGGCGTCATGCATTAATTAATTTCCCACACCCATTATTGCAACAAGGCCTGGTGGTGCTCGATACCCCTGGTCTCAATGCTCTGGGAGCTGAACCAGAACTTACCTTGAACATGCTACCCAATGCACAAGCGGTATTATTCCTGTTGGCGGCAGATACCGGTGTCACTAAATCTGACATGGAAATGTGGCAACACCACATTAGTAGCTATCGTGTTAGCCACAAAAAAGGCTTGCTAGTGGTTCTGAATAAAATTGATACGCTTTGGGATGAATTACAAAACAAAGAAGCCATTGATATTAGTATTCATTCGCAGTGTAAAAAAACATCGGAAGAACTGTGTATTGAGATGGAAAATATTTTCCCTATCTCGGCACAAAAAGCCCTGCTTGCCAAGGTTAAAAATGACGATATCTTGCTTGCCAACAGTGGCATTAACAAGCTCGAGCATGCTTTAAGCCGTGATATTATCCCTGAAAAACACCATATTATCAGTCAAAAAGTTATTTCTGAAATCAGCACCATGATTAATACCGATAAACAAACGCTGGTCGATCGGATTAATGCAACCTTGAAACAACGTGAAGAATTACAATCGCTCTGTGGTAAAAATGCGGATGTCATTATGCATTTACTCAAGAAAACCCGTGGCGAACAAATTGTGTACAACAAGAATTTAGAAGGACTAAAGAAAGGCCGACGCATACTGGATAGCTACAACTATAAACTGCTTGAACATCTTGACCTTGCTTCGGTCGATAAGCTGGTTGCGAGTACACGCAAATCCATGTCGGGTAGCTGGACAACGGTCGGCATGAAAAATGGTATGAAAGAATTCTTTGATAGTATGGCATCAACCATGGAAGCCGCCTCTAATCAAGCGTTGGAAAGCCACAAATTAGTCCGTGCTATTTATCATAAATTTCACAAAGAACATGGTTTCAGAAATGTAAAACCAGCTCTCTTTACAACAAACCGTTTTCAACGTGAACTGGATTTACTCTACCGTGAAGCTGAATTATTCCGCAAGAGTCCAGTAACCACCATGACAGAGCAAAGTTTCGTGGTGAAAAAATTCTTTATTTCAATGGTGAGCAAGGCGCGCAATATATTTTTCAATGCAAATCAAGAAGCGAATCGCTGGGCAAAAGAAATTATTAATCCTCTAAAAGCCCAAATTAAAGAGCATAAGCTGGATATTGAAAAACGGCTGCTTACATTACGTAAAATTAGTCAATCACGTGATACTCTGGAAGGACGTATTGCAGAGCTTGAAGCGACCTTAAAAGATCTTGAGCAACAAATTTCAGCCATCAACTTAATGCTGGAAGTGGTTAAGCGTCCTTTTTCACCGCCTGTGAGTGATAACCAGCAATCTGCCGCTGATGCATCTTAGTCATTTCGCTTAATCTCTTGTCAGCTGGCCTCGGTATCTTTAGACTGTAAACTCTCGTTAGTCATAGATAGTTTACAAACATGCCGGACACAATCCCGGAAAATTCTGTTGGACTCGTCACGCCTCAAACGATGCAT
Source organism: Gammaproteobacteria bacterium (assembly GCA_027006175.1). Classification (GTDB taxonomy): domain Bacteria; phylum Pseudomonadota; class Gammaproteobacteria; order AKS1; family AKS1; genus Sulfuriflexus. The sequence goes on from JALTKS010000118.1 coordinate 65,339, forward strand.
TTCGATGCACCGCTTGCACTTGCCTGCGGACGGACACTCGACAGCTATGATCTTATTTATGAAACCTATGGCGAACTCAATGCCGACAAGTCCAATGCGATTCTGATTTGCCATGCCCTCTCCTCTGATCACCATGCGGCAGGGTATAACAGCATGGATGATAGAAAGCCGGGCTGGTGGGAAACCTGTATCGGCCCTGGCAAGGTCATTGATACCAATCATTTCTTTGTCGTCTGCCTGAATAATCTGGGCGGCTGCAAAGGCTCTACCGGGCCAACCAGTATTAACCCGGATAACGGCAAACGCTATGGCCCGGATTTTCCCATCGTTACTGTCAAAGACTGGGTCGAAAGTCAGGCACGTTTTGCCGACAAATTAAATATCGACACCTGGCTGGCTGTTATTGGCGGCAGTCTCGGTGGCATGCAGGTTTTGCAATGGAACATCGATTTTCCAAACCGGGTTAAACATGCCGCTGTGATCGCAGCAGCACCAAAATTAACGGCTCAAAATATTGGTTTTAATGAAGTTGCTCGGCAAGCAATCATGCACGATCCGGATTTCCATAAAGGCCGCTACCAGGATAAAAATACATTACCTCGGCGTGGCTTAATGCTTGCTCGTATGCTTGGACATATTACTTACCTCTCCGATGATGCGATGCGCGAGAAATTTGGTCGTGAATTACGTCAGGGGAAGATCAGTTACGGCTTTGATGTCGAGTTTCAGGTAGAAAGTTACTTACGCTATCAAGGTGAATCATTTGTTGATCGCTTTGATGCTAATACCTACTTGCTAATGACCAAAGCCCTCGACTATTTCGATCCTGCCAGCGATTTCAATGATAATTTATCAACTGCGATGTCACGTGCAAGTGCAAACTTTTTAGTGATCTCCTTTAGCACGGACTGGCGTTTTGCTCCTGAGCGTTCACGCGAAATTGTTAAAGCACTGCAAGATAATGATCATGATGTCAGTTATGCGGAAATTGACGCGGCACATGGGCATGATGCCTTCCTTATTCCAATTAAGGAATACCTTGACGTATTCGGTGCCTGGATGGGGCATCTTGTTAAGGAGGTCTCAGTATGAGCGCCAATTCCCGGCAACTGCGCCCTGACTTACAAACAATTTGCGAATGGATTCAACCCAAAACCCGTATCCTTGATCTCGGTTGCGGTGATGGCACCTTGCTTGCCATGTTAAAAACTGAACGCGATGTAAATGGTTATGGCCTTGAAATAGAAGTCGGCAAAATCGTTAAATGTATTCAATCTGGTGTTAATGCTATTCACGCTGATTTAAACGCAGGACTTTCAGGTTTTGATGATAAAGCTTTCGACTATGTTGTCATGACACAGGCCTTGCAAGCTGTTGAACGCCCCGACCGTTTACTCAATGATATGCTGCGTGTTGGCAGAGAAGGGATTGTCACCTTCCCTAACTTCGGTCACTGGCGTTCACGCTTACAATTATTCTTTGGTGGGCATATGCCCGTTACCCCAAGCTTGCCAAGTAAGTGGTTTAACACCCAAAATATTCATCTCTGTACATTGCAAGACTTTGAACAACTCTGTGTTGATAACAAAATTAGTATTCTGCAACGCACGGTTGTCGATCGAGACCATAAAAGTAGTCTTGGAATGAAGCTATTTCCTAACTTGTTAGGCGAAGTGGCTATTTACCGGATTCAGAAACAAACATAAAAAAAGCCTGCATCTGCAGGCTTTTTTATATTTCGATATGTTAACTAGTATAAGTAGTTAACACCCACTGATACCACATTACGCTGATAATCAAATACATCTATATTTGAATCATTATCCGTGTAGGTGTAGTCCACATAGGCATCCGCTCTCTTGGTAAGCTTATAATTCAGCGCCGCCTTGGCACGAAAACGCTCATCATCACGGCGAGTATTCACTGTGGCTGACACATTATCATCCTTGTAACGACTATCACGATAACGTAAATCAAACTCTGTGCCCCACTTTGTGTTCAACGGAATTTTGGCGGTTGCACGTAATGTGTGACGTACCGGTGAACTACTTGTAAAGGTGGTTGCCGTTGAGCGATCAGCACGGTCATTGGTTTGGAATTCATAGTACAAGCGATAACGATTACCACCTGATTTAAAGCGCGTTTCAATTCGCGCCTGATGCCGATCCCCTTCAAGATTGTTAAAACGACGACTTTCCGCACTAATATCGCTGTAACGGTAACGAAGTCTTAACTCTGTATTTTTATTTAAGGCACGGCGACCTTCTGCGGTAACCGCGAAAACGGTTTCATATGGATCGCCACCAAATTCAAGGTAATTATATTTAGCACCAAAACGCCCGTACCAATCACCCATTTTCTTATGGTAAGCCAAACCGCCACCCACAAGGAAAAAGTTAAAGCTATCTTCAGTATCATATTCACGGTTATAAAGTGTCGATGAAAAACGAATACCATCTTCTTTATTCCCTTTCAGATACCGACCGGCGGTTGCCAGCACATCAAGAAAATTATCTTTTTCATTACTCGATAAAATATTACTGTCCGTACCCAGTGTCACATTGTCATCGTTACCAACACTTGCTGATAAAATACCTGACCAGTCACCCGCTACGGCAACACCATTAACCAGCATCGCGGTGGTTAATATTAATAAACTTGTTTTGTATTTTTTAATCATTACGTTTTCACCAAACTACCGATTTATGAAACAATATCACATTTAATGTAAATTGCTACATAAATATCATAGCTTACTAATAAATAAAGAAAACCCCTTTACCTAATCAGGTAAAGGGGTTGCACACTACACACTTACCACAAACGAATTAGTCGTCTTTTTCGTCGTTAGCGTCATCCTTCTCATCGCCAGCGTCGTCCTTATCATCTTGTGCGTCATCTTTTTCGTCTTGCGCATCGTCTTTCTCATCCTGAGCATCATCTTTTTCGTCTTCTGCGTCGTCCTTCTCATCCTGAGCGTCATCTTTTTCGTCCTGCGCATCGTCCTTCTCATCCTGAGCTTCATCCTTGTCATCTTGCGCATCGTCTTTCTCATCCTGAGCGTCATCTTTTTCGTCTTCTGCGTCGTCCTTTTCATCTTTAGCGTCATCTTTTTCGTCATGCGCTTCGTCTTTCTCATCGTCAGCGTCATCTTTTTCATCATGCGCTTCGTCTTTGTCGTCGCTAGAATCATCTTTGGCATCATGCGCTTCATCTTTATCGTCATCGATTTCAGGCACATCAACGTCTGGAGGAAGAATATCTGGTGTAGCCGGTAATTCAACAACGGGAGGAGCAACATCAGGAACACCGATAACTCTTGGTGCATCACCCGCTGTAGAGTCTAATACCGTAATCGTAACCTGATCCTGAGCGGCCTGTAACGGCATCGCGCCAAGAACCATAACGCAACTCGCTGCAATGGTTGTAAGTTTAAATTTATTCATCTTCATTCTCCTGAACTTTTGTAATTAGGCCTTTCGACTTATGCCGATTTAGGGGCCTCCAGTGTTGAGATATCTGGTTCCGCAACATTCAGGTAAAACTGTATTTCCTGTGCATCATCACCTGTTCCAACCTTGGCGGTAAATACGCCTTTATCAGAACGAAGTGCATTCAGCGGTAAAGTTAATACATTGTCACCCTTTTGCAGCTTGGTAAACCAGGCAATCTGTTTACGACCGGGATAACCCTCAAGCTCCACGTGTTCAGGCAAGAACAATGACACGCGTACCCTATCCATATCTTCCGGTGCATTAAAAGAAAGCTGAACACGTCGCGTTTCATTAAGGCTGATACGTAATTCAGCCAACTGGGATTGCGAAGTGCCAAACTCTCCATTCGGGCCAAAAACACCCGATACAAACCAGAGAACAATCCCGGCCACCAACGCTGCTGCAAATCCGCCCATAAAGGCACGATTTCGAACAGGATGATGACTCACTGCATTGGCTGCCGCAGCCCGACGAAGGGCACGAGCAGCAAAACCCGCCGATGCATCCGGAACAGGCATGTCCCTTAGCAACTCGCGAAATGCCTGTTCCTCAGCCACAACACCACGACAATCAGCACATGTAGCGAGATGGGTATCCATCGCGGCACATTCTGCCTCAGACAACTGGTTATCCAGCTTATCGTTGAGTTGTTGTTGAAGTTCAGCACATTGCATGGTTCTATCCTCTGTTACCCGTTTACACGAACGGCGACGCCAAAAGGTTCCATTAAAAGTGATTATTTTTGATTTTTTCAAGCTAATTGCTCGCGCAACGCCGCGCGTGCTCGATGTAAGCGGGACTTTAATGTACCCAGCGGCGTTTCGAGCATGGTTGTTAATTCTGGCAGGGTATAGCCTTCTATATCATGCATCGCAATCACGGTACGCTGCTCAAAATTCAAGCTAAATAAGGCTTTTTCCAGCTTTATACATTGCTGTTGACGAATCATATGCATATCTGGTCCCCCGTTCACACAGGCAACCGATTCCTGTTCAACACCATATTCTTCACCCAGCACAACCGGTGAATTAGTGGCACGGCGACGCTGATCTATAAAAAGGTGATACAGCGATTTAGCCAGCCAGGGACCAAGGCTCTCTATACTCGCCATTTCCTGGCTACGTGGGTACAGCTTAACCAGAAGCTCCTGAACAAGATCTTCAGCATCATGTTGACTACCGCTAAAACGATAAGCAAGGCGATATAGACGCTCTATATGAGGGGCGACCAGTTCTTCAAAACCTGCCGCTGAATCTTTACGCCCCTGCCAAATTGAGAAAATATTTTTCATAGTCGCCGATTATAAGCGATGAATGATGACAAGAATGTGACAAGGTCGTAATTTATTCAATAACGGCGATTAAAAATCAGCAAAACTTGTTAATATTAGCCCATCATCGTACTGAGCATTAAACATGAATACTGAAATTGAATGGACACTCTGGATTTTAGCGGGAACCGCTGTGATCCTGTCTTTTATTTATAACAAAACCTCTAAACCACACTGGTTTTTGCTTAAGCTGATCGGCGTTGTTTCCTCAACCATACCGATTATCGGTGTATTACAAGGTGGCATGTTCATGGAAAAAGACCCACCTCATTCACGTGCCTGTTTTTACCAAACCGCACTTGCCGTACTCGCCTTTGTCATTTTGCATTACGGACTAGGGGTAGTTGATATTTAATGCCCTGATGCGGCTTCCGCAGAACGTTGTTGTTGTCGTGCAGTGGGGCTCAGGGTTAAATACACCGCGACCAGAATGGCAGGAATACCGAGCACGGCTGCATAACTAAAGAACCACTCATACCCATAACCTTCAACAATCACACCGGAAAAGCCGCCAAGTATTTTTGCAGGCAAGGTCATAATGGAACTAAATAAAGCATACTGCGTTGCCGTGTATGCGGAATTAGTTAAACTCGAAAGATAAGCAATAAACGCAGAGCCTGCGAGACCGCCTGAAAAGTTATCGGCACTAATCACAATCCCCAGCCAAATTAAATCTGGATCTATTGTCGCCAGATAGGCAAATAATAAATTGGTAGCGGCCACTAATGCTGCACCTAAAATGAGTGGGCGATGAATACCATAACGAACAACAAAAATTCCCCCTGTCGCCGCACCGAAGATCGTCATGAAGAAACCGAATATTTTTCCGATATTGGCAATCTCAATTTTGCTATAACCCATATCGAGATAAAATGGGTTAGCCATCACACCCATCGTAATATCGGAAATACGATAGATACCGATAAAAATTAAAATCAACACAGCAAACTTGCCATAACGTTTTATAAAATCAACAAACGGACTAACTACTGCACTTGCAAACCATTCCTTAACTTGATGCCATCTTGAATGAGATGAGCCGCCATCAAACACCTTGGCAATACTTTCTTCTTGTTGGCGTGTGACATCGCTAACCACATGCTCAGGTTCGCGAATAATAAATACCGTGATCATCCCAACACTCATTAACAACGCCATCACAATATAGGCCGTTGGCCAATCTACATATTCTGCTATATAAAAAGCCCCTGCACCCGATACAAGTAACGCCAACCGATAACCAAAAATATACATTGCCGACATCGCACCTTGGTATTCTTTATCCATGGCTTCGATACGGTAGGCATCTAGCGCTACATCTTGCGTAGCGGAACTAAACGCAACCAGCAACCCAAATAACGCAATCGCGCGTAAGTTCTCTGTTGGGTCAACACTTGCCATCCCTAACAAACCTAATGCAATACCAATTTGCGCCACTAACATCCAACTTCGGCGCTTACCTAGCAAGTGGGTTAAGACAGGAAAAGGTAAGCGATCAATCACCGGCGCCCAAACTACTTTTATCGAATAAGTAATTCCAATCCAGCTAAAAAAACCAATCGTTGCTTTGCTGACTTCAGCATCATTCAACCAGGCGGAAAGTGTAGAAAACACCAATAAGAAAGGCAGCCCTGCAGAGAAACCTAAAAACAAAATACCAACCACGCGAGGACGGGTATAAACCAACAACGACTCACGCCAGCTGTGCAAAGGTTGAAACCCGTTTAATGACGACATAAAACGCCTTTTTAAAGAATTATCATTTAGACAGAATTGACAAGATTAACATGATGCCAAAACACGCTCTTTTTTAATCCTGTTCATCTTGTAAATCCTGTCTAATGTTTTTTGTTTCTTTAATTCACACTAACTTTAAATCTCGTAATCATAATCAATCGTCAACGGCGCGTGATCGGAAAACCAGTTTTCTTTATAGACACTCGCCTTTTTAACTTTATCTGCCAGACCCGGTGTCACCAATTGGTAATCAATACGCCAACCGACATTATTGGCACGTGCATTACCTCGGTTTGACCACCATGTATAATTATCGGGGCCTTTTTCAACCATACGGAAGGCATCTGTCCAGCCATCTTTGCTGAGCACATCCTCCATCCACTGGCGTTCTTCATCGGTACAGCCTGAATTCTTGCGATTAGGTTTGAAGTTTTTAATATCAATCTCTTTATGCACCGTATTAAAGTCACCCGTAATAATGTACTCACGCTTACGGCGGCGCATTTTTTTCATTTCCGCGCGCAGCCGGTTCATGAAATCGAGTTTATTGGCATGGCGTTCCTCGCTGGAGGAACCCGATGGCAAATAGAGCGAGACCACCGTCAATTTACCAAAGTCTGCTTCAATCCAACGACCTTCCTTGTCACAGTGATCCCAGCCCAGGCCCTTACGCACCGCATCCGGCTCTTTTTTGCAGTACAGCGCCACACCACTATAGCCTTTTTTCTCCGCATCAAAGAAATAGCTGTGATAGCCCCTGGGATGAAAATCATCCGCCTCCAGCTGATGCTCCTGTGCCTTGGTTTCCTGAATACACAGCACATCCAGCTTCTGGCGCTTCATCCAGTCGAAAAAGCCCTTACGCTCCGCTGCCCGGATCCCATTTAAATTCGCCGTAATAATGCGCATACATTCCAACCTTTGCTTCCAACGTGTATATTACGCGGCATCATTCCACATACTGACATGGCAATACAATATGCAAGATTACCAACATGAATTTTTAGACTTCGCGATTGCGACCAATGTACTCTGTTTTGGCGAATTTACCCTTAAATCCGGTCGTGTAAGCCCGTATTTCTTCAATTCCGGCTTATTTAACACTGGCGAGAGCCTCGCAAAACTGGGTCGCTACTACGCCCAGTCTATTCAGGACAGCGGCATTGAGTACGACTGTATCTTTGGCCCTGCCTACAAGGGCATTCCTCTCGTTGCCACAGCCAGTGTAGCGCTCTACGAACACCACGGTCGCAACGTGCCGTATGTGTTTAACCGCAAAGAAGTCAAAGACCACGGCGAAGGCGGCATCACCGTTGGCGCTAAACTCGAAGGCAAAGTGCTGATTATTGATGATGTGATCTCGTCAGGCATGTCGATTGATGAATCTGTTGATATTATTAAGGCAGAAGGCGCTACCGCCTCCGGTGTGTCTATTTCGCTGGATCGGATGGAACGCGGGCTTGATAGTGATCTGACCGCCATTCAAGCGGTTGAGCAACGTAATGATCTAAAAGTTGCCAGCATCGTGACACTGGATAATCTGATTACCTATCTTTCAGATAAACCAGATCAATCAGAACATCTGGATAGAATTCGTGCTTATCGAGCGGAGTACGGACCGAAGTAATAGTTAGGGTCAGGTCTTGCAGTGCAAGACCTGACTACACCCACTCGTTAATTTTTAACTCTAGCGTAATGCCTTACTGCCAACTTTCCTGCACTACCACCAAATTCGACTAAAATATCGTTTGCGAGTAATAAAAAACGAAGACTACCAGACCTGTCTGACTCTGCATTTTTGCACTGCATAAGAACCTGTTTATAGCGTTTCTTCGGATGAAACGGCGCAACTGCTTCTTTATTATCGCCATCTTTATGAAAAGCACCCGCCTTAGGAAAGGCAGATCGCGCACTTCTGTTTGCTCCTGCTCTGTAAAAATATCCAAGCATTGTGTTAAGTGGTGATTGTCCACTCGGCGTTAACTCGGGGTAATAAGTTAAACCACCACTGTATCGGAGGGAGCATTGTTTAACTCTTTTCAAAGGATGTCGATTTATTTCTGATTCAATCGTGATTTTCATAAATTCACCATCGCGTTCAATAATCGCCTGCCCTTTTTCCGGTTTCATGGGTAATATCCAATTATCCGCACGCTTTTTAAGTTCATAACGCCCCTCCCAGGATGAATCAAGAATATGAGTGGCGCTTTTCATCCCCTCAGGCACCCATTCATGATATCCAATACGATGTAAAAGAAAGACGGCCCACCGAGGATCCTGATTGAGATACCGATCAATTTCTTTATCTTCTGCTTCGATGTAAGCGCCATTCCATGGCGCGTCAAAGTTTTCTAGCCCCGTATAAAAATCTTTACTTCCAGCAAAATATAATTCTGTTCCCCATGTTAAAAAACCCGGCGTTTGTGGTTCTCTGTTTAAACGTAAATAAGCAAATGAATCCGTGTTCCATGCTCTGGAATTACTGCGTTTAAACGTAAAGGCTCTTCGACCATGCACTCTTTTACCCGTTGCTCCCGGATCTTTGTAAGCCGGTGCAAAACCTATTGCTTTTAATCTGGAAAATGCAATTTTTCGTTTATTAGAATCTTCATCACACGTTGATTCAATGTCGCTACGGTCAAGTGCAGTCGTTGTATCACACTGTCGCATAATAACTTCTGCTACTTTGTCACCCTGTCGAATGGCTTCATACATGACCGGTAAATAAGCGTCATTAAATTGCTTAAATATCTTTTGGTATTTTTCATACGCCGTGTGTATTTCTCTAATACAGTTTTCTTCCGTATTTAAGTTTAATTTTTGTTGTTTCAGACTCGGTACTGGCGTATCAGGATCACCTTCCAAAGTGCATTCATCAATATTGTCGCTTGCAGTAAACGACTCTACATATTTTACGTCTTCACGAAGACGCCAAACATCAATTAAATAGCCGCGACTAACATTAGGAATAAATTTAACTGCGACGGTTTCAGCATAAGACGGCAAAGATAAGGCATTGAGAAAAATTATTAGCAAAATAATAAAATGTTTCTTTAATGTCGTTAAAATCATACGATACGCTTCTAAACTCTATATTTGAATTAATACGTCTCTGGAACCTATTTATGTGGAACCTATTTAAATTAATACGTCTCTGGAACCTATTTATGATCCGTGTCGTTTTCCTGCGAAATTTCGCTCGTTCGCTAGAACGAGTGCTGAGCAGGAAAACGATACGGATAGCGCAGCCTACTCCTCACCCAACCACCAACATAACCCCAATCAATAAGGTAATCACTTCATACACTCGCTTGATCCATTTATTGCCTTTAACAATCGCCAAATGCGCACCAATATAACCACCCAATATTGAACCAATAAGCAACACGGGAATCCACGGCCAGTAAATCTCACTCAACAATCCAAGCGTTAACGCACCCGCCCCATTCCAGAATAATCCAACTAAAATTAATGTGTATGCAACGGCGCGTTTATAATCAAGCCCAAACCAACGCACTAACCACATGGTGACAAATAATCCGGTTCCCGATGTTAACGAACCATTTAAAACACCGATCAAAAACAACACTGCCGTACCAATAACAAAACCATGCCGGTCTCGATGTGACGGGGCAGCAACCAGACCCAACTCACGTTTCGCCATTGAATAAATACCGAGTCCAGCGGTTAGTATTCCCAACGCGATCTCAGCCGGTCTGTCGGGTACATGTAAAATCAGGTTCGCACCCAAAATAACACCGGGTAAACCGCCTAGTAACATGTACAGAACAAACTGACGCTCTAAACTCTTTTCTCGTGCATGCCGAACTGTTGCGCCAAGACCGAGGGCAACACTCGCAACTTTATGCGTTGCCAGGGCAACAGAAAATGGCAAGCCAAGAAAAATAAGTGCCGGTAGCTGAATCAGACCAGCGCCCCCACCAGCGAAGGCTGAAAAGATATTTGCAACTAAGGATATGATAAATAACAATAATTGATCAAACATCATGCACCAGACTATGCTGAATTTGACTATTAGGTGTGACAAATATCATCGCTTTCGAACTTCGTTACAGTAATAATGACTAATAAACATGCACTGACTATACTCGAATCAAGATATAAACAAATACTGACAGGATAATATTGTGGCCACAAAGAACTCTCTCCAAAAACTCATCCTAAGCAGCGCTATATTAGTGCTTGGTTTCTCCAGCTTGCCAGCGCATGCCGGTAAAATAAAATGTTGGAAGAACAGCGATGGTATTCGTGAGTGTGGCAACGTCGTTCCCCCTGAATATGCTCAAAAAGGCCATGATGAATTAAATTCTCAAGGAGTTCGAGTTAAATCCGTTGAGCGCGCACTCAATAAAGAGGAGGTTGCTGAACGCAAACGTAAAAAAGCCGAAGAAAAAGCCAAACAAGATGCCATCAACGCCAAACAACGTGAAGATATGGTATTGCTCAACACCTTTGCCAATGAAGATGAAATTGTCATGGCACGTAATGGTAAAATTACGGCTTTAAGAACTGAGCTACGACTGACTTATAAAAGTTTAGCCAAAGCCAAGGCACGCCTGATTGAATCAAGAAAACTGGCGGCGGGCTATGAACGATCAGGCAAAAAAGTACCCAAAAAAGTCAGTAATGAAGTGATAGCAAACCAGAAACAAATTGAAAACTATGAGCAATTTATTGCGAGTAAAAAAAGTGAATTAAATAATATCAATACCAAGTTTGATAGTGATCTCAAACGCTTTCGTGAGCTACGAAAACCTCGCCAGCCAGCGCCTAAGAAGTAACCATGGCAGAACGAAGTAGCTGCCATTCAACAGCCCAATCATCTAACGGGGCTCGGGAAAAGTCACTGCGTACATAGCGATGTAAGCGCCCTTCTACAAGGGTGACAAATAAACGACTATAAACCTTAATCTGCTCATCACTGATTGTTTTACCTTGCAACCGTGACTCACGCAATACTTGTTTAATTTGCGTGGCAACTCTTTCATAAAACTGATTAATTCTTTCCCGTAAACGGGATTTTTCACCAACCAGCGCATCGCTAACGAGTAATCGTGTCATGCCTGGATTTTTCTCAGCAAAACCTAACAGCATAGTGAGGATTTTTTCACAGCGTGACAGGGCTTGTTTATCTTCTTCAAGGATGCGACTAACCAAAGAAAAAACCGTGTCTTCAATAAACGCAATCAGACCTTCAAACATTTTTGCTTTACTGGGAAAATGCCGATACAACGCCGCTTCGGAAACACCGACCGCTTTTGCTAACTGGGCGGTAGTAATTCGCTCACCGGGTTTTTCTTCAAGCTCACGGGCAAGTGCCTGCAAAATAGATTCTTTGCGTGAAATTTTCGAATTTTTGTCAATGCGTGGCGACATCGTGCATTAACCACGAATCAAGGTGCCAACACCTTCATCTGTAAATATTTCCAGCATCACCGCATGTTCAACCCGACCATCAATAATATGAGAGCTATTCACACCTGATCTCACCGCATCTAATGCGCTACCAATTTTCGGTAACATGCCGCCATGGATGGTGCCATCTTCAATCAATTCATCAACACGTTGACTGCTCAAACCCGTGAGTAATTTACCCTCTTTATCCAACAGGCCTTCTGTATTCGTCAGCAGTATTAATTTTTCTGCTTGCAGTGTTTCCGCCATTTTACCGGCAACAAGATCCGCATTGATGTTATAAGACATGCCATCTTCACCTGTACCGATCGGCGCAATCACAGGAATAAAATTCCCCTGCGTTAACATGTCCACCACCGAGGTATTAATACTGGAGACTTCACCCACATGCCCAATATCAATAATTTCTGGCGCTTCCAGCTCTGGCGTATTCCGTTTAAACACCATTTTTTTAGCTCTGATTAAATCACCATCTTTACCGGTAAGCCCCACCGCCTTGCCACCATGACGATTAATCAAATTCACAATGTCTTTATTAACCAAACCACCGAGCACCATTTCAACCACGTCCATGGTTTCACTGTCGGTTACCCGCATGCCATCAACAAATTCACTTTGCTTGCCAATTTTTTCCAGCAATTGACCAATTTGTGGGCCACCGCCGTGCACAACCACCGGATTAATGCCGATCAGTTTTAACAACACGATATCACGCGCAAAACCCGCTTTAAGGTTTTCATCAACCATGGCATTACCGCCATATTTGACGACAATCGTTTTACCAACAAAATTTTGAATATAAGGCAGTGCTTCACCAAGTACATTGGCGATGTTCATTGCGGCCTTGCTTGAAAGACTCATGGTTATATTCCGTATCGTATATTTAAGTTTGATGCAGTATAGCGCTGATCATTCAGAATGAAAGCTTGAGGCCTGGATCCGTTTCCAACATAAGTTCACGGAAACGATTCATAATACGGTGTAGCGCCTCATCATTATCTGCTTCAAAGCGTAATACCAGTACTGGCGTGGTGTTAGAAGCACGGACCAACCCCCAACCATCAGGGAAATCCACTCGTAAACCATCAATGGTTGTCACTTGGCCATCATCAAAACTGGCTTTTTCAAGCAGACGCTGCATATAGGCATGGTGGGTACCTTCTTTCATCGCGACATTCAACTCAGGTGTATTAACACTGTCCGGTAATGCGTTAAATACATCAGCGACCAATTTATCTGCCGTCATTGTGCAAAGTATTTCAATCAAACGTGCAGCGGAATAGATACCATCATCAAAGCCGAACCAGCGTTCTTTAAAGAAAATATGCCCGCTCATTTCACCTGCGAGCAATGCACCGGTTTCTCTCATTTTAGCTTTAATTAATGAATGCCCTGTGTTCCACATGGTCGCCTTGCCACCATGCTGTTCAATAACCTGTTTTAGTTTGGTTGAACACTTCACATCAAAGATAATCTCACCACCTGGATTACGCGATAAAATATCCATTGCGTACAACATCATGACACGATCCGGCCAGATGATTTTTCCTTCATTAGTCACGACACCCAAGCGATCACCATCACCATCGAATGCCAAACCTAAATCAGCTTTATGTTCTGCAACGGCTGAAATAAGATCTTGCAAATTTTCAGGGCGAGAAGGATCGGGGTGGTGGTTAGGGAAATTACCATCCACATCACAATAAAGTTCAATCACCTCACAACCAAGCGCGGTTAGTAATGAAGGTGCAATCACACCGGCTGCGCCATTCCCACAGTCGACCACCACTTTAAATTTCTTCGTTAGCATCACATCCGCTGTGACGCGCTTCATGTAACCACTAATAACAGGCACTTCTTTAAGTTTGCCTTTACCTGAAAGAAAATCTTTATTTTCAATTCGTTGACGAATTTTCTGTATGTCATCACGTGCCAAGGTCACGCTATCGATGACCATCTTTAAGCCATTATAATTAGGGGGATTGTGACTCCCTGTTAACATAACACCCGTGCAAGAACCCACTGTACTGGCTGCAAAATAAAGTAAGGGTGTGGGTACTAACCCCACATCAACAACATCAATGCCACTGGCACGTAAGCCTGTTATCAATTTGGCAACAAGTGAAGGCCCTGAATTACGCCCATCACGGCCCACCACCATGGTGGTTTGTTGTCTCGCCTGCGCTTCACTGCCTAGTGCCAGACCAATTTCATAAACGACTTCTTCGGTTAAAGTTTCACCTACAACGCCACGAATATCGTAAGCTTTAAATATTGATGCAACACCCGTTTGTGGTATCTCTTCTACTGCCTTTGTCTCTACTTCAGTTGCTGCCGCGTCTGTCGTTTCTTCTACAACCAGCCCTTCTGTTGATTGGAATAATAAATCTTCACTACTTTCGTCCGTGACACTTTCATCCACTTTTCGCATGACTGTTTCCGTACCCGAATCAGGAATATCGGCCGCTTCTGCACGGCGCGCCCTGAACCAGGTCAGAAAAAACAAACCCAATGCAATCAGTAATATTAAACTCGCAAAGCTACTCACCAATAAAGTTTGCTGGTTTGCAAAATCAATAATCTGTTTGGTTTTGTTCGTTACCGGCCAATATGAAATAAACCAACGCGTTCCTGTCACGTGTGCTCGATAAGGTTTGGCTGCTCGTTCACCTTTTGAGCCTGCTGTCGCAAGAACTTGTCTTACCTGCTGCAATTCAATATCACCTTCAAAATCGGATAAACCCGACAAAAGATCCTGCAACATACTCACAGAAAAACTGGCCAACAAACCACCAATAGCCACACCATTTTTGTTTCTGACCACTTGCACAACATCCAGATGCTGGCTATCACTGCCAAATAAATGCACTTCAACCGGAATTGGTTTTGCATCTGAACGCGCTTTTACCGCTTCAAATACCATATCAAAACAGGCATAACTTAGCGGCGGGTATTCATCATCCAGCGTATCAGTTGCCGATGATCGTAATAAGCGCAATGTTAATAATCCGGGTAACGTTGAATCTGTTTGTGTTAGTAATGTACTGGGATTAGCGTTTAGCTTGCTTTCCAGATCAGGCTGCTTCGCTATCTCAACTAAACGCGCTCGAATCGGTTTCAACATGGCCGAGATAGATTGTGCCAACGCTTTTGCTTTACTTTTGTATACAGCGTTTTGATTGGCACGTTCTGGTGCTGGTAACTCTGCCGTAAACACATAAAAAAACATGCCAACGGAAACCAATATCAGGCTGATCGGAAGAATATGCGCCCGCAGATTAATTTTTTTATCTGACTTAAATGAAAATTTCTTGATCATTATTTTTAGTGCCTGCCTGTATGACCAAATCCACCTGCGCCACGTGCGCTACCATCGAATTCTTCGACAATATCAAATTCTGCTTGTACCACTGGCACGATAATCATCTGCGCAATGCGTTCCCCTGGCTGAACCGTAAAAGAATCTTTGCCTCGATTCCAACAAGAAACAAATAATTGCCCCTGATAATCTGAATCAATTAATCCAACCAGATTTCCTAATACGATACCGTGTTTATGACCCAAGCCTGAACGAGGCAACAACATTGCCGCATAATCCGGATCAGCGATGTAAATCGCCAGACCAGTGGGAACGAGAAAAGTATCGCCCGGTGCCAGTTCAACTGCCTCATCAAGGCAGGCTCGCAAATCCATGCCAGCAGAACCTTCAGTGGCATAATCCGGTAACGGCAATTCATTACCAATACGGGCATCGAGAATTTTAACTTGTATTTTACTTTTCATGATTTTCTATCTTTTTTTACTTATATTTTAGTGTTGATTCGCGCTGCAATTAATTCCACCAGCTCTCGGGCAAGCCGGGATTTTGGCATTACCGGCAAGGCCTTTTCGCCCCCTTGCCAATAGACATTCAGCGCATTTTGCTCACTCTCAAAACCGATTGGTGAACCGTCTTGCTCTCGACCAATTTGGTTGGCAGCAATCATATCCAATGACTTCTTCTCCAGCTTGCCACGCGCATAATGCGCTATGTTTTCTGTTTCCGCCGCGAACCCAACCATAAAAGTTGCTGGTGCCTGTTCCGCAATTGTAGCTAGAATATCCGTGGTTGGTTCTAACGACAGCGTCAACGTTGATGCCTGTTTTTTTAATTTTTGTTCTGCGACTTCAATAGGGCGATAGTCTGCCACAGCCGCTGTCGCAATAAAAATATCACAGCCATTTAATTGTGATTCTGTGGCTACCAGCATTTCTGCTGCAGATTCAACATCAACACGCGTGACCCGTTCTGGTGCAGACAAACAAACCGGCCCGCTAATCAACACTACCTCAGCACCCGCCTCAACGCATGCCGCCGCCATCGCGTATCCCATCCGTCCACTACTGCGATTACTAATAAAGCGCATTGGATCAAGCGCTTCCCGTGTTGGCCCTGCCGTAATCAATACTTTTTTCCCCGCCAATGATCCGGTGGCGAACAAACCGCTACAGGCCGTGACTAATTCAAGTGGCTCCAACATTCGACCACTACCGACTTCACCACAGGCCTGCTCGCCCTCAGCAGGCCCAAATAGATGGACATCGCGCTGTTGTAATGTCGCTATATTGGCTTGTGTGGCAGCATCCGCCCACATTGCCTGATTCATTGCCGGCGCAACCGCAATAGGTGCCTCGCAGGCAAGACAGATTGCACCTAATAAATCATCGCCCCGCCCTTGTACCATTCGGGCAAGGCTATCTGCACTCGCTGGTGCGATCAGTAATAAATCTGCCCAACGGGCGAGTTCAATATGCCCCATGCCCGCTTCTGCCTCGACATCCATCAAGGTGGTATAAACAGGATGACCCGACACCGCCTGTAAGGTCATTGGTGTAATAAACTCCGTTCCACCCTGTGTCATGACCACACGCACCTCGGCGCCTGCCTCACGCAAGCGACGAGTCAAATCGGCACTTTTATAGGCGGCAATACTGCCGGTGACGGCAAGCAAAATACGTTTATTGGTTAAATTACTCAAAATACCTATCAATATTTGGCAATAAAGCATCGATTTTAGCAGATATATGCCCTTCACATCGCCTAGCTGTTACACTCATTCCACTATCAAGGATTGATATGCACGCCAAGGAGGCACAATGCGCATAAATGACTGGCCGGTCGCCGAACGACCCCGTGAAAAACTCATACTACGAGGCCCACAAGCCTTATCCGATGCTGAATTACTCGCTATCTTTCTCCGTACAGGCAGTCAAGGCCTTTCTGCCGTTGATCTGGCTCGCCAGTGTCTGAGTCGTTTTGGGTCGCTAAGAGGTCTGCTTGACGCGAACCAGACCGATTTTTGTGAAACCCACGGACTTGGCCCCGCTAAATACGTGCAATGTCAGGCTGCACTGGAATTAAGCCGCCGTCATCTCGATGAAACCCTCCAGCGTGATGCCGTCTTTACCGATCCGAACACGGTTAAACGCTATCTCAGCACCCGACTACGTGACCGGCGGCGCGAGGTCTTTGCCTGCTTGTTTCTCGATACAAGGCACCGCCTGATTCAATACGAGGAATTATTCTTTGGCACCATTGATGGGGCAAGTGTCCACCCCCGAGAGGTGGTGAAGCAAGCGCTCGCCAACCATGCTGCAGCACTGATCATTGCCCACAATCACCCATCGGGGGTTGCCGAACCGAGTCGCTCCGATTTGGCAATTACCGAGCGTTTAATCGACGCTCTTCAACTGGTTGAAATTCGGGTCCTTGACCACTTTATTATTGGTGACGGCGAACCCTGGTCATTTGCGGAACATGGAAAAATATAATTTTTTTGCTCTGTAAATCGTTATGGTATTGAAATACAAGGCTATTTATTCAAAGTGCCGATCTGCTTATTGTCAGTAATCCTTGCTCTGCTGAATACCTTCTGGTATAAAGTGCGGCTCGTTTCATACGTGCGCGTGTGAATTTACAGAATTTCGGAGATTTTAGAGATGTCTAGAGTATGTCAGGTAACAGGTAAGCGCCCTATGTCGGGTAATAACGTGTCTCATGCAAAAAACAGAACACGTCGTCGCTTCCTTCCTAATCTACACAATCACCGCTTTTGGGTAGAAAGTGAGCAGCGCTGGGTGCGTCTGCGTGTTTCCTCAAAAGGTATGCGTATCATTGATAAGAAAGGGATTGATACCGTTCTTACTGAAATGCGCACTCGCGGCGAAAAGGTTTAAAGGAGAACATCATGGCTCGTGATAAAATTAAACTCGTGTCGAGTGCCGGTACTGGTCACTTCTACACAACAGACAAGAACAAACGTACGATGTCTGAAAAACTGGAAATGAAGAAATTCGATCCAGTGGTACGTAAACACGTCATGTACAAGGAAGCCAAGATTAAATAATCTTGTTTCTGTCATGCATAAAAAAGCCCGTCGTGTGACGGGCTTTTTTATTGCCTTAATTTTAATAGGTTCCAGAGACCTATTAAAAATCAAACAGGCTGGGGTGCTAAGGAATAATTTTTCAAGCTCTGCGCAAAATCTTGTAATGCTTTGATTCCGGTTTCTTCTGCCTGATGACACCATTCCTGAATCGCTGCTAACAATTGCTCCTGACTATCAGCCGTTTTTTGCCAAATTGCTTCAAGGCGTTGACGGAATTCATACACCGTATCCAATGACTGATGAGACGACAATGCTTTGGCCAGATTCTCTTTTGAGGTTGGATCCATTAAGAAGCTATCACGCGTTAATAGTTTACGTGCACGCTTCAACTGAAAGCGTAAAACCCCATCATCGGTTCGAGTCACTTCTTCTTTATAAACATTTTTTACTACCTGACGTGCATAATTCGACATAACCTGAAAGCGATTCGTCACTAATGCCATTACCGTATCAACGTCAATTTCACCTTTATTACGGTCTAAAATCGCTTTTGGCGCTAATTTCTTCACTTTCGCTAAGCCCAAAATATTGAGTACTTGTATGTACATCCAGCCAATATCAAACTCCCACCACTTAACCGAGAATTTTGCCGAACTACCAAAAGCATGGTGATTATTATGTAGTTCTTCACCACCAATAATAATGCCCCAGGGAACCAGATTGGTAGAGCCATCACTCACTTCAAAATTACGATAACCAACATAATGACCTGCGCCATTAATAATGCCTGCGGCCCAAAAGGGTATCCACGCCATTTGCACTGCCCATACGGTGAGACCAATCGGGCCAAACAACAACACATTGATCACGAGCATCAATGCGATACCGAGCTTATTGGTACGACCACTATAAAGATTATTTTCTAACCAATCGTCTGGCGTTTTATGCCCATAAGCATCAAGTGTTGCTTGCTTATCCCCTTCCTGACGGTAGAGTTCTGCACCTTTCCACAGCACGGTATTGATGCCCAACACAACCGGGCTATGCGGATCTTGTTCCGTTTCACACTTGGCGTGGTGTTTGCGATGAATGGCAACCCATTCTTTGGTAACCATGCTGGTTGTTAACCAAAGCCAGAAACGAAAGAAATGGCTCACGGCAGGATGAACATCAATGGCTCTGTGAGCCTGAGAGCGGTGTAAGAAAACAGTCACACTGACAATCGTAATATGAGTAAAAATCAAGGTGGCCACTAGTACACCCCACCACGGTAAATCGAGTAATCCGTTAAGCATCAGATAACCTCCTTAACGCTTAAATATTCAGATATAACTATAATCAATTAAAAGCCATCAGGCTATCCCAAGATAAATGTGGCTTTTCAGCCTTGATTACCATGATAAAAAAAGTGTTTTGCTGCATGTATTTCTGCCGATATGCTTATTACAGACCCTTATTGACAACAGGATTCCAGTCTTATGAGCTTGCCAGCAGATCAACTTTCTACTGATGAAATATTCGTTGGCAGACAAGCTATTTTTGATCTCAAATTGGAAACCTACGCTTACGAACTGTTATTTCGTGATGGCGAAGCAAGCGCCGCAAACGTCACCGATGGCAATCGTGCAACATCACAAGTCATTAATAACGCGTTTCTCGTTATTGGTTTAGAGCAAATGGTGCAACATCACTACGCTTTCATTAACCTGACGCGTGAATTTTTACTCGGAGAAATTCCTTTTCCACTCCCGCCAGGAAAAGTTGTTCTGGAAGTGCTTGAGGATGTTGCTGTTGATAGTGAGTTAGTTACGGCGCTGGAAGAGTTTAAAAATCAGGGTTACAAAATCGCACTGGATGATTTTATTCTCACTGATAAAAATGATGTGCTCGTCCCCTTTGCAGATATCATAAAAGTAGATCTTATGGCGCTAAGTCAGAAAGAACTCATTGAGCAGGTTAAAGCACTCAAGAAATACAATGTAAAACTACTTGCCGAAAAAGTAGAAACCAAACAGGAATTTGAATTGTGCAAACAACTTGGTTTTGATTATTTTCAAGGTTACTACTTCTGCAAGCCTGACATCGTTGCCGGGAAACAGCTTCCGCCTAATCGCCTTGCTTTACTTGAAATGATTTCAACATTACAAAACGCTGAATGCAGTTTTGAAGAACTTGAAGTCATTATTAGTAAAGATGTTGCTATCAGCTATAAACTGTTACGAATTATTAACTCATCTTTTTATAGTCTTGCAAAACCGGTTGCCTCCATTCAAAAAGCGCTGGTGGTACTCGGCTTACAGGCACTCAGAAATTGGGTTACCGTTATTGGTCTTTCACAAATAGATGATAAACCGAAAGAGCTTATTAACTCATCATTAGTGCGTGCAAAAATGTGTGAGTTATTAGCTATAGAACTTGCTTGCGAAAAAGGCTCTGCCTTTACGGTTGGGCTATTTTCTATGCTAGATGTGCTAATGGATCAACCGCTACAAGACCTGCTTGATAAATTACCGCTCGCAGAGGAAATATCTAATGCGCTAATTGGTTATAACGGTGAATTAGGTAAACTACTAGCGATGGTTGTTGCCTACGAAAATAGTAACTGGGAAGAACTTGAAAAAGTCGCATTGGTCCCTGTTCATACTCTACGTCAGAGCTATATAGATAGCTTAGAATGGTCAAATGAAATTACATCACAAATTAACTAATCATTGACTTTGTCAAGCAACAAACTACCCGACTGATGTAAACAAGCCTGCCAGCCTTTTTCTAACCACGTTGTTGATACTTTCTCCGAAATTAATGCGGGGCCTGATATAATTTCGCCCACAGCAAGCTGTTCGCGCTTGTAAAGAGGAACTGGCTGCTTAACACCATGCAATGTGACCTGCTCTGAATGTTGATGCGACTGGTGATTACTCTCATGCAAATTAAGCGTGGCAGGTTTGGCTTTTAATCTTGCCCTTATCGTCACCAATTCAATCGGCAAATCAAGCCGATGCCCATAACGTTGTTGATGTGCGCGATGAAAATCATCAACTACTTTATCCATATCAGACCATGCAATGCTCAGCGCCGATGACTGTCCTTGATAACAAAGATCAAGTGATGCAGTCATCGTTAGATCTGCTGCTGATACACCTTCATCAGAAAGTGCCTGCATGCCCTGTTTGGCCATTACGTCTATTTTCTCATTAATCTCTGTTACAGCCACTGATGACAGCAAACGGTTAATACTCTGGGAATATTCTCTGCCTCGCGGTGCAACCAACATCCCCAATGCGGAAAGCACGCCGCCATGTATCGGGACGATGGCTTCACGTAATGACAACGCATCTGCCAAAGCACAAACATGCAAGCCCCCCGCGCCACCAAAACTTGCCAAAGTAAAATCACGGGGATCAATTCCCCGCTGCAGGGAAATAACACGTAAGGCCCTTGCCATATGTTCGTTGGCTATTTTTATAATGCCTTCTGCAGCCACCTCAACCGTTGTCTGCATTGCGCAAGCGATGTTCCCAATAGCTTGCCTTGCGGCCTCCACGTCAAGTGTCATTGCCCCGCCTAAAAAGGCACTTGCCTGTAACCGACCTAAAACCAAATTGGCATCAGTGACCGTGGCTTGCTGCCCTCCTTGTCCATAACAAGCCGGTCCCGGACTTGCTCCCGCTGACGCTGGCCCGACCTGTAACAAACCGCCCGCATCAACACTGGCCAATGAACCACCACCGGCACCAATCGTATGCATATCAACCATGGGAACAGCAACAGGATAGCCAGCAATATTTGCCTGATTGGTCAAACTAATTTCAGTATCGATCAATGCCACATCCGTTGAGGTGCCACCCATATCAAAACTGAGTAATTGTGATTTTCCAGCCGCACGCCCAACAAATTGTGCCCCCGCCAAACCGCCCGCAGGACCTGACAAAAGCAAGTGCACTGCCATCTCTCCCGCTTTTTCTGCCGAAACTGTCAGACCTGAACTTTGCATGACCGATACAACAGCCGGCGCAACATTCTCTTGTAAGCGTAATAAATAACCTTGCACCAACGGGCCCACACTGGCGTTTAACCAGGTTGTGATGCCGCGTTCATATTCTTTATATTCAGGTAATACCGCTGATGAACGTGAAATAAATATCCCTTGCGGCACAATCTCTGCGATGGCTTTTTCAAAAGAATCATCTAAAAATGAAAATAATAAATTAATCGCAACCGCATCAGGCTTTAATTCAAGCAATATTGTCCTAAGCGCTGCCAAATCGGTCTCGGTGAGTGGTTCTACTACCTGCCCATCTGCGGATAATCGCCCGCCGGTTTCTAGACATAACGCCGGCGCAACAGGTGGCTCAGTGAAGGCTGGTTGTAAATCGTACAACGAGGCGCGAGCCTGACGGCCAATACGCAGCACATCGCTTAAACCACGGTTGCTTATATAAGCAGTACGAACACCTTTGCCTTCCAATACCGCATTGGTGGCCACGGTTGAACCATGAATAATCGTCAGATCGGAGTCAACGTCCAGGCCCAGCTCTTTTATACCTTTAAGAATTGCCTCCTCAGGGGCATGCGGTGTAGAAAGCACTTTATGAATTTGTAAACCCTGTTCTGTCTGCAACACAAAATCTGTAAACGTGCCGCCAGTATCGACCCCAAGTAACATCTTTTTCCCCATAACCTTTATATGTGATGTATATCGCTACAATTTAATGAAGCTTAATATTATACTCAGGACATCATAACAAGCCTTCAAACAAGGCGGAGAAAAAATGTCGGGCGAGACACTTATTCAAGTTGAACATTTATATCGTGACTATGGCAATTTACACGCCCTCCGCGATATCAACCTGACCCTTAAACGCGGCGAAGTACTTGGCTTTCTTGGTCCTAATGGCGCAGGTAAATCAACTACCATGCAAATTATTAGTGGCAATCTGGCGCCAACCTCCGGGCAGGTAAGAATTAATGGCTTTGATATTCTTGATGAACCTCGTCAGGCGAAAGCGGCATTAGGTTTTTTACCCGAACAACCACCGCTTTACCATGAACTGAAGGTTAACGAATATCTTGAATATTGCGCGCATCTTAACCGCATTGCGAAACCTTATATTAACGACACAGTACAAAAAGCCTGTGAACGTTGTGGGCTGGCCGATGTGCGTAAACGCCTCATTGGAAACCTTTCTAAAGGCTATCAGCAACGTGTTGGGATCGCACAAGCAATTATTCATAACCCGGAAGTGGTGATTCTCGATGAGCCAACGGTGGGACTTGACCCTATACAGATTATTGAAATTCGTGATTTGATACGAGAATTAGGAAATGACCACAGTGTCATTTTATCAACCCACATTCTGCCCGAAGTCCAATCGACTTGTGATCGGGTCATCATTATTAATCAGGGACGTATTGCACTGGAAGATTCACTTGCAGGTCTTGAAACACGTCTGGGCAATAATCAAATTACCGTATCGTTAGAAAATCCGCCTGATGCTGCAACACTCATGGCACTATCGGGTATTAAAGAACTTGAACAGCTTTCCAAACACCAATTTCAACTGCATACGAGCGATGACTTTAATCCTGCTGACTTTGCCCGTTCTGCTGTTAACAATAATTGGCAACTCTGTGAATTAACACCAAAGAGCAATTCGCTTGAACAAATTTTTATTGATATTACCTGCAACGACAATCACATGAATACGCCTCAAACAGAAGGCAACGCATCATGATATTTTCAATCGCCCTACGTGAATTCCGCAACATGCTTAACTCACTGCTTGCATGGATTATCATGGCAGGGGTTAGCATTATTATTTTTCTTATTTTCGTGACCCTCGTTAAAGCTTATATCGAAAACCCTAATAACAGCCTTGGTGGCCAGGGCGTCACCAGCACCATTACCGCAACTATTTTCTATTTCTATAGTTATTTATTTATACTCATTGCCCCCATGCTAAGCATGCGAAGTTTTAGTGGCGAATTTAAAAACAAAACCTCGCAACTGCTTTTTTCAGCGCCGATTAGCATGACAGAAATTGTCTTAGGAAAATGTCTTGGTTTATATTTATTTACCTTGCTCACCAGCCTGATTCCTATTGTTATTACTCTCTCTATACTGTTTGGTAGCCAGCTTGATAGTGGCTTATACCTCTCATCGTTACTCGGGTTTGTATTGGTTAGCTTTACCTTTATTACTATTGGGGTCTTTGCCTCTTCTTTAACCGAACACATTGGACTCGCAGCATTAAGCAGCCTTGGTATTATTTTGAGTTTATTCTGGCTTGTTGAATTAATCGCCTCACTCATAAAACTGGAAAGCCTGCAGTCAGCATTGCAATACTTGTCTATTTCAGAACATGCGGCTGCTTTTTATAATGGACAAATTAATAGTACTGACCTTGTGTATTTCATTTTAATTATCACCAGTTTTATTGTCTTGACTATCCGCAGACTCGATAGTTACCGGCTACAGCATTGAGAATATAAAAATGAATGTCACCAAAAAAACTCACTGGCAGTATCGACTACAAAATATCTTATTCACTTTATTGTTTCTGGTTTTTATTGCCATGTTGGCATGGCTGGGGCAACGTTATAATTTCAGCTATGATGCAACAGAAAATAACCGCAACACACTGTCACCGGCAAGCATCGAGTTATTAAAAAAAATTGATGGTCCTGTTTCAATTACCTCGTTTGTTGCCCAGAGTGAAAGAATAGAAAAATTCATTAAACGCTACCAACGCTATAAAAATGATATCAGCCTTAGCTTTATTGATCCCGATATTGAACCACAGCTTGCACGCGAAAATGGTATCCGCGTAAAAGGGGAGCTGGTTCTACGTTATGGTGACCGCCGCGAAAACCTGCAGGTTCTCACCGAGCAAGTAATGAGTAATGTGCTACAACGCCTCGCCCGCAGCGCCGAGCGTTATATTGTTTTTCTTGAAGGCCACGGTGAACGTAGCCCGCGCGGACAAGCCAACCACGATCTATCTGACTGGGCGACACAGTTACAGGCACGTGGCCTGAATACACAAACCATTAACCTTGGTGCCACCCAAAAAATCCCTGAAAATGTTGCGGCACTGGTTATTGCTGGGCCACAGGTTGATTTGCTGCCAGGCGAGATGTCTATTATCGGTAACTACCTTGCCAATGGTGGCAACCTGCTCTGGCTAGCCGAGCCCGGTGAGCTACATGGTCTTGGCGCATTAGCTGAACAATTAGGTATTGAATTTCTTCCCGGCATGATTGTTGACCCCACGACTCAACGTCTGGGCCTTGATGACCCGCGCATTACCGTGATTGCTGAATACGGTACGCAAGCGGTCACTAATAATTTTTCGAACCTGACGTTATTCCCACAAGCCAGTGCCATTGACCTTGTCGAAGGCAGTGAATGGCAAGCAGACCCGTTCCTCATTACTGCTGCCAATAGCTGGTCTGAAACCGGCCCACTTAAAGGCGAACTAGGACTCGATGCTGGCGAGGATATTCCCGGCCCGCTTAATCTGGGCGTCATTTTAACTCGCAACCAATCTACCGATACACAGCAAGAACAGCGTGTCATTGTCGTTGGTGATGGTGACTTTCTTTCCAATCAATACCTCGGTAACGCGGGCAATCAGGATCTTGGCCTGAACCTTGTTAACTGGTTAAGCCGTGATGATACATTTCTTGATATCCCCGTTAAAACCCCCACCGATTTATCTCTGGAATTATCACCTTCTACTGCCGGTTTTATTGGCTTGATTTTTATTCTTCTTCCTATTGTACTACTGGTCGTCGGATTCTTAATCTGGCAACGTCGCCGCCGAAGCTAAAATGAATTCACGCCTACTGCTTAATTTATTTTTATTACTGTGTGTTGTTGCACTGGGCACCTTTATTTTCACAAGCCCTGATACAACAGAAGACAAGATCATTCGGCTTGGTGGACCTGAAGCAGATGCCATTACAACAATGACGATTCAACGTAATGGGCTTGGTGATATTTTCCTGGAAAAAAAAGATGACGTCTGGTGGATGACCAACCCTTATAAAGTACGTGCGAATCAGGTACCCATTGATGCTTTGCTTACATTCCCTCAGACCATCAGCCATTCACGATTTTCTGCGCAAGGAAAGAACTTACGCGACTACGACCTACAACCCGCTAAAGCAAGTTTGGCGCTTAATGGCCAGGAATACTTGTTTGGTAACATCGAGCATATTAATAAACGCCGCTATATTCTAAAAGACAATACTATACATCTCACTACTGATCTTTTTTATCATCGCTTGCGCACTAACACAGAAGCGTTTATCAGCCCTAAATTAATTCCTGACAATAGTCAGATCACCACTCTGACGCTACCTGACATTTCTCTCAACAAATCAGCACAAGGTGAATGGTTGATATCAGGTAAACAATCAATGAAAACAATTTCCGCTGATGCAATTCAAACCTTGCTGGATCATTGGCAACATAAACAGGCCATACAAGTACTCCCTGCTGAAATAAAGGGTAATGAAATACCCATACAATTAGTCTTTGCCGATAACTCGACTATTAATTTTTTGCTTAGTCATTCCAAAAATAATTTCATACTTATTCGACAAGACCTTGGACTGCAGTACCAACTACCAAAAACAGCTGCAAACGATCTGCTGACCCTTAACAAACAATAAAGCTGACACCATGCCAGAATTACCCGAAGTTGAAACCACCCGTTTAGGGATCAGTCCCCATATCGAAAACCAGACTGTTAGTTCCGTAATCATTCGCAATGGCAAACTTCGCTGGCCTGTGCCGACATCCATCAAGAAAAAACTCCCTGACCAAAAACTGCATTCTATTACTCGACGTGGTAAATACCTGATACTCGACTTCGGTAATGGTTACCTGTTAATGCACCTTGGCATGTCTGGCAGTTTACAAATTGTTGAACCAACAAGCGAACTACGCAAACACGATCACGTTGATATTATTTTTAACAACAAGCAATGCCTGCGCTACCACGACCCACGCCGCTTCGGCAGCATCCTCTGGACAAGCAAACCACCGCAGGAACATAAACTATTAAAAGATCTCGGTCCCGAACCACTCGATAAACAATTTTCAGCACAACATCTATGGGAGCGCTCACGCAAACGTCGCGTTACGATTAAACAATTTATTATGGACAGCCACAATGTTGTCGGTGTTGGCAATATCTACGCCAGTGAATCCCTGTTTCGTGCCGGCATCCACCCCCGCCGCGCCGCGGGCAAAGTGAGCCTTGAACAATACAAATTATTAGTGAAAGCGATCAAGGCCGTTATTAAAGCGGCGATTAAACAAGGCGGCACAACCTTACGGGACTTTACCGGTGGCGATGGCAAACCCGGTTACTTTAAACAACGCCTGAATGTTTACGGACGCAAAGGTGAACCCTGCCGACAATGTGGTAAAACCGTTAGTCATTGTGTCATGGGGCAACGTGCGACCTACTATTGCACCGTTTGTCAGAAGTGAATTTTTGTGGAGGTCGCTGACATCGGTTATTGCACATCGCCGAGACAAACGCCCTGTGGGACGCTTGTAATTCGGCGCTGCACAACAACCGATATCAGCTCCCTAAACAAAGGTAGATAACCCGAAACCACCAGCAATGATGTCAGAGCTTAGCTGATGGCTGCTCAAAGAATCTCTACGAGCTTCATTATGAGTACCCTAACAGAGGTTCAGGGCAATTGAATCGAACAAAGTGAGATTCCCTGAGCCAGCAGCTAAGCTCTGGCAGCAGTGCGAACCTCATTAAAAATTAACACCAATCCAAATAAATAATTTACGAGAAGGTCACTGACATCGGTTATTGCACATCGCCGAGACAAACGCCCTGCGGGACGCTTGTAATTCGGCGCTGCACAACAACCGATATCAGCTCCTTAGGAGAATAGAAAATAGGTCTCTGGAACCTATTAAATCA
>JALTKS010000119.1 GCA_027006175.1 Gammaproteobacteria bacterium
GGTTTTGCTCTAAATGAGATATCACTTGTCTTTTCATTAAGTTAGCTGCATTGATACTACTACTCTGTGGTCGATAGCGTCAAAAAAGGTTTCTAAAAATTATATTTTCAGTGTCCGCTTTCAGTATCAACCAGCCGTCTACTGAAATCTAGTGACCGGCTGCTTTGGGTCGTAAGCAGTCATTCAAGTACTGCCTGACGCATAATTAAACACACATATATCATTCATTTAGATGTTTAACAAATTCAAGCATCGGCGCAGGGTCATTATAGTCGATTGATACTGACCAGCTTGAGTTTCCTTTTTGTAACACCAGTGCAGGAAAACTTTCTGCAAATAATTCACGTGACTGTGCTATTTCATTTTCGAGTTGCTGCTGTGTCTGGTTTGACTGTAAATCGACTTTAAATTTTTCGACATCCAGCGCAAGTTCACTGGCGAGTTCTATCAGCGTATTTAACTCAGAAGGATTGCGTGCCTGTTGGTAATAAGCACGCTGAATAGCGCTGGTGATTGCTTCATCAAATTCTTCGCCTTGTTCACGCGCGGCAATCACGGCACGGCAAGAGGCGTAAGTCGCACGACGTGGCTGGCAGCTTGTCCAGAAGTCAAAATTAAACTGTGTACCGGGAATTTTTTCTTCTATGCGCCGCCATGTATTTTGCAACATGGTTTGCATCCGTGCCGGCATCGGTGCATCGGTATCTTTTGCCAGACCACCAAGAAGTCGTTTCACTTCAATGTTTGCAGGTAGAGCAGCGAGCAATTGCTTTAGTACGGGTGCAAAGCCCCAACACCAGCTGCACATCGGATCGTGAACATAGTAAAGCCGTGTCACCTTTACATGCCGTTATTGAATTTATCGGTTTGCGTTGCGCCACTATTGCGCACCTGTGCCAGTGCTGACGTGTATTCTTTAAGAATACCCAGTGCCCATGTAATTCGTTCACGGTAAAACGTATCTGAACGCTGATTATTTTCCTTCGCATCCTCGTTTAAAACCTGTTCTACGTTGCGAATAATAATTTGCTCAGGAATATAACAAAGCCGATTATTTTTATAGCTACTCATACGCAGTTCGGCAATCGGGTAAGCACCTCCATCACCCGATGACACCGCAACAATCATGGCGGGTTTATGTCCTAACTCATTTTTACTGCATAACAAAAACAAATTTTTTAATCCTGCTGGCACTTGTCCATGCCATTCGGGGGTGATCACCACAAAGCCATCACTGCTGGCGAGTTGTTCTTTCAAGGGGGTTAGCAGTGCTGTCCACTTTTCATCGCCATCCCAAACACCTTGATCCCATAAGGGCAAAGGGTTATCGGCAAGACTTAATATGGGTGCTTCATCACACAAGCCATCTTCCAGTTGTGTCTGGATAAATTTTGCGACTTTCAGGCTTTGTGCGTTAACACGGTGGCTGCCACTGATAATGGTTATTTTCATTGTTTTTATCCTATTTACTTAAGTAATCTATTTTTAACGTCATACTAGCAAAATTTATTGCTTTTCGAGCTAGGCATTAAGATTATTTCGTCTATGATATAACCCATATTAATAATAAGAAATTATCCGTATGAAGCTCTATCTCGTTCAACATGGCGAAGCCTACTCAAAAGAGGATGATCCTGAACGTCCACTCACAGAAAAAGGTAAATCAGATGCCAATCGCCTTGCTGTGTTTCTGCGTCAGGCCAACGTTAAAGTGGATCATGTGGTTCATAGTGGCAAACTGCGTGCAGAGCAAACAGCACAACGTCTTGTCAGTGCGATTGCTCCGGGTAAAAAAATTGAAACACATGATGCTATCAATCCTAACGACAACCCGGTTAACTTTGCGGTTCGCCTCAATGAACTACCGGGTGACAGCTTGATCGTAGGCCACCTTCCCTTTCTCCCGGGTCTTGTGGCTCATCTGGTTGTGGGTAATAAAAATTCTCTGGTTACTTCCTATACACCTGGCAGTGTTGTCTGTCTTGAATTTACGGCCGCCACCAATAACTGGTCACTCAACTGGATGGTACGCCCCGAACTTTTTGGCTAGTCCTGCGTAAAGAATTAGGAATCGTCATGGCAATTCACTGGTATCCCGGCCACATGCACAAGGCCCGAAAAGAAATAGTTAAGGCCTTGCCCAAGGTTGATCTCGTGATCGAGGTGCTGGATGCGCGTATTCCCTATAGCAGTGAAAACCCTGTTATTGAATCTATTCGCACAAAAAATGGCTACACCAAACCTTGTATCAAGTTACTTAACAAGTCTGACCTTGCTAATGAAAAAATCACTCAGGCATGGTGTGATAGTTTTGAGGCACAAGGTAATGTTAAAGCCCTGCCGATCATGGCAACTCAAACTGGCCAGGTGAAACCACTCATTGCTTCTTGTCGGCAATTATTTCCTGATCGCAATAAAGAAAAACCCATTCATGCCATGATCATGGGTATCCCCAATGTGGGCAAGTCAACGCTGATTAATGCGCTTGCGGGCAAGGTCATCGCTAAAACAGGTAACGAACCGGCTATTACCAAGAATCAACAACGTATCGATCTTGGTAACGGCATCGTGCTGTGGGATACGCCCGGTATTCTCTGGCCAAAAATTGAAAACGAAAATAGTGGCTACCGTCTCGCCTGCATCGGTTCCATTAAAGACACGGCAATGGATTATGGCGATGTTGGTTTTTATCTGGTTGAATATTTACTTATCGCCTACCCCGAGTTGCTTAAAGAACGTTACGACATCACAAACCTGCCCGATACCCCCCTACACTTTCTCGAACATATCGGCGCTCAACGTGGTTGTCTGGGTACGGGCGGACTCGTTGATCTGGTTAAAATCAGTACTATCCTCATTAATGAACTACGCAATGGCACGCTTGGAAAGATCAGCCTTGAAACACCCAACATGATCGAAAAAGAACTGGTCGAAGTAGAACGAATATTAAAAGAAAAAGCCGATAAAAAAGCCGCGCGGAAAAAGAATTTTAAGAAAAACAAATAAAAAAAACGGGGCATGATTTTCATCACACCCCGCTCTTATACAACTAAATAAAAACTATTTATTTAATCGCTTCCTGAATCGCAGATACAACCGCATCACTTGATGTTGCATTAACCGACAACAACATGCCTTCTTTTTCGTAGAAACCAACTAATGGTGCTGTTTTTTCGTTGTATGTTTCTAAACGGTTGCTGATTGCTTCTTCTGTTTCATCATCACGTTGAATAGTTGGGCTACCACATTTATCACACACACCTTCAACCTTGGTTGGGTTGCTCTTGGTGTTGTAAATAGCCTGACATTCCGAGTTAGAACAAGTACGACGTGTTGTTAAACGATCTAAAATCACGTCACGTGGCACATCAAGGCTAACTGCCATGTCTAATGTAATACCTAAATCAGCAAGCAATGTTTTAAGTTCTTCAGCTTGTGGGATAGTGCGTGGGAAACCGTCTAGCAAAAAGCCTTGTTTACAATCATCTTCCTGTAAACGTTCGCCCATGATGCCCATGATGAGTGCATCAGGAACCAGATCACCTGCATCCATGTAACCTTTGGCTTCTTTACCCAGATCAGTACCTGCTTTCACAGCGCCACGAAGAATGTCGCCTGTAGAGATTTGTACTGAACCATCAAGTTCAGTCAACATTTTTGCAACAGTACCCTTACCCGCGCCTGGTGCACCTAATAGAATCAGTTTCATGGAAGGCTCCTTACCTTATATGTTCGTGAAAATTCAGCGCGCATTTTGCCTGTTCACAGGCATTACCACAAGCAAAGCTCCAATAAAAAACCTAACGGCAAGGTTAAAAAAACATAACTAACTGAAATAAATGAGATAAATAGCTTTTTTCTTGTTCAGCTTATGTTCAGCGAAGCCGCTGTAATCTGCACATGTGGTTAAGGAATGCTTAGCCAAATCATGAAAAATGGATATTTTAAGGAGAACATCATGAAAATTCAGACTCTTTTATCTACTCTGGTCATCGCCGCTAGCCTCTCCGTGCCACTGTTGGTTTCAAACACCGCCACAGCCGGCGAACGTGGCTATGGTGATGATTATCGCTCAAACAACTATGCACACGGTTACCGTGATGGCTACCGTGACGGAAGTGATGATGAACGCCATTACAGTCGTCGTTCCCATGATTATGGTTATAACTATGCGCCTCCCGTTGTTGTTGGACATGGTTACAACTATGGTGGCGGTCATGGCTACCGTCGTCATGGTGGTGGTCACCGTAGCGGCATTGATTTGATTTTCCGCTTCTAGTGGATGGGTTAACACTACTCGCCTGTATTTTTTACAAGGCGGGTAGTTTCAGCCCCACCCCCGTTACGTGTATGCTAGGACAATGAATATTTTAAAAACATCACTGCTTTGTCTGTTACTTTTCACCACGCAGGCAAATATTTCTTTAGCATCACCTAATCAACATGGTATCAGCCCAGGTGAGGCCGCATCACGTGTGCAACATCAGCTCGGTGGTCGTATTCTTGCCGTTGAGACCATTCACCGTAAAGGCAAAACCTTTTACCGTGTCAAAGTATTAACCCGTAAAGGTGTTGTTCGCGTCATTCGTGTTAATGCAGCAAACGGACGTTTTAGATAGGTTTTCCGTATGCGCATACTGGTCATTGAAGACGAAACCGCCATTCTTGAACAATTAAGAACACAGCTCGAAGCAGAAGGCTATATGGTCGATTGCAGCAGTGACGGGGAAGACGGTCTGTTCAATGCCCGGGAATATCCCATTGATGCCGCCATCGTTGATTTAGGCTTACCCAAGTTGTCGGGGAGTGAGGTTATTCGCACCCTTCGTGAGGAAGGCAATAGTCTGCCTATTCTGGTGCTAACGGCTCGCGGTAGTTGGCAGGATAAAGTTGCCGGGCTTGAGGCCGGTGCCGATGATTACCTCACCAAACCCTTTCATTTTGAAGAACTGAGTGCCCGGCTCCGTGCCTTACTCCGCCGCAGCAGTAATGCCGCAGTAAGTGACCAGCAACAATTTGGGCCACTCGTTGTTGATTATTCAAAACAGCAAGTGACGCTCAATGATAACAATATCGAGCTCACTACCTTTGAATACCGCCTTATCGAACATTTAATGCGACACGCTGGTGATGTTATTTCCAAAGCGGAATTAGCCGACTACTTATACCCTCACGATGATGATCGCGACAGTAATGTGATTGAAGTCATGGTCGGTCGCTTACGCAAAAAACTCGATCCGGATAATAAACTTTCACCGATTGAAACCATGCGTGGTCGCGGCTATCGCTTTACGCTAACCGAAGGCGATCAATGAGACTGTCAATCAATGCCCGCACAATTATTGGGGCCGGCCTGGTGCTGACCGTCTTTCTTGTTTTAACCGGGCTGGCTCTGGATCGTGCGTTTGAAGATTCTGCACTGACCTCCATTCGTGAACGTCTTCGGGGTCAGTTATATCTGCTCATTGGCGAAACCGAAGTCAGTGAACAGGGTAAAATCAGCCTGCCTGAAAAATCGAGTCTGGTACGACTCAATCAGCCTGATAGCGGTCTTTACGCATGGGTTTACCGAGGCCAACAAGCGGTTTGGCAATCACGTTCTGTCATTTCCTCTAAAGCACACATCCACGATGATCTTCCGCCAGGTAAAGAAAAGTTTGAATTATTAAACGCTCCCAAAGGTTTTGCCATGAGTTACGGGGTAATGTGGCAAACAGGTGAAACCAGTATCCCCATCACCTTTACGCTGTCTGAAGACACCTCGGTCTTTATTGCCCAAATCAGTGGTTACCGGCAAACCCTGTGGTCCTGGCTCGGAGGTATGGCGGTTTTATTACTTATCGCGCAATTATTCGTACTGCGTTGGGGCTTACGCCCACTTCGCACCGTTGCCAATGAATTAGCGCAAATCGAACAAGGGCATCAAGAACAGCTCAATAGCCAATACCCCGCTGAACTTGAAGGCCTAACGGGTAATCTGAATGCCTTACTTCGCCATGAGCGCGCGCAACAGCAACGTTACCGTCATGCACTTGCTGATTTAGCACATAGTCTTAAAACACCGCTGGCGGTGCTACAAGGCGCAATGGATGATCCCACTACCGTGCGCGAACAAGCGAGCCGTATTCAACAAAGTATTGATTACCAATTACAACGCGCTGCCACTGCCGGACGTTCTGGACTGAATAGTCCGTTGTTACTGCGCCCTCTTATTGAAACCTTAACCCGCGCACTACAAAAAGTTTACGCAGACAAACAGGTTCAGTTCAAACTCGATATTCCTGATGACCTCACGCTTCGTGCTGATGAAGGTGATCTCACCGAGCTCTTTGGCAACGTATTAGACAACGCCTGCAAATGGTGCCAGCAACAGATTGAATGTCGCGCAACGATTGTCGCCAATAAAGTTAACATCACGATTGCTGATGATGGCCCCGGTATCCCTGGTGATAAAATAGACGCTATTTTAGTTCGCGGGGTGCGCGCAGATGAGGCTGTTGCCGGTCAGGGCATCGGGCTGGCTGTGGTCAAGGAAATAACCGATGCCTATGAAGGTGAACTCACCCTCAGCAACCAAACCAATGGCGGTTTGCTGATCCAATTATCTCTCCCTAAAAATGCTCAATAAACCAATTCAGTAAGTTGAGTTGGCTGGGATACCTCATTTAATTTCTAGCTTATGTCCTGTAACAGCTTGTGTGCTTTTCAAGTTTCAGCTTTATCCACAAATTCTGTGGATAAGTCTGTGGATTAATCATTTTAAAATAGCTTTAATAGGGTCTTTTATGACATATTTATTAAACTGGTTGTTTTTTAACCAATCTTGTTTTATTTATATAAATCAAGGTGTTTCACGGTTTTCGTAGCGTTTTATTGCTTGTTTTAGTAAATTCCCCGTAAAAATTGATGATTGTTCCACGAGCTGTGTATAAGACTTCGCTGATACGTTAAATATTGGCTAACATTTAGCCATTCTTAAGTCCTTGTTTTACGATCAAATGAGCCGTACTTGCCAGTTCAAGTCATCACCAGTATCTTCGTTGCCTCTTTTGGCAGAGACTAATCATCACAATGAGCGCAAGCACTAAAAAGCAAAATAAAAACACGCCTTTCAACCTGGCAATCAAGCTCAATCGCCTTGCCTTCCAGTTATTTGGTAAACAGTTCCCGAGCTTAATGAGCTTAAGAGCGTTAAAGCTCTGGTCTCGTACAAAACGTTTTCCCGCTTCTGCCAGTGAGAAACGAATGCAACTACGTGGCAGTGAGTCTTTACTTGAGGTTAATGGCAAACAAATCAACGTATGGGAATGGGGAACCGGCCCAACTATCTTACTGGTACATGGCTGGAACGGTCGTGGTTTACAATTGCATCGTTTTATCGATCCGCTACTCAATGCGGGCTATCGGGTGATTTGCTTTGATGCCCCGGCACATGGTCAAACATCCGGTACCCACACTCACCTGCTCGACATACGCGATGTCATCCTTGCTATCGCGGCATCATTCGGGCCTTTTCGTGCAGCGATTGCCCATTCATTTGGGGTTGCCTGCCTAAGCGCCGCCATTAACGAAGGTATGCCAGTAACAAGTATTGTTGGTATCAGCTCACCCGGTGGATTAAGTCGGCTGATTCACCGCTACTGCCAGTATATGAAGATTCCCTCGGCAACAGAGGAAAGACTTAGAATACGGCTTAGTCAGCGACTTGGCGAAAAGCTATGGCAACAGTTTGCTGACAGTTATCCGCTAACCGATGGCGTGGAACAAAGTCTGGTGATCCACGATAAAAATGACTCATTAGTGGCGTGGCAGGAAAGTGCGCAATTAGCAAAATGCTGGCCCAATGCGGAGTTACTATTGACGGAAGGTCTGGGTCATCGAAAAATTCTGCTCGATTCATCCATACCCAAGAAAGCGGTGCAGTTTATTGATGAAACCGTGATATGCGATCCGCTGGAAAATGACGTGTCTTTAACCCAATAATTTCACTTTTTGACTTAATTTATAGCCCCCGCGTCCGATAACCTTAGTATGTTATCTAGCCTCTCATCAATCACGGCAACACGTATAACGCCTGCGACCGCCGCACCAATAGCGGCGTCTGTTAATCCTGAGTCTAAAGAAAATCGGGATACCTCAGAGAAAACTGACAACCCAAACACCGATCAAACGCGCAGTACGAATCCACGTGCCGCTATTGTGCAGCAACTGGATCCTGCCGAACAACGTGTACTGGAAAAACTAAAATCCCGCGACCGTGAAGTACGCGCCCATGAACAAGCTCATCTGTCTGCCGCCGGAAACCTTGCCAGTAGTGGCGCAAGCTTTACTTACCAAAAAGGTCCTGACGGACAGCGTTACGCAATTGGCGGTGAAGTCGGGATTGAAAGTGCCCGTGTTGCTGACGATCCGCAAGCCACCTTGCAACGGGCACAGCAAATCCGCCGAGCAGCTCTGGCACCGGCGAACCCATCGGCGCAAGATCGCAGTGTTGCCGCCAATGCCTCGGCTATTGCACTGGAAGCGCAGGCTGAAATTGCGCAATTAAAACAAACAGGACAAGATCAATATACGGAGAATCAAAATCAGCAAAGCACTGAAACAGATAAGACGACAAAGATAGACACCTTTGCTTAATGCTTAACAAACAAAAACGCCACTGCAAAACAGTGGCGTTTTTTTATACTACAAAGCTTATTTCGTTTAGCCAACTGTTTGATAATACAAATTCTGCGGATGATTCGCTTGCGCAAAGAAGAACCAGCGTTCGGCAATCAAACCAATGTATTGACTGGCAAAAGCAGCCATCAACGTTGTACTACTTTCCTGATTAATGGCGATGCTTAATAAGATAACCGGCACAATAAATACCAGCACCAGAAAAATCCATTTAATCGATTTCATAAACATGATTGACATGCCATGAAAGTATTCACGAGTATTAAATGAACCGCCCATGAACCCCATTGAACGCTGTTGAATACGGTTATGGCGCACGCCGATGGCTG